>JAOAPV010000094.1 GCA_025463055.1 Candidatus Acidiferrum typicum
TCGCGGCGCATCCAGACCTATTCGAGAGATTGCTCGCGGTTCACGTGGGTGCCACCTCTCCAAAACATTTCGCTGCGACAGGCGCACTGCTTGCCTGGCGTCTAGTTGCTGCCTAGAAGAACAATCATGAGCCTGCAAATAGTTCGCCGAAATATCACTCTATGCGCCGCACTGGGTGGCTTCGCGGTGCTGCTTTCGGCAAGCGCTGCTCACCGGCCCCCGCAAGCGACGTCATCACTCAGCGCGAAAGAAATCGTCCTGACTATTGATCCTAGCCGGAGCACCGTACATTACAGCGTCAGCAGCAGCCTTCACACCGTTCACGGAACGTTTTCGGTCAGACGTGGCATGTTGCGTCTCGACCCAGTGAGTGGAAAGGCGGCTGGAGAAATTGTCGTGGACGCCGCAAGTGGCCAAAGCGGCAGCGACTCTCGCGACAAGAAAATGCACAAAGAAGTGCTGGAGAGTGCCCGCTTCACGGACATTATCTTTCGTCCGGACCGAGTCGAAGGCGCCGTGCTGCCTCAGGGTAGCTCGACCGCGCAGCTTCATGGCGTTTGCGTTCTGCACGGAAGCGAACATGAACTCACTATCCCGGTGCGAGCGGAGCTCAACTCGGAAAAATGGAAGGGCAGCGCGACCTTCCGCGTTCCCTACAACGATTGGGGCCTGAAAAACCCTGGCAATTTTATCCTCAAGGTAGATCACACCGTGGTGATTGAAGTAGACATGGCCGGCAGCATGCAAGCGCAAGCTGCCGCAGCCAAGCCTTAATACACCGTTAGTCTTCGGGCTCCTGCGTGACGATGTGAACGTCAACCGGCGGCGACTCTCGCAAAAAGCGATGCACTGCGGATAGATAAAAATACTTTCGCCAATCATGAATCGGCGCGCGGCCGAAGATCACCTGCGTAATGTGCTTTGAACGCACGAACGCGGCGACGGAATCCGCGACGCTTCGTCCCTGTAAGCGAATCACTTTGGCGCCCAGGCTTTCGGCGAAGCGCAAGTTGGCCGCTAGCGCACTTTGATTCGGCTCTTTTGGTCCGAATTCGCGGTCCACATGAACGACGTACAATTCGGCATCCATTCTTCGCGCCATTCGCGCGCCCCGCGCGATCAGGTATTGCCCGGCCGGATTCGCGGAAATGCACACCGCCATGCGTTCTCGCACGCCCCAGTTTTTGCGAATATCCTGCGCTTCCATGTAGGACTCGAGGCTGCGATCGACTTGCTCGGCAACTTGCCGCAGGGCGAGTTCGCGAAGGGCGATGAGGTTTCCGCGGCGGAAGAAATTGTTGAGCGAGCGTTCGACCTTGTCCGTGCTGTAGATGTCCCCTCGCTTCATGCGGTTTTGTAGCGCCTCGGGAGTAAGGTCAACCATTACCGTTTCAGAGGCGGTGAGCGGCACCCAGTCCGGAACCGTCTCTCGCACCACAATTCCTGTGATGGATCGAACCACCGGCGCGATACTTTCGATGTGCTGAATATTCACCGTAGAGACTACATCGATCTTTGCAGCCAGCAGCTCCTGAACGTCTTCGTAGCGTTTGCGGTGCTTGCTGCCGGGAATGTTAGTGTGTGCGAGCTCATCCACCAAAACGACTTCGGGCTTTCGGGCTAGAATCGCATCGACATCCATCTCTTCGAAAACTGTGCCCTTGTATTCGATTTTCTTGCGCGGCACTTGCTCGATTTGTGCAACCAGCTCTTCGACGCCTTTGCGTCCGTGCGTTTCCACTACGCCGATCACGACGTCTTCGCCGCGGCGGTGCCGGCGCAGCGCCTCGCTCAACATGCTGAAGGTCTTACCAACACCGGGCGCGTAGCCCAGAAAAAGCTTAAAGGTGCCGCGCGTTTTTTGCGGCGGGGCAGCGACTTCCAGCCATTCTTCAGGCTTT
Organism: Candidatus Acidiferrum typicum; assembly: GCA_025463055.1. Taxonomy (GTDB): domain Bacteria; phylum Acidobacteriota; class Terriglobia; order Acidiferrales; family UBA7541; genus Acidiferrum; species Acidiferrum typicum_A. The sequence continues at coordinate 1,902 of JAOAPV010000094.1, forward strand.
TTGGGCAAGGCCTGTCTTCTCCTGGTCGAAGTGTGCGCATGCGCTAGAATGTAGCGATGCAGAGATTCCTCGGCGGCCGGGTCTTAGGAATTGCTGTGTCACTGGCTGTGGTCGCCGGAATCACCTTTGCGTACCGTCACGTGTTACACGTGAACCAAACAACGGTGGCGCTTTCGTTTCTGCTGGCAATTCTAGCAGTTTCGGCTGTCTGGGGAATGGCCGTTTCCGTGGTCATGTCGCTCGCGGCGGTGGTCTCCTTCAATTATTTCTTCTTGCCGCCGATAGGAACCATGACCATTGCCGATCCGCAAAACTGGGTCGCGCTATTTGCGTTCCTGGTCTCCTCGATCATGGGTAGCCAACTTTCCGCGCGAATTCGCACCGAAGCCGATGAAGCACACCAGCGTAGGCGCGAAGTTGAGCGCCTATATCAGTTTAGTCGCAAGCTCCTCGGCGAAGGCAATGTGATTCAATTGATGAACGCCATACCGGATTACATCGTCGAAAGTTTCGAAGCGGGCGCAGCCGCGTTGTTCTTGCCGCAGAAGGATAAATTTTATCGCTCCGGGTTCGGCGCGGCTTATCTGGATGAGGAAAAGATGAAGCAAGCTTTCGCGGTCGATGAGATTTCCGCCGACACGCAGAGAGGCGAGTATTTTGTTCCGATTCGTCTGGGGGTTCGCGCGATCGGCAGCCTCGGCATCTCGGGCTCGCAACTTTCGCGGCAATCGCTGGACGCCATCAGCACGCTGGTGGCGATTGCGATCGAGCGTGCTCGTGCCATCGAGCAACTCGGCCAGACCGAAGCCGAGCGGCAAGGCGAGCGGCTCAAATCCGCTTTACTGGATTCGATCACGCACGACTTCCGCACGCCGTTGACCTCAATGAAGGCGGCCGTCAGCAGCTTGCTCAGTTCATTTCCCCCAAGTGCGACGCCTACGCACGAACTTCTCTCCATCCTCAACGAGGAGTGCGATCGCTTGAATCGGTTGGTTGAAGAGGCCGGCGAGATGGCAAAAATCGAGGCCGGCGAGATCGCGCTGGACATCGAGCCCGTCGCGGTCGAGGAGATCATACAAGCGGCGCTGGGGCACTGCGGCGCGTCGCTCGGCGGCCGCCCGCTGGATGTGCGCATCGCAGCGGACCTGCCGCCGGTGCGCGCCGACCGTGAACGCGCCAAAGAGGCCCTGGTGCAATTGATTGCCAATGCCAACCTCTACTCCGCCAAGGATCAGCCGATCACCATTGCGGCAGAGTTGACCGGAAAGACCGTGAGCATCAGCGTCGCCGATCGCGGCCCCGGAATTGATGACTTTGAGCAAACCATGATCTTCGATAAGTTTTACCGGGGCAAAGACCAGCGTTACCTCGTGCGCGGAACGGGTATGGGTCTGCCAATCGCGAAGGCACTGATCGCGGCTCAGAATGGCACCATCAGTGTGACGAGCCAGCTCGGTCACGGTTCGGTGTTTGCGTTTACGTTGCCCGTCGAACGCGGCGGGAAAGGAGAATAGTTGACCACTGCGAACATTCTGGTCGTCGACGACGAACCGCAGATTCGCCGCGTCTTGCGTTCCACTCTAAGTTCGCAAGGGTACGTGATTACTGATGCCAAGAACGGCGAAGACGCTCTTGAGTCCTTTCGTAAGGAGCGGCCGGATTTGGTCCTGCTGGACGTAAACATGCCCGGCATGGGAGGAATCGAGGCTTGCCGCGAAATGCGCCGAATTTCTGACGCTCCTATCATCATGCTTACGGTGCGAAGCGCCGAGCGGGACAAGGTTTCCGCCCTCGATGCCGGCGCGGACGACTACGTTGTGAAGCCCTTTGGGATTGAGGAGTTGCTCGCGAGAATCCGCGCAGCATTACGGCGGTACGCGCCAGGGGAGGCAATGCCGCCATTTGTGTCCAAGGATCTGAATATCGACTTTGAAGCGAGGGAGATCATCGTGCGCGGTCAGGCAGTGCATCTCACGCCGAAAGAATTTGAGGTTTTGAAATATCTCATTGCGAATCAAGGTAAACCGCTCCCTCACCGCAGGCTGCTTCAGGCCGTTTGGGGGCCGGATTACGGAGACGAGACGGAAAACTTGCGGGTGGTAATCAATCAATTGCGAAAGAAGATCGAGCCGGATCCCGCACACCCAACGTACATTGCGACGGAACCTTGGGTAGGGTATCGGTTTCAGCTCCCACGGGTTAAGAATTCTGTGAAGTCCAAGAGCTAGAAGGATGTTTCCAGCCGCACCGCGAACGATCTTGGAGACGCAACAGCGTTCCCGGAGAATAAGCCCGCAAAATCGATTACGTTGAGGCGATTAGTCAGGTTCGCCCAATCCGCCTGCACGCGAACCTGCAACGCGTCACGCTTCCAAACCTCCGCGCCCGCGGACGCATCCAGCGAAAACGATGGCTTTACGCGATTCCGCGTGAAGTTGACGCGCTCCACAATCTGCGGTCCGTACTGCGCGATCGCTTGTGCCTCAGTTCCCTCGAACGCCACGGGCAACCCGCTGCCGTATTCCGCGCCAATTGCCGCCCACAACCGCGAATTCAGTACGTATCGAAAACGCGTCCGCGCCGTATTGCGTTGATCTTGCGTATCCCAAAAACGTCCAGCGGTCTTGCTAAGCGCATTCGCGGCGGCGTCGCCAAGAAAAAGGCCGCCCGTTACGGGCAAGTACGTCGAACCAACCATGTAGGAATAGCTGACGAATCCGCTAAGATTTCCGAGGTGCGGAATCTCGATCTTACCTTCCGCCCCATAAATCGCGGACTTTCGGAATGCGATCGGAAAACTCACGCCGGTATTAAGCAGCTGATCGTCGTCGGCAAAATGATCCGCATATCTCCGGAAGTAATTGACATCGAGCTTCACGCGCCCGGCGAATCCCTTCGTGAATCCTGTCTCATAGTAATTTCCGAGTGAAGGCTGGACTGGAAGCCGCAGGACGTTCGGGTTAAGCACGACGACCGCCGCTGAGCTGGACAACAAAATATTCTCGAACGCGGGTGTCTGAAACACGCGGTCGTACGACGCGTGCAGCACCAAATCCAGCGCGGGCACGTATCGCGCTATTCCCAGGCGCGGGCTGACCGCGTTCTGGTTCACGAGCAACTGGTAATGATCCCAGCGCAGCCCGACGCTCGCGGTCCATTTCCCCAATCGAATGAAATCCTGCACAAAGGCGGATTGTTCCAGGTCTCGCCCATTGCCGGTGAAGCGGAAGCTAGGCGGTGTCCCAGGGCCAAACTGCGCCGCATCCGTGATCACGTCGCGGAAGTTCTCGTGAATCGATGTGAAATCCGCCTCGACGCCAGCCTTCCATTCGTGCCTTCCGTGATGCGCGGAAACGCTGCCTTTGAAATATTCCTCGCGGAAGCCACGATCCTGAAACGCGATGATCGGTGTCGAAAATGGGTTGGACGCAAGGGTGTCCGAGTCGTCGCGAACCATCACTCGCAAATCGCCCAGCACATTGGGCGAAAAAACATGCTGGTACGACAAAATCCCCATCGTCTCCAAGTTAGTGCGGCCTTGCCTCTGTCCGGCGGCTTGCTGCAGTTGTTCGTTCGGCACTTCAAATCTCGAAAGCCCGTGCCGCACCGTGAGCCCCAGCCGGTCGCTGTCGCTAAAATCCCGTTCATACCGCACTGAGAAATCGCCAGTAGTTGCTTGGTTGGAATAGTTTTGAACCACGGGCGGGTTCAAGAATCGATCGGTGCGCGCGCCGTCCACCGAGAAGCTCACGGCATCCTTTCGCCGCGCATACTCTCCCAGCACGTAAGCACTTCCCGTCGAGAAGCTTCCCCCAGTAAGAACCGCTTTACCGTGAAAGCCCAGCCGTGGATCTTTGGCGGTGACCACTTCGATCACGCCGCCCAGTTTCCGTCCATATTCCGCGGGAATGTTCGCCGTGTAGATGCTCAGCGACTGCACATCGTCTGCCTCGATTTCCGTGCCGAAGCTCGGCGAGCGATTGTCCGTCAGTGGAACGCCGTCCACCACGAATTGGGTGTGGTATTCGGATCCGCGCGGATGCAACACCGCGTTTCCTTCGTAAAGCCAACCCGGCTGTGAATTCACTAGATCTACTACCGATCGCCCCGGCAGGGCCGTGGGTCTGTTCTCCAACGTTTCGGAGCCGATGCGATTCACGCTTCCGGTCCTGTGCGGGTCCACCAAAGTCTCTGTGTCCTTCACTGTCACCGAGGTGTTCACGGAGGCGAGGCTCAGCGAAATACGGAACTCCCGCGGCACCGCGGAGCGAATCTCAACCAAGTCGTGAAATGGCGCGAACCCCGGCTGCTGCACACCTATCTCGTAGACGCCGAACGCCAGCCGCTTTGCCGTCGTAGCTCCCGAACTATCGGTCTCGTAAGTCTGTCGGAATTGGTTCGCCTCGCACACCAACTCGATCGAGCTCTTCACGGCCGATCCGGAGGGATCGTTCACCTTTAGGCGGAGCTCACCGGAGTTGCTCTGCGCTTTCAGCGCAAAAGACAGGACCGGTAAGCCGAAGATCAAAAGGGCCAGAGTTCTTCGCATTTCAGATACATCCACTTCGATGGACGCTCAATGTTAGACTCCGCATGCACCGATCCCGGCTGCGCTATTTATTCCGCGTCTCGCAATCAGACTATAGTTGACCATGCAACACGCAGCATGAGAGAAATCATCTGGAGTGCTGGTGTCGTGAAAAAGCGCAAGAAGAAGCGGTTCGACGCGGGGAAAGAAGCTCGCCGGCGCGCTCGACTGTCCGGTGTGTCGTCCGCATCCACGCGCGTAATCCCTGATAAGCGCAAACGCTTGCCAAAGCATAAAAAAGACTGGGTGGAGATCGATGCGTAGCGACGTCTTTCCGCCAGCGTCCGTCTCAAATCTCTTCTTCCGCGTTAGGTCCGACCGGACCTAGTTTCTCGATCCTCAACCGGGTCTATTCGCCGGGACCGATTCTTTGGCACTAAACAGGGCAGCAGGAGTGATCCTCCGGCGCTCTGCTAACTCTGCGGCGATTCGCTCCAAATCATCCTTCACGAAGCCCATGCTGCTGACGCGAACTGTGCCATCTGTATCGATCAGAAAAATCGTAGGAACACTCGTCAACCCGTACGCGTTCGAGGCTGGATAACCTTTCCCCTTCTCGTCCAAAGCCATTGGAAAGGTCACTCCGTACTGCCGTGCGAAGCCTGCTGTGGCTTTGGCGTCGTCCTGCGAAATACCCAGGAAGGTGACGTTGTCGCCCCCATATCGCTGATAAAGCCGTTGTAGAAAGGGAAATGTGAATTGACACACGGGGCAGGAAATCTTGAAGAATGCCGCCACGACAGGTCCTTTCTGTCGCAGCGCTTCCAGCGAATAAGTCATTCCGTCCAGCCCCTTCAGCGAAAATCCGGGCGCAGTTCGCCCGGGAGCTACATGCGTCATAGAAGTACCTGCCCCCATCCACCTCGAAATAGTACGCAAAATTCCCACGAGGCAATTCTAAACTAAATTTCCAGCGGCTTGCCGCTTTGTGTCGAGGAAATCCGGTTATAGATGTGCCCGGGCCCAGTGAGCCGCAGCCGTCCCGTTAATTTGCTATGCTTCTAAATGTGAGGCAATGGGCCATTTAGGGCTGACCGCCACACGTAAAGCGCGAATGATGAACGAGCAGAACAAGACTAATTTGAGCCGCAAGGAACTGTTTGAGCGGGCTTGCCGCGGCGAGGCGTTGCCCCGCGTGCCCGTGTGGATGATGCGGCAAGCGGGCCGGTATTTGCCGGAGTATCGGGAAATTCGCGCAAAGCGCGCGTTCTTAGAAGTCTGCAAAACGCCGGAGTTGGCGGTAGAGGTTTCGCTGCAACCGTTGCGCAGGCTGGATGTCGATGCCGTGATCGTTTTCTCTGATATTTTGATTGTGGCCGAGGCCATGGGGCTGAAGCTGGAGCTCGGCGATGCTGGTCCGAATTTGCCCGAGCCGGTGCGAAGCGAGACGGACGTTCGAAAGCTAAGAAGCTTCGACCCCGAAACCGAGACCGGATTTTTGATGGAAGCAATCAGGCGCTTGGTGCGCGAAGTTGGTCCCACGGTTCCCGTGCTGGGATTTGCGGCTGCGCCCTGGACCCTCGCGAGCTACATGGTCGAGGGCAAAACCAAAGAGGGGTTCGCGACCGTCAAAAGCTTCATGTACGCCGAGCCGCGGACGTTCCGTGAGTTGCTAGGGCGCATCGCACAAGCGACTATCGCGTATTTGCAGGCGCAGATTCGCGCCGGCGCAGCAGCCGTGCAGTTGTTTGATACCTGGTGCGGCGAGCTGAATTTGCGCGACTATCTGGACTTTGCGCTGCCCGCCGTTCAAGAGATAGTGTCCGGCCTGGAGAAAACCGTTCCGGTGATCTACTACACGAAAGCTTCAAGTCATTTGCTGCTCGCTGCCGCGGATTCGGGTGCGGATGTTTTGAGCGTGGACTGGCGCGTGGATTTGCGTGAGCTGCGAAAGATTCTGGGACCGAAGATCGCGCTGCAAGGGAATGTCGACCCGGCGTTATTGTTTGCGCCCCAAGAGACGATCCGGCGTGTCACCCAAGATACCGTGGCGTCGCTGGGTGGCGTGGGGCACATTTTGAATTTAGGGCACGGGATTTTGCAGCACACTCCCGTGGAGAACGCGAAAATCTTTATCGAAACGGGACAGCAGGCGCAATTTGCTAGCGAGGCGCCCGCCGCTGTGCCGTCGCACTGAAGTTGAGGCTGAGCCGTGACGTTGGCGAATCCAAGTTTGCAGCAGATGCGCGATGAGTTGCGCGTCGGTGAAGATTTTCTCGTGCGCTACAACCGCCCCGGTCCGCGTTATACCAGTTATCCCACCGCGCCAGTCTGGAACGATTCCTTCGGGCCAGATGACTTGGAGCGCGTGCATGAAGAAGCGGAACGCGCGCGCAGTCCGGTCTCGCTATACATGCACATTCCATTCTGCGAGAGCCTGTGCCTGTTCTGCGCCTGCAATGTAATCATTCAGAAGGATAAGCGGGTGGCTCCGCCATATCTCGGGGTGCTAAAACAGGAGATGGAGCGGGTCAGCCGCAGCGTTTCGAAAGAACGCGAGGTCGTCCAGTTTCATTGGGGCGGCGGCACTCCAACATATCTCGCGCCGGACCAGATCGAAGACCTGTTTGGAGCGGTTCGCGCGCGGTTCACGTTCGCCGCTGACGCGGAGATCGGGATTGAAGTTGATCCGCGCGTGACTTCGCGCGAGCATCTCGAGACTCTGCGAAGGCTCGGCTTCAATCGACTGAGCATGGGCATCCAGGATTTTCATCCCGAAGTGCAGAAAGCAATTCACCGCATCCAGCCGTTCGAATTAACCCGGGATTTGTTGTCCGCGGCGCGAGAACTTGGGTTCGACAGCATCAACGTGGATTTAATTTACGGCCTGCCGTATCAGACGCCGGAAAGATTCGCGCACACTGTCGATCAGATTGTGGAATTAGCGCCCGACCGCGTGGCGCTCTTCAGTTATGCGCATGTGCCATGGCTGAAAAAGCAGCAGGGTTCGTTTGCCGCACATTTACCCGAAGGAATGCAAAAGTTTGAGATTTTTCGCACGGGCCTGCTCAAGTTCTTGGAAGCTGGATATTTGTATATCGGTATGGATCACTTCGCCAAGCCCGGCGACGAATTGGCGATATCGCAGCAGCGGCGCACGCTGCACCGGAATTTTCAGGGATACACAACCAAAGCAGGCGCGGACTTGTATGGCATGGGCGTCACCGCCATCAGCGGAATACAGAACGCTTACGCACAGAATCATCGCGAGCTGCTCTCTTGGGAGAAGGCCGTCGCAGAGCGCGGTGTTGCCACGATGCGCGGCTACCGGCTTTCGGAAGATGATCGTCTGCGGCGGTCCGTAATCAGCCGCCTGCTTTGCCACACGGTGGTCGTCAAGGATGAGATCGCGCGCGAATTTGGCATTGATTTCGATAAATATTTCGCAGACGAACTGCAGCGCCTCGAACCTTCCCGCGATGATGGGCTGGTCCTGCTCGAACGCGACGAGATTCGGAGCACATGGCTTGGCCGGATCTTCATTCGCAATTTGGCGATGGTCTTCGATCCTTACCTTGAAAAACAGCAGTTGGCGGCCAAACCTCTGTTCTCGAAAACTCTCTAACATGCTCCGTCGCTCCGCGGCATGACCCCTACGCTTCCAATCCTTATTGTGGGTGGCGGCATATCGGGATTGGTCTGCGCGTATGCTCTGCGCAAAGCCGGCATCGAAGCGCAGCTAGTGGAAGCCTCGACCAAGCCAGGCGGCGTGATCCGTTCAGAGATTCGCGAAGGATTCCTGCTTGATCTTGGGCCGCAAAGCATTAGCGGCACGGCAGCCTTGCGCTCGCTCTGCGCGGATCTAGGCATAGCAGATCAGGTTGAGCAAGCCCCAAGTGCGGCGCCGCGGTACGTCCTGATAGATGGCGCACTAAAGGCCGTGCCTCTTAGCCCGCCGGCAATGTTGAGTTCCTCATTCCTCTCCCCGCGAACGAAATGGAGAATTGCACGCGACGCACTCGGAACCACCCGCGCTCCGGAGGAGGATGAGTCTGTCGCGGCGTTCGTGCGGCGAAAATTCGGAGCGGAGCTGCTGGAGCGGCTTGTAGGGCCCTTCGTTTCCGGCATTTACGCGGGAGACCCGGAGCGGCTAAGCCTGCGCGCGGCGTTTCCGCAGTTATACGAGGCAGAACAATCAGCAGGCAGCGTGATTCGCGGGATGAGGCGCGCGGCAAAATCGCGTAAAGGGCCGCGCGAGAGGCCAAGCCTGCTAAGTTTTCGCGATGGGAATGAGACTCTGGTGCGCGCGCTTGCCGCGAAAATTGGTCCAGGGCTGCGTGTTGGCGCCGAGGTGGTTGGAATTAGCGTTCACCGCGAACCGGCAGGTGCCACCGGGTTCGAGATTCGGATCAGTGCATCTGGGCGCGAGGAAACCGTTCTCGCGGAGCGTTTAATTGTGGCTACCTCTGCGGATGTCGCAGGAACCTTGCTGCGCGATGTGAACGCGGCGTTCGAGCCCGTATTGGCGGGAATCGAGTACGCGCCAGTTGCGGTCGTCTCGCTAGGGTACCGCCGTGAGGATGTTTCGCACTCGCTAGCAGGATTTGGGTTCTTGGTCCCACGATCCAGCAGCTTGCAGGTGCTAGGCACGGTTTGGAACTCCTCCCTATTTCCAGGCCGAACACCCGCAGGTCACGTTTTGCTCACGAGTTTCGTCGGAGGCGCGACAAACCCTGGCGCCGCGGCGCTCTCAGCCCAAGAATTGAGCAAACTGGTTCATAACGAGATCGCGCCACTGCTACAGATTCGCGCCGCGCCGATGTTTTCGCACGTGCAGACCTGCCGGCACGCCCTACCGCAATACAACATCGGTCATATGGACCGGTTGAGAGCGCTTGAGCGATTGCGCGCCGACCTGCCGGCGCTGTCTTTCATAGGAAACTACTTGCGCGGGCCGGCGATTGGGAATTGCGTGCAACTGGCGTTGGCAACCGCTGAGGCGATAAGAAGCCGGGCCAAATCCACATAGATCGGCTTATAAGAGCACAGTCAGCATTCGGCTACGCCGCATGACATCCGCCCGCATAAATTTGACGTATAGTTCAGCAGGAGACGAAGAAGCGTAAACGTGTTTCTGGCGGTCTTCTCACCAAAAGGCAGCGGCGAAGTGTCGCCAGACGCGACGCTGATGCAGCAGCTTCTTCGCAGAGACGTGGGCGCTTTCGAAGAACTATACGAGCGGCATTCGCGCATCGTCTATTCTCTGGTGCTGCGAATACTCCGACAGGGGTCGACTGCCGAAGAAGTTGTGCAGGACGTTTTCCTGCAACTCTGGCGGAACTCCGCCCAATATGACCTGAGCCGCCCGTTTGTTCCCTGGCTGCTCACCCTGGCACGCAACCGCGCGCTCGACCAATTACGCTTGAAGAGCGAGCGCCAGCGCCGGCGCGAAGAGCAAACGGAACAGTTTCCCCAAATAGCGTCCGCGGCTCCGGAATACGAGCAGGCGCTTGATGAAAAGCGCCGCGCAGAGCGCGTACGCTTGCTGATCGGCTCGCTGCCCATCGCGCAAAAAAAGGCCATCGAGCTCGCCTATTTCGAAGGTCTAAGCCATTCGGAGATTGCTGCTTCGTTGAAGGAGCCATTGGGCACTGTGAAAAGTTGGATTCGCAGTGGCTTGCTGCGTTTAAAGGAAAGTTTACGGGCAACATCGTGAACAGTAATGACCAATTCCGAGAGCTGATCGAAGCCTACGCGATTGGCTCGCTTGATGCGCCGGAACGCGCGCAACTCGAGGCGCACCTTGCAAGCGGCTGCGACGACTGCGAGAAGGCCTTGCAAGAAGCGCGCTGGCTCGTGAGTCAACTCGCCTATCTCGCGCCCAATGCCGAACCTTCGGACATGCTGAAAGGCCGCTTGCTGCAAACGGTGCGCGCGGAAGCGGCGGGAAGCGCAGCGCGGCGGCAAGTCGTCGGCGGCGCAGGAATTCCATCGTGGCTGTGGGCGGGAGTCGCGGCGCTGCTCCTCTTTTCTCTCTACTCCGCATGGATCGCACACAAAATGCATGACGAAGTCGCTTATCTGCAGCAGCAAGCCAAGATTGAGCAAGCGGAGCGCGAGAGACTCGAAGCGGAGCTTGGTGCCGCGAAAACCCAAGCACACGAAGCCATGATCTGGAGCGATCCAAAATCAAAGAAGATCATGCTCCGACCAAAAGACCCCAAAATGCCGGACCTTGAAGCCATGTGGCATCCGGACATGGGCTTGGTCGTGCGGGGATGGAAAGTGCCTAGCCCAGGCGAGAAGCGCATGCTGCAACTTTGGTTGATACCGAAGGCCGGAGGCAAGCCGATGCCGTCGATGACGTTATGGCCCGACGCAAACGGAAAATTCTCGGCCATGGTGGAGAATCCGCCGGACACTATGTCCGACACGCAAGCGCTGGCAATCACAGAAGAGCCAATCGGTGGAAGTCCGCAGCCGACCAGCGCGCCGATGTGGGTCGGCGGCGTCAGCTAACTTACCGTGCTTACGTTCCATACCGCAAAGCCAGCCGGGTTTTTCGCCGCTCAGCGGCTTCCTCATACCGGCGCTTTTCTTCTGGCGATTCCAGAATTAGCGGCCGCACTGGCTTTGGCCGATGCGTCTTTTCGTCGATCGCGACAAAGGTCACGTAAGCGCTAGTCGTGTGCTTGCGCTCACCAGTCAGCACATTCTCCGAATAGACTTCGACGCCTACCTCCATCGACGTGTGAAACACGCGATTCACCTGCGACTTCAGCATCACAATTTCGCCCAGGCTCACCGAATTCCGAAAATCAATGTAATCAACCGACGCGGTGACCACATAGCTGTTCGAATGCCGGTGCGCCGCCATCGCCGCCGCGATATCGACCAGGTGCATCACGTGCCCGCCAAGCAGCTTTCCCAGCGGATTCGTCTGCGCCGGCAAAACGACTTCCGCCATTTCCGAACGCGACGCGCTGACCGGTTTTCCGTTAGTCCGATCCTTGGAACTCTTCTGCGATTTCCTGGCTTTCATAGCCGTCCTGTTTTGCCCCATTGGGATGTGCCTCGCGCAACGGTATAATACGAGACGCAACATGAGCGAACAAAAGAAAAGCCGCAGGCAGATGCTCGAAGAGTTCGTGGCCAGAAAGCCAGACGACGCTTTTTCTCGCTATGGCTTAGCCATGGAATGCATGAACAGCGGGGATCCGCGCGCCGCCGATGAGCACTTTCGCGCATTGCTGCACAGCAATGCCGAGTACGTGCCCGCGTATCTGATGTACGCGCAACTCCTTGTTCGCGAAGCGCGCGGTGAAGAAGCGCGTCAAATTCTCTCTTCCGGCATCGCGGCGGCAGACAAAAAGGGCGACCAGCACGCCCGCTCAGAAATGGAAGGCTTGCTTTCCGAGATCGCTTAAGACGCTGACATCTGCGTAAATCGAAAATTCCGCAGCTTTACGCATCAAGCGCCGCAAGCGACCCCGCAGCAAGGTCTGGTATTATCAGATATGGGATTCACGGGGCCTGACCGTATTCCGCTTTTCCCTTTGAACGTCGTTCTTCTTCCCGGCGCGACTCTCCCCCTGCACATATTCGAGCCGCGCTATCGCGAAATGGTGCGCCGCTGCGTCGACGAAAAATGTGAATTCGGAGTGCTCCTCGCTCTCCCCAAAGGAATCGTCCGCGTAGGTTGCTCCGCCGAAGTCACCGAAGTGATGAAGCGTTACAATGACGGCCGCATGGACGTCCTGACCGTCGGACGCTCGCCATTTCGCATCGTGGATTTAGTGAACGGCGACGGCTATGTGAACGACGAGCTGTTGGAAGGCGACGTGGACTTCCTGGACGATCGCGAGCATCGCACCGACACCCGCACCAAGAACGACCTCATGCAGCTATACGAGGTGTGCCACACGCTGGTGTTTGACGACTATCCCAGAAATGTCGAAGGCGAAGCCGCCGAATACCTCTCCTTCGTAGTCGCAAGCACTCTGCCGATCGATCTCATGTGGAAGCAGCAGATCCTGGAGTTGCGCTCGGAAGTTGACCGGCAGGAACGCCTAGTAGGCTACCTCCGGGAGTGGGCGCCGCATCTACAGAAGCAAGAGAAGTCGCGCGCGCGAGCGAGCGGAAGCGGAATCAATTAGTTTCAATGCGCGGGGCGGTTGTCCCGCGCGGAATGGGGCCCTAATGTCAGCGAGCACAACAGCATCCGGCAGGACTGCGCAGAATAAGCCGCGCACCATCGGCGAACTGCGCAGCATTCCCGACTACGACGCTCGCACCGCTTCTCTTTCCGTGAAGAACGAGATGCGGCGCAACCTGCTGCGCTCCATCGAGAAAGACGAAACACTTTTCCCCGGCGTTCACGGCTACGAAGACACGGTCGTGCCCCAGATCGTCAACGCCCTCCTCTCCCGTCACAATTTCATTCTTTTGGGTTTGCGCGGGCAGGCCAAGAGCCGTATTCTGCGCGGCCTCGTGCAATTGCTCGACGCCGAAGTTCCTGTGGTAGCCGGCTGCGAAATCAACGACGACCCGCTACGCCCAATTTGCCGCGCGTGCCGCGAAAAGATCGCTGAGCAAGGTGACAACACGCCGATTGCCTGGATGCCGCGCGACCAGCGCTTCGTCGAGAAGCTAGCCACTCCCGACGTGACCATCGCCGACATTATCGGCGACGTCGATCCCATTCGCGCCGCTCGCGGAGGCCGCGATCTCTCCGACGAATTGACCATTCACTACGGCCTGCTGCCCCGCGCAAACCGCGGCATCTTCGCGATCAACGAACTCCCCGACCTCGCCGGAAAAATTCAAGTCGGACTCTTCAACATCATGCAGGAAGGCGACATTCAGATTAAGGGCTACCCGCTTCGCCTGCCTCTCGATGTCTTGCTCGTGTTCACCGCGAATCCGGAGGATTACACCGCGCGCGGCAAAATCATTACGCCGCTCAAAGACCGCATCGGCGCTGAAATTCGCACGCATTATCCATCCACTCTCGAAGAAGGCATGACCATTACGCAACAGGAAGCCTGGGTCGGCCGCGATTCCGGACGCAAGATCGATGTGCCCTCCTACCTGCGCGAAGTTGTCGAGGAAATCGCCTTCCAGGCACGCGAGGACAAGCGCGTGGACCGTCGCTCCGGTGTAAGCCAACGCCTCCCGATCACCACGCTGGAAAGCGTGGTCAGCAACGCCGAGCAGCGCGCAACCCGCGTCGGCGAAAAGATCTCCTCCGCTCGCGTAGCGGATATTTACGCCGCCCTCCCCGCCATAACCGGCAAGCTCGAGCTCGAATACGAAGGTGAACTAAAAGGCGCGGACACAATCGCCCGCGAACTGATTCGCACCGCCGTCGGCCGCGTATTCAGCAAACATTTCCCAGAAGTGAATTTCCAGCCGGTCATCCAGTGGTTCGAGCTGGGCGGCGAACTGAAAGTGGCCGAGCTGGCCACCACCCTCGATCGTTGCCAGCAGCTCTCGAAAATCCAGGGCCTGATGGAGCACATCGGGCGCCTCGGCGTCACAGACCGCAAGGATGCGGGAGCCGTCGCCGGCGCCGCGGAAATGATTCTCGAAGGCTTGTGGGCGCACCGCCGCATTGGACGCAGCGAAGAGCGCGGCTACTTTGCGGAAAAGCCCCGCCAGCCGGAACCGCGCGAAACGCCGAGTCGGTCGCCGCGGCGCCAGTACAACTAGCATGGACTCTGCTATTCCAAATCGATACGCCGGCTTCCCCGTAGGGGCGCAGCATTGCTGCGCTCCATCTCGGCAAGGTCCAAACGGTGGCGATGCTTTTTCTTTCGCGAGGCCCCAATGAAATTCATCAAATACGGAAAGTACGTGGGCGAGCCGGCCGACGACGTCGATCTGGAAGAACTCGTCAAACGCCTCGGCGATTTCTTCCTGCAAAGCGGCTTCGAGTCCCAATTCTACGGCCTGAACGAAATGGACCCCGAGAAGTCTATGGAAGCCCTGCGTCAGGCCATCTTGCGCGCCCTGCAAGAGGGCGACTTGCTCCCCGAAGGGGCAATGAGCGAAGAAATGCGCGAGATGCTGCAGAACGCCGACGCCATGAATAACGAAGCCATTCGCGACCTGATTGATAAAATCACTGAGCGCATGGCGAACGAAGGCTTCATCAATCCGCAGCAGCCTCCGCAAGTGACTCCGCCGCCGCAAACCAGCGCCCGCGGACAGGTCGGCCAACCCCAGGACCGAGTGGAAGCCCGTTTCGAAATCACGGACAAGACCATCGATTTCCTCGGATTCAAAACTTTGCAGGACTTGCTCGGGTCGCTAGGGCGCAGCAGCTTCGGCCGCCACGATACGCGCGACCTCGCCACCGGCGTGGAAGCCAGCGGCGTTTCACGCCAGTACGAATTTGGAGACACGCTGAATCTCGATGTAAGCGAAACGCTCTTCAACGCCGTCCGCCGCGATGGCTGCAAAGTTCCCATCGAAATCACTTACCCAGACTTGATGGTGCACCAGTGCGAATATTACAGCTCCTGCGCCACGGTCGTTCTGCTCGATTGCAGCCACAGCATGATCCTCTACGGCGAAGACCGCTTTACTCCCGCCAAGCGCGTAGCCATGGCACTCTCGCATCTGATTCGCACGCAATATCCCGGCGACACTCTAAATCTCGTCCTCTTCCACGACAGCGCCGAAGAAGTGCCGCTCGGTGAACTGGCCCGCGTGCAGGTCGGCCCCTACTACACCAACACCCGCGAAGGCCTCCGCATGGCGCAACGCATTCTCCTCCGTCAGAAAAAAGACATGCGCCAAATTGTAATGATCACCGACGGCAAGCCCTCAGCGCTAACCCTCGAAGACGGCCGCATTTACAAAAACGCCTTTGGCCTCGATCCCTTTGTAGTCGGCCAGACTCTGGAAGAAGTAAACAAGTGCAAGCGCGCCGGAATTCTGATTAACACGTTCATGCTCGCCAGCGATTACAGCCTCGTCCACTTCGTACAAAAAATCACCGAAATGTGCCGCGGCAAAGCCTATTTCACCACGCCGTACACTCTAGGGCAGTACCTCCTGATGGATTACATGTCCCGCAAAACGCGCCAGATTCATTAGCCCCTTTGGAGTGCGGCGGTCTTGTTTACCCTGAGCCTCGAAGGGCCGCCGCTTTAGCAGCGCACAAACCAACTCCAACTGACCCGACTAGCACAATACGTACAGCGCAGGCTGTGTTCGCTACAAGCTCCCTCATCCCACACCCTCGTCATCGCTGCGCTATACTCTTAACGTAAACACCGTGCCACATCTTTTTCTATTTTTGACCCTGCTCACCTACGCCCTAAGCCTGGGCTCCTACACCCGCTATCTCTACACCGGCAGCAAACTCGCCGGCCGCCTAGGCACAATATTTCTCGGCCTCGGCCTAGTCGCGCACTATTTCGCTCTCCTCGAGCGCTCTCGCGGCCTCCACACCGTCCCCTATCATGACCTCTACGGCTCCATGTCCCTCTTCGGATGGCTACTCGCTCTGACCTATCTTGGCCTCGAGTTCTATCATCGCCAGCGTTCCGTAGGTGCCTTCGTCGTCCCTTTCATCATCGTCTTTTTCCTCGCCGCCCACCTGGCCACGGTCGACCGCCTCCCTCCACCGCCCGCCCGCGGTACCGTCTTCGCCCTCCACGTGACGCTCAGCATCCTCGCCTACGCCGCTTTCGCTCTCTCATTCGTCCTCAGCCTCATTTACCTCGCCGAAAATCGCCTCCTCCGCAACCGCAAACTTAGCGAAGTTGTCTGGCGCCTTCCCCCACTCGACCTCCTCGAGCGCATGAGCCGCTCCAGCGTCCTCATCGGGGTAATCTCCATCGCCGTTGGGACGGCCCTCGGTTTCATCTGGGTCGACCGCCTGACCGGCCAATATTGGTATTACGATCCCAAGTACGTGGTGACGATCTTCGTGCTCTTGCTCTACGCCGCCTATCTCCAACTTGCCCGCACAACCACGTGGCGTGGCGCCAGAGCCTCCCGGCTCTGCATCTTTAATTTCGTAGTAGTAATCCTAAGTTTCACGGTGGTAAACCTCTATCTCTCGCACACCCACCGTTATTTTTAGTTCTGTCGAGCCGTTGTAGGGGACGTGCTTTAGCGCGTCCAGCATTTTGGGACCCGAGCTTTAGAATCATAGCCAGGCGTCACAAATGGAAATCGTCCTAGTAGGCCTAAATCACCGTACCGCTCCACTCGAGCTCCGCGAGCGACTCTCTTTCACTGCCGAACAGGTCAGCCGCGCCGCCAATGAACTTCGTTCCCGCGGCCTCCTCGAAGAATCCCTCGTCCTCTCCACCTGCAATCGCAGCGAACTCTACGGCGTCCCCCCTGAGTCCTCCCATGAATCCGCGGCCGGCCTGTCTTCCTTCCTCAGTGAATTCCATTCCATTCGCCCGGACGTTCTCAACGTCGCCCTCTACCAACATTACGATCGCGCTGCCGTCCGTCATCTCTTCCGCGTCTCCGCGGGACTCGACTCGCTGCTCCTCGGTGAAGCCGAAATCCTAGGCCAAGTCCGCGAAGCGTACCGTTTCGCTCACGAACACGGCGCCACCGGCCCCGTTCTCAACCGCCTCTTTCAGGGCGCCCTCGAAACCGGCAAACGTGTCCGCTCCGAAACCGAATTGGGCATGCGCCCCATGTCCGTCGCCGCCGCCGGCGTCAAGCTCGCCGAGCGCATCTTCGGCAAACTTGCGGAGCGCAGCGCGCTGGTCCTCGGTGCAGGCACCATCAGCGAGCAAGTCGTTTCCACACTCCGCGACCGCGGTATCACCCACCTATATGTAACGAATCGCTCCCGCGATCGCGCCCAAACCCTCGCCACGCAATTCGGCGCCCGCCTGATTGAGTGGGGCAATTGGGATTCCGCTTTCTCTCTTCCGGACGTCGTCGTCTCTTCCGTCTCTTCCGAAGAACCGGTCCTGACGCGAGCGATTCTCGAAGCCGCCATGGCCGCTCGTTCGAATCGCGCTCTCTTCGTAATGGACCTCGGCGTCCCACGCAATGTCGATCCCGCCGCTGCCGACCTCTACAACCTCTACGTCTACAACATCGACGACCTCACCGAAATCGTCCAGCAAAATCGCGCCTCCCGCGAAAGCGAAGTGCCCCGCGCCGAGCTCATCGTCGAAGAGCACGTCGGCAAATTTCTCTCCTGGCAAGCCAGTGTAGAGCTCGTCGGCCTGGTCGATGCGCTGCGCTCCCGTATCCGCGAAGAGCGCGCCTCCTTCATCCGCGCCCGCCTCGATAGCATGAATCACCTCGCGCCAGGCGACCGGGAGCGCGTGGAAAATCTCATGGACGAGCTTCTCGAGAAGCTGTTAGTCGAGCCCGCGGCCCGCTTGCGCGGCGAAAAAGAATTGCGCCGCAAGATTCAAAACGTGGAAGCCCTCCGCGACCTCTTTCTCTCCAACAAGGACAAAACGTGAGGCACCTCCGCATCGGCACTCGCGGCAGCCTACTGGCCAAATGGCAAGCCGAATTTGTCCGCAAACGCCTATTCGCTGCCGCCGGCGTCGAAGCCGAAATCGTCATCATCAAGACCTCTGGCGACAAATTCGCCAACGCCCCGCTAACCCAAATCGGCGGCAAAGGCATTTTCGTCAAGGAGCTCGAAGACGCGCTGATGGACGAATCGATCGACATCGCGGTTCACAGCGTCAAAGATATCCCCACCGAAATCCCTCCGCGCTTGCAGTTTCCCGCCGTCTTTCGCCGCGAAGACGTTCGCGACTGCTTAATCTCCGCCAGTGGCGCTACTCTCGCCAATCTGCGTCAGGGCGCGCGCATCGGCACGGGCAGCTTGCGCCGACAATCGCAGCTTCGCCATATTCGCCCCGATCTCGATGTCCGCGACCTTCGCGGAAATGTCGATACGCGACTTCGCAAAGCGCAAAGCGGTGAATACGACGCCATCCTCCTCGCCAAAGCCGGTCTCGACCGTCTCGGCTGGAGCGATCGCATCACCGAAACGTTCGCGCCCGAAGTTTTTCTTCCCGCTGTAGGACAAGGCGCAATCGCCGCCGAATGCCGCCTCTCCGACACCGAAGCCGCCGAAGTACTCGCCACTCTCGACGATGCCGAATCGCGCAGCGCCATAATCGCCGAACGTGCTTTACTCTCCGCGTTACAAGGTGGTTGTCAGGTTCCTCTCGGCGCGTGGGCACGCACCGAACGCGGCGAATTCGTCCTCGAAGCCTGCGTCTGTTCGGTAGATGGTGTGCAATATGTCCGCCAGCGTGCCATCGCAACGCCCGACCAAGCCGCCGCCCTCGGCGAACACGTCGCGCGCCTCCTCCTCGAATCCGGCGCGCAATCCATCCTCGAAGCAGTGAGAAGCCAAAGTGGCTGAAGCGTCTCCGTCGCCGCTAGCAGGCAGAAGTATTCTCATCACCCGCGCATCCGACCAGACCGAGTCACTCGTCCGTGAGCTCGAAGCTCGCGGCGCAAAACCCGTGCTCCAGCCGATGATCTCTTTCCATCCCCCAAGTGATTTTGGCCCTCTGGATAAAGTGCTTCGCGATCTGCGCTCCTTCGACTGGCTTCTGCTCACCAGCGCAAATGCCGTTCGTGCATTATTGGAGCGCTCGCGGTCCCTGGCGGTGGACGTTATGAATTCCTTCGCTGCCGTTCGCATCGCTGCCGTGGGTCCGGTCACCGCCGAAGTTGCTCGCGCTGCAGGCCTGCACGTCAGTCACGTTTCCTCAAAGCATCAGGGCATGGCTCTGGCCGAGGAATTTGCCGCGGAATTGGCTCGCAAGCGCATCCTGCTCCCGCGGAGCAATCTCGCGAGTTCCGATCTTCCCGACGCTCTCAGTCGTCTAGGGGCGCAGGTCACCCAGGTCATCGCCTATCGCACCTTCGCCGCCGAGCCCGAAGGCGAAGGGCAAAACCAATTCTCCTCCGGGAACCTGGAAGCCATCTTGTTCTTCAGCCCCTCTGCCGTCCGCAATTTTCTCAATTGGGACGAAGGCAAGGGCGGCCAGGTTCTCCGCTCCATTTCCGACTTGTCCCGCAAAACGGCAGTAGTTGCCGTAGGGCCAGTAACCGCAACCGCCCTCCGCGAAGCCGGCCTCCGCAACATAGTGCAAGCTTCAAACACGACGGTCCCCGCCGTAATCGAAGCCCTAGAATCTTTTTTCGCCGCCGCACCACAAACGTAAGATACGAAACCTATACTGAGGTGCCCCATGCTCAAGCTAGCGATCCCGCTCCTCCACGTATCAAGCTCAACCGAAGCGGACGACTTCTATTGCAACCGGCTCGGCTTCCAGCGCGAGTTCGCCCATCGCGTGGACAATGCAAAACCGGATCCCTGCTACATGGGTGTCTCGCGCGACGCCGTCTGGCTGCACATCTCCTCATTTTCCGGTGACGGAGTTTCCGGTGGTGTAGCCAACCTGATCGTAGACAACGTGGACGTCCTCCACGCGGAATTCGTCGCCAAGGGCGTGCGAATTGGCCTCGCGCCGATCGATCAGACGTGGGGCTCGCGCGAAATGTATGTGAAGGACGCCGATGGCAACTGCATCCGCTTCATCCAACAATGAGACTCTGTTGTATGCCTGCGCAGCAAAAGACGGCGCGTTCCCATTTTTGGAACTGGGTCAGTTTGAAATTCCAGCCTATTGACGTGGGATTTTACCTTTGAATGAAACGGCAATTCGGGCGTACTCTTCCCTTGCATGGACGATCAGGCGAAGCCCACAAAATCGGGCAGCAATCAGTGGTCACGACTTGGTGGTTGTGGCTGCTAATATTTTGGTTTCCGATGGTGCTTAGGCCATGGTGGATGGCAATTATCTCGATTGCGCTATACGTTCTATTCTTGAGGCTCGTACTGGGGTCTCTTCCACTAAAGCGAAATTCAAACTGACTCACTTCCCCATTTTTCGGCAGCCTTCCCGCCACCTGCGCTAAACTAATCAAATCCCAATGTCTTTCCCAGCACATCGCCCCCGCCGCCTGCGTCGCACCGAAGCTCTCCGCGGACTCGTCCGCGAAACGCAGCTTTCCACGGCCGGCCTCATCTATCCCATGTTCGTCTGCCCCGGCAGCAAAGTCCGCCAGGAAGTCAGCTCCATGCCGGACATCTATCAACAGTCCGCCGACCAAATCGTCGAAGAGTGCAGGGAAGTGGAGTCGCTAGGCATCCCCGGGATAATTCTATTCGGCTTGCCGGAATCGAAAGACCCGCGCGGCGCAAGCTCCGTTTCCTCGCAAGGAGTAGTCCAGCGCGCCATCGAAGCCATCCGCAAAGCCAATCTCAAGCTCCTAGTAATCACGGACGTCTGTCTCTGCGAGTACACCGATCACGGCCATTGCGGCGTAATCGAGCACGATCATTCCACCAACGAAGCCACCGTCGCCAACGACGCGACCATCGCCATTCTTGCCGACCAAGCCCTCTCCCACGCGCGCGCCGGCGCCGATATCGTCGCGCCCTCCGACATGATGGACGGCCGCGTCGCCGCCATCCGCGAAAAGCTCGACGAGCACAAGTTCGAGAACATCGCCATTCTTTCCTACGCCGCCAAATACTGCTCCGGTTTCTACGGCCCCTTCCGCGAAGCCGCGCAATCCGCCCCGCAGTTCGGCGACCGCCGCAGCTATCAGATGGATCCCGCCAACGCCCGCGAAGCCCTGAAAGAAGTCGCCCTGGATTTGGAAGAAAGCGCAGACATGGTAATGGTGAAACCCGCCTTGCCGTACCTAGACGTGATTCGCGCCGTTCGAGATAAGTTCGACGTCCCAGTAGGTGCCTACAACGTAAGCGGCG
>JAOAPV010000104.1 GCA_025463055.1 Candidatus Acidiferrum typicum
CGATTCGTGCTCGGCAGCTCGTTCGTGCGCTGTTTCAGTTCGCGGACGAGCGCCTTGAAAACACGCCCGCGATGCTCGTAATTCTCAAATTGGTCGAAGCTCGCGCACGCGGGCGCCAGCAGGACGACATCCCCAGCCCGCGCTGCTTGCGACGCGATTTCGACAGCGCGCTCGAGAGTGCCCGCACGCTCAATTGCCACGCTCCCGTCAATCTGGTTAGAGATTTTGTCAGCCGCCGCACCGATCACCAGCGCCAGGATCGCCCGCTCTCGCAATGGCGTTTGCAGCGCGGTGTAGTCGCTACCCTTATCTTTCCCGCCGAGAATCACGAGGATGCGGCCGGGGAACGAGTCCAACGCCTTCAGCGTTGCGTCGACATTCGTAGCCTTGGAGTCGTTGAAATAGCGCACGCCCTTAATTTCGGCAACGAATTCCAGGCGATGTTCTACTCCGGCAAAGGAGCGCACGCCTTGTGCCACGGCTTTCGCACTAGCTCCTGCGATTCGGGTCGCGGCAATCGCCCCCAGCACGTTTTCCAGATTGTGCGCTCCCGGCAACGGCACTTCATCACGCTTGAGCACCGCTTCTTCTTTGCCGTCATCGCGAAACACAATGTCGTTGCCGTGCAAGAACGCGCCCTGCGCAGCGCGCTGCTTTCGGCTGAACCAGTACACGCGCGGACGGGTTGGCGCGAGCTGCGTTGTGGCCGGATCATCCGCATTCAACACGGCGAAATCTTCTTCGCGCTGATTCTCGAAAATGCGCGCCTTCGCTCTGCTGTAAAGCTCCAAACTGTGATGCCGATCCAAGTGATCGGGCGTGAGATTGAGAAACACGCTGATGTCTGTGCGAAATTCCTGAATGAGCTCGAGTTGGAAGCTACTCAATTCCACGACAGTGACGGTGTCGTGCGTCATGCGCTCGACGCAGGAAATCAGGGGCGTGCCGATATTGCCGGCGAGAATGGTGGAAAATGACGCGGTCCGTAAGATGTGCTCGACCAGCGAAGTCGTCGTTGTTTTCCCGTTAGAGCCGGTGATCCCGATAAGCTTGCCTTGCTGAAACCGGTACGCGAGTTCGATCTCGCTCCAAATCGTAACGCCTTTCGCGCGGGCCGCTTGCAGCAGCGGAGCATCCGCGGGCACGCCTGGGCTGGGGATGATGAAATCTTGCTGCAAGAATGTGTTTTCGTTATGTCCGCCAAGCTCCAGTTTCACGCCGGCGTCTCGCACCTTAGCTACAGCGTTCCCAATCTCCGCCTCGTTGCGCGAATCCGTAGCCGTAACCGCACCGCCGCGCGCGGCGCAAAAAAGTGCCGTTGCCTCTCCCGTGCGCGCCAGTCCCACGACCAGCACGCGTTTATTTTTCAGCTCCACCGGGCCCGGCATACCTACCTCAACTTCAAAGTCGTCAGTGCAAACAGCGCAAACACCAGCGCTACAATCCAAAAGCGCACGATCACTTTCGATTCGCTCCAGCCAAGCAGCTCAAAGTGATGGTGAATCGGTGCCATCCGAAAGATGCGCTTGCCGCGCAGCTTGAACGAACCGACCTGCAAAATCACAGAAACCGCTTCAATGACGAAAATTCCGCCGACAAAGAAAAGCAAAATCTCTTGCTTGATGATTACGGCGATGACCCCAAGCGTTCCTCCGAGGGAAAGCGAGCCGACGTCGCCCATAAAAACTTCGGCGGGATGCGCGTTGTACCAGAGAAACCCCAGCGAAGCGCCAACAAGAGCGCCGCACAAGACCGTCAACTCGCCAACGCGCGGGATGTACTGAATCTCCAAATAAGTCGCCCAGCGATAGTTGCTGCTCACGTAGGTCAACACCGTCAACGCACCGGCGGCGATCACCGTGCAGCCGATGGCCAGACCATCCAGTCCGTCCGTAAGATTTACCGCATTCGACGCGCCCGCGATCACCACGGAAACGAAAATCAGAAAGGGTACGAACGCCAGCGGCCACAGGTGCGGCGAACTCAGCAGCGAATGAACGACTAGGTCCGGATGGACGCGCTTAAGGAACGGAATCATCAGCTCAGTGGAATACGCGCTGCGCGTGGCAAGGATGAGCAAACCGATGCCCACGAGCGAGCTCACAAATATCTGCAGCAAAAATTTGTTCTTGCTGCTGAGCCCGAGATTCCGCTGCTTCGACACTTTCGCGTAATCGTCGATGAATCCGATGGCAGCGAACGCCAGCAGCGCGAATAGCGTTAGCAACACGAAGCCATTGGTGAGGTCGGCCCACAGCAGCGTGGGCACAACGGTCGACAATACGATGAGCACTCCGCCCATTGTCGGCGTGCCCGCTTTCTTCTGATGATTCTGCGGCCCCTCTTCGCGGATGTATTGGCCGATCTGCAGTTCGCGCAGCTTGCGAATCAGCCACGGCCCGAACACAAATGAGAGAAACATTGCCGTCAAGCTGGCATAGACAGTGCGAATGGTGATGTAGCGAAATACATTGAACGGGCTGAAGTATTTTTGCAGGACGTGGTAAAGAAGGTAGTAGAGCATCTAGT
This sequence comes from Candidatus Acidiferrum typicum, assembly GCA_025463055.1. Taxonomy (GTDB): domain Bacteria; phylum Acidobacteriota; class Terriglobia; order Acidiferrales; family UBA7541; genus Acidiferrum; species Acidiferrum typicum_A. Next base: position 2,530 of record JAOAPV010000104.1, read on the forward strand.
GCCGCACCTTCTCCGCGTTCTCCAGCTCCGGTGCGTGAATGGCGAGCAAACTCTCGACGATGCGCTCCATCTTCACGCCGCGCGAGCCTTTCACCAGCAGCAGATCTCCCGGCGCGACAAAATCAGCAAGGAACTTCGCGGCCTCTTCCGACGAAGCGAAAATTCTAGTCTGCGCGCGCGGCACGCCCGCAGCGACCGCCCCTTCCACGATTTGGGCAGCATCGCCCTCCACGCCGATGACCCAGTCAATCTTTCCCGTCTGCGCCGCAGCCTTTCCAGCTTCGCGGTGAAGTTCCGGCGAGGTCGCCCCAAGCTCGCGCATCTCTCCGGCCGCCAGAATCCGCCGGCGATAATTCGGCGTGGCTGCCAAGACCTTGATCATGGCGTGCAGCGCCGCCGGGCTCGAGTTGTAACTATCATTAATCAGCGCCGCTCCATTGGAGAATCGCAGCAGTTCACCGCGCATCGACGGCGCATGCAAAGTGCGAAACACAGCTTGCGCTTCCGCCGCGCCAATCCCCCAGAAACTCGCTGCCGCGAGTGCCGCAAGCGCGTTGGAAATAACGTGGCGACCCGGCAAGGCCAGCTCCAGCCGAGCGCGCTTGCCGTTTTCCACTAGAACAAACGTCGAACCCAGCGCGCCGCGGTCCTCGATCGCCTCCGCGCAAAAATCAGCGGCGTGGTCGATGCCGTAAGTCAACACGCGTCCCGGTGCATGCGAAGCAAACGCCGCTACCAGCGGATCATCAACGTTCAACACCGCAACGGAATCGCGTCCATTCAATCCCTCGATCAGCTCGCGCTTCGCCAGCGCAATCTCCTCGACCGATGCAAAAAATTCCAAGTGCGCTGGCGCTACACGCGTCACCACGCCAATGTCCGGCTTGGCAATCGCGGCAAGCTCTTGCAGCTCATATCGCCGAGACATTCCCATCTCGAGCACCGCCGCGTCGTGTTCCTCTTCAAGGCGAAACAACGTGAGCGGCAGCCCGTACGCGTTATTGAAATTGCCCTCGGATTTCAAGATCCGTAGCTTCGCGCCCAGCAGCGCCGCCAGGATCTCTTTTGTGGTGGTCTTGCCCACGCTGCCCGTGACGCCGGCAATTTTCTTGCCCCAGGCGACGCGCACGGCGGTCGCGAGCCGGTGCAGCGCGCGAAGGGTGTCGTCGACGACAAGGCAGGAACCACGTAGCGCATCCGGAAATTGTCGCGCCCGCGATTCCGCCACCACTGCGGCCAACGCTCCGCGCTCGAGAGCCGCAGCCACATGATCGTGTCCGTCGTGACGCGGTCCGTGGATGGCGAAGAACAGTTCTCCAGCACGTATCGTGCGAGAATCAATCGAGACGCCGGCCACCCGCGCCATGGGGTCGACCCGCGCGCCAAGTGCAGCCAGCATCGGCTCAGAAATCTGTAGAAGCGTCCACCGCATAAATCCCTCAGAGAGTTGGCGTTACGAAGATACCCCGCGCGTCCGTTTGTTTTCACCGTTTTGAGGGCTCCTCCTTAGTAAGGGTAACTACGGCTCGAAGCGCCTCTCTCCAGCTACAGATAAAGCGCGCTACGTGCCAAACCCTGGGCCGCTCTCCGGCCGGTCATATCCACGCTCGCGGAGCGCGCGCCGCGCCACTTCGCGATCGTCAAATTCCAGCGTGCGGTCCGCGAGAATCTGATAATTCTCGTGGCCCTTGCCGGCCAACAGCAGAATATCTCCCGCTCGCGCTTCGTCGATGGCCGCTCCGATCGCTCTCTCCCGGTCCGGCTCGATCATGTATTTGCCGTGCGTTTTTTGTAGGCCCACAACGATGTCGCTGATGATTTTCAGCGGGTCTTCGCTTTTGGGATTGTCGCTGGACAAAATCGTGAGATCGCTGAGCCGTCCGGCGACTTCGCCCATCACCGGGCGCTTGGTCCGGTCCTTTTCTCCGCCGCATCCGAATAGCGTGATGATGCGGCCTTTGGGATTCAGCTCGCGCGCTGTGCGAATCAGATTTTCCAGCGCGTCATCGGTGTGCGCGTAATCCACGACCACCAGGAATGGCTGGCCCATTGCAATCGGCTGGAATCGGCCAGAAACGCTTTTGAGATCGCGAATGCCGTTTGCAATGACTTCATTGGAAAGCCCAA
>JAOAPV010000111.1 GCA_025463055.1 Candidatus Acidiferrum typicum
AGGTAGTTTCCGCGGCTTCGCTGAAGAGGGCACGGGCACGTTCGAAGGCGTCGCGCACGACTTCTTCCATTTGGTTCTGCGTATGGCCAACGAAATTGCGGCTGGCGTTATCCAGCTCGCCGGCAAACATCGCGGAGATTTCGCCGGCGCGTTCGCGAAGCCGAACTTCGGCTTGCTCACCAGCGCGATCCGCAAAATGCTGAATTTGCGTTTGGGCTTTTTTCTCGTACCACTCGGCGGATTTCAGCAAGTCATCGACAACCTGATGCTTCGCGCTTTCGGCTTTACCCTCGAGGTCGGCGAGACTGCGCGCCGTAACTGCGTCCGCGGATTCGCGAAGTAACTGCTCGACGCCACCCAAATTGCCGCGGAAACTCGCCAATGCTTCGGCAAAAGCTTCGTCTGCCGTGGCGCGAATGCGTTCTTGCTGAAGTGAGGTGGCCGCGTCTAGCATGGAACGCCCACCCGCCATGCGATGAATGCCTTCTTCCACATGCCGGAGGTGCGGCTGCACGAGCGACTCCACTTGCTGCTCGAACTGACCGGCGGCTTGGCGGCTGGACTCGTCAAAGGTCGAGTGAATACGCGCGCTGATTTCCTCGAAGAGAGAATCGGAGCGGCGATGGAGCTCGTTGCGATGCAGCGTCAAAACATCATCGAGCTGGGCTTGGAAGCCAGCAAGCGCGTGGTGCTGGGCGGCTTCAATGCGCTCAGGGAATTGTTCAAGCTTTGCGAGCGCTTCGCTGGCGCGCGCGAGAGTTGCTTCCACTCGTTCGGCTTCGGAGTGAGCGGCATCGCGCAACGCGGAGAGGTGAAGGTCCCTCTCAGAGGATGCGACGTTCGCCGCATCACGGAAGCCCGACTCCAGCCGCTCGACTTCGTGCTGAAATTGCGCGAGGACTGCGTTGGCGTGTGCGTTCAGCGAATCCGCGGCCTGAACCTGGGCGCCTGCAATGGCGTTGTCCACCGCGATTTGCACGCGGCCGTGAGCGGCTTCCAGCTCACCGGTTACATGGTTTTGCCACGTGTCTTGAGTTTTGGATAATAAGGCGGAGGTACGCTCCTCGATCTCGTTTGCTTGCTTATGCAAGGATTGCAGGGTCGCCGCTAACGATTGCTCGAGCGCGGCGGCGCTCCCGTGGTGCTCGCGAACACTCTCTTCAACGGATCGTGTGACTGATTCCGCGGAGGCCGCAATGCGTCCTTCCGCTACAGAGACATGCTCGCGAAGGCGCTCAACTAGCTGTTCCGCATGCGTGCAAGTGGCGCGCAGCGTTTCGAGCTCCGCGCCGATCTGTTGCGTACTTGCACTGCGTTGCGCGATTGCTTCCTGGGAGAGCTGGGCGGTCAGGTCGCGAGTGAGCTCTTCGAGCTGCGGCGACAGCCATCGAGGCAAGTCTCGCTGCAGCGCTTCCGCCGCGGCGTGCTGTGCCATGCGATTGAGGCTGGCGGATTCTTCGCGAATTTTTTCCAGCGCTGCGGCGACTTCGCGGGAAAGTGTCTCGCGATCGGCGGCTAGCTTCTGCTCCCATTCATCGGCGGTAATGCGGCGCTCGGCGGCAACGGCTTGAGCGGCGGCTTCGCGCGCGGCGGCATGAATTTGTTGACGCGCATCGACAACAAGGCGTGTGACCTGGCGGGCGAGTTGCATTGCGGCGTCTGTGGTGCTCGCTGGGGCAGGGAAGGCGCGGAGGCGTTCTGAGTGGTTCTCTGTAGCGGTGTCCGCTTCAGACAGAGGCAAATCGAAATCGACTTCATTCGCGGAGTGAGAATGCGGCTCGTGAGGCTGTTCAGCAACTCCCGTGGCGTGCTGTGAATCCTCCGTCAAATGACCTGCGCTGGGCGCGTCGAGACCGGGCTGCGCGGCATCCGGAAAGGCGAACCAGTCTTCCGGCGGGAAAGCAATTCCCCACGTGTTGCCAGGAACCTCTAACTCCAAGGCAACCTGGAAAAGCTGGCGCACGGTGCGTGGGCGCTGAATCCAGGCGACGCGTCCGCGGACGGTGCGCGGCGGCTGCCCCGTTTCGGGGTGCGGCACCTCCAGCGTGACCCACATATTTTTTAGCACGTAGTGCTTCGACTGGTAGCGGCAGCCGTGGCAATTGATGATCAACGTTGAAGTACGCTCGGTGAACGTGCGGCCGAGCGCGTCTACGCCGGCAACAGTCAGTGGAACGGCTTGAACGATCCGCGTGCTGCGGCGCTTGCGCAGCTCCGCGGTGGCGCTGGCTACGCCGCTTCCAGACACACTCTCACCCATATCTTCGGCAAATTCCCTGCCAAGTTCGTCCATGAATGGAAACCATCCATAAATTTTAAAATCGTTAAGCGACCACTGCGGCTACTTCGTTTGGGTATTTTCCGACGCAGGGGCGCGATGCTCTCCGGTCAAGAACATCCACGCTTCCTTAGCTACCCAGATTGGTCCGACCAGCAGATATACCGGTCCCTGGAAAAACGCCGGATGATTGCCTTCGATTCGGTGTCCCAGGAGCAGGAACACCCAACCGCCGATAAAGAACGCTCCGCCCAAAATCCATTTCGCGAACAAGAACAGGATGAGCCCGGCAAAGATCATGGGAATGCCTATGCCGTGCAGCAGTTTGTTCCAGCCGGAAGAGTGCTCGTGATCGTACTGCGCCATGTAGTGCGCCAGACCCAATGCGCACCTCCTTGCGGGGGACAGTTACCGCGGAAAAGCAACTTTATACCGAATCGAGGGAAATGGCTAGGGCAGGCTTTAGAGGTCGCGGCGGCCTTCCATGGCTTTGAGCATGGTGACTTCGTCTGCGTACTCGAGGTCGGCGCCGACAGGAATGCCGACTCCGATGCGGGTTACGCGGACGCCGAGCGGTTTCAGCAGCTTGGACATATATACAGCGGTGGCTTCGCCTTCGGCGGTGGGATTGGTAGCTATGATGATTTCTTCTACGGAGCCGCCTTTGAGGCGCTCGATCAGTGTTTTGAGCTTGAGTTGTTCGGGGCCGCGGCCTTGCAGGGGTGACAGCGAGCCGCCGAGCACGTGGTACATACCGCTGTACATGCGAGTTTTTTCGATGGCCATAATGTTGTGGGCTTCTTCGACTACGCAGATGGTTGCGTGATTGCGCGTGGCGCCGGTGCAATACAGGCAAGGGTCGGCGTCGGTAATGTTGTGACAGACAGAGCACTCCCGGATTTTTTCTTTCGCGTCGCGGATGGCGTCGGCTAGCGCGAGAGCGTCTTCCGTTGCGGCGCGCAGCAGGAAGAAAGCGAGGCGTTGCGCGGTTTTTTGGCCGATGCCGGGTAGGTGTTTCAGTTCGTCGATCAGGCGTTCCACGGGGGCGGCAAAATCAGGCATGCATGATGTGTAGCATAGGGAAGCGGGTTGCGCAAACTCGCGCGAAGTCGGCAAATTCCCATTTGCGTGTGCAGGGGACGAAAGTAAGTCCAGAAAATTAGCAAGGGTGAGCTCTTGTGCTTGCGCCATTTGAGCTCACCCTTCCTGGTGATCCCACCGATACAAATTTATCGATTTATTGCGCTGGCTGCCCGCGTGTCGCTCGCGTCGGCGCGCGGCGTCATAGAAACGACGATGTACTCACGCTCCTTGCCATCGGACTCGGGCACACGCAGCAGCATTTTGTCTTTGTGTATGCGGAACTCCGCGGATTCGCCGACGGGTAGAAGCGTCGGGTGCTTGTCGTCCTTGGGCCGAATGCGAAAAATTAGCCGGTCGGACTTGAGGATATATTCCTGGCACAGAACTTCTTTCGTGTTCTTGTGCTGGCCATCGGTGCCGAGGATTTCGCCGGTCAGTGTCTTGCCGTCCTTTTCTGCGTAGCCGCAATGGGTGGAATCCATTTGCAGCAGCACGCCGCGCTCGTACGCCGGCTTATCCTTGGCGGGAGCGGGTGCAACCGTTTGGAGGCTTGCTGCAATAACCAGAAATACGCCTGCCGTGGCTGTCTTCATGGCTGGGTCCTCTCCTGTTCGTCCGCCGATTATTACTTCGGGCTTTGTGCTGATGCTTGCACCTGTGCTACGAGCAAAAGCTGCGTGCCGCTATCGAGATGCACGTTCTTGGTTGTTGAGGTAATCAGTGAGCCTTGCGTGCTGTTGGAAGCCGCGGAGGACAGGGTGAGCCCTTCGAGACCGAAGACGCCCTGGCTGTTGGAGGTGAGCTGGCCGGCCGCGTTCAAGCCGCCGACCGCACCACGCGCAGCACCAGCGGCGTTCGCCGCTGAGTTCGCTGCGCCGCCCGCGACTCCGCCCGCATTGGCGGCTGTGTTGGTTACCGTGCCCGTTGCCGCGCCTGCCGTTGAGCGCACGCCGCCGAGCGCGCCACCGCCGCTGGCGCGAGCTGAGCCCACTGCTCCGGCGCCAGCAGACAAGTCCTCGCCGCCGATAGAGCTGAAAGCTGCCGTCTGCGCCGTCGCAAGCGCGCGAATGGTTACATTTAGGGGAACTTCTTCACCATTCTTCAGAATGGCTTTATCGAACACGATGGCCAGCGCGGACTCTTTTTCTTCCTTGCCGCGCTGCTTGCATTCGGTAACGTGCCCAATCAGTTTTGTCCCTCGCGGGATCACAACTTTGCCTTCGGACTTGGTTGCTTCCGTCGTTTTTGCAGTGACCTGATCGCCGGGCTTGTTTTTCCTAGCGTCGACCGGTTGCGAAAGCGAGGATTCATCGCCGTGCCACCGGAAAGCGATGCCGAACTTTGCCCAGCCTTCGCCGATGTCGAGGTAGACATGTTGCTGGAAGCGGTTGCGCCGGACTTATCCGCCTGCACCGATGTGCCGGCGGCTGCTGACGAACTCGCTTGCGTGCCCCCTTGTGCGAACACCGGGGAGCTGGACATCACGAGCATGCTCCCCAGAATGACTACAGACGTCTTCATAAGTGGCATAAATGGACCTCCTCCGAAAGTGCGGCTTGCGCCGCAGTGATGGACGAGCTGGGATTCTTCCATTTTCCGTTACGCGGGATTCGCGGAGGCGCGCTGTTTCCAAACAGGCATGAACGGAACGGGAACCCTCGGGAGCACATGCCAAGGTTCTCCCCGCACCTCAGTACATAAGGGGAAGCAGCGTGGCAAAAAATATAGGGCTTAAAAGCTATGTGTTTTGATAGATCGATGAAACAGAAGTGAAAACGAGGCTAAAATAGGCCCGGAATTTTCATGTTGGCGAGGCCGGGGATTCCGCCGGAGAGATTCTTCATTTGGTTGGCGAGTTCTTCGTCGACGCGCCGCGAAGCTTCATTGACGGCCGCGCGCACCAGGTCTTGCAACATCTCCTGGTCCTTGCCCGCAAAAACTTCCGGCTCAATGCGCACGTCCAACACCTGCTTCTGGCCGTTCATCTTCACGGCGACCATGCCGCCGCCGGCCGAAGCCTCCACGGTCACGGAATTGACCTGGCGTTGCAAGTCTTCTTGCACTTGCCGGAGCCGCGAAAGCATCTGCTGGATCGCATTGACTTCCATCAGGTTTCCTCTGGACGATGTTTCACTTCGGCGATTTTTCCTCCGAAGCGTTGCAGCATCGATTTCACCATTGGATCGCGTTCAAACTGCGCGCGCAACTCTTGCGTGGCCGAACTCGAGCGCGAAGCCGATGCGGCCGCCGCTGCAACTGCTTCGAGTTTAGCACAGACTCGCACGGCGCGACCGAGCACCTTGCTCGAAGTGACACGGAGCTTCTCGAGCGGCTCGCGTGCTTCGAGCATTTCGGCAAACGCACGATTGTTCGGAGAGAAATAAATTCGCAATTCCGCGCCCTCGAGCTCCCAGCGGGTGCCGTGCTCGACGAGTTCACCGAGAAATTTTTGCTGCGCTTGGATGGCTTGCTTGATTTCGGAAACTTGCTCGTCCGTAATGCCGCTGGTCTGGGTGGGCGTCGGCGTAGCGGCCTGTGGCTGTGCGCTCTGCGAAGGCTGTTGTGTAGCAGCCGCTTTTTGCTCCGGGACGGATTCGCGTTCTTGCGTGAGGGCGTAGGCTAGTGGAGCGGGCTCGGTTGCTGGAATCCTGGATGCGCCGGTGCGCAGAGCAGGCGTTGGTGATACCTCGCGTCGCGGCGGAACAGGAATTGAAGCGGGCGCCGAGTTTGCTGTGCGGGAACTTGCCGCGCCAGCGCCGCTTGTGGGAGCGCCACTGCGTACCTCAGCGAGCAACTCTTCCAGCGGCGCAAGGCGTGATGCGTTGATCAAGCGCAGCAGCCCCATCTCGAGATGTACGCGTGGATCGGGTTTGCGGCGCAGGTCATCATCGGTTTGCAGCAGGATCTGAAAAAAGCGCGTCAGGTCTTCTTCGCTGAATTGCGCGGCGGCGCGCTCGAGGGCAGGCCGTTGGTCGGGCGTCGCGGCAATCAAATCCGAATCGGCGCCACAGACCCGCGAGATCAAAAGATTTCTCATATGGCGGATGGCTTCGCGGCAGAAGTGCTGCAGGTTGCGGCCTTCTTTTTGAAACGTGTGCACCAGGCCCAGAGCGCGGTCGGCCGAACCGGAGGCAATCGCGCCGACCAATTCCTCGAGAGCGTCTTCGGGCACGACACCAAGCAGCTCCCGCACATCCTTGTCTGGGATGGTGTCCCCGCAAAACGCGCGCGCCTGCTCCAGTAAGGAAAGCGCATCGCGCAGGCTGCCCTCGGCCATGCGCGCGATCACAGCCAGCGCTCCCTGCTCGATTGTTAAATTTTCTTTCTGCGCGATTTCTTGCAGGCGCCCGCTGATTTCCGCGAAGGTCAGGGCACGAAAGTGAAAGTGCTGCGAGCGCGAGCGGATGGTGTCGACGAGATTTTCGGGCTCCGTCGTGGCCATTACGAAGATGACGCGGTCGGGAGGTTCCTCGAGCGTTTTCAGCAGCGCGTTGGACGCTTCGCCGGTGAGCATGTGCGCTTCATCGAGGATCACCACTTTGCTGCGCGCGGCGGCTGGAGCGTAGCGCACCATTTCACGCAATTCGCGGATTTGGTCGATGCCGCGGTTCGAGGCCGCGTCAATCTCGATCACGTCCAGCGAAGTGCCCGCGGCGATTTCCTTGCAGGAATCGCAAACGCCGCAGGGCTCGGGCGTCGGCCCGTTCACGCAATTCAGCGCCTTGGCCAAAATGCGGGCAGCGGTGGTCTTTCCCACACCTCGGGCGCCCGAAAAAATATAGGCATGTGCCACGCGATTGTTGCGAATGGCGTTTTGCAGCGTTTCCGTGACGTGCCCCTGCCCGACCAGATCCGCAAAGGTTTGCGGGCGCCACTTTCGTGCAATGACTTGATAGCTCATGAAGAGTTATGGCAACTTAAAAACTCGCGACTGAAAATGCGAGGAACTTCGGGTGAACTGCGGCACCCGAGGCGTTCCCGATACCGTTGCTCCCTTCCGGGCCTGGCGGGGTTCGCGGGACCTCGTTGCACAGAGCCCGAAGTTCCACGCTTCGGCAGTCGCGCTTTCGCTGACTGCAAATGCAGTTTAGCACAGCGATGTTGTGCTGGCTCACGGCGCAGCGACGGCCTGTGGATTACGATTTCGGTTTTGTTGCGGCGGGTGCTGCGTCCGGCGGCTGAACTTCGGACGGATTCACCCAATTCACTTTGAACGGGCCCGCGCCGTGAACCTGCACGATGGTTTCGCCTTTGACCATTCCGTAATGTCGAGCTTCCTTGGGCATGGTAGCGAAATTGCCGACGTTCATCGTCATCATCTTCGACTCATCGAACGTTTCGCCCATACCGACCAGAAAGGTGCCCTTCAGGACCGTCACGTTCTCATCCGCCGGGTGCCAGTGGGCTGGGATCTTGGATCCGTCCGCGCAGCGGAGGCGTACCACGAAGGGTGAGCCTTCTGCCTCGGAGTCGCCGGCGACCGGTGCGAGATCGCAGCCTTTGAAGATCGGGGTCCACTTTAAATCGCCGAAGTGCACGATCTTGTGGGCGTCAAACGCGCTTTTCTTGTCCTGGGTTTCCTGACTGTACACGCGTGTCGCTCCCGCGAAAGCAAACGCCGCTACCAGCGCGCAAATACAGATCACGTGATCTTTTTTCATGAAGTCCTCCGTTCGGTGGGAAATGCGAATGCTGCGAAGATAGCGCGCTTGCGGAACAAGGGCAAGACCCGAAACTGGAAGTTTTCGTCACGTGAAATCGCGTTCCCGCGTAGCTTCTCGTTGTGGAAATTGCGAAAAGCGTCTGCGCGGATAAATTACTCACCCTACTCGGTCATGGAGTGCCTCGCCATCCGCATCGGGTTCTTCCCGGCAGCGCGTCCCTTTAAAAAGGAGCGCCACTTGCTGGCAAGCCGCAAGTGGCGCTTTCTTATCTGTGAACTTTGCGTGTTCTGCGTGCTTTGGGTTGAGGTTAGCTCTTAGGGAAGTTAGGGTCCGCCTTCACTTCCAGCATTTGCTTGGTGTGGCGTTCGCTGTGCGCGGCAATCAGCAGGACCCATTCGTAGCCGTCGAGCTTGCCCATGGGACTATCAGCGAGGTGCGCGCGGAGTCCGGTGGCACTTTTCAGGAATTCTTCGGTCGTCGCCCGGCTTTCCACAAAGTGCTTCTGCGCGGCCGCGGGAGAACCGAAGCGGTTCGTGGGCTGCAGCGGTTCGGGCGCTTGAACTTTGTGCGAGCGGTCCGGCACCATAGCCAAGACACCCTCGTCGGCCTTCTTTGTTTCCGTCTCGTCCCTCACGGCGACCGCAGGGCTCTTCATTACTTGTTCTTGGGTCAGACCGCGAAGCATGTCTTCGGCTGCGGCGAGGTGCTCGATCACCTGAGCCACCGACCAGCGGTCCGGCGCGGGCTTAAAATTCCATTGCGCATCCGATAGCCCTTTGGTCGCCTCCAAGACACCCTTCTTGGTCGACTCGAGGTACTGCAACGCGTGCTCCTTCTCCACCTGCGAAACATCCTGCGCGTTTGCCGACGCAGCGCCTGCCAGCGCCAGCAGAAAAATCACTGCTCCTGCCCGAAATCGCTTCATGCCTGTTTCCTCTCTCTCTTAGATTAGGTAAAGGAACGGAGTTCACCACTTCACCCAGCCTCGCGCCCGCAGGCTGTGGCCAACCCGCCTGCGAAACCAGCTCTCCAGGTAACTGGCAATGTACCAGTGATCGCGTCGACCGTGCACGGCCATCGCCTTCCTTCTATTACGAAGCCCTGAGTGCGTTTGTTTCGCCCCCATCCGAGCTTTTTTCTCTGTGTCCTCTGCGCCGCCCTCCGCGCTCTCTGTCTGAACCTCTTTGCCTCTCTCCGCCTGGCGATTTGTCCGAAACCCGTGTATTTTCTTTGCTCGTCTCAGCATCTGACGAAACCGTGGAACCCATCTCCCACTTCTTCTATTCCGACCGGCTCAAGCTGCAATTTTGGGATTATGGCCAGGACGGCAAGCCCGCGTTGGTCCTGGTGCACGGTGCTCTCGACCACGCGCGCAATTGGGACTGGGTTGCCCAAGTCCTGTGTGGGCACTATCACGTCTATGCGCTCGATCTGCGCGGGCACGGCAACAGTGCTTGGGCCCCCGGTGCGATTTATAGTGTCGCCGAACACGTTCTCGATCTGTCCGCGCTCCTCGACATAATCAACGATTTTCCTATTCGGCTTGTCGGCCATTCCCTCGGGGGGGCCGTCGTCCTGCACTATGCAGGCGTGTATCCTGCCCGAGCAAAGAAATCAGTGTCGATTGAAGGGCTGGGCTTCCCGCCTGGGCACCGCGTGCACGGGCCGGCGTCGGATCGCGTCCGACACTGGATTGAGACTGTCCGCGACCTGGAAAAGCGCCGGCCCAAGAGTTATCCAAATATTGATGCCGCCATCGCGCGCATGAAAGAAGTCAACCCGAGGCTATCCGACGAAGTCGCGCGTCACTTGACCCTGCACGGCACGAATTGGGAATCCGATGGCTCGCTGCTTTGGAAATTCGACAACTATGCGCGGGCCATTTCTCCCTATGGACATCACATGGAGGACGCGGTCGAGCTTCTCAGCCGGATTATTAGCCCTGTGTTGTTTTTCTGGGGACTCGAAAGTTTTCTGCCCGTCCCCGAAGAGGACCCGCGCTACCAGGCCGTCGCCCATCGCCGTCTGATCAAAGTACCCAATGCCGGTCACTGGGTGCACCACGATCAGCTAAAGCTGTTCCTGCAGGAAGCGACGGAATTTCTGGCGGAAGGGAGCGGACAACCTTGATTAGTTGAAATTGAGGCCGCCACGCCTTTCGGAGCAGGGATTTGGTTCCTCGGCACGATGTTTCAAGGAGGAAATGAGCGCCGCGCGTCCGCCTTGCGGCAGTGTACACGGCGCTCAGGGGGTCGTGGCTGGTGGATTGTGGTTCGCTGTGGAGGTACTTCCGGTAGGAGACTGGTTGCGGGGGATGGCGCGCACGTCGCGCACGCTATGGCCCCAACAAAACTTTTTAGTCGCGGTCTCGTTCTCATCAGCTTGTTAAGATTTCGAGAGAAGATGAGTGCAGAACTGGTGCCAAATTCCGCGTCGTATACTGCTGATTTTCCAGAGATTGCAAAGATTGCGAATCAGGAACTCTGCCTCAATGCGGAAAACTGTTCCCCACCGGTACACACGAACCTCAAATCAGGAAAGGACTATAGGCGCGCTCACGGTGGCTTGGCCGAATTTAGTGGCTTTGAGTTTCTCCTCTGAGCCATCTTTCAGATAACGGTATAAGCTGGTTCGCCCGATTCCTAAGACCTGAGCGGCGCGCAGGCGATTTCCCTGGCACATATCCAGAATGCGATGAATGTGGGCTTTGCGCATCTCTTCCAGGGACAAAGGGCGCCAGTCGTCGCCGTCCGCGTTGCGCGGCCCGCGGTGCTGCAGGCCTTCCGGCAAGTCCGCGAGGTCGATAAAGTCTCCGCCCGTGGTGATGCAGGCACTGGAGATCACGTTCTCCAGCTCTCGCACGTTTCCCGGCCAGGCATGCTGCAGCAGGACCGCTTGCGCGCGCCGGGTTAGCCCGGAAATGGTCTTTCCGTACGCGTCGTTGTATTTCTTTAGGAAAAATTGCACTAGCAGCGGGATGTCCTCCAGACGTTCGGTCAGGGAAGGAAGACGAATCTGGATGGAACACAGCCGGTAATATAGATCTTCCCGGAAGCGCCCCGCCAGCACCTCCGCACGCAGGTCGCGGTTGGTTGCCGCGATCAGCCGCACGTTAATCTGCCGCACTTCCGGCGAGCCTACGCGCTGGATTTCCCGGTTTTGGATTACGCGCAAGAGTTTGGCCTGCATAGGGAGGGAGGTTTCCCCTACTTCATCGAGAAAGACCGTTCCATTGTTTGCGAACTCAAATAAGCCCGGCCGTGTATCGGTCGCACCCGTAAACGATCCGCGCAGGTGCCCGAAGAGCTGGCTCTCGAGCAAGGTATCCACGAGCGCCGAACAATTGCACACGGCCAATTTCTGTTGGCTGACGGGACTAATCTGGTGAATGGCGCGAGCGACCAACTCTTTCCCGGTGCCGGTCGCGCCGATCAGCAAAACATTCGTGTAGTGGCGCGCCACCTTACGCGCAAAGTCGAACACCTCCAGCATCACAGGACTCTTGCCCACGATGCCGTGGAACTCCAAATCCTTAAGTAGCTGCTCTTCTAGCTCGCGAACTCGCCGCCGCTGATCGTAGAGCGCCGCGACATCATCCAGGGTGCGCTTTAGCCGGGCGCGATCGATGGGCTTGGGCAGAAAGTCCGTAGCGCCGCGACGTACAGCCTCCAGCGCTGAATCAAGGGTGTACTCGCCGGTCATAATAATCACGTGCAGGCCAGGGTCGCAGTGTAGTGCCTGGTCGAGAAACTGGTAGCCGTCCATTCCCGGCATATGCACGTCTGCGAGCACAAGCCGGCAACGCCCGTACTGCACCAGTTTCAGTGCTTCTGCAGGATTGGAGGTAAGGACGGGCTCATAGCCCATACTGGAAACCAGCTCTGCCAACATTTCCAGTTGCGCGGGATCATCGTCCAGAATGCACGGGGTCAGCGAACTTTTCGCCGCTCCGGTTTGTACAGGTTTGAGGTAAGCGTGGGCCACACCAGCTGCATCGCATCTTAACTTCCACGCGCGAACGATATCTCAGTCTAAGTCCGCGGGCGCCAAGTGTGGCGGGCTAAGTTGTTGTTTTCAAACGCGAATGCGGTTCAGTAAGTCGTTCAGCCGAGCGTCCTTTTGGCGATACGCGGCGCCCCACAACACCACCATTTCGGACCCCTGTTCCATTTCGACACTCTATCCGCTCCGAGTAGCGGCTCTAGTGGAACAGTTGTGTCCGCCTGCGTGAAGACACCGGCCGCAGGCGAAATTGCTGTTGACCTTCCGGGTTCCGCGCCACTAACTCTGCTTGGTACGCGACGGGACGCGATCGGTCATTGCTGATCGGCTGGAGCAAACGTAGGAATATGACGGCCCCTTCACTGAGGCCGCAGTTGAGCAGTACCTGCTTGACAGAGTCCTCGGCCCACTCCAATTCTGAGTTTTCCACGAAGAACGCCTTGTTGTCGTCCCAGCCGGAAACCTCTACGCGATAAAGGTTCGTGGCTGAGTGTTCGGCAGTCAGAATCATTCCTTCCTCCAGCTAACGTGGCTGCAGGCAAAAGGCCAAGCCGGCGGCCTGTAAGTACAAAGAGACAATGCATTTGTTTGGGTCGTTGCAGTGGAAAACTGTGCCGGAGCAGAGATGACGAAGCTAGACTGTACGCGTTTGAACCACTCGCCGGTTCCTAAAAGTGGCTGCGCAGCAGAAGGTTGGTGGCAAAATTCTCGACAGGGCCGTAGAAGTAGCGGAAAACGAGCAGGCCTACCAACAGCCCCACCATGGCAAAGCTGTTGCCGCGCAGCCAGTCCAGGTAACGCTGCGCCCGGCTTTCGCTCATGAACAGCATAATTCCGGCGCTGCCGTCAAGCGGGGGCACGGGAAGCAAATTGAACGTACCGAGCAGTAAGTTCAATGAGAAAAACACGAACAACACTACAGTGAGTAGGTTGGGCTGCCCCGTTTCCGGATTCGCTTGCAACCAGCCCAGGCTGTGGCCCACTCGCAAGCCAACCGTGGCCAATAGCATCAGGGTGTAATTGGCCGCTGGCCCGGCCAGCGCCATCAATGCCGCCCGCCTCGGAAACCGGCGCTCCCACTGCGCATCAAATGGCGCGCTAGCCCAACCGATCATACTGTGAGTGAAAATAAAAGACAGAATCGGAATTACCACCATGCCCCACGGCTCGCGCTGAATATGCGGCACCGGATTCAATGTGACCTGCCCGCCCAATGCGGCTGTCTCGTCACCGCCCAGCTTGGCCACGAGCGCATGCGCCGCCTCGTGGCATGTGGTCGAAAATAGGAAGGCCACATACCAGACAAATCCGTAGGCCAGCAGTTCGGTTGAAAAGTTAGGCATGAATCCTACAGCCTAGGGCTTCCGATATCGATTTGCAACCGCAGCACGCCAGTTTCTTCTCCGCTGCATCCCTGTGCCTTACGTTAGTTTTTCGCCTTAGGCAGCCCCATTTGCGACGGAGGATTTCTCCTCGGCGGTCAGCTCGCGGCAGGATCCTTTCGCCAGGTCGCCGAGGGTCAGGCCACCAATTGCAACTCGCACTAACCTCAACACTTCCACGCCGAGCGTTCCCAGCATTCTACGGATCTGCCGATTCTTGCCCTCGTGCAATACAATTTCCAGCCAAGAATTGCGTTCGCCGCGACGCAACTCACGCACGAGCTGCACGCGGAGCAAATCGCCCCCAGCGCGGACGCCGCGACGTAGGTGCTCTAGCAACGCCTCATCCGCGAGTGCGGCGATCTGGACGTGGTATGTCTTAGCGACGTGCCTCGCGGGATCAAGCACTCGCGCCGCCCATTCCGAATCATTGGTCAATAGCAGCAAGCCTTCGCTGGCTTTATCCAGCCGGCCCACCGGGGCCAGCCACCCGCGGCCCTCGTTCGCGCGCCTTTTCATCTGACGCGGTGGTGACCACGCCGCGAGGCTTGTTCAGCATCCAGTACGCTTTTTCCGCTGTCCGGATTTCCCTTCCGTCCACCTCGATCTTGTCTCGTGCGAGGCGCACCGCGACCTCTGCGTTCCGTCGTACAACGCCATTCAACCGCACGCGCCCAGCCGAGATCAGGTCCGCAGCCTGTGCCCGCGAGCAGTACCCCATTTTTGAGATAGCCCGCGCCAGCCCGACACTTAGGGCAGACCCCGGCGTTTTGTGCCGCACGGCATGTGTTGTGGCGGGATGCCTTTCCCGTCGCATCTGGAAAGTATAAACGCAGCGGTAGCATCAAGAGCCGCCCGATGCGCGAACGCGTCTATGTAAGACTTATTCGTGGAATTGATCCGCGTAGCGAGGGGACGTGGATAACGAAGAAGCTTAGGAAGGAATTAGTAGAAGGAAGAAGGAACGACGCGTCCCAGCCCTACCGCTTCGGTTCTCGAAGCGTACCACGCCGCTCCTTCTCCTTCGACTTCGCGGAACTTATTAGCCCGCACACGCATACTCGCAGACGCAAGACGCCGCATCCATACATCGAATCTTGTAATCATTTTTCCCCTTTAATGTACCGTCCCCTGCCTCCTTGGCCTCATGACCGCCTTAATTCGTGCGAATCTCAGCCTGGGGCTGTACCTTCTCGGTTCCCGGCCCCCCCCCGAGTGTCCATATCCCGTCACGCTACGCCCTTTGGTCTCCATCCTCATCTAGTAATTGCCGACCCAAAAATCCAAGTTCTTCCGGCCGCATTGCCAATTCCGGAAGCGAGAAAAGAGGAGCCGTGAACGCAGCAACAGCCATCCTGGCCGTCCTATTGCTATTAGGAGCGGGCCCCGGCACCGTTCAGCAGGAGCAGGACAACCAATCGCAGCCCGTTGACCAGGTCGAAGTGAACAAGAGTACCGGCACCGTTCAAAAGGTCGATACGCAAAAACGCAAGCTGACCGTTCGCCTGGACAATGGCAAGACGAAAACCTTCCGTATCGACAAGAGCGTCAAGAACCTCGATCAGTTCCATCCCGGAGATCGCGTCCAAGTCTCTTCCACGGAAGAAATCGTGATGGCGGCCGACAAGTCGAGCGACGCCGCCTCCGTCGCCAAGTACGGTGCAGTTGGTGTTACACCGGAGGGTGAGAATCCCGCTATCGTCAAGGTAGACACCACCGAAATAGCCGGCAAAATTATCTCCGTCGATCCGCAAAAGCGTCGCATCACTTTCGAGGATCCGGAAGGCAAGAAGCGCACGCTCAAGCTCAGCAAGAAGATCAACAATCTCGATCAATTTAAGCCGGGGGACAATCTCAATATGGCGATTACTGACGAGACCGCAATCGAGCTCGTGAAGTAATCCGAGGCACGCTGGGAGAAGAGCACTCTCCCGACAACTTACGCGTCGCTCGCTAAGGCTACGTCGCGAAAAAAATGGCGCGCCCGGAGGGACTCGAACCCCCGACCCTCTGCTTCGAAGGCAGACGCTCTATCCAGCTGAGCTACGGGCGCTCCCCTGATTCTAGAAGATTTGAGTCTCTCCGTCCCTCCGTTTGTTACGTTGCGGTCTGCGTAGCAGGATGAGCATCAGAATCGGCTTCTGACTGTTTCGCCGCAAATACCAGCAAGGCTTGTATCCCAGGTGCGGAAATAGCGCGCGCACGCAGGTAAGCGTCACCTCGGGCTGCCGCGCATCTAGCTCATACTCGGTTCTGCCGCTTTTGAGCGGAATCGCGTACAGACGCACCATCTGCACCGAATCGTAGGCGTTTCCCAATCGTGGATAAGCCCCGCGCAGCCGAACGACCACGTAATCACCGGCATACAAAAGCGCGAGCAGCGCGACGGCCAAGACCAGCGTGCGCCGAACGAGTTTCCCTAACGCCGGGTTCAAGCGTTCGCTCTTTCAGGGCGCGCAGCACGCGGTCTATTGCGGCTCAGATCCGTTCACATTGTGCGCGCCATTCTCTTTCGACTCCAGCACCGCCGCCTTCACCAAACTCTTGTCCGCTGCCGCCAACACGGCGTCGCGCCCGCGCTGCAAGTCAAACATCGTCGGGACCACCAATTCATCCGGAATAATTCCCGTGCCTTCGAGCTTTCGTCCCTTTGGTGAGAACCACAGCACCTCGCTCATTTCCAGCACTCCGCCGCCCTTCATCACTCGCGGCTTCGCAATCCCCAATACGCATCCGCAAGACTGACTGCCGATCACCTTGGCGCGCAGCGTGTCCTGCATTCCCGCCGCAAAAACCTCCGAGGAGCTGGCCGAATGCGCATCCACCAGAATCACCACTGGCCCCGAATAGATCTGCTCGCCGGGACGCCCCACATAAAGCTGCAGCGGCAACTTGAACAATCCAACATACGAAGACAGCGGCTTGCCGGTCCGTGTCGAATCCTTGGCAAACAGCGTCTTTTTGCCAAAGAAATAACCCGCAATGGGCAGCAACACCGCCAAGTCTCCGCCGCCGTTGCGGCGCAAATCCACGATCAATCCCGGCGAATCGCGGAATTTTTGCAGCGCATCGCGAAACTCTCTTGTAATCGGGTGTTGAAAGCCATCAAACCTTATATATACATTGCCTGACGGAAGCACATGCGTAGTCACTTCCGGCGCTTCGGAATAAATCTGCCTTCGCACGCTCGCCTCAAGCACAGATCCGTCCGCTCGCTGCAGCGCAACCTTTACCGCGCTGTCCGCTGGCCCGGAGAACGCTCGGTTGTAGATAAACCAGCGCGTTGCGCGTTCGGAGGACGAAGGCAATCGTCTTTTTTGAATTTCCGCAATACGCTCGCCAATAGGCGTGTCGTCGACGCGAAGTACGATCATACCCGGCTCGATTCCAGCGTGCGCTGCCGCAGTTCCCGGGATGACGCTGGTCACTACGGTTTTCCCGTCCAGGTCGTCAACCGTGAAGCCAACGGTGACCCCTTGCTGCCGCCGAAAATTCTTCCATTGTTCCGGTGAGCTAAAGCGCGTGTGCGCGTCGTGCAGCTCGCTGGTCATCTGGCTCATCAACGCGTAGAACTCTTGGTCCCTCTTGGTCGCTTCCACTGGTGGCGCGTAACGCCGATGTACTTCGTCCCAGTCCACACCGTTATAGGAGGGGTCGTAGTAATGGTCGTGGATTTCCTTCCAGACCTTTTCGAAGACTTCCTTGCGGTCCTTTGCGGTTAGCCGTTCCTTTACTGCCGGCGCGGGCGCAGCACCAGGAACTTGGGGCGTACCTGGAGTATCAGGTTTTCCTTGAGGGGAGGCACTGCTCGTGAAAAAAAGCAGCAGCAGGAACAAAAGCAGCGCGCGAGGAATTCGCCGGAGCCTGGGAGGCGCTGGATTCATTTGTGTGCTCGCTCAGCTACGTTGCACTGGTATCAGACGGCTCGTTCGCAAAAAGACGCGCCAACTCTGCGTGCTCCATCACCACCGCGGGGTCGCGTTGAATAGCATCGAAATATCGCTTCTGAAACGCATCGCCTGACTCCGAAGGCGCGAACATCTTGCGTGCCATGATAATCGTGCTGTGGGTATCCTTATCGCTTACCGGCTCTTCGCCGGCCAGCGTTTCGTCCAGGCGTACCACGAATTCCGAGAGATTGTGCAGCCACGCAAACTGCTCGTGGTCGATAACTAGCCGAAAGAGCTCGCCCGTCGAGACGTGCCCATTGGCGCGCTCGTATTCCCGGCGTTCCATTTCCAGCAGCGTCTTGTGCAGCCGCAGCAGCGTCACACGCAGCGCCACCATTTTCTGCCGCGCGGGGTTTTGCGGTCCGCCGTTGTCGGCGGCATAGAGGTCCGGTGCGCTCATACCTGGCGCGCCGCTCGGTGCGCCAAGTTTATTGTCCGACACAATGCCGCCGATTTCCAGCGCGTAGAGCGATCCTTCTCTATTCATGGTAGCGCTGCGCGCCGACGGGCAGCGGAATCGGCAGACGGTTTTGCCTCGGAGGCAGCGGGCACGTGGCGTACGGGGTGTACGCGCACGGCGGATTCTCCAGCCGGTTGAAGTCGAGCACCAGTTCACCAGCCTTGTCCAGGCCATGGTCCGGGAGTCCCGTGTACAGAAACCGGCAAGCGCCATAAGTTGTCGAGATACTGGTAGTGTCTCGCAGCACGAAAAACAGTTTGGCCACGGCCGGGTCTTCCAAAATGGGGTCCACCCGGTACGTTTTTCCGTTCAGCGTGAACTCACCGGAGCCCGGTACCTGGGCCGGATAGCTGGTGCCGATCAGCGTCGCAATCGTAAACGTCTTCTGTGGAGAGTAGGGAATCCACCGCGCGGTCACGCGGTAGGCTTCGTTCGGCGGATACCACTTCAGCCCGTGAAAGCCAGTCAGAGCCGCCGATTTTGCATCCTTGATCCGCAGCGCAAATCGCTCGCCGCGATGGATCACGTACATATTCAGCGTTCCAATTGTCAGCCGCGGGTTGTTTTTGTCATGGTCGGGGTCCGTGTGCAGGGTTTGCGTTTGGACCGGCTTTCCATCAATCAGAAATCCGGCCGGAAAGCCTCCTTCGGGCGGGTTGAGGGCGACGCTCGCCCCCTCCAGACGCAGCACGCCCAAATGTGCCGGGCCGCCAGACGGGAGGTTAATCTTATTGTCCTTCGCGGAGCCAACCGAGTTGTCCCCCGGCTCCAGCCATTCGAGCCCCGCAAGCGCCAGCCAACCGTCCGGCTTCTGCAACTCCGTAGCGTGCTGCGCCCGCCACGAACTGATCTCTTGCTCCCAACCGCCACCTTGCGCCTGAGCCGCATAGGCCAGACCAGTCGAAAGTGGGATAGCCATTTCTGGCTGTCCGGTTGTCAGTGCAAGCGCCAATGCAAATGCCGTCCACAACACGAGCAAAGCTTTTCTTCGCGGCGCTGTGATTACCATCGCTCCCGTTCTTCTTAGCTTAAGCGGAATCATTTCGACACTTTCAAGAACACGACCCCGTGCTTCGGCACTTCCGCAGTGTAGGAATCCTTCACGCTACCGAGGTCTTTACGAGCCCATAAATCGCGCAGTTTCGCCGACGCCGGCGCGCCAATAGCTTTGAAGTCCAAAGTGATCTTCAGGGCCGATTCGCTGCGATTGAACAACGCCGCCGCGTGCGAACCATCCGCCAGCGGCCTCACCCAGATCTCCAGCGGACCTTCGTCCCACACGCGGTGCCCCTGCACGCCCTTCGCGTCCTGGTCCACCGCAATCACTTCCGGATTCATCAGGATTGCTTTCGTCTCATTCGACATGCTGCGAATGTCATTCCCCGCCAGCAGCGGCGCGGCAAGAATGGCCCACAGCGTCATATGCGTCAGATATTCATCATGCTTCATCCCGCCATTTCCCACCTCGAGCATATCGGGATCGTTCCAGTGTCCCGGGCCGGCAAATTTACCCAGCCCATCCTGCGAAAAGCCAATCACAGACATGCTGTCGTATTTGTCGCTGATGTCCCCCGTCGTGCGCCACAGATTTCCCGTGTGCGGTCCCCAAGTCCACGGTGCTTTCACGCCCCAATTGCAAATGCTGAAGACGATCGGCCGTCCCGATTGCGCGATCGCATCGCGGAACTTCGGATATTGCACCTCAGGGTCCAGTCCATCGGCGTGGCACCAATCGATTTTGACGTAATCGACGCCCCAGCCCGCGTACGTCTTGATGTCTTGCGCTTCATGCTCGTAGCTGCCCGGCCGCTTTTCACAAGTCATTCGGCCCGCGTCCGTATACACGCCGAACTTCAAGCCTTTCAAGTGCACATAATCGGCCAGCGGCTTCATGCCATTGGGGAAGCGATCTGGGTCAACGACAATCAAGCCGTCGGCAGCCCGGCTCACCTGCCAGCAATCGTCTATGTTCACAAACTGATAGCCGGCATCCTTCATCCC
>JAOAPV010000011.1 GCA_025463055.1 Candidatus Acidiferrum typicum
CTGACGTTGTTCTCGATCAATACGGCGCACACGGATGAGCACTATGGGAACATGGTGACCTATCTGCGACTGAAGGGGATCGTGCCGCCGACAAGTGAAAACCAGTCGGCACAGCCACCGAAGTAAGGGGCTCGAACACCTAACTCAGCAAACCGCCATGTCCTGGTAAACGCGCTTAACCCTCCATGTGGGTACTGGAACGAACATGTCCGGTTACCCGACTAATCGGGAGTTAGGCCCACGAAGGGTCGAAATCACCTCGGTTCTCTCCATTCATCTGTTAAATCTGACAGTAGTCGAGAATTTGCACGTTCTGAAATCATCCAGACTGCTTTGACCCAAATCGCGTTGGACTTAACACCCCTTTAAGCTGGAGGCTCTCGATGCGACGACTCTTTTTGGCCGCTATGGCTGGCTTGGCGCTTGCACAAATAGCACCACCCACGAGTCGAGCACAACCTCCCGAGCAGGAGAAACCAACTGCCGAAAACGCCGGAGACTTGCAGAAAGCTACGCAGAACCCGGTAGCCAGCTTGATCAGCGTTCCGATTCAGAACACTACCAACTTCGGCATAGGCCCTTTTAACCGAAATCAAAACGTGCTCAACATTCAGCCGGTCATCCCCATTAGCGTAAGTCAGAACTGGAACGTGATCATTCGCTGGATCGCGCCAGTCATATGGCAACCCGCTCCTGGCACGGCGAATTTGGAAGTATTCGGTATCGAAGAAAGCACACCCGCATTCCTGGCAGCCCAAGATGTGCAAGCACACGCTGGAGTATTCGGCTTTGGAGACATGACGCCAACGTTTTTCCTGTCGCCGGCCAAACCGCACAAGCTGATCTGGGGTGCCGGGCCGGTTTTCGTTTTACCCACGGCAACGGGTCAGGCTTTAGGTCAAGGAAAGTTTAGCGTGGGGCCTTCGTTTGTTGCGTTGGTTCAGCCAGGTCCCTGGACCATCGGAGCACTCGTAAACAACGTGTGGTCAATTGCAGGCCAATCTTCACGCGCGAGCGTGAATCAGATGACGCTCCAATACTTCGTCAACTACAACTTGAAGAAGGGTTGGTATGTGTCGTTATCACCTATCATCACCGCCAATTGGAGGGCTACGAGCGCCAACGTATGGACAGTGCCGGTGGGCGGTGGCGTGGGGCGGATTTTCCGTTTGGGATTCCAGCCGGTTAACGTTTCGGCGGGGTTCTACGGAAACGCTGTGCATCCGACCGAGGGTTCCCCCTGGGGGATGCGAATACAAATTGCGTTCCTATTTCCGAAACGGCCCGAAGTTTCGAAGAAAAACTAGCGTTGTAATCGACGGCACGTTAAACGGAAACTCGCCCGCACTTGTCCGGTAGCCCGACTAACTAGGAGCTAGTCCTGCCGGTGTGGAGCGCTACTCCTTGCTCCTGTCCATAATGTTTCGAAGTTTCCAGGGGTTTTGAAAGTTTTCGATTTCGAGTTCGTTGGTCTTCTTATTGATCTTGAACTGGCTAGCAGGAAGCAACACGCCTGTGCTCTTGCCTTTCTCATTGCTCAGGTCCAGTTCGAGGGCAGAGAGGTTGTAGTCCGTCGAGCGTCCATTCACCCAGGCCTCGCCGAATCGGATCGGGCGATTGGTCAGGATGCGGATCTTGTAGCCGTCGTCGGTCGGAATCCTCCGAACGAAGCTGATGTCATAGCCCAGCGTGCCGGTAATCGCGATTCTTCCCTTGGAGTGCATTTTTTCGAGCGAATTGAATAGGCCTTCCGAACCGGCTTGCTGGAAAGCATCAATTAGTACCTGCCGTTCTTCCGGCGTCGCGTACCGCTCGATGTTGATCGTCACATTGAAATTCTGCCCGAGCTGCGTGCCCTGCCCCATGGCCTGTGCTTGATACACTTCGCGTATGGGCTTGTCTTCTTGAGCTGCGCCACGGGAACCCGCCATCGCGACGAGGAGGCAGGCTATTGTCACAGCACCTGGCATACTCCTAATTTTCATGACTTTTTGCATTTTCGTATCCTCTACTCTCAAACGTTCGACGAATGCCCAGGGATACCAGAGTTGGCTGAGCGTAACCGACCGGCCATCAGCCACAACTGTCAAAGTGAACAGGTACCTGGAGAGGCTCACGGTAGCATCCGAGTGTGCGCCCTATCCATCCACATCTTCGATACATACGCGTCGCCTCCAGACTGTGAAACAAGTTGGACGTGCGGTTCATTGTCCCAACTCCTGATAAACGCGCTAACCGGACAACTGCAATCGTCTCAAAACCATATGTCCGATAATCCGACTTAGTTGTTCTGGTCACAGCATGACTCTTCCAAGTTCGGCATCAGTCAGGAGATTTGGACACACTGCTTTTCATGCCGAGGACCTGAACTAAAGCCCGGTACCGGATCGGACACATCCGTCCGTTTGGAAAATCGATGCTGCAAATGTCTGTATGCAAAGATTAAGGCGCCGATTTTACTTAGGGGGAGACCATGAAATCGGGCTATCTCGAACAGCTAAAATCCGATATCGCAGCACGTTTCGAAAGGGATCTTCGCAAACCAAGGGCTAAAGCCGCAGTGAAGCCAACCATGGAAGAGGACACGGCGTTGGAACAGCAGAAACAGGATCATTTCGCTAGGCTCCTGATGGCGGAGGCAGTACGTCAACTTAAGTAGGTTTTAGGAACCATTCGCCTAGCCGAGACTGCACTAAGTCCTGCGCTTATCGGAAAAGTGAAATCGGTCCGATTCTCAATGTCCGGTAACCCGACTTGAACGAAGCCGCTGGCGCGGCGGACGCTTCGCGTGCTATCCTCCGCACGTCATGCCCCAGCGTAACGCATCGAATTGCGGTTCTCGCACATGCCCATTTTCTAAGGACCGCCGAACCAATAGCTTACAGATGGGTGAAAAGATTGAATTCCCATAGTCATTAGCCCGCATCCGCCGCAAACGCCAGCGTCTTCCTTCAAGTCGTTGTATCGAAAGAGCGCAAACACACCGTGCTCGTGTGTGCAGCTTGCTCACTCGCGCTTCCGATACAACACTAAGACTTACCAGGAGTTTAGCTAAGTCTCCCTCTTGGGCTTTACGCGTGATCTGAAAGGCAGGCTCGCTGAATACCGAACACCTCGACCGGAGTCGTTCTCTCAGTTAGAATTTTTCTCCTCATGGCTGATTGCTCCATCGCCGTGTTCGATCTCGGCGGCGTTCTAATTGATTGGAACCCACGGTATTTGTATCGCAAGCTTTTTGATGGCGACACGGAAGTGATGGAGGAGTTTCTCGCCACGGTGTGTACGCAATCCTGGAACGAACAACAGGACGCTGGTCGCCCGTTTGCCGATGCCTGCTCTTCACTGAAGCTAGTCCATCCGCATAAGGCACCGTTGATCGATGCCTGGGTCCGACGGTATGACGAGATGCTAGCCGGGCCGATCTCTGGCACTGTTGACATTCTCACGAAGCTAAATTCTCACAGAGTTCCCTTATATGCGCTAAGCAACTGGTCTGTTGAGACCTTCCCTGCCGCTCTGAAGCGGTTCGAGTTTTTGAAGTGGTTCAGGGGAGTTATGCTGTCTGGCGAAGTGAAACTGCTGAAACCTGATCCACGCATTTTCAAGCTTTTCCTGGAGACTTTTGCAATCGACCCTGCCTTGACTGTTTACATCGATGACCGCGAACCCAACGTGGAGGCAGCGATGGCCTTTGGTATGCATGGCATCCTATTTACAGACGCCGCCGCGCTTCGGGCCGAACTGATAGGTCTTGGGCTGTTCCATTAACGCGTTATCGATCCAAGTGGAACAGGCGAACTCCGCCACTTGTCCTGTAACCCGACTAACCAGGATCGGGCCGGAAGAACCTCCTGCGGACTTAACCTTCAGATATACTGCGCCGATTCCGACAGCGTCGGTCGCATCCGTGCTATCCAGTGATTGGGGAGTGCCAAAAGACAAAGCTGTATGCGTTCGTCCTGGCGCCGCTCGTCCTAACGCTCACAGTTACGACTGCTTGTGGCCAGACGTCTGGGGGGCCTGAAACCGTACTGATTCACAATGCGTCGGCTACCCTGCACGCGATAGTTTGGCGTCCGCAGGGCCGCGGACCGTTCCCCGGCATCCTGCTGAATCACGGCAGCGGCCGTACCCGCGAAGATCTGGAACGCCTCGGACCGTACGAACAGAATGCCGAAAAACTCGGTCCGGTCTTCGCTCGCCATGGCTATGTATTCCTATACTTGTTCCGACGCCGCGTCGGGCTCTCCGCGGACCAGGGCGCTAACGCCGTCGACCTGATGAACCGCGAATCCGCCACACACGGGCAGGAGGCGCGCAACGCGCTGCAGTTGCAGCTGCTGGAAAACACAGAAATGGCCGACGCCCTGTCTGGACTCAAATTCCTGCGGGCGCTCCCTTACGTCGATGCGTGGGACGTCGCCGCAATTGGCCACTCGTTTGGAGGTTCGCTCACGGTGCTATTGGCCGAACGTGAACCGAAGCTGCGAGCGGTCGTAGTCTTCTCCGGAGCCGGCTATAGCTTTGATCGCTCTTCGGAGTTGCGAACGCGGCTCCTGGCCGCCATTGACCACATCGCGGCGCCGGTCTTCTTCATTCACGCCGAGAACGATTACTCCCTGTCGTCCGGCAAAGTGCTGGACGCCCGCCGCGAGCAGATCGGTAAGCCGCATCGCTTGAAGATCTATCCCCCCATTGGCCACACGGTGGACGATGGGCACGACTTCCTCTATCTCGGCGTGGACATTTGGGGGCCTGACGTGTTTGCCTTTTTAGACGAAAACATGCGGAGGTGAGCCTGCCGGGGCGACGGATGACACCCCACGGCTCGTTCGTAATCTAGCGGTCGGTTTCAGCAGGAAACTTTCATTCTGGCGGGCTATCTGGCAGTGAAGAGCAGAAACCGCAGAATCGTCGATACAGATGAGGTTGGAGGAATCCCGTCCTATCGACAGGGGCGCAGCGAAGCGGAATTCGGACTTTCCGAGAGGACCACTGAGCGCTAAGAGCCTAGGTTGCACGGAGCAAGTCTCGACGAGGCGGCCGACAGAAAGCCGCCGGGCTGCTGCGTATTCTAGCCCCAAAGACCGCGAAGCTACCACTGGCGAAGCTCTATCCGAATAGATAGGTGTCCATCTCCGGAAGGAGAGCGAGCCTGTCCCTGAGCGCTTACAGTTAAGAAGGCTTGTCGTTCTCGCCTGTCTTAAGTGCCACACCCTCACGAATTTGGGAGATCATCGAAAAATGGGACATTTGCGACCGAGTTGGCAACTCACCTGCAATTCTTCAGAACATCTGATGAAATTTCAAGAGTCGAAGTGGAGGGTGGCATGGAACTGCAAAAGAAAATTCGGATACAGATGATGATGGTGGGATTGGGAGCCGCGCTGTTCATGGCGGGCTCAGCTCGCGCGCAGCAGGACATGGATCCCACATATTTCGACGTTAACCCGGGAACACCGGCGTTCAGCAAAGCAGCCGTGATACGAGTGGCGCAGAGCTCGCCGGCGGCGAATGAGAATGGATCGACGCAGAATGTGTTGACGCTGGCGGTGAGCAAGGGAGCGACGCTGGAAGCACGCGTGGCGCGGATGGCGTTTGTTGACGCTGGCGTTGCGCTGATTCTGTTTGGCGGCATTCTTTCCATCGTGCTGTACGCCCTGGCGGCGACCCGACGCGAGCGAAACCTTGGAGTTCCCCGCGTGAATGCCCGTACCGCCCCGTTTCTGCCGCGACGGCTCAGTGAAGGGAGCACGGCGCCAAGCAGACCTCCGGGAATCGCGACACACCCCACCCGCGATTCCCGGAGATTTTTTTTCGGAATGAAATTTAGAAGCCGGGAGCGCCGGAGGAAGCGGGGCGCATTTCCGGGGCGTTTACGCCAAAGCGCAGATGCGCGAAGTAGGTCTGTCCCAGGGACATGAAGCCGGTGTAGAGGTATCCCCAAACGAAGAGCAGCAGAAACGGCACTGTCGCATAGTTTTCGTTCAAGATAGCGTAGAGCACAGTGAAGAAGAAGTAGACGCCGAGAAGAACTTCCGCATAGGGCATCCAACCAGCCTTATTCCTGTATTTCTTTGTGGCGAAAGAATCTCCCTTGCCTTCGATCTTGTATTTAGGCGTGCGCGCGAACTCGCTTTTCTTGCCGATGATGGCTTCGATGACGGCTTGCGCGTTGCGAACGGAAATCCCGATGCCGGTGGCCATTACAAAGGGCATGTACAGAAAGGTGCGCCACCAATTTTTGGGGCGCAGCTCCTTTTGCGCAACAAGGTAGAAGCTCGAGATCGAGCAGGTGGAGGCAAGAAAGAGCGGCAGATCGATCACCAGCATCTGAATCCAGCCTTGATAGAAGCGCACGATCATGGCCGGCAGCAGCATGGTCGAGAGCAAAACCATTAACGGATAGCTGATGTTGGCGGTGAGATGGAAGAACGCTTCGGCTTTGACGTGCCACGGAGCGTCGGACTTCATCACGCGCGGTAAGATTTTCTTGGCTGTTTGCATCAGGCCCTTGGCCCAGCGCGCCTGCTGTGCCTTGAACCCATTCATATCCACCGGAAGCTCCGAAGCACATTCGATGTCGGGCACATAGAGAAATTTCCAGCCATACAACTGCGCGCGGTAGGAGAGATCGGTATCTTCGGTGAGAGTGTCGTGCTCCCAGCCGCCGGCGTCTTCGATGGCTTGACGGCGCCAGACACCGGCTGTGCCATTGAAGTTGAAAAAGGTGCCGCGGCGCGAGCGGGCGCCATGCTCGACAACAAAGTGCCCGTCGAGCAGGATCGTTTCGACCTGGGTGAGCAGCGAATAATCACGATTCAGGTAGGTCCAGCGCGTCTGCACCATTCCAATCTTTTCGTTCTCGAAATACGGGATGCTGCGGCGGAGAAAATCGGGAGCCGGAATAAAATCGGCGTCGAAGATAGCGACGAATTCTCCCCGCGCGGTTTTCAGGCCGTTTTCGAGAGCCCCAGCCTTGTAACCTTCGCGGTTAGCGCGATGGATGTAGTAGATCGGGAGGCCTTGCGCGGCGAAGCGCGCGACACATGCGCTGGCAACCTGCTGCGTTTCGTCGGTGGAGTCGTCCAGAACTTGAATATCGAGAAACTCGTGCGGGTAATCGAAGCGGGAAACAGCTTCGACGAGCCGCTCGATAACGTAACGCTCATTGAAAATGGGGAGCTGCACGGTGACGCGCGGCCAGCGCGTCGCTTGCGGAGGCGGCCCAGGAATGTTGCGCCGGTATTTATAGTAGTCGTAGACGAGCCAATAGCGATGTAGGCCGTAAGTGGCGAGAACAAAAAGCACGAGGAAGTAGGGAATCATCATTGCCAAGTCAAAGGCGTTGACGTGGTAGATCCCTCTGAAGGTCGGGTCGATGATCTTGCGCCAATGCTGGCCGATGCTGGCGGTATGAGCAGCGAGCAGTGCCGAAGTCAGAAGGTGTGTGTGCACGATGAGGTTCGTTCCGAGCTGGTGAATGGCTGCGGTGCCATCGATTATACGTAAAAGGACGGCACAAACAATCAGGCGCAGCCCATTTCAAAAGTTATGAGCCCATTTCCGTCCCATTCCCAACGCGTGACGTTAGGCCAGGGACGGCCTTTTCTACTGCTAAGGTGCGCTGCGGCGCTCAGGGGACTAGGACGATTTTGCCCTCGGCACCAGGCTCCAAGATTTCTTTGTGCGCGCGAGCCGCTTCCGCCAATGGCAGTGTCTTGGCGACGACGGGGCGTAGCGTGCCATTCTCCATCCCGGCGAAGAGCCCGGCGTGTATCTCCGCTACTTCCGCAGGCTGCGCGGCCCAGAGGGTGAATGCGCGAACCGAGGCACGGCGGCTCATCAGGTCCCGGGGAGTTATCGTGACATCGCCACGGCTGCCGATGACGACGACGCGTCCCTCCAGAGCCAACATCTTGAGGTCGCCACCTAGGTTTACGTTTGCCAACATTTCGAGGATCACGTCCACGCCTTTGCCAGCGGTCGCTTTCATGATTTCTTCGTGATATCCGGTGCTTCGGTGGTTGAACGCTTGATGCGCGCCCTCGCGCTTTACGAGATCGAGTCCCTTGTCCGTGCCAGCGGTGCCGAAGACGGTCATACCCATCGCGCGTGCAATTTGCACCGAGGCCGTGCCCACTCCACCGCTGGCGCCGTGCACCAGGACCGTTTCGCCCGCGCGGGCTTTGGCGAAGTGATGAATGGCATGGTATGCGGTGCCGTAAGGAACCCAAACTCCAGCGCCTTGCTCGAAGGAAATCTTGTCAGGCAGTCGATTGACCTGCTCTTCAAGAGCCAATGTATATTCGGCGTAAGCTCCGGTGAGGGTTCGCGCGGTATAAACGCGATCGCCGGGCTTCACCTTGGTTACGGCAGGTCCAACGGCTTCCACCGTGCCGGCGGCGTCAGAGCCCGGGGTATACGGCAATGGCGGTTTGATGGCGTAAGTGCCGGCTCGCATTAGGGTGTCATAGGGGTTGACGCCGACGGCGCGTACGCGCACCAGGACCTGACCGGCATCAGGCTTAGGTGTGGGGACTTCTTCGAGCTTTAGCACTTCGGGACCGCCAAACTGATGTACGCGGATGGCTTTCATGTGAGTTCTCCATCGAGTTGGGAGCTAAGAATGTGAGAGCAAAGTCGCGAGTCTGCGCGCCAGCCGGAGATTAACGCGGACGCTAGAAGTGGTCGTCAACACCTACCGCGTGCGGTTTCTTTTCCACCAAGCCTGCCGATTCGCCCCATGCGGTGGTCTGCCAATTGTCTTTCCCCTTTTTTTGCGGGTTCCAGGGAGGGAGGGACAGATTCAAATAATTCGCGAGCGCGAAGACGTAAGGCTCGTACATGCCGCGGAAGCCGATGAGTTTACGGTCCGCATCGTCTCCGTCTTTCAATTTTAAGCCATGCTGCGCGAGCGTGTCGCGGATGCGGCTGAGCTCTACCGGCGGAAGGCGATCGTGCGGAAGCGCTCGCGGCGGAGTGCCAAAAACTTGCGACAGATCTACGACCGCGTGGCGCGCAATGGCAAAGGTGAGTTCTGCCTGACGCTCGCAGGCGTCTTCGATGCCGACCTTGAGCAGCGCGCAGGTGTCGAGAATTGCGGTTAGCGACGCGATCCAGGACTGGTTGTCGTGTTGGGAGCGAAAAAAAGCTAAGACGGGATAAGAAAGATGGCTCTCCATTAGTTCAGCGGACCACAATTCCCAGTCTTTCAGAAGTTCGCGCAAGGCGTCCTGGCCGCCTTCGTAGCTGTGGCGGAGCAGGAGTTCGCCGGCGGTCGGCGGAGTGCCTGCGCGCGCGTCGAGCAGCGAAATATCGACCTCGCGCTTCGAGAAAGAACCGTAGATGAAGGGCAGGTAGCCGATGATCGCGGCCAGAAATCCGAAACCGAAGCCGCCTTCGGCAACGACCAGGGCCCGCGCCACGCCTGAGCGAGGAACCACATCCCCAAGGCCGAGTGTAACAAACGTGGTGCCGCTCAGATACAGGTCGGTCCAGAAACCCGGTTGTGAGCCTACTGCATTGACCGCTGAACCCGTCCCGTATTGCATCAGCCCAAACCCGAGAACAAGGCCAATTGCCCACACCGCGATCAATAGAATTAGAGACATGGGGCCGTAAAAGCCGAGGAGCGCTTCGCGCGTTTTGCGAACGGGGATAAGGCTCATTAAGAGGCGCCAAGTTCCCCAGGTGGACCGATAGAACAGACGGGTTAGACGGAACTTTCGTGTGACACGGCGGGGTAGGATGATGGCTTCAAAGGCGTCCCACACGACGATCAGAAAGACAGCAACGCCCGCCACGAACTCGCCCGGGTATGGGATCACGGAAGTCATCAATTTTGTCGCAGCCGCAGCCGAGATGCGCTGGCCTAAGATTCCAGGCGCGCGCTGACCGAGATTTCCGCTTTGAAGAGCTTGGAGACGGGACAGCCGGTTTCCGCAGCCTTTACCGCCGCGTCAAACTTGGCTTTGTCGGCGCCGGGAACGCGCGCGACCAGGTCGAGATGGCTCTTGGTAATGCTGAAACCGTCGCCCACTTTTTCGAGGCTCACGGTTGCAGTGGTCTCTAGCTTCTGTGCCGTGAGGCCCGCTCCACCAAGCTGCGCGGAGAGCGCCATCGTGAAACATCCCGCGTGAGCCGCGGCCAGTAACTCTTCGGGGTTGGTCCCGACACCGTTCTCGAAACGCGTACTGAACGAATACTGAGCTTGCTTGAGGACGCCGCTATCAGTGGAAATGGCGCCCTTGCCAGTCTTGAGGTCGCCCTGCCAGACGGCGCTTGCTTTTCGTTGCATGATATCTCTCCTTGATGTTTTGAAGCTTCTGAACCATTTGAGGTGCAGGCAATTCGATTCTTTGACGCTTGCTAAGGGTATATTGCTCTCGAAGCGTATATTGAATGGGCGAAGCTGTCGAGAGACGCGCGTCGCATACGGTGAGCTCCCTACTTGATCGCACTGCGCACCGGCCATGGCCGCTGCCATCCGGACCGTGGATCATGGCGCAATCATGGGACAACCTTCTATTTGCGCATTGGGCTGTGGACGCGGCCATGTTGCGTGAGCACGTTCCGGATGGGCTGGCGATTGACACGTTTGATGGAAAGGCTTGGCTCGGCATCGTCCCGTTTTCCATGACGGGCGTGCGGTTGCGCTGGACGCCCGCGATGCCTGGGCTCTCGGCGTTTCCCGAGTTGAACGTACGGACCTATGTGACGGCGCAGGATAAGCCGGGCGTGTGGTTCTTCAGCCTGGATGCTGCGAATGCTTTAGCGGTGGCGGCTGCTCGATTGACGTTTCATCTGCCTTATTTTCGTGCACGCATGAAATGCAAGGAGGTCGAAGGCTGGATCGAGTATCAAAGTCATCGTTCCCGCCCTGGAGCATCTGAAGCTGAGTTCCAGGGACGTTACCGGGGAGTGGGTGAGTTCTTCCAAGCGCAGTCGGGGACACTCGTGCACTTCTTGGCGGAACGATATTGCCTGTATTTGGCGTCGAAAGGGCGCATTTATCGGGGCGAAATCCATCACCCGCCGTGGATGTTGCAAAAGGCGGAAGCGCAGGTCATACAAAACTCGATGGCCGAAGCTGCCGGTTTGAGCGTCCCCGCCGAGACGCCGTTGTCGCACTTCTCGCGCCGGCAGGAGATGGTAGCCTGGGCGCCGCGACGAATTACGTGATTCACGCTCACCATTTGTGAAATACAAAGAAGACGGCAAGAGCAATGCAGCCAAATCCCGCCGCGTAATTCCATTTCAGCTTCTCACCGAGATACAAAACGGAAAAAACAGAAAATACGGCCAAGGTGATTACTTCCTGGATGGTCTTCAACTGAGCAGCCGTAAACTCATAGGAGCCAATGCGGTTTGCCGGGACCTGGAAGCAGTATTCGAAAAAAGCGATACCCCAACTTGCGAGGATGACTTTCCACAGAGCCTCGCTGCGATATTTGAGATGCCCATACCAGGCAAAGGTCATA
The DNA here is from genome assembly GCA_025463055.1 of Candidatus Acidiferrum typicum. GTDB lineage: Bacteria > Acidobacteriota > Terriglobia > Acidiferrales > UBA7541 > Acidiferrum > Acidiferrum typicum_A. The sequence continues at coordinate 11,484 of JAOAPV010000011.1, forward strand.
AAGATATTTGAGATGGTGAGCAGGACGATGGTTCGCACAATTGTCTCCGCCGTGAATTACGGTGAATTCCTCATACCCGCAGTCTACGGGAACCCTCGCGGAACAAGAAATTTCATACGGACAAGCGCGTCAGCAGGAAGGAGTCGTGACGAGCAATGTGCGTTTCGGCACGCTTGTGAATATGTTCGTTCGCCCAAGCTGGTCAATGGCATTAGCGTAAAGTCAGGGTCATTTCCCTTTCGAGGAGACGCGATTGTGAACAGCCGTGCCCAAGTTGTGCGCACAACTGTCTGTTTCTTGCTTACGACATCGATTGCAGGCGTGCCGGTAGCGGGTCAGGGGCAAACGCCGGTCACTTTGGTGGCAACAGGATCTAGTCTTCCTGAGCCTCTGTATGTTGCGTGGGGTGATGCTTACCACGCGCAGCATCCGGAAACGCAATTGCGGTACCTTCCCGAAGGCACGAGCGAGAGCGCCCGCAAAATTCTGGCGGGCGTAGGTGATCTGGGTGGAGGTGATGCACCTACGCCAGAAAATGAGCTCAAGAGAGCGAACGTCGCTGTACTGGAATTGCCGACCATTTTGATCGGCATCGCAATCGTGTACAACCTGCCGAACACGCCGGGCGGACTCCGGCTATCTGGCCCGGTGCTCGCGGATATTTTCCTGGGCAAGGTGAAATCCTGGAGTGATCCGGCGATCGTCAAACTGAATCCTACGATGAAGCTTCCCGCACAGCCGATTCAAGTGGTTCATCGCACGGACGGCAAAGGCGCGAATTACATACTCTCGGATTTTCTCTGCAAGGTCAGTCCAGAATTTCTGGCGAAGGCGGGGCGAGGGGAATCACCGAAGTGGCCGGTTGGAGTCAGCGCAGCGAGGTCTCAAGACATGGCCGACAAGGTGCGCGAGACGTCCTGGTCCATCGGATACACGGAGTCGAACCTCGCGCAGAGCGCCTCTTTGAGAATGGCGCACATCAAAAATTCGGCGGGTGAGTTTGTTCTGCCCACGACAAAATCGATATCCGACGCGGCTCTGGAATCGAAGGTGCGGGACGATTTCCGCGCATCGTTGACGAACGCGGCTGGCAAGGACAGCTACCCAATCGCTAGTTTCACCTGGCTTTACATTCCGGTGAAGTCGAAGGATCCCGAGCGGGGCCGCGCCGTGGCGGCGTATCTACGATGGGTTTACGGCGAGGGCCAACAAATCGCACAAGACCGAGGCTACGCCACCTTGCCGGACAAGCTGCGCGACAAAGTGATCGCCGCTACTGCAGAGGTCCACTAGTTTCCTTGGTTAGCCATTCCGGATCTGAGAATCAGCGGCGTAACGGAGATGCTGGATCGCGCTGTGAAATCTCCAGCGCTACCTCGCGCATTCCTTCGTGTATGGTTCCGTTGGTGGCCAAGATCGTCGGACCGCCGAGCCGGTACGGCTGCCCGTTAAAATCGCTGACCCTTCCGCCTGCTTCCTCGACGAGCAGCACACCGGCGGCGGTGTCCCATGTTTGCAAGCCGAACTCCCAGAAGCCGTCGAAGCGTCCGGCCGCCACACACGCCAGATCGAGCGCCGCAGAACCATCGCGACGGACGCCGTG
>JAOAPV010000025.1 GCA_025463055.1 Candidatus Acidiferrum typicum
GAAAGAGAGTATTGGCGCAGAGCTTCGACAGAAAAATGGCGAATGGATCGGAGACAGAAAGCCGCAACGCGCTGAGTGTGTCGTTCGTTTGCTCGCGCAAAAAGCCCGGCTGCAGCATCAGGGAAGCCGCAAAAAGAAAGGCCAGCCACAGCAGGCCGGGCCCGAAGCGTCGCGACTCTTCTCTCGTAGGATCAAACGTAAAGCTGAACAGCACCACGATCATCAGAATGAAAACGACGGTCGTGGTCAGCAGCTCGCGCGAGCGAAACTCCGTGCGCAGCTCTTTGCCAAGCAGTACGCCCGTGTTGGAGAACAAGCTCATCTAACTTATCTAGGCATTGGCAAACGTCAGGATGGAATGCAGGCTCGCACCATTTCGCGTGTCGGCGACCACCGCACCGGCGTCCAGGCGTATCGCGCGCGTTGCCACATCGGAAATTTCCGATTCACCGTGCAAGCTCATCAGGATTGTGCAGTCGGCGTCGCGTAAACGCCGCAGGGTCGCCGCCAGCCAACTCACACCTTGCGGATCGAGACCGGTCGCCGGTTCGTCGAGAAGCAAAACGGAAGGCTCGTGCAGCAGCGCGCGCGCAAGCGCTACGCGCTGGCGCATTCCCCGTGAAAACGTGCGCACCAGCGAATCGCGCCGCTCGAATAGGCCTACATCGCGCAGCAACGACTCGACTCGCTGCGAAGGCTCCGGAATCTCCAGCAGCCGCGCGAAGAGCAGCAGATTTTCCTCCGCGGTCAACTCGTCGTAAACCATCGTGGCGTGCGCCACGAACCCGGTATTTTTGGTCGCCCGCTCGGATTGGTTGGGCGCAGGAGAAAATGTCAGCTTCCCCGCTGACGGCCGCACCAATTGTGCTGCAATCCGCAGCAGCGTGGTCTTGCCTGAGCCGTTGCGGCCCGCAAACGCCACGCACTCGCCCGGCTCGATCTCAAGAGACACACGGCGCAACGCGTAAAGCCCGCCGTATCTTTTGTCGATATTTTCGAGGCGAAGACCTATGCGGCGCGTTTCCGCGGGCGTCACCGCGCGCCCTCACTAAAATCCACAGCGGACCGCATGCGCACGCTTAGCCTCGCACCAGTTCGCGCAGCACCTTCTCCGCCTGCGCGCGCTCCTGAGCATACTCCTCTTCGGAAATTGTGCCGGCCTGCCGCCGCAGCTCCAGGCGAAACATCTGATCTTTCAGCGCATCGAGGTTCGAGTCGACAGCAGCATCGACTTGAGAGAGTTTCTTCGACTTCGATGCAGCTTTACCCTTGCCACTTGGCGGAGGGACATCGCCAGCAACAGCCATAACCGGTTTGCGCACCAAGAGCATCGCGCCTAGCGCAAAAATTCCCACGAAGCCCGCAATCAGCGGCCACTTCAACACATCCAGCCGCCCAGGTATCGACTGAATGTTTGCCGCCGCTGCCGCGGCCTGCGCGTCCCGACCGCCTTGTCCACCGCCCCCTCCGGAGCCTTCACTTTGCAGCGGCGGCGCGGTACCGGACACATTCACCGCCATTACATTGTTGGCCGGCACATTCTCCCGGCCGTAGACGCTCATGCCCTGCTCTTGTCCGCCACTCTCCAAACCGTCGCCGCTGATCTGCATAGTCGGCGAAGCCACGACAAGTAGCCGGTCCGCGGGATAAATCGTTGCCACTTTCAGTGTGGCGGCGTTTCCAGGATATGGAACCTCGTACGCGTAGCGCATCGTGTTTTGTCCCGGGCGCAGCGCGTAGGCAATGGCGTACTTCCCTTTGCCTTTATCGATCGGAGTTTGCATCACGGGCATGCCGGTCGGCCCGGAAGCAGCGACCTGCTGCAAATGCGCATTCTCCGGAATCACAAATTCGAAATTGCCGTCGCCACGAAAGTACGCTTGCGGTGGCTGCGAATGATTCTGAATCGAATATTCCTCAGCCACAGTTAGGTGGTCGCCACTGGGCTGAAAAAACACAATCCGCGAAACCACCGCAATGATCTTGGGATCCTTAGACGGCTCGAAAACGCTCACTTCCACGCTGCTATTGCCAGGCGGAACGGGCTGGTGAAAGTTAATTCCCTTGTACACGGCGCGCACCAGCATCGGTTGCGAGCCAAGCGCCGGATAGTCAAATGAAAATTGCCCTTGGGCATCGGTCTTTGAGTTCGCAACGGGCTGCATTCCGCCTTGCAATTGAATCAATATGACTTCGATGGCTGATGCTGACTTGCCTGTTGTGCCGTTCTTTACCGTGCCGTGAAGCGTTCCCGCGCGCCCCAACGCCGCAAATAGAAGCAGTGTCGCGAAGCAAATACCAAAGCTGCGAACTGGTCTCATTACTGACCACGCTCCGTGTCCGCAGTATGCGGAGCACGCGGGCGACGAACCTGCGAGTCCGTCACCTTCTCAATTTCGGCCAACACCAACGCCGCTTCGTTCTCAATAGAAGTCTTCATCGCGTCATAGTCGCTTTCGGAATATTTACCCGAGCGAAACTCAAAACGTAAGTCTCGTAAATTGTCGTAAATGGTGTCGCGCCGCTCCATCAAGTGGTCCAGCTTGGTGCGATGCGGCGCCAAATCAGAGGCATCCGCTTGGATGTAAAACATAAAAAGAAGCGTAGCCATAGCCAGCGCCAAGCATGCGCCAAGCACTGCGCCATCTGCTGACGAAATCATAAATATCAATCCGAAATCCAAATAAGCGCCGGCCATTAGTCCTCAGTCTCTTGGGTGACGCGGCGCCGGGCGCGCTCCAGATCTTGCGCCGAAATTCCCCGCACTGCACTCACCGTTGCTGCGCGCGGCATCACGCGACGCCATTTCCAAATCACGAAAACCACGAGCAGCGTTCCCAGGAGCAGGTAAATGGTCGGCAGGCTCCACGCGACCAGGCTCAGCCCAGATTTCGGCGGCTCCGCGTACACTTTGGTGCCAAACTCTTGCACAAACCCCGACGTGATCTCCGTCTCAGACTCGCCGCGCGCCACCGCTTCGTCAAGATGTTTCAACATGCTCGCGGAGGTTGTGCAGCCGACGTGATTGCATTGTGTCAGCACCTGATTGCAGCTGCACATGCACATGAACTTGCCGCCGATTTGCTTGGCGCGATTATCCGCTTGCTGCGCCTGCAGGTGCGAAGAAAGCAACGCGCTTGAAGAGGCACTGAGCGCAATCACCAGAAAGAAAGCCGCTAAACGCCGTTTAGTCATGCCCTTCCCGAAGCGCCACAGAAGGCGCGAGTGTCTGCGCAGAGGCCGGCTGAGCCGCACGTTCAGGGGCACCGGATAAAACCAGTACCGCTCGCCGGTTCGGCAGCAAGGTCACCAGCGTGCCCAGCACAACGACCAACCCGCCCAGCCAGATCCATTTCACTAGCGGATTCAAATACGCGTGAACCACCGGAGCTTGCGTTTCCGGGTTCTGTCCCGCGTATACGACATAGAGGTCTTCCCGCAGCGTCGAGTAAATCGCGACCATCGTGCCTGACTGTTCGTTGGTCTGGAAAAAGCGCCGCTCCGGGTACAACATCATCAGCGGCTTGTTGTCGCGCCATACTTCCACGATCATGCGCTCGGAAGTGTAATTCTTCTCCACCTTGGAATCGAAACCTTGCAGCAGCAGCTTGTAACCGCCAATCTGAAGGGTCGAGCCTGGCTGCATGTCTTTCTGCGCGTCGCGATTGAATGCCGCGCCCGCCAGCCCCACGAAAATCAGCACCATGCCCATGTGTACGATGTATCCGCCGTAGCGGCGCGTGTTGCGCATGGTGAGGTCGACAGCAGAAGCGAGGAACGACGCGCCAGACCGTGAGCGAATCACACGCGCGCCGCGGAAAAATTCCATGCCGATCGTCGAAGTCACAAATACACAAAGGATCAGGCACACCAGCGAGAAAAACTCGCGCAGTCCCAAAGCAAAAAAGACAACCCCGGCCAACAAACCAATTACAAGAGGCCAACCAAAATTGCGCTTTAAGCTATCAGTGGAAGTTTTGCGCCAAGCGAGCAGCGGCCCCACACCGGTGAGAAACAGAAGCAGCAATCCGATCGGAACGTTCACCTTGTTAAAGAACGGCGCCCCCACGCTGATGCGCGAACCGGAAAACCATTCCGAAAATACCGGAAACAGCGTCCCCGAAAGCACGGCGATGCAGGAGACCAGTAAAATCAAATTGTTAAATAGAAAGCTCGATTCGCGCGACACCATCGAGTCCAGTTGATTCTCGCTCTTGAGGTAGTCGCGATTTTTCAGGTAAGCCACAAAGCAGACGGCGAAAATCAGCAGCAAAAATCCAACAAAGTAGTTCCCGATGCTCGACTGCGCAAAAGCATGAACCGAGCTGACCACACCGCTGCGCGTCAGTAAAGTCCCCAGGATGCATAGCATGAATGTAGTGAACACCAGCCAGACGTTCCACACCTTCATCATGCCGCGCTTTTCCTGCATCATCACCGAATGCAGAAAGGCGGTGCCGGTCAGCCAGGGCAGAAGCGACGCGTTCTCTACGGGATCCCAGCCCCAGTAACCGCCCCAGCCCAACACGGCGTAAGCCCAATGCGCGCCGAGCAAAATACCCATGGTCTGGAAGCACCACGCGATCATCGTCCACTTGCGCGTCAGGTGAATCCATTTTTCTCCAGGATAGCGAGCCAGCAGCGCACCCAGCGCAAACGCAAACGGAATCGTAAATCCGGTGTAGCCGGAATAAAGATTCGGCGGATGGATCACCATCTCCGGATATTGCAGCAGCGGAGTCAGACCGTTGCCATCCGCGCGAGTGAAAATCTCGAGCGTGCCATTCGCGCCCGTAGAAGCCAGCACCTTGAACGGGCTGGCCACAAAATTATTTAGTGTAAGAAAGAAAATCTGCACGCCGGCTAGCACCACACCGACGTATGGCATCAACTCTCCGTTTTTATTGCGGTAGACCAGCAGAACGGAAAAAACGTAAATGGCGAGCAGAAAACTCCAGAAAAGGAGCGAGCCTTCCTGCCCCGACCAGAGCGCGGCAATCTTATAGAAGGTCGCCAGATCGCGATTGCTGTGAGCGACCACATACGAAACCCAGTAGCTATCGCTGAAAAATAGGTAAACAAGGCTGGCGGTGGCGAGGAAAATCAGCCCGCAGGTAGCAATCCCGGCTTGCCGCGCGCTCTTGACCAGCAGCGGATGGCGCGTGCGAATCGCGAAGATGCCGCCAACAAAGGCGTATCCCGCGCACAAAAACGCAAGGAGCAACGCAAAGGAACCAAAAACATCCACTGCGGTCCACCTTCCCCGAAGCGCCCCTGTTGGGCAGGGTCGCCTACCACTCTACATTGTGCTGGGTTTCTCCGAACCCGGCTTCGCGTCGCCGCCGGGCGCTGCTTCGTATTTCGACGCGCACTTGGCCTGGACGTGCTCGGCTACAAAACTCCCATTGTTCGCCAAACTGCCTTCCACCAGCGCTTGCGATTTGTCCACAAACGTATCCGGCAGCGGCTCGTTACCCACGTAACTTACCGGCAGCAACTTCCCTTCTCCCGCCAGAACGAAATCCACTCGCCCGGACAGCCGTTTGATTGTCCCGGGCTCAACGGTCCCGCCCACGCGGAGCCGATGTGCGCGCGCCGTGCCATGCAAGGTCTGCAACTCAGCAATGGTGTGGTAGTACGTCTTGCTTTCGCCATACCCCAGCCAGGCAAGGAAACCCATGGACACAACGATAATCCCGATGCCTATGCCAAATTTTGTGCGCTTATGCATAGCAGCGCTCCTAGAGAGGGGTCAATGGCTCAGATGCATTCTATCACGCGAAAGTCGCAAATCTCACGCAAAGCTCTGGCGAGCAGAAGCGCCCGGGCTGACCAGCGCCTCTCGCAAGCGGTGGGCGGATTCACCCGACGTATCTGCATCGAATGCAAAGGGTTTGTCTCGATCGAGCAAGATTGCGCAAGGAAGTTCGCCGGATCTTAGAACCGGCAAGAATTGCTCGAGGGCTTGTGAAAGCGGTACTAGCCTCTTCGGTTTGAGCGAACGGCGAATCCGCGCCAGCACGCCTGGAAGGCGATTCGCGATGAGGTGCTGAAGGTCATCATCTGTGCCATCTTTCAACGGGCACTCGAGCGCATGCGTTAGGAAAAAGCCGCCACGCTGAAATTCCGCAAGCACCGCCTCCGCAGATTTTCCAGCAAGCGTTACCCCGGCGGCGGCAAGCAAGATCTTCGCTTCACCCTCCCACCCGCCCGCAGGCGAGTAGATAAAATCGGAGTCGTTCAGCGGTGTAACAGCTCCGAGCAGCAGGGTGCCTATGTGCACCGGCCGAAAGCGCGTCGTCCACTCTAGCCGCTGCAAACGCCGCGCAATATGTTGGGGAGAGGCTAGTTGCCCGCAGCCGTCACAACGCAAGTCCGCTTGGCTCATGGTCACAAAGGATCGTAGATGAGCCAGCCGCCGAGCGCAAACCGCAAACAGCTCAACAGAGCCCGCATTCAACGAGACATCTTGAAAATTGGATGGACTTGATCAGAGCGGCTATTTGGGAACAGCGAGATCGGACGGCAGCTTCGACCGCAAACACCACTTCAGCTCCTGGCTTAGCTCGGTCACTTCCATACCGGGCATCACGATGAACTTGCAGCTCAGCATCTCGCGCGATTCATCATCGTCAGGCAATTGGCAGGAAACGCGGCAATACTGGCATTCCTGGTTCCAGCAGAATCGACCGTAAGGAATGGTTTCCGGGCTGATGAATTGAAAGCAGCGCAAAAGCGAATTGCGCTCCGGGACCTGAAACTTCTTCCCCAGGATAGTGATGTCCACCAACTTTTCGTAAGGACGGAACGGTTCCGACATAGTCGATTCCTGTTTTCCGCGCACCTGCCGCTGCGTCAAGCTCGCGCAGCGTTCCCTGTGCTGATGCGCATCAGAGTTAGCGGTAATCAGAGTAGACCTGACGTGCGGGGGCTACAACGAAACGTCTATCGAAGCGTTGCCAATGTGCTACGGGGTGCGTTGAGGGTGGAATGCGAGGGAGGCCGATCCGCAGGCGGTCAACCCATATAGAAGTATTGGCCCATCTCGCGGAATTTCTGATAGCGCGCGTCGAGCAAATCCTTCACCGACTGATTCGTCAGCATCACCAGCTGGCGGTCCAGCACGGTGTCGAGTAACCGTGCCGCCCCTTCGTAGTCGGTATGCGCGCCGGCTTCCGGTTCCGCCACGATTTCGTCGATAATGCCCATCTCTTTCAAGTCCGTGGCGGTAATCTTCAGCGCGACAGCGGCGGTTTCGGCCTTCGTCGAATCGCGCCACATGATGGCGGCGCAGCCTTCAGGAGAAATCACGGAATAAAAACTGTTTTCGAGGATGTTCACGCGGTCACCCACGGCTATAGCCAAAGCACCGCCTGATCCGCCTTCGCCCGTAACAGTTACGATGATCGGCACCGGGAGACGGGCCATCTCTCGCAAGTTCAGCGCAATCGCTTCCGCTTGACCGCGTTCTTCTGCGTCGAGGCCGGGGTAAGCGCCCTGCGTATCGATAAATGTAAAGATCGGGCGGCCATATTTCGCTGCCAGTTTCATCACGCGCAGCGCCTTGCGATAACCCTCTGGTTTCGGCTGGCCGAAATTGCGCACCAGCCGCTGCTTGGTGTCGCGGCCTTTCTGGTGACCGATGACCGCCACGGGGCGCCCGTGAAATTTCCCCAGCCCGGCGACAATCGCTTTGTCGTCGCCATACCCGCGATCGCCGTGCAGCTCGAAGAAATCGGTGAACAGCAGCCCGATAAAATCCAGCGTGTACGGCCGCTGCGGATGCCGCGCGATTTGCGCGCGCTGCCAGGGACCCAGGTGCTCGTAGAATTCGCGCCGCAGCTCCGACACTTGCTGGCGAATGCGCTCCAGATCCGCGTCGCCGTTCGTGCTTCCGGCCAGATGGCGCAGATCCTCGACATCTTTTTCCAGGCGCTCGATTTCGCGCTCGCGGCTCCCCTGGGTTTGAGGTTTGTCTCTGCGCGCCATCACATCACCAGTTCGATTGCCTGCGCACCGCAAATTTGCCGCACCGATTCTATCAGTTCGGCCTTCACCGTGACGCGCTGTTGTGAATGCAGCACTGCCATCGAACCATCCGGGGAATGCATCTCAAAGAGAACAGGACTTGGTCCAGGTGAACCCGCAAACAGCTCTTCCAATCGATCGAGGGTGCTTTCGCTCAGCGACTCGGTCTCCAGCCGCACACGAAACTCCGGCGTTGCCTTGCGCTCGGCAATGTCTTCCAATCGCCGCGCTTCTTGCAGCGAGAGCCGCGTACCTGCCTCTTCGATTTGCACGCGCGCCTTCAGCAACAACGGCGTTCCCGGCTTGAGGAGGTTCTCGAGTTTCGCAAAGCTTTCGGGGAAGGCGAGCAGCTCTTGCACGCCGGTCATGTCTTGCACGGTATAAATAGCCCACCGTGCGCCTTTCCGCGAGCGCATTGGCCGCACTCCCACGATTAGCGCCGCTACTGCGACTTCTTTTCCATTGCGCTGGCCTTCGATTTCCGCAAGCGAAACCGTCTTCAGTTCCTGCAAGCGGGATGCGTATTTCGCCAGTGGGTGGCCGGAAACGTAAAAACCCAACATTGCGTATTCGCTGGCCAACCGCTCTTCTTCGCTCCAAGGCTCGGACTCCCGCATCTCGAATGCGACAGGCGCGGGTGCTGCCGCCGTCCCGAATAGGCCATGCTGGCCCGATTCCCGGGCCCGGGTGGCACGCTGCTGCGCCATCACGGCGTCATCGACCGATGCAAGCATGCTCTCGCGCGCGCCCAACGAATCCATCGCGCCAGACTTGATCAAGCTCTCGAAAACGCGTTTGTTCAGGAATCGCGATTCGATACGCTCGCAAAATTCGTATAGTGAATGGAATTCGCCCTGCGTCAGCCGCGATTCGCGAATCGCCTTTGCGGTGTTCTCACCCACGTTCTTGATGGCGGCGAGCCCGAAGCGAATGGCTTCGCCAACCGGAGTGAAATAGAGGTCGCTCTCGTTCACATCCGGCGGCAGGATGGAAATGCTCATCCCGCGGGCCTCATTGATGTATTTTACGATCTTGTCGGTGTTGCCGGCTTCCGAGGTGAGCAGCGCGGCGATGAACTCGACGGGATAATGCGTCTTCAAATATGCCGTCTGGTAAGCGAGCAGGGCGTACGCGCAGGAGTGCGACTTATTGAAACCGTAGCCCGCGAATTCTTCCATCAAGTTGAATATTCGCTCGGCCTTTTTCTCTGGAATCTTGTTGTTCGCACAACCGGCCATGAATTTCGCGCGCTGCGCCGCCATCTCTTCTTTTTTCTTCTTGCCCATCGCGCGGCGCAAAATGTCGGCTTCACCGAGCGAAAAACTCGCCAGGCAGTTGGCGATTTGCATCACCTGTTCCTGATACAAGATCACGCCGTAGGTTTCTTCCAGGATGTCTTTTAGCTGCGGCAGTTCATAGCTGACTTTCGTTGTTCTGTGCTTGCGCTTGATGAAATCATCGATCATGCCGCCCTGAATCGGGCCTGGGCGGTAGAGCGCGTTCAAAGCCGTCAAATCTTCAATGCGCGTGGGCTGATAGCGCCGCAGGATGTCGCGCATGCCGTGTGATTCAAACTGAAAAATGGCTGTGGTGTCGCCGCGGGAAAAAAGCTTGTAGGTGTCCGCGTCTTCAAGGCCCAGCGTGTCCAGGTCAACCTTCACGCCGCGGTTTTTCTCGATCATGCGCACCGTGTCTTGCAAGACGGTTAGCGTCGTCAGCCCGAGAAAATCCATCTTGAGCAGACCGATTCGCTCCAACGCATTCATGTCGTACTGCGTGGTGACTTCATCCCGGCTCGTCTTATAGAGCGGCACGATATCCGTGAGGGGTCGCGGCGAAATCACTACACCTGCCGCGTGCGTGGAGGCGTGCCGCGACAAGCCTTCCAGCCGCAGCGCGACCGCCATCAAATCCTTCAGGCGCTCGTCGGCGTTTACAGCGGCCTTCAACTGAGGCGTTTGCGCCAGAGCAGGCTCCAGCTCGATACCGAGGGTATTGGGCACGAGTTTGGCAAGGCGGTCGACCTCAGCATAGGGAATGTCCATCGCGCGGCCGACGTCCTTGATCGCCGCCTTCGCCGCCATCGTGCCGAAGGTAATAATCTGCGCGACGTTTTCGCGGCCGTACTTCTGCGTCACGTAGTCAATTAATTCGCCGCGCCGTCGCATGCAGAAGTCGATATCGATATCTGGCATGGACACGCGCTCGGGATTCAGGAAGCGCTCAAACAGCAGGTTGTATTGCAGCGGGTCCACATCCGTGATGCGTAGCGCGTAGCTCACCAGGCTGCCCGCAGCCGACCCGCGGCCCGGCCCCACCGGGACGTCCTGAGTGCGCGCGTAATGAATGAAATCCCAAACGATCAGGAAGTAGCCTTCATAACGCATCTTCTGAATCATTTCGATTTCAAAAGTGAGTCGCTTCTCGTATTCCGAAAGCGGATTCCGCAGCAGGCCTTGCTGCGCTTGCCGCTCCAATATCGGCAGGCGCGACGCGAAGCCTTCGCGCACCACTTTCTCGAAGTAGCTCCCCGCCGTGTGTCCCGGCGGAACTTTGAACTCCGGAAACGGGCTCGGGATCCGCTCGATCTTCACATTGCAGCGGTGCGCGATGTCCACCGTGCGGCTCAGCGCGTCCGGCAATTCTCCGAATACCTGCGCCATTTCCGCCGCGCTCTTAAAGTAAAACTGGTCGGTTTGAAACTTCATGCGATGCGCATCGCTCATAGTCTTGCCGGTCTGGATGCAGAGCATAACTTCTTGCGCATGCGCGTCGTCGTGATGCAGGTAGTGGCAATCGTTAGTGGCCACCAGCGGGATGCCCGACTCTTTCGAGAGGCGGACGAGTTCGGGGTTCACGCGCTTTTCGATTTCGAGTCCCTGATCCTGAATCTCGAGGAAAAAATTGCTCTTGCCGAAGATGTCGCGCAGCCGGTACGCGTTTTCTCGCGCGAGATCAAACTTCTCTTCCACGACGGCTTCCGTGACAGGCCCTCGCAGGCACGCCGAAAGAGCGATCAATCCTTTGCTGTGCTTTGAGAGTAGTTCGTAGTCAATGCGCGGCTTGTAGTAAAAACCTTCGAGAAAGCCCGCGGAGACCAGCTTGATCAGGTTGTGATAGCCCTCGAGCGATTCGCACAGGAGAACCAAATGATTGCTGCCACGCGTACCCGGCTCACCTTCGCCGCGCTCCTGGCCGTTGCTTCCGTTTGTTTTTTCGCCGCGCTCGTGACGGCTGCCGCGCGCGACATACACTTCGCAGCCAATGATCGGCTTGACGTCGCGCTTGCTGGCCTCATAGAAAAAGTTGGCCGCGGCAAACAGATTGCCGTGGTCGGTGATCGCCACCGCCGGCATTTTCTGCCGTGAGGCTTCATCCAATAGCTCGGAAGTTTCGCAAGCCCCGTCCAGGAGGCTGTAATCGGTGTGAACGTGCAGATGAACGAACTGCGGCTGACCCATGTCTCTTAATTGTAAATGTTGCGCGCGATAATTGCGACTCGCATTCTAACGTTTCCCACAGGTTGTTAGCGCCAGGAAGCCCAACCGAACTATTTCCGCCCGCCGCTCTTCTTTGCCCCCGCAGTGCTCTTCCCGTGTGATGGCGCCGCCGGTTTTGCTCCCGGCTTCCCTGCTCCCAAGCGTTCGCGATGATGCGCCTTCGTTGCGGCTTTAGCGGCCGCGGCCGTCGCTTCGGCATGCTTCCCTGCGGCCGCCGGAGCCCCGTGCGCTTTCTCCGCACCCTTCGCGCCCTTCTTTTCCTTTTTCTTTGGAGCTTCCTTGATCCCAGAGAGCTTCCGCAAAATCTTCTCGCGCTCCTCAGGAGTTTTCCCCCGTCCGGTCAACTGAACGGCAAAAACCTGCTCGACAATGCTGTCGAACTTCGCGCCGCGCTCCATGCCCAGCGTTTCCAGTTCGGTCGCGACTAGTGGTAGCCCGATGCGAACGGGCCTCCACTTATTCAGGTACGCGCGGATTTTTGACAGTGCCGCCGAATTGCGAGACTCCGCGAGCAGATACGCGACCTGATCGAGCGGCACCTTCTCAATGAACCGGTACGCATCAATGGGGGCGTTGGTCTTGCGGCCAGATAGTTCTTTCGCTGCCTCGTCTGCCTCCTGCGCGAATCCCAGCACAAGCTCTGTTTCCGAGGAGCGATAACCTGCCTTCGACAGCACAGCACCTTGTTCGCGATCTTTCAGCCGGCCCAGAACCGCTAAGAGCATAGGAGTCGCCAGGCGCGGACGGAATCCTGCGGTGAACAAGTCCTCGCGGACTTTCATCAATCGCGCAATCGCATCATAGTCCGCATGCCGCTTCGCGAGATTCGAGTTGATGGCTTCCAGCAAATCGTGCTGCTCCCACGCCTTCAGTACGACGGTGGGCCGCTCCTCGCGCGCGACCGCGCGCAGCTCGCCGCCGGAATCCTCCGACGATATAGCCTTGTGTAGCTCGCGTTCGATGGCCAGGTCAAACCACTCCTGGGTCCGCGCCTCAAGCTTGAACCCCATGCGCGAAGAAAATCGCAGGACGCGCAGTAAACGCACGGGTTGGTTCGTAAAACTGTGAATCGTAAGCGCGCGAACCTCCCCGCGCTCAATGTCAGACAAGCCGTTGGTAGGATCGAGCAGCAGCCCGCGCGACGCCGGATTCAGCGAGATCGCGATCGCGTTCAGGGAAAAATCGCGCCGCCGCAAATCTTCCATAATGGTCGACCAGCGAACCTCCGGACGCGTCCCTGGCCGTACGTAGTGATCATCGCGGGCCGCTGAAATGCTGCCTTCCACATCGCCGCCGAAGAGCACTTCGATGTGCCGCAGCTTTTCGTCCTCGAAGAGAATTTTCGCGCCGCCCTTTTCCAGTTCACGCGCAATCTTGGTCGGGTTCCCTTCTACCGTGAAGTCCAGATCACGCAGCGACGCGCCGGTGATGAGGTCGCGGACCGTGCCGCCCGTCAAGTACAAGTTGAAGCCCATCGCCGCGGATAGTTCCTGCACGCGCATCATCACGGCGCGCTGCTCCGGCGACAACCGGCTTTCCAGCAAGAACATATAATCTGGCATCGCTCTCCTTACCCTTTAGGGCCACGCTTACCTCAACGCGCCGCCCTCTGCACTTCCCCTGGGGTTCTGGCCGCCAGGCACGTTTCCGCCGCGCTCGCTCTTGCTAAGCGCGCGGATGATGAGCCTTGTAAATCTGCTTCAGCCGCTCCTCGACCACATGGGTGTAAATCTGCGTCGTGGAAATGTCAGCGTGTCCCAGCATGAGCTGCACTGATCGCAAATCCGCGCCGCCTTCCAGCAAATGCGTTGCAAAACTGTGCCGCAGCATGTGCGGCGTGAGCGCGACACGCAGCCCGGCGCGTCGTCCATAGGCCGACAATATCTTCCACACGCCTACGCGGCTAAGCGCGGCACCGCGCCGGTTTATAAACAGTGCCGGCCCCGAGCTGGCTTTAGCATTACGCAGCAACTGTGGTCGGCCTTCGCGTAGATATTTGTCGACCATGCCCAAGGCTTTCTTGCCTACGGGAACGATGCGTTCCTTATCACCTTTGCCAATGCAGCGCACACAACCAACCTTCGTGTCCAGATCGTTGACGCCCAGCCCGGTCAGCTCGGAAACGCGTAGCCCAGTCGAATACAGCACCTCGAGCATTGCCCGGTCGCGCAAACCCATCGGCGTCTTCTGGTCCGGCTGCTCCAGCAGTTTCTCGACCTCCTCCAGCCGCAAATATCCAGGCAAATGCCGCCGGATCTTTGGCGATTCGAGATTGATCGATGGGTCCTCCGGAATCAGCTCCTGTATCTGGGCGAAACGGAAAAAATTCCGCAGGGTTACCAATTGCCTCGCCACGGTCCGGCTCTCCAGCTTTAGGCGATATAGGCCGGCCAGAAAATCCACCAGGTCATCGCGTCCCACGCTCTCAAGCGTCAGTTTTCGCTTCCGCGCAAACTCATCGAATTTCAGCAAATCGCGTTTGTACGCGGAAATCGTGTTGACGGAGAGCCCCTTCTCCACTCGCACATGCATCAAGTACGACGAAATGACTGTCGATATTTCCATTAGATGTCCACGTACGCTGCGCCGCCGCGTCCCCTGCGCAAAGCAATCCCGTAAATCTCTTCCATTTCATGGCAACGGAAAATCCATGCCAGGCCCAGATATAGAGCCGTCGCACCCACGATAAGCCCTGTAAATACCGAGAGTTGCACGAGGAAACGCGAATGCACGGTGAACTCTGTGTAATGATTGCCCAACCAGCAGGCGACTCCCATTATCCCGGAGCATAGGGAAATCTTTGCGAACGAGCGCAGAATCTCCATCGTTCCCAGTGCCCCGTAGCGTAAGCGAAAGATGATGAAGAGCGCGAAGAAATCAAAGAAGCAGGCGATTGCGGTCGCCAATGCCGGACCGCCGTTCTGCACGCGCTTAAAGAAGAACTGCAAGAACACAATATTGAGCACCAGATTGATGATCAGAGACATCCCGGCCACAATCACCGGCGTCCTGGTATCTCTCGTCGAATAGAAGGCTGGCACAATCAGCTTCACCGAAGCCAGGGCTGGCAACCCTGCGGCGTAATACAGCAAAGCCCGCGCGGTCAATCGCGTAGACGCGGGAACGAACTGCCCGTGTTGGAATAGCACGCGAATAATGGGCTCGCGCAAGATCATCAGGCCAAGAGCGGCCGGTATGGTAATAAATGCCACAATTCGCACGGAAAACGTCAGTGTTTTCTTTAGCGCTTCGTAATCTTTCGCGGCGGCCTGGTGCGACATCATGGGCAGGATTGCCGTAGCCACGGCGATGGCGTACCCGCCAAGCACCAGCTCCATTACTCGATCCGCGTAGTACAGCGCAGTCAGGCTCCCCTCGGGCATTTTGCTGGCCGTAGAAAAGTAAGTGTCCACGAATAAGTTGATCTGCCCGATCCCGATGCCAAAGAACCGCGGGAGCATCAGCCGCGCCACGTTCTGTATCCCGGGATGAGAAAACGATATGCCAAAATCGAAGTTCATGCCCTTCTGCACCAGCGATGGCACCTGAATCAGAAACTGCAATGCGCCCCCAACCAGCACTCCAACGGCGAGGGAGACAGCGGGATCTTTGAAAAACGGCCATACGGCGCCAATCGAAAACAGAATCACCGCCAAGTTCAAGAAAACGGACGTCGCGGCCGGTAACCCGAACGAATGAAAGCAGTTGAGGATGCCCATGGCTAACGCAGCCAGCGCCACGAAAAATAGATAAGGGAAGATCACACGATTCAGGTTCACCGCTTGATCCCATGAAACATTGCTCGCGTCCGCCGTAAACACGTGGATTACCGAGGGCGAGAACACCATTCCTAAAACGGTGATAATCGCGACCACAAACGCCAACGTCCAAAACAGCCTATTCGCGAAATCCCACACTTCCGCAGTGGACTTCTCCCGCATGTAAGTTGTGAAAACCGGGATAAAAGACGCCGTCATCGAGCCTTCCGCGACCAATCGGCGGAAAAGGTTGGGAATCCGATAGGCCAAAATAAATGAGTTAGCGGAGAGGGACGTCCCCAAGAGAAAGGCAATTCGCTGATCTCGCACATACCCCAAGATTCGGCTAACGATGGTGACCAGGGATATTATCGAGGCCGATTTGAGAATCTGCTTTTTTTCGGTCAACGGACCTCGCTCCGCGGCCTAACCCCAATGAAAACAATGAGTTGACAGGGAAAACGCGCTTAACATAACATACATTCTGACGTTTCGCAAATTTACCAATTTCATTAAGTGCGGACCCTGTGAAGAACCGAGCCCCAGCCTCTACGCACAAGAAGGTCGTCGTCGTCCTTTTGGACAAGAAAGCCCTTCGCCGCTATCTAGGTCCAACGCGACTCGGCCAAGCTGATCCGATCGACGTGCTCACGCCCGATGGTGAGCACGAGCAGATTCCGCTCGCGAAAGTCCGCGCGATCTATTTCGTGCGGGAGTTTTCTGACGACTTCGAGCCCGAACGCAAAGCCTTCCTTAGCCGCCCGAAGCTTGATGGCCTTTGGGTGCGCCTGCGCTTCACCGACAGCGAGACGCTCGAGGGTGTCGTCCCCAACGACTTGCTCTCGTTGCTCGACAACGGCCTACAAATCACTCCGCCCGACCTGAATTCCACGACTGACCGCATCTTTGTCCCGCGCAGCGCGCTTTCTGAGGTCACCGTGCTCGGCGTTGTGGGCATCGCCCGCCGCAAGCCCGGAGCCGCTGCTGCCGCAGCAAACCAGCCTCGCCTGTTTACGGAATAGCCGGGCGCGAGCTTACCTCGGGCGCGGCTGGCTATTTTTTCTTCATGGTCTCCCCAAACCGCCAGGGAACTTGCATCGTCTTTACACGTATCCAGAGATGGATGCTGTCCCCGAGGTGCCCATGCAGTCCCTACTCTCTGACTTACGCTATGCTGCCCGTGAACTTCGGAAACGCCCAGGCTTTACCCTGACCGCGGTGCTCTCGCTTGCGCTCGGCATCGGAGCGACAAGCGCCGTCTTCAGCGTGATTTACGCGGTGCTCATCGATCCCTTTCCCTACCCAGGCTCCGACCGCATTGTGGAGCTGCGGCTCGTGGACAAATCCGGCACGGACCGCTTCGCTGGCCCCAACGCCCAGCAAGCGGACCAGCTTCGCCAAGCGAAATCGGTCGAGGACGTCACCCTTATGGATTGGTGGAACCTGACCACCACGGACGGCGACCTCCCAGAAGACGTGCAGGCCATGTATATCGACCCAAACGCGCCGAATCACTGGGGCATCCGCGCGCTGATGGGACGCTGGCTGATTCCTTCGGACGCGCCGCCGGGACAAACGCCACAGCCCGTCGTGGTGCTTACCTACCATTTCTGGCAACGCTATTACATGGGCGACCCCAACGTGATCGGGCGCACCATTCAGCTTGTCCACAAGCCGTACCAGATCGTGGGCGTGATGCCACCGCGCTTCAAATGGGGCAACCCGGATATGTACGTGCCGCTGAAGGTCACTCAGGACCCGAACATCCACTACGCGGCTTCCATCAAGATTCGGACGGGCGTGAACCTGGAGCAAGCCGGCGGGGAGCTCCAGCCCCTCGTCGAAGAGTTCGCCAGGCAGGCGCCCACGCAATATCCAGACAAGTTCAAAGTCAAACTGCGCAGCATTGTGGAGGTGTACGCGCGGCCGCTGGGGCCCACGCTATATTTGCTTCTCGGCGCAGTCGCTTCCCTTCTCCTGATTGGCTGCGCGAACGTTTCCATTTTGCTGCTGGCGCGAGGCACCGAGCGGCAGCACGAGCTTGCGGTTCGCGCGGCCATTGGGGCCGACCGTCTGCGCATGATTCGGCAGTTGCTTACGGAATCGCTCGGCATCGCGACAACCGGCGCTGCACTGGGCATTCTCCTGGCCTGGCGGGGGCTGTCGTTCCTCGCCTCGCGGCTACCGGAAAATTCGTTTCCCGCGGAATCTGTCATCAAGATGAATATTCCAGTCCTGCTGTTCAGTGTCGGCCTCGCGTTTGCCACAGCCATTATTTTTGGACTCTGGCCGGCGCTACAGCTCTCACGGCCGGAGATCGCGCGGCTGATGCAGACTAGCTCGCGACGCGTGGCGGGAAGTGTGGGAGCGAGGCGCAGCCACGGAGCGATGGTCGGCGCTCAAGTTGCGCTGACGCTTCTCATGCTCACCGCGGCCGGTGCCGCGGGCAAAGGCTTTCTCCGCCTCGTGCATACGGATCTCGGCTACAACCCGCACAATGCGATGTCAGTTCCAATCCCGATCCACGAGAACACGCACGTAACGTGGAAAGACCGCGCCGAGTATTTCGAGCAAATTCGCGCCAAAATCGCCGCGATGCCGCAAGTTGAGGTGGCGGGCATCTCCACCAACGCGACGCCGCCATCGAGCGGCTGGCGCCAGAACATTGAAATTATGGGCAGCACGGCGTCAGAGAAGCCTGAAGTGCGCGTGAACTTCGTCAGCCCGGAATATTTCCCCCTGCTGAAGATTCCGCTCTCGCAGGGGCGCCTTTGGGATCATGCCGAAGACATGCGCGGCGCCTCGCTCGCCGTCATCAACCAGACCATGGCGCGCCAGTTCTGGCCCAACGGCGATGCAATCGGCCATCAAGTCCGCATACCTTCGCTGAAGGACCAGCCGCCCTATCAGCGTGCGGTGGCCGGCAGCGACGGCTGGCTGCAAATTATCGGTATTGTTGCCGATGCGCGTGACGATGGCCTGCGAAATCCCATCAAGCCCGGGGTCTATATTCCTTATACAACCCAGATGTGGATGTTCACACAGATTCTCGTGCGCACACGCGTCCCACCGCTTTCTCTGTTACACGATATTCGCGCGCAGATCGTACAGATCGATCGGGAACAACAGACCATGCGCGTGCGAGACCTCGATCAGTGGATTACCGGCGAGCAGGAATACGCGCAGCAGCGCCTTGTCGCAACCCTCTTTGGAATTTTCTCGATTTTGGCGCTGGCACTCGCCGCGGTTGGCCTGTATAGCGTCGTGTCTTACGGAGTGGCCACGCGCACCAACGAATTCGGCATCCGCATGGCCCTCGGCGCACGAGCTGCGGATGTCTTTCGCATCGTGCTTTCCTCGACGGCCGTAAACGTGGGTGGAGGGTTGGCTGCCGGTATTGTCTTAAGCATCGCCTTCGACAAGCTCTCTACCAAGTGGGTTACGGAAAGCTCGCGCGATCCGCTGATTCTTGCAAGCGTCACACTTCTTCTGATCATCGCCGCTACCCTTGCGTGTCTCGTGCCGGCACGTCGCGCTGCGGCGACCGATCCCATGCAAGCATTGCGTTACGACTAAGCTGCGGAGGCGCGTCGAGAAGGGGTAACGGACTTTGCTCGGCGGATCATCGGGAGATTGGGCGGAATACCCAGATGGCGCGTTCCCCAGTGGCAGAGTTCGCTAATCAGCGGAATTAGCTCGCTGCCCGCCTTCGTCAAGGAATAGATTACTTGCGGCGGCACTACTGGCTTGCATCCGCGACTCCCGGTTACAAAATTGTGCGTACTTCCTGAAGGCTTTCAATACTTATACCATCTAGCGTTAATCGTTGGCCGCTCGCACGAAATAGCGGGAGAACCGTTAGGAGAACGAACCATGATTTTAGTTACCGGGGCAAGCGGAACGGTCGGCAAAGCCGTCTTGAACGAAGTCGCCCGCAGCGGGGCGAAACATAAGGCGATGTACCGCTCGGCAGACGAAGCGGTGAAGGCACCCACGGGCACGCAGACTGTAATCACGGACTTCGCGAAGAAAGAAACGCTGGCGGCGACGTTGCGCGACGTGGACAGCGTCTATCTAGTCTGCTCGCCGATTCCTGATCTCGTGCAACTCGAAAGCAACATGATCGAAGCGTGCCTCGCGGCCGGAGTGAAGCATATCGTCCTGAACTCGGCTCTGGGCGCGGGCGACTACGCGAAGTCGTTCCCTTCCTGGCACCGCAAGGTCGAAGACAAGCTCAAGAGCACGGGGCTTCCTTTCACCATCCTCCGGCCAAATAGCTTTCATCAAAACGTGGTGACCTATTTCGCTCCTAGTATCCGCGCACAAGGCGTTTTCTACAGCTCCATGGGCAACGCTAAGACGAGCTACCTAGATGTGCGTGATATCGCTGCCGTCGCGGCTAAAGCCCTGGCTGGCGGCGAGCACAGCGGAAAAACCTATGAGCTGAACGGCCCGGAACCCCTGACATACGCGGCACTCGCCGAGAAAATCTCAAAGCACGCAGGGCGACCCGTGCAGTATGCGGATATTCCCGCGGAAGCGCGGCGGAACGCTATGCTCGATCAAGGTATGCCGGCCTGGCAGGTCGATGCGCTGCTCGATTTGCAAGACTACTACACGTCCGGCAACGGCGGCACTG
Source organism: Candidatus Acidiferrum typicum (assembly GCA_025463055.1). Taxonomy (GTDB): domain Bacteria; phylum Acidobacteriota; class Terriglobia; order Acidiferrales; family UBA7541; genus Acidiferrum; species Acidiferrum typicum_A. The sequence continues at coordinate 19,926 of JAOAPV010000025.1, forward strand.
TTGATCAGTTGCTGCCAACGCTCCTCGGACGCCAGCCAATTACCATGGATCGGTTTCTTGCGGAATTTGCCGGCGAGTTCCGCAGCCAAGCTGCTAGCGCCTGAGGGCCCGCTGAAGGAACCGGTGAATGCGAAATCCGGAATGACCCACGCGGCGAGCCGCGAATTCATTCGCAACCACTTTGAAGAGTTCGTGACCCGGAAGAACGTCGAGATCGGAAACGTGAACTTCGCTCCGAATTTCGTGGATCACGGCGTCGATGTTCCGCTCGGAACGCCGCCGGGGCCGGCGCGATCCAATACGTCGCCGGAGTGCTAAAGCGTTTCCCTGACTTGCACGTCGAGATCGAAGACATGATTGCGGAGGACGACAAAGTTGTGGTGCGAAACCACTGGACGGCGACCGATTCGCAAAATGAGAAAAAGCTCGAGTTCCGCGGCATCGTAATCTGGCGCATTGCCGCGCGGCAAATTGCTGAGCGCTGGGCTTACCTGGAAGCTCCGCACCCGCCTTCATAGAGAGACCGAAAACTAGCTTTTCACGCGCTTGACCTTCCCGGTTAGGGCCATGATCAAGACCGATTTCTGTCCATTGAGCTGACGAATTTCCTTCGCGAGCGCCGCGACATCTTTCTTTTTCGCCTCCACGATTTCCAGGACGATCGACTTTTCGCTTTTCCCGCTGTAGTAGCCCGTCGTGGGCTGCAGCGTGAAGCTTTCAAACTTCTATCCTGTTAGGCGAATGATTTCATCGCGGTTCAGGTCTTCCGTATAAATCCGATAAACCTTGTTCATAAATGAGCTCCGGCAATCGCAAAAGAATACGTGACAATTGTCAGCCATCGCGAAGGCTCGAATCAAACTTAGGGCGCGTACCAGCGTGTTACTCGCCACTTTTTCGCGGATATGCGAGACTCGCACTCTGAAGAGGAGCCTTGTCCATGAAACTTTCTGAGATTGCGCCGAAGCTCGCCTGCCGCCTGGAAGGTGCACCCGACACTGAAATTCGCGGCATCGCCGGGATCGAGAACGCCGAACCCGGTCAAATTACGTTTCTCGCCAATCGGCGTTACTTTCCGCTTCTGAAAACCACGCGGGCGTCTGCCGTCCTGATCGAAGATGGCATCAGTCTCGATCGCGGCGCCGGCTCGCCCCCGATTGCGGCCCTGCGCACGCAAAACCCGTACCTCGCGTTCGCCCACGCCATCGAACTGTTTTATCAGCCGCCGCGCTATGAACCCCGCATTGATCCCACCGCGGTTATTGCGCCGACCGCCCGCGTCGGCGCAGGCGCACACATTGGTCCCTACTGCTTCATCGACGAAGACGCGGACATCGGGCGCAATGCCGTGTTGCACAGCTTTGTCACGATTTATCGCGGGGCGAAGATTGGCGACACCTTTTTCGCCCACGCGCACGCCGTGGTTCGCGAGTTCTGTCGCATTGGCAACCGCGTCATTCTTCAGAACGGCGTGGTCATCGGCGGCGACGGCCTGGGATTCGCCAAACAAAAAGACGGCACCTGGTACAAAATGCAGCAGTCCGGCCCTGCCGTACTGGAAGACGACGTCGAAGTACAGGCAAACGCTTGCGTCGACCGAGCCACCGTAGGAGAAACGCGCATCGGCCGCGGAAGCAAGCTCGATGATCTCGTGCTCGTCGGGCACGCGTCGCACGTCGCTGAAAACACCATGCTCTGCGGCCAGGTGGGACTTGCTGGTTCCACAAAAATCGGCGCCGGCTGCATTCTCGCCGGACAGGTCGGTACCGCCGGCCACCTTTCCGTTGGTGACGGCGCTGTGGTCACCGCCAAGAGCGGTATCCCCGGTGACGTTCCCCCTCGTACCCTCTATTCGGGCTATCCCGCCGTAGAAAATCGGCATTGGCTCAAGACGACAGCGGCACTGAATCGTTTGCCGGACTTGCAGAGACGCGTATGGGAATTGGAGTCGGAGGTCGAAAAGCTGAAGAAGCGCTGAAGCAGAGTGTCTAGCTCCTCTTTATTCTTTGGGCGCCCAAAACGGTTCCCGCGCCGGAACGAATTCCACCGGCACTTCACTCACAAACGTCTTTAGCCAGCGAGCGCATTCCTCCATCCCCGCCTGCTCCGAAGGGATGTGTCCGAGAATGATGAGCGCTTTCGGCTTCCCTTCCGTCACTGCGTCGGCCACGTATTCGACAGTCTCCCACTCGCGCGACTCTCCGGTCACAAGTACCTGGACGCCGCTCATTTCCAGAGCACGCGTCTCCTTTGCGAAGCCGGAAGAGCCGGGAACCAGCGCCACCTTATTTACTTTGAGCTTCGGATCGCCTACGACGCGTATCACGTGAATCCTCAAGCGGCTCTTTAGCTCAGCCGCCAGATGTTCCAGATCCGTCTCTGGAACTACAAACAAGTATTGGTTGCCGGGATCTTGAAACTTTTCCCAATCCAGAGCGTGCGCCATTCCCGCCTCGATGCCGTCCCGTCTCATACGGTGCCAATGATCGTGAAATCTCCAGATCACCAAATTGTGTTCCTGAATGAACGCGCGCTTGGCAGCCAGCACTGGATCGTTTTCTTTTTGCTCAAGTTCGTCGGGCTTGTCCAGGTGGTTGTAGAAGGTCGGCTCGTGCGTGATGATCAGGTTCTGCCCGGCCGCCGCGGCTCGCTGGAGCACATCCAACGTAGCCATCATGGTTACAGCGATGCCGTGGACCTCCGCGTCCGGATTTCCCGCTTTGAACGTGTCTACTGTCTCTTGTTGCCAGGGAATTCCGACATGCACCTGAATACGAGCGATAACTTCACGCGCTGTTAAAGGTTCGCCTTGAGCCGCCGCTAAATTCGCGCCAATACTGCCTGTCGCCGCCAAGACGAGAACCGCACAGGCGCAAAAGCTTCTACTCTTCATGAGCAGACGGCCTTTCTTGATGCATAGCGTTTGACAGCGAAGTCTTACACACCTTCTGGCGGCGCGGCTCCAGGAAAACCGATGGGCCGCTGCTCCGGCGGCAAACCCGTGGCCATGGCGTCGTGCACTCGATCATTCAGAGCGTCGCGCTCGTCAAAAGAATATCCGGATGGATCAATCGGATCGAGAAATTCCACCAGGATTTCGCCGGGATAAATCTTCAGCGAGCGCTTGCGCATAACCCTGTGCGCACCGGAGCACGCGACGGGCACAATCGGCACTCCCGCCTTGATGGCCATCACTACAGCGCCCTTTTTAAAATCTTGCAGCCGCCCGTCCGGACTCCGCGTGCCTTCCGGGTAAATCAAAAACGATTGCCCCCGCCGCAGGGATGCCGTTGCCTTCTCGACGCTCGCAATCGCGGAATCGCGCTCTCCTCGATTCACGGGAATGAACCCGGCCAGCGTAAATGCCTGCCCGGCAATCGGCCACTTAAAAAGGGATTCCTTCAACAGAATCGCCACGCGCCGTGGAATCGCTCCCACCACTGCGGGCGCATCCGCGGAACTCGTGTGATTCGCCACAAACAGGCACGCACCCGCGGGAATTCGCTGGCGGCCTGCGATTCGAACTCTAACGCCGACCGCACGAAGAAAAAACATCACACCTCCCACGCCTCCCCAATACAAGGGACCGGGATTGCGGGAAATTAGCGTATACAAAAGCAATGGCGGACCTGCGAGAAGTATGTACAGCGGAAGAAAGATGCAGATGAAAATGGCGCGAAGCATTAGTGCGCAGAACTCTCTCGAATCCCATCGCCAGCGTCAAGTCTGCACGTTCAACGTGCTTCGGCGGAGGCTGTGACCGGCTGCGTGGTGCCATGCAAAATACCCTCGCGGATGCGCTTCGCCTTTGCGTTGGCGTGCGAGTCCTCCACCACTTGATAAAATGTTTCGGTCGCTTCGCCAATACGAAAATCGATGGCAATCTCGCGTTCATCGCGCCGGACTCGCAGATGCACTTCATTACCGGCCTTCTGCGAATAAACCCAGCGCTCCGGATTGCGCGGAGCCTCCGAACCATTCCAACTAAGAACTACATCGCCAGAGCGCAGTCCGACTTGCGCCGCGGTGCTTTCCGGGTCCACATTTCGCACGATGACTTCTCCGGACGCGCCCCGCTCGGTGAAAAATCCTAGCACCGGGCGCTTGTGCTGCGCCTTTCGCAAATCCAAACCCGCGAGCGACAGTATCTGCGAGTAGGGCAACGCCTCCGCGTGCGCGACGTACTTGTTAAAGAAATCCTCGAACGAGCCGCCGGCGACTTGCTCCGCAGTCAAGCGAACATCCAGGCTGTCGCGGTACGGCTTATTTTGCTTCGCAAATTCATTGTTCATCGCGCGCAGCACGTCATCGAGACTCCGCTCGTTGTTCGTGCGATCGCGGATCAAGAGGTCGAGCAGCACGCCCAGCACTTGCCCCTTCGCATAGTAAGACACGCTCTCCTGCGGCCGGTTGTACAGCGGATATTTCTCCAGCCACGCATCAAGGCTGGATTCCTCGGCGCTTTGCCACCGACTGGCGGGACGGTTCTCAAGCTCGCTGACCTGCTGGCTCAGGTCAAAATAAAATTGGTCCTTGCTCCAAAGCTGCGTCCGCACCAGCGTGTACGCCGCATATGTGCTCGTCACGCCTTCCGCAAACCACAGCGCCCGCGTGTACTGCTCTTTCGTGTAATTCACCGGCTCCAACGTAGCCGGCCGGATGCGTTTCACATTCCACAGATGGAAAAACTCGTGAGCCGCAATGTTCGGCAACTGCTCCTCGGAACGCACCGAAATCGCAGTGGAATTGGCGTGTTCCATTCCGCCTCCCGCCCCTTCCCCTAGGTGAACGAGAAACGTGTAATGCTCGTACGGCGCCCCTTCCATCAGCTTTAGCTCATACGTGCAAATCCGCCGAAACTCGTCTTCGACTTCCTTTCTGTTCCATTTATCGCCATGCACCACAACGGAAACCCGGGGATTCATCCCGCGCAGCTCAAATTCATCAAACTTCGCAGCCTCAATCGGAGCATCAACGAGCGCGTCGTAACTTGGCGCGGTAAAAGTAAGTTTTCGCGCACGCCCCATCGATTCCAAAATGTGCGATGAGGCACCCGCCGCTTGCCATTCCAGAGGAACATCCGACATTGCGATTTCAGCTTCTTCGGCCCGGCGCGCTGGCACGTACATCAGAATCATCGCTGGATTGATGAACGCGTGCTCGGCGTTTAGCTGAGTGGCGAACGGCCCAGGCTCGTCCCAGTAAGTTTCGTAGCGAACCGTGATCGTGCCATTCCCGGTTATTCGCCAGGTTAGTTTGTCTAGTTTTTCGATAGCCGCCTGGTTGGAACCCGCAAACGCATCGACCTCTCGCACATGTGCGCTGAAGTCGCGTATCTGGTACAACGCATTCCACGCAGGCATCTGCACAATCACTTCGCCGGTCACATCCGGAACCTCCATGCTGACGTGAAAAATGTGACGTTCTGGGTGTTCAACGGAAACTGCGTAGCGGATAGTGGCGCTCGCACCCGTCGCAGCAAGTGCAAAAAGCACAGCAGTCAGAATCATTCGGAAAAACGGAAAACGCCGGGCGTGCAGGACCTTCACCGAGCAGGCGCCTCGGTAGGTACACCGCGGTCGAGCTTCTTCACTAACTTTTCGCAAAGGCCGTCGAAACTACCATTGGACATGATCAGCAAGAGATCCCCGGGCTTCGCTTCGGTCGAAAGATATTCCGCGATGGCGTCGGACCCCGCGAAAGTGCGCGCCTCACGGCCCAGGGCACGAACATCGGTGGCCACTGATTCGGGATCCATGCGGTTATCATCGCCAAGCTGCTGCGCGCGAAACACGCCGCCGAGCACGACGCGATCCGCCAAGGCCAGCGCCTTCGGCAGCGACTCCTGAAACACTTTGCGCCGCATCGAGTTCGAGCGCGGTTCCAGGATGGCCCACAGCCGCCGCTTCGGCCAACGGCTTCGGGCCGCCTCGATCGTCGCCTTCACCGCCGTCGGATGATGCGCGAAGTCGTCCACCACCAAAATCCCCCCGTGCTCGCCCTTCACATCCATTCGACGCTTCACGCTCCGAAACGTTGCCAGTGCCTTCGCTATTGAATCCGCGCTGATTCCGCGACCGTGCGCCACCGCAATTGCCGCCAGGGAGTTGAGCACGTTGTGCCGCCCGGTAGCAGCCAGCACAAACTCGCCAAAGGATTTGCCCTTGTGCTGAACGCGGAATCTCGTCTTGTCCCCTTCCACCTCGACACCCTCGGCAACCCAATCATTACCATCCGAAAATCCGTACGTCTCCACAGGGCAGAACGCCCTGCTCGCCGCACGCCGCAAAGCCGGACCCGAATCACTCGTGTCGCCCCAGATTACAACCCGCCCGCTCCGCGGCACCAGGTTCACCAAACGCCGGAAAGCCAGCTCGTAAGTCTCGAGATCCGCATAAATATCGGCATGATCAAACTCCAGCGACGTAATGATCAGATCGTCCGGATGATAATGAAAAAACTTCGGCCCGCGATCCCAGAATGCCGTCTCATACTCATCGCCTTCCAAAATAAATTCCGCGCCACCCCCGAGCCCATAACTCTTTCCGAAATTCTCTGCCACGCCACCAACCAGGAAATTCGGCAGGCGCCCCGCACTATGAAAAATCCACGCCAGCATTGCCGTCGTCGTCGTCTTCCCATGCGTGCCGCTGATCACAATCGAATGCCGCCCCGGCAAAAACACTTCCTCCAAAATCTCCGGCAGCGACCGATACGGAATTTTCCGGTCCAGCACTTCCTCCAGCTCAAGATTCCCACGGGCGATGATATTCCCTACAATCACCAAATCCGGCGCCGGCTGCAGGTGTGCCGCGTCAAACGTGTTGTAAAACGAAATGCCCAGGCTCTCCAGCAGTGTCGAAGCGGGCGGGTACACACCACTGTCTGACCCTGTCACGCGATATCCGCTCTCGCGCAGCATTCCCGCCAGCGGCGCCATAGCCGAGCCGCCGATTCCAATCACGTGTACGCGCTTTTCCTCACTCATCGAGTAACCGCTGCCTCCAAAATCTCCAAAGTTCCGTCCCCCTGTGCGCGCAAGCGCGCGTTGACGCCCAACGGAAGCGTCAGCATCGGCCGCGTCGTGTGGCCCACCGGCGCGCCAAACACGATTGGCACGCCCAGCCGCCCCAGAATTCGCGAGCAAACATCACGCACCGTAGGACTGCCGGCAACCGGCGGCTCGCAGTCCGGAAAATCGCCCAGCACAATTCCCGCGACGCAATCCAGCTTCCCCGCCTGCTTGAAATGCATCAACACGCGGTCCACCTGATACGGCTTCATCCCCCGATCTTCCAGAATCAAAATGGCGCCGCGCGTATCCAGCTCCCAAGGCGTGCCGAAAGTCGCCTCCACGATTGTCATGGCCCCGCCCAGCAGTCGTCCCTCCGCCTCACCGCCAACCAGCACCTCACCGCGCAGTGAAGTATTCCACCCGCGGTCCGTCTCGCTGATGGACGCCCGCAAGGATTTCTCATCGTAGCCGCCGGGAGCATCCGCTCCGGCGTCAAGCCCCGCACCCGCCATCGGTCCGTAAAACGTCACCCATCGACGCTGCTGCCACAAAAAAATCTGCAATGAAGTGAGATCGCTAAAGCCAATAACCGCCTTAGGCTCGTCCAGCGCCGAGGCAAGGCTCGCATCCAGCAAATAATTCGACCCGTAACCCCCGCGCGAGCCGACCAGCGCATCAACGCAAGCATCATTTAGCAACTTCACAAATTCAGCGCGACGCGCGCCGGCACTCGCCGCAAAATAACCTTCCGGCTGACCCGGCTCAGGCATCTCCGCGGCAAATCCCAGCCCCCGGAGTTCCCCTACGCCAGCCGCGACTTTTGCCTCGCTTCCAGGAGAAGCCGGCGCAAAAACGGCAATCCGCGCACCTCGCTCAAGTGCTTTCGGTTTATGCACCCCAGCTTTCAACTGCGCTCCGGAACTCGCGGAAATATTCGGCGTCATTCGTGATGCCCCTCAAAGGGAACCACTTCGACCACCACACCTGGCCGACTCAGCTTCTTTACAATTTGCTCTTGCTGTCGATACCCGGTATCCGCATGAAACTCCACAATAGAAGTAGGCCCGTTCATCGACACGCGAAACTGTTGCGGCTTCACCTTCAAAGACTCGAGCAATTTCTGAACTTCGCTTGCAATGTCTTCCGTGTGACCGGCTGTGATTCGGAAACCCATCTCCCGTGGCTTCAGGTTGGCTACGCGAGCGAACCATCCCAGTACCACCAGCCCGAAAAGCACGAGGCCCGTCGCATATCCTCCCACAGCGTACAACCCTCCGCCCACCGCCATTCCGATCGCGGCCTCGACGAAGATCGTCGCAGCCGTGGTCAAGCCCACTAGTCCCCCAGCTTCCCGCAAGATCGCGCCCGCCCCGAGAAAGCCGATCCCCTGCACAAGATTGGAAGCAATGCGGGTGCCGGACGTATCGCCAAAACTTTTCGCCAATTGGTACGACAGGATGGTGAACAGCGCCGAGCCCATGCAAACAAACGCGCTCGTGCGGATGCCGGCCGGGCGGCGGTGGTAGTCGCGCTCGACGCCAATAGCGGCGCCCAGCAGCGCCGCTAAGCTCAATCGCAAAACCATTTCGTGTAACGTGAGCATGGGAGTGCGCCAGTTTCGCTCGCACCGAGCAATTTTACTATCTACAGCTTGAACTGCGTTAGTTTCGCGAAATGCCGTGCTCTGCCGTGTATCTCGCTGCGCTTCAGAGTGCGCAAGCGGTCCAGCCCGAATTTCTCGACGCAAAAGCTGCCCAATACCGACCCGTACACCATTGCGCGCCGCAGCGAAGCATCCCCTCTGTTCCCCGCACTCGCCAGGTAGCCCATGAATCCGCCGGCAAAGCAATCGCCGGCTCCCGTAGGATCATGCGGTTCCTCCAGCGGAAAGGCAGGCACGCAGAACACGCCGCGCGCGTCCACCATCATCGCGCCATACTCCCCGCGCTTCACAATCAATGTCGACGGCCCCATCTTGAAAATGTGCCGCGCGGCGCGCAGCAAATTGTGTTCGTTCGAAAGCTGCCGCGTCTCAATGTCGTTGATCATCAAAATATCGACATGGCGCAGCGTCTCGCGCAAATCGGCATTGCTGCGCTCAATCCAATAATTCATGGTGTCCAGCGCCGCGATCTTTGGCCGCTTCGTCACCTGCTGCAGCACGTCGCGCTGCAAATCAGGAGCAATGTTGGCGAGAAACACATATTTGGACGCCCGATAGCGTTCCGGAAGCCGCGGCTTGAAGTCCGCAAACACGTTCAGCTCCGTGGCCAGTGTGACGCGCTCGTTCAAATTCTCCGAGTATTTGCCGGCCCAGAAAAAGGACTTTCCCGGCACACGCTCCAGGCCTTCCACGTCGATGTGGCGCCCGCGAAAAATTGCGGCGTCTTTTTCCGTGAAGTCGTCTCCGACAATGCCTACCAGATTCACCGGCGTGAAAAAACTTGCCGCAACCGAAAAATAGGTCGCCGCACCGCCCAGCGTGCGGTCCACTTTTCCGTACGGGCTCTCGAGCGCGTCGAAGGCTACGGAGCCAACCACGAGTAAGGACACGATGTTCTCCTAGGAAAGATATTTGCCGATGATGGGAGCAAGCCGCTTCTTGGTAACCGCTGGAACCAGCTTCAAGTCCGTAACTAAAGCGTGCCGCAACGCCGCGCCGCATTTGCAGCTACGTTCCTTCGGCATTGCCCGCACAGCCTCGCGCAGCACCTTCTGCGCGTTCTCTGCGTTTTGATTTAGGGTCGTGATAATTTGAGTAGCCGTCACGGATTCGTGCTCCGGGTGCCAGCAGTCGTAATCGGTAATCATCGCGATGCTCGCATAGCAAAGCTCTGCCTCTCGCGCCAGCTTTGCTTCCGTAACATTGGTCATCCCGATCACTTCAAAGCGCAGTTGCCGGTGCACATGCGCCTCAGCCAGCGTGGAAAATTGCGGCCCTTCGATGCAAACGTACGTCCCGCGTGGGTGCACTTTCACTCCGCAGTGCGTGCTGGCATCCGCAAGTACAGCAGAAACCTGCCCACAAGTCGGCTTATCAAACGTGACATGCGCCACTAAGCCGCCTCCGAAAAATGTCGAAACGCGACTCTTCGTGCGATCCACAAATTGATCGACGACTAGAAACTCTCCGGGACGCAAATCCTCCTGCAGTGATCCCACCGCGCTAACTGAAATAACGCGTTCGACTCCAAGCTGCTTCATCGCGCAGATGTTCGCGCGAAAATTAATCTCGCTAGGCAAAATGCGATGCCCGCGCCCGTGGCGCGCCAAAAACGCCACGCGCTTCCCCTCCAGCGTTCCCAACACAATAGCGTCTGACGGCTCCCCGAATGGCGTCTTCACGCGAATCTCGCGCATGTCTTTCAGCCCCGCCATGGAATAGAGTCCGCTGCCACCAATGATGCCAATGTCCGCTGCTACCTTGCTCGCCGCTTCTTTGCCCGTCGCTTTAGCCCGCGCTGTCATTCGTCTCCTTTTAGAAACTTTGCGCCCATCACGCAGTTCCGCCCAATCCACTCCGTGCCAAAATGTCGCTGACCGCCGAGAACGGATCCTTCTTCCTCTCCGCCACTTCTTCCGCCAACTGCGTCAGCCGCGCCTCGCCTCCAGGGCCGCCGAGCGCCCTCTGCAACAACCGCGATTCCAGCAATTCAATCAGCCTCAGCTTCCAATGCTCGACGTGCTTGCGTTTGCGCTCTCCGCTCGCCTCAAAATGCTTGCGAAACCGCGCGATGGTCTCCGCAAGCGCATCAATTCCCTTGTTCTCGGATGCCACGGTGCGCACCACCGGAGGATGCCAGCCCTCGCGCGGCATCACCAGCGACAGCATCGCATTCAACTGCTGCTCCAACCGGTCCGCACCCTCCCGATCGGACTTGTTCAACACAAAAATATCGCCGATTTCCATCAGCCCGGCTTTCATGTTCTGAATGTCGTCGCCCATGCCCGGCACCAGCATCACCACAACGCAATCCGCCAGCCGCACGATATCGATTTCATCCTGCCCGACGCCCACAGTTTCGATCAGCACCTGCTGCTTCCCCGCCGCATCGAGCAGCAGCGCCACTTCCGCCGTCGCCCGCGCCAAGCCGCCCAGAAACCCCCGCGTAGCCATCGAGCGAATGAACATCCCGGAATCGCCCGCGTGCCCCTGCATGCGAATCCGATCGCCCAGAATCGCGCCGCCCGAATACGGACTAGTCGGGTCGACCGCAATCACGCCAACCTGCTCCTGCTTACCGCGATAATGCGCGGACAACCGGTCCACGAGCGTGCTCTTCCCCGTCCCCGGCGCACCCGTCACTCCGGTTAGATACGCCTTGCCGGTCCGGGGAAACAGCAGCCGCAGCAGTTCCTCCGAGTCCGGCTCATGATTCTCAATCGCAGTAATTGCGCGCGAAAGCGCCCGCACATCCCCTGCGCACACCCGTTGCGCCCAATTCTCAATCGACTGCGACATGGATTTCCTGTGGAGCGCTCGAGCAGGCCAGGCGCATCACCCTATTTTGTCTTGCCGAGTAGCTGGCGGGCAATCACCAATCGCTGAATTTCGCTGGTGCCCTCGCCAATGGTGCACAGCTTCACGTCACGATAATACTTTTCCGCCGGATAGTCCTTGATGAATCCGTATCCGCCGTGGATCTGCACGCATTCGTTCGCCACGCGCACCGCCACTTCGCTCGCGAAAAGCTTCGCCATGCTGGACTCCCGAGTAAACCGCGCGTTCCCGCTGTCCGCAAGCCAAGCCGCTTGATACACCAGCAGCCGCGCCGCTTCCACCTGCGTGGCCATGTCCGCCAGCTTGAACTGAATGGCCTGAAACTCGCTGATAGGCTGCCCAAACTGTTTCCGTTGTTTCGCGTACTTAGTAGCCGCTTCCAACGCACCCTGCGCCATTCCCAGCGCCAGCGCCGCAATCGAAATTCTCCCTCCGTCCAGAATCTTCAGGCTGCCGATGAATCCTTCTCCCTCCGCGCCCAGCATATTCTCTTCTGGAACTCGGCAGTCCGAAAAAATCACTTCCGAAGTGTCACTCGCCCGCATCCCCAGCTTGTTTTCTTTTTTCCCTGGCTTGAATCCCGGCATTCCCTTTTCCAAGATGAACGCGCTGATCCCGTGCGAATTCTTCGACTTGTCCGTCACCGCCATCGCCACGCAAACGTCCGCATAGTGCCCGTTCGTGGTAAACGTCTTCGCCCCGTTCAGCACCCAATTCTTGCCATCGCGCTTCGCCGTAGTCCGAGTGCCGCCCGCATCCGACCCAGCTTCCGGTTCCGTAAGCGACCAAGCGCCAATTTGTTTTCCCTGCGCCAACGGCGCGAGATATTTCTTCTTTTGCGCCTCATTGCCAAACTTGAAAATGTGATTGCTGCACAGCGAATTGTGCGCCGCCACGATCAAACCAACCGAGCCATCAACCCGCGACAACTCCTCGATCGCAATCGCGTATTCAATGTACCCGAGATCCGCCCCGCCATACTCTTCCGGGAAAATCACACCGAGCAGTCCCATCTCGCCCAGCTTCGGCATTATCTCCATCGGGAAATGCGAAGCCTCATCCCACTCCATCACATGCGGCGCAATTTCCCCCTCGGCAAATTCGCGCACGCTGCGCCGCAAATGCTGCTGCTCTTCAGTAAAAGCGAAATCCACGGGAATCCTCGGTAGGTCTAAGTTTTATCTATACCCAGCCAAACTCCGGCTTATGCAAGTATTTTACACGAAGACCTGTAGCTCAGGTCCGCCTTTTGGACCTGAGGCTTTTCTGAAACCAAGCCCAACATTTACGTGGAAAACTGCCCTCTTCACCAACCCACAGCGTAACCCTTCGCCTTGTTCTGCTCGTCCAACCAAGTTTTCAGCGGCGCGAAATAATCCCCCAGCGCATTCGCGTCCATTTGCTTCTCGCCGGTCAGCGTCTCCAGCGCCTCTTGCCAAGGTTTACTCTGCCCCAGCGCAAGCATATCGTTCAGCCGCTTCCCAGCAACCTTGTTGTCGTAAATCGAGCAGCGATGCAGCGGCCCCGAATACCCCGCCTCACGGCAAAGCGCCCGCTGAAATTGAAATTGCAAAATCCGCGCCAGAAAATACCGCATGTAAGGAATATTTCCCGGCACATGGGCCTTCGCGCCAGGATCAAAATCCGCCTCGGTGCGCGCCATCGGCGGCACAATCCCCGAATACTTCAACCGCAGGTCCCACCAGGCCTTGTTGTACTCGTCCGGCTTGACCCGCCCGGAAAACACTTCCCACCGCCACTTGTCGATCGTCAATCCGAACGGCAAAAACGCTACTTTTTCGAGCGCCTGCGCCAGCAGATAGTCGATGTCCCCCGAAGCCGGCGGAACCGTCTCGATCAATCCAATCTTCTTCAGATACTCCGGCGTGACCGACAGCGCAATCGTGTCCCCCACCGCCTCGTGAAATCCGTCATTCGCGCTGTTCTGAAATAGTGGCGGCTGCGTGTTGTACGCCCGTTGATAAAAGTTGTGCCCCAGCTCGTGATGAATCGTCCGGAAATCTTCCTCTGTAATTTGAATACACATCTTGACGCGCACATCGTCTTTCGAATCGATGTCCCAAGCGCTCGCGTGGCAGACCACGTCGCGGTCCGCCGGCTTCGTGAACAGCGACCGTTCCCAAAATGTTTTCGGCAGCGGCGCGAATCCCAGCGAAGTGAAAAATCCTTCGCCGTACTTCACCATGCCGCGTGCGTCTGTCTTCCGGTCCCGCAAAATCTTTGTCAAATCGTAGCTCTGCTCCGGCTTCGGCGAATCCATCAGCGGATAGACGTTGTTCCATTCCTGCGCCCAGATATTCCCCAGCAGATGCGCGGGAATCGCCCCATTCGGCGGGACAATCTCCTTGCCATATTTCTTCGCAAGCTGCCCGCGGACGTACGCGTGCAGCGACAGATACAGCGGCCGCAGTTGCTCCCACAAACGGTCCAGCTCTTTCGCAAACGCGTCCGGCGGCATGTCGTAATTCGAACGCCACAGCGCCCCCGCATCCGCAAATCCCAGCTCCCGCGAGCCCTTATCCCCCAGATCGACCATCCGCGCGTACCGCTGCCGCATCGGCGCGCCCACCGCGTGCCATCCAATCCACGCGCGTTTCAGCTCTTCGGAATCGCGGCTCTCCGCCATCAACCTACCGACGGCCGTCACGTCCAGGCACTTTCCTTGCTCCCCGTCCGGACACCATTTCCCCCTTCCGTAATCTCCATCCAGCGAAACCAGAATTTCCGCCAACTCCTTCTGCTCGGCAGGATTGTTCGGCGCAGGAAATCCGCTTGCCAACTTGAGCAGCTTCATCTTCCGAGCCATCACTGGCGGCAACTGCACCGCATCGAATCGCGTCGCCTGCTTCGCCAATTCCACGCTCAGCGTATTCAGCGTTTCTCCCGCATCCGCCGCCATCGCTTCCGTATCGGAAGTAATGAAATTCTCCTGCACCCACGAAGCCCGGGACTGCTTCACGCCTAAGTCCAACAGCCGCTTCTCCGCGTCGTCCAAAAACGCGTTCGCCTGCTCAACCGTAGGCGCACCCGCGCTCCCCTCTTTCGCCTTTCGCACATTGTTGTGCGGCTTGTCTTGTCCCAGAGCCGTTTCGCGAAAGCTATACGTTAACAAAGCAGTCGCTGCCGCAATTCCGCACACAGCAATAGAAGTCCTCAAGAGAGTTCGAATGCTCATTTACGCTCCGCCCTTTATGGAGTGCGACGGCTAGCCGCCGCCTTTACGCCTGAAGCCTCAGCAGCCAATTCACCCAACACAACCAAAGCCCGCTCAATCCCCGCGCGATTTACATCGACATGCGTAACCAGCCGCACCGAATAAGGCGCCGTATCCTGCGCCCAAACCCCTCGCCGATGCAACATCTCGCACAACTCCACCGCCGTCTTCCCCGTCCCCGAGCAATCAAAAATCACAATGTTGCTCCGTACCTTCGCCGCATCAATCCGCAACCCGCGAATCTGCGCAATCCCTTCCGCCAGCCGCCGCGCATTCTCATGATCGATGTGCAGCCGCCCAGGCGACTTCTCCAGCGCAATCAATCCCGCCGCAGCAATTACGCCTGCCTGCCGCATCCCGCCGCCAACCATTTTCCGATACACGCGCCCCTTCTCAATAAACGCGCGCGTACCCACTACGATCGACCCCACCGGCGCGCCCAATCCCTTCGACAGGCAAAACATCACCGAATCCACCTTGCGCGTCATCGAAGCGACGTTCTCCCCTAGCGCCGTAGCCGCATTAAAAATGCGCGCCCCATCCATGTGCACCTTCAACCCCATCGCATGCGCGCCATCGCAAATCTCATCCACCTGCGCCGTCGGATACACCGTCCCGCCCCACATGTTGACCGTGTTCTCCAGGCAAATCAGCGCCGTTTGCGAATCGTAATAAATTGTCGGGCGAATCACCGCCGCAATCTGATTCCAACTCATGATCCCATCTTCCGCACGCACAACGCGCGGCATGCATCCGGCAATCGCCGACATCGAAGCCAGCTCATACAAATTCACATGGCCGCGCTCTTCGCAAACCACCTCGTCGCCATGATGCGTCCAAACCTTGATCGCAATCAGGTTCCCCATGCACCCCGTAGGCACAAACAGCGCCGCCTCTTTCCCAAAAATCTCCGCCGCCCGCGCCTCCAACCGGTTTACCGTAGGATCTTCGCCATAAACGTCGTCTCCAACTTCGGCCGACGCCATAGCAGCCCGCATCTCCGCCGAAGGCCGCGTAACCGTATCGCTACGCAAATCCACCGCCCCACCACTTGCCCCAGCCCGATTCAACTCCATCACCACATCCGTTTTGGTCTCAGTAGCCACGTCGTTCCCCTTCGCCTCTGTGCTCCGACCTCAATGCACTCTGGGTTGAAATTTCCATTCTTAGACTTTTTTACTCTTTCACGCTTACACTGTTCTACTTCATCAACTCCACAAAAACCTCATTCGAAACGCTAACCCGCCCCGGCGCCAGCCTCACCAAGCTCCCGTCCCGCTCAATCAACCCCGCGGAACTCAGCCGCGCAAATCGCGCATCCAACGAAACGCCATATTCCCGCTCGATCCGCGCAATATCGATCCCGTCCAAGTGCCGCAATCCCAAAAACAACTCCTCCTCCAGCGCACTCTCTGCAGTCAACTTTTCAACCTGCTCGACCGGCAACGGTCCCGCTGTCAGCGCCCCAACATAACCCGCCGCATCATGCGCATTAGCCCACCGCTCCGTACCAGAAAACGAATGCGCCCCAGCCCCAAATCCCAAATAAGCCTCTCTCCGCCAATATTTCAAGTTATGCCGCGAAGCAAATCCCGGCCGAGCCCAATTCGAAATCTCATAATGCTCATACCCCGCCGCCCCCAACACTGCGCAAGCCGTCTCATAAAACTCTGCCATCGCATCATCGTCAGGCACATCGCCCGCGCTATACCGATTCCCGCCGCGCAAAAGCTCCGCGCCAAGATGGCTTCCCTCATCGACCTCCAGCAAATAAACCGAAACATGCTCCGGCGCCAATTCCACCAGCGAATCCAGCGACTCCCGCCAAGTCGTGCGCGACTGCTTTGGCAGCCCCGCAATCAAATCAAAACTAATATTCGCAATCCCCGCCCCGCGCAAAAGAGCCGCAGCCCGATAAACGTCCGCCCGCCGATGCATCCGCCCCGCCGCCTTCAACTCCTCATCGCAAAACGATTGCACGCCGAAACTAACCCGATTAATCCCCGCCACAACCCAAGCCGCCGCCTTTTCCTCTGTCACCGTCTCCGGGTCCGCCTCCAACGTAACTTCCGTCAATTCCGCAACAAAATTCTCCCGAACCGCATCCACAATCCGTCGCAGATGCGAAGCATCCAGCAAACTAGGCGTCCCTCCACCCATATAAATCGTATCGACGACAGCATCTGCAATCGCCTCAGGCAAAGTAATCCCAGCCCCCTCATAAAGCCGTCGATGCCCCGCCATCTCACCGCAAACGCAATTCACATAGGGCGCAAATCGCGCCGAAGACACCACTCCCGTATGGAAGTTGCAATAAGTGCACTTCGTCTGACAAAACGGCACCTGCACATAAATCCCAAGAGTATTCATAGTCAGCAAAACTTTAACATGCCCCCGTAGCGCTGGCATCCTGCCGGCGCGTCCGCTCCCGCTTTCACTCTTTCACTTTCTAACCCTTCGACTCTTCCACTCGCACAAAAATCTTCCTCTCCCGTGGCCCATCAAACTCACAAAGAAAAATCCCCTGCCAAGTCCCCAGTACTAATTTCCCGCCTTCCACAAAAATCATTTGGCTAGCTCCCACCATCACCGCCTTAGCATGCGAATCCGTATTCCCCTCCGCATGACGGTAAGGCCCCGACCGCGGCACCAGCCGGTCAAACACGCCCTCCAAGTCGGAAGCCACATCCGGATCCGCATGCTCATTCATAGCCACACCTGCCGTAGTATGCGGCACATAAACATAGCAAATTCCGCTCACGACGCCAGACTCTCCCACCACGCGTTCTACGGCCGTAGTCACATCCAGCAACTGAGTCCGCCGCCCCGTCTTCACCCGCAAAGTTTCCATCCGCCATCTCCGCACTCAATAAAAGTTTAGCACCTGCCCTCCTCTGCGAACCTCAGCGCCCTCTGCGTCTCTTTACCCTGAGCCTCGAAGGGTGCGTTATCTTTTTCTTTTACTGTGTTAAATTCTTGAAGATTCTTCCCATGTCCAATCGCCTCCAAAACAAAGTAATCCTCATCACCGGCGCTGCTCAAGGCATCGGCTTCGCCTGCGCCCGGCAAGCAGCCACCGAAGGCGCCTCCGTAGTCCTGGCCGACATCCAGCAAGACCGCGGCGAACAATCCGCCGCCGCAATCCGCAACGAAGGCGGCCGCGCCCAATTCCATCCGGTCGACGTCCGCGACGAATCCCAATGCGCCGCTCTGATCGACCACACCATCCGCACCCACAAGAAACTCGACGGCCTGGTAAACAATGCCGGCTGGTTCCCCCGCGCCACGCTAGAGCAAACCACGACGCAGCTCTGGGAAGAAGTCCTAAACGTAAACCTCCGCAGCGCCTTCTACTGCTGCAAATACGCCGTCCCCAAATTACGCGAAGCCCGCGCCGGCAGCATCGTCAACATGGGCTCCATCTGCGGCATCCAAAGCCTTCCCAACCTCGTAGCCTACGGAGCCGCAAAAGGCGGCCTCCTCACCCTCACCCGCACCCTAGCAGGCGCCCTCGCGCAAGATCGTATCCGCGTCAACTATGTAATCCCCGGCTGGGTCTTCACCGAAGGCGAGCTAGCCATCCAAAAAGGAGAAGGCCGCACCGAAGACGACCTGCGCAAAGCCGGCGAAAAGCTAGCCTTCGGCCGCGCCCAATCTCCGCAAGAAACCGCCTACGCCGTCGTCTACCTCCTAAGCGACGAGTCCGCCCAAGTCACCGGCACAACAATGCACCTGGACGCCGGCGCCTCCACGTTACCAATCCAACCAGGCACCTACCCGGGCTAAGTAGCACAGGCTCTCTTGCCTGTGCGTCCACGTGGAGTGCGGCGTCTTGTTCATCCTGAGCCTCGAAGCGCCGCCGCTTCAGCAATGTTAGCCACCTCACCTACGGCGTCCGTCCATCGCCGACGTCAACACGTGCACCCGTAGCGGCCGCCGACCGTGGCGGGCCCCTTTTGAAAAGTCACCACAATACCCAGCGACGACCTCGACTTCACCACCCCCTGCTCTATCAACCTTTTCGCAAACTCCCGCCACATCTCCCCACGGTATCCAGCCGCAAATACGCTAGTCTCTATACCTACACCAAATTTCAAGCACAGCACCGCCAAGGAGCCAGTCCCAATGCGACGTCTCGTCATTCTGCTCTTCTTGTTCTCATCTCTAGGTCTACCGCAAACATTCGCCCAATCCGAAGGCGACGAAACCAAAATCATCGCCCTAGAAAATCTTTGGAACCAGATGCAGATCGCGCACGACGCCGACGCCATGGGAACCATGCTGGACGACGACTTCGTGCTCACCGACTTCGATGGCTCCGTCCTGAACAAATCGCAGTTCCTCGTTACCATTCGCGACAAATCCAATCAGCTCACCCTCGAGTCCACCCAAGACATGAAGCTCCACCGTCACGGCGACACCGTAGTAGTAATCGGCTCCACCCACGAAAAAGGCACCCTAAAAGGTAAGCCCTACGAACACCACGGCCGCTTCACCGATACCTGGATCAAGCGCGACACCCAATGGCTATGCATAGCCAGCCAGCTATCCCTAATCCCCAAATCCTTGTAATCGATCGCGCGAATCTCGAAAGAACAAGCGCAGCCAATCCGTCGTAGGGTTACGCCTTAGAGTTTGCGGCCTCAAGCGGTACCGGAAGTACCAAGCTCGCGCAATTCAAAGCCGCCCATTCAATCCCGCTGAGTACACATTGAGTACCGGTTCGTTCTAATTGCATCACTTGATATTGACAAGAGGCTCCCTCCGCGTATGTTGCTGCCTCAAAGCTGGTGCTGCAAACTGCAACTCTAATTCTGTTCCCCTCATCGTGGAATGGGAGCGCCTCAGAGCTTGAGGTAAGGGGTTAAAGGCACCTGCCACTACAGGCTTGCTTTCTTAACTTCACCGGAGGCCCTCCCATGCCCGGCATTTGGTGCTCGCAACGCCCTACCCCTGTGCATTCTCGCGCCCGCGGCGTAAGCGCAATCAGCGCTGGAATACTCGCAGCACTGGCGTGGCTGAGCCTGGCGGCCCCGCAGGCAAGGGCCGGGGTCGTCCTCGTGCAGCATACGAGCAAGGACGCCGGGACCGCCAGTTCCGCCTCGCTCGCGTTCCCCGCGAACAACACGGCAGGCAACTGGATTGGCGTGGTCATTCGTGCTGGCCACTCCGGTCAAGTCTTCACTGTCAGCGATACGCTTGGGAACACGTACAAGCAAGCCGTGCAATTCAATCAAACCCTGGACGCCCCCAACGGCGAGACCTTGGCGATTTATTACGCTGAGAATATCGGCGGCGGAACCAACACCGTCACGGTTTCGCAATCTCTCGCGAACAATACTTTGCGCTTTGCCATCCTTGAGTACTCCGGACTGGCCACCTCCGGTTCCCTTGACGTAACTTCCGCGGCTCAGGGTTCAGGAACCACGTTGAACAGTGGCACTGCCACAACTACCGTGGGTGGAGATCTGATTTTAGGTGAAGCAACCACTGCCTCAGGCGTGACTTTCACCGCCGGCAGTGGGTACACCATCGAAGAGCGCGTGCCGGCAGCTCCCAACACAAAATTAATCGCGGAGGACGCGGTCCAGGCGGCTGCCGGAGCAGTCTCCGTAAGCGCCACGCTGTCCATCTCCGAAAACGGAGGGGCCTTGCTCGCAGCATTTAAGGCCACCCCCAGCGGAACCTTGCCGCTCAGCATCACCTCCTTGACTCCCACGTCCGGTCCCGTGGGCGCCTCGACCACGATAGCGGGCGTAAACTTCGGTGCAACCCAAAGCACCAGCACGGTCACGTTCAACGGCGTTGCGGCGACGCCGACCAATTGGAGTTCCACCAGCATCACGGCACCGGTCCCAACGGGCGCAACGACAGGCAACGTGGTCGTAACCGTCGGCGGTCAATCCAGCAGCGGAGTGAACTTCACCGTCACAGTTCCCGCCCCTTCGATCACCAATCTGACCCCTAACAGCGGGCCCGTAGGCCCTTCGATCACGATCGCGGGCACGAACTTCGGCGCAACCCAAGGCACCAGCACGGTCATGTTCAACGGAGTTGCGGCCACCCCGACCAATTGGACCGCTACGAGCATCACGGCACCGGTCCCAACCGGCGCGACGACAGGCAACGTGGTCG
>JAOAPV010000030.1 GCA_025463055.1 Candidatus Acidiferrum typicum
GCGGGCTCTTCAGGAACTCGCTGATGTTTTTCTGCAGCAACGATCTTTGGTTTCGAATCCTGGCCTAGATTCCTCAGGAGGCTCGGAAGGAGGAACCAAATCCGAAGTTCCATTGCTCAGCATGGAAGCGAAGTACCGCGCACTAGTGGAGCAAATTCCCGCCGTTGTGTTCATGGCTTACCTGGACAAAGGAATCGGCGAAGCCTATGTGAGCCCGCAGATTGAAGCAGCCCTCGGCTTTTCGCAGAGCGAATGGCTAGAAGATCCGGTGCGCTGGTATCAGCAGATTCACCGTGATGACAAAATGCGATGGAGCGTGGAAGCCGCGGAAATGTTTCTCTCGGGCAAGTCGCTGCGTTCCGCGTACCGCGTCATTGCGCGCGATGGACGGGTGCTTTGGTTCCAGTGTGAAGCAAAAATGATTCGCCGCGACGACGGACGGCCGTGGTTCATTCATGGCGTAGGATTCGACATTACCGAACGTAAGAGTCTTGAGGAAGCAATTCTGGATATAAGCGCCAGGGAGCAACAGCGCATCGCTCAGGATTTGCATGACGGACTAGGGCAGCACCTGACGGGTATCGCCTTCATGAGCAAAGTTCTTGAAGAGAAACTCTCCGACCAGTCGTTGCCGGAGGCTGTAGAAGCCGCGAAGATCGTAAAAATGGTGAATCAGGCGATTGAAAACACGCGTCAACTCGCTCGCGGGCTCCACCCGGTGACGGCAGAGCCGCTAGGCCTGATGTCTGCCCTTAAAAAATGGGCGAGCGAGGTCGAAGAACTTTTTCACATCAACTGCAGTTTTCAATGCGAGAAGGCGCTTCTGATTCACGACGTGAGTTTGGCCACACATCTCTATCGTATCGCTCAAGAAGCGGTGAACAACGCGATACGCCACGGAAAATCCAGGAACATTACCATCCGTCTAGCGGCCAAGAACGGCGCAGGTACTCTGACAATACAAGATGACGGAGAGGGATTTACGAAGAAGCAGGCGAGTCAACCGGGAGTCGGTCTGAGCATAATGGACTATCGCGCCGACATGGTGGGCGGATCATTGAAAGTGCAGCCGAACGAGGGCCGGGGAATAACTGTGACTTGCATGTTTCCCGTTCGAAGCGTTGAATAGGACGAGGATCCGATGGGCACCAAGCCTCAGATTCCGTCTCCGGCAAAGAAGTCCAGAGTCCTTCTGGTTGACGACCACCCGATTGTTCGCCAAGGACTCGCTCTGCTAATTGACCGTGAAAGCGATCTTTGCGTGTGCGGCGAAGCCGAAGGTGCACATTCCGCATTCCATGCCATCACAACTCTTCGGCCTGACATGGTTGTCCTGGATATTTCTCTGAATGGCCCTGACGGGCTCGACGTGCTCAAAGAAATCCGCACAAATACAACAAACTTACCTGTCTTGATCCTTTCTATGCACGACGAGTCAATCTACGCAGAACGTGCCATGCGTGCGGGCGCGAACGGCTACATCATGAAGCAGGAGGCGACTGAGAAAGTGCTGGTCGCCATTCGACGAATTCTTCAGGGCGAAGTTTATTTAAGTGACCGTCTGACGAATACGATGCTGCAGCAATATGTTCGCGGAGCCTCTCCGGCCAAGGGTTCTCCGCTTGTAAATCTTACTGACCGCGAGCTGGAAGTTTTTCGCTTAATCGGCGAAGGTCATGGGACTCGCCAGATCGCCGAAGAGCTGCATCTCAGCGTGAAGACGATTGAGTCGTATCAGGCGCACATTAAGGAAAAACTTGCACTACGGAATGCGCGCGAGCTTGTGCAGCATGCGATTGAATGGACCGTGAATCTTAGCGGCGGCTATTAGCTCACGGTTATGTATAACGGAAACTCTAGGTACCGGGGATTTCCCTACCCCTCTATGAGACCGTCCCCTATGACAAATTCCGCGTGTACCCGATTGTCGTGGCGCCGCTGTCGCTGTAATCCTTCAAATCGAAATTTTGATAGCAGTAGATATTAATTAGAGTTACGTGCTTCTCTCGTCTTAGGGCGCTAAGCGTACTGCTTCGTCCATTGCGTTGCGGCACATTTAGAATCGTTGCGCAGAGCCGGGATTGCGGAAGGAGAACCAGTAATGACACCCGAAGCCGTTCCTTACGGTCGAAAAACCCAAAAACCGTCGCCTGTCTCCGATGTACACATTCTGTGGATTACCGCCGGGCTTGGCTGCGACGGTGACTCTGTTTCGGTGACTGCAGCCACCCAACCGAGTATTGAGGACGTCCTGCTGGGTGCGATCCCCGGATTGCCCCGGGTGCATTTACATAACCCAGTGCTCGCCTACGAAAATGGTGACGATTTTCTGAAGTATTGGTACCAGGCCGAGCAGGGGAAGCTTGAGCCATTCGTTTTGGTTGTGGAAGGGTCGATTCCCAACGAGAACATAAAGAAAGAAGGCTACTGGGCGGCGCTCGGAACGGATCCGAAGACCGGCCAACCTATTCCGACCACTGAGTGGATCGATCGGCTCACGCCCAAGGCCCTAGCTGTGGTCGCGATTGGTACGTGCGCGACGTACGGCGGAATCCACGCGATGCAGGGCAACCCCACTGGAGCGATGGGCCTAGCTGACTATCTGGGCTGGGGATGGAAGTCGAAAGCCGGCCTGCCAATCGTGAACGTCCCTGGCTGCCCCGTACAGCCTGACAACTTTATGGAGACCGTGCTTTATCTCCTGTATCAGGTAGCGGGGCTCGCCCCGATGATTCCCCTCGACGACCAGTTACGGCCTACCTGGCTTTTCGGAAAAACAGTACACGACGGCTGCGACCGCGCTGGTTATTACGAGCAGGGCGATTTTGCGGAGGTTTACGGTTCGCCGAAGTGCATCGTGAAATTGGGCTGCTGGGGACCGGTTGTCAATTGCAACGTGCCAAAGCGCGGCTGGATGGCGGGCATCGGCGGATGCCCGAACGTCGGAGGCATCTGCATCGGCTGCACTATGCCCGGATTCCCGGATAAGTTCATGCCGTTCATGGATGAGCCGCCGGGAGCAAGGGTTTCCTCGGCCGCGATCAGCATTTATGGTAAGGCCATCCGATCCCTCCGCGCATTTACCAACGATACGGTGAACAAGGAACCAAAATGGCGGCATCCTCGCCCGGAACTCACCACTGGTTATAGGCCCGCGGCGTACTAACAGATAAAGGAGCGAAAATCATGGCCACGATAACGTCTGTAGCGAAGGAAACGCCAACTGGTTCGAGAAAACTCGTGGATATGAACTGGGATCCAATTACTCGGATCGTTGGGAGCCTAGGAATCTTCACGAAGATCGACTTTGATAATCGGCAGGTTGTCGAATGCAAAAGTACCTCGTCGATTTTCCGTGGCTACAGCATTTTCATGAAGGGCAAGGATCCCCGAGACGCGCACTTTATTACTAGCCGTATCTGCGGAATCTGCGGCGACAACCACGCCACCTGCGCGACGTATGCGCAGAACATGGCTTTTGGCGTGCGGCCACCCGCTCTCGGGGAGTGGATTGTGAATCTCGGCGAAGCGGCCGAGTACATGTTCGACCACAACATTTTTCAGGACAATCTAGTCGGCGTCGATTTCTGCGAACAAATGGTAAAGGAGACAAACCCTTCCGTGCTTGCAAAGGCGGAAAAAACCGCCTCGCCACATTCGAATCTCCACGGATTCCGAACCATTGCGGACATAATGCGCGCGCTGAATCCCTTTACGGGATCGTTCTATCTCGAAGCTTTGCAAATGAGTCGCATGACTCGAGAGATGTTTTGCTTGATGGAAGGGCGGCACGTGCATCCGTCCACACTGTACCCGGGCGGAGTCGGTACCGTGGCGACAATCCAGTTGTTCACGGATTACCTTGTGCGCTTGATGAAGTATGTAGAGTTCATGAAGAAGGTCGTCCCGCTGCATGATGACCTGTTTGATTTCTTCTACGAAGCGCTTCCCGGATATGAAGAGGTTGGCCGGCGGCGAGTTCTGTTGGCGTGCTGGGGTTCGTTCAACAATCCAGCGGTTTGCGACTACACCTACAAGCGCATGACCGAGTGGGGTCGCGCGATGTATGTGACTCCGGGCGTCGTCGTGGACGATAAATTGGTGACGAACGACCTGGTGGATATCAACCTGAACATCCGAATCTTGCTTGGACACTCCTTTTACGACGATTGGGAGGGTAGCGAGAAGTTTGTGCGAAACGATCCGTTAGGCAATCCGGTGGATCAGAGGCATCCCTGGAACCAGACAACGATCCCGCGACCCCAGAAACGCGACTTTGCCGGCAAGTACACGTGGGTTATGTCCCCCCGCTGGTTGGACAAGAGGACTGGCGATCATCTTGCGCTCGATACCGGTGGCGGACCGATCGCGCGACTCTGGGCGACAGCATTGGGGGGGCTGGTGGACATTGGCTACATCAAGTCGACCGGGCGGAGCGTGAAGATGTATCTGCCGAAAACGGCCTCGCTTCCCGAAGTCGAATTCGAATGGAAGATTCCAAAGTGGAGCAATGCGATCGAGCGCGACCGCGCTCGGACGTACTTCCAAGTATACGCGGCCTCCGCTGCCCTTTACTTTGTTGAGCAGGCATTGGCGGAATTGCACGCTGGACGGACCAAAACCTGGTCGGACTTCACCGTGCCGCAAGATGCCATCGGCTGCGGCTTCCACGAAGCGGTTCGCGGTGTTCTGTCGCATCACGTCGTCATCCGCGACGGCAAAATCGCGAACTACCATCCATATCCGCCGACGCCGTGGAACGCAAATCCGCGCGACATCTACGGAACGCCGGGGCCGTACGAGGATGCGGTGCAGAACACGCCAATCTTCGAGGAAAATGGCCCAGACAAGTTCAAGGGCATTGACATCATGCGGGCGGTGCGAAGCTTCGACCCCTGCTTGCCATGTGGCGTACATATGTATCTGGGCAACGGAAAGTTGCTTGAGACTCATCACTCACCCATGTTTGGGCTCCACGCTTGATGTTCTTGGGACATCTAGTTGAAGCGGGTGGTTACGCACTAGAAAGTGGGCATAGGGTTTTTCTTTCCCACTGCGGCCACCCGCTTCCGTTTGAATGAGACTATGGCGCAGGACATTGCACTCCAGAAAAGAATTCAGCGTATCGGGGAAGTTGTCGAGCAACTGGAATCGGTAGCCGACCCGAACTCGCGGGCCATGGCGAAGGAACTCCTTGAGTCGCTAATGGCGCTACACGGGGCCGCCCTGGAACGAATTCTGGAATTGGCTTCCGAGGTCGGCGAAGCCGGAGCAACGCTCATCGCGAAATGTGGACGCGATGAGCTGGTGAGCAGCGTGCTACTTCTGTACGGCCTGCACCCGGTGGATTTACATTCTCGCGTGACACGCGCGCTGGACAAATTGCGGCCCTACCTTGAATCTCACGCTGCTAAAGCGGAATTGGCCTCGGTCGGTGCCGAAGGCGGAGTCAGGGTGCGACTTCAACTGAAGTCCAATGGCTGCGGCTCTGCCGCGGTAAAATCCACAGTGGAAGCAGCGCTGCAAGATGCTGCGCCGGACGCGGCAACGATCACTATAGAAGAGACGGGGGCGGTGCTTACGGGTTCCGGGTTTGTTTCGGTGGCGCAGCTCGAGGCCGGCCAGTCCATAGCTGCTTTTTCCACTGCGCCAGCTCAACGGAGCGGAGACTGACATGCCTTCCGCATTTTCGCCGCAGCAGGAAAACGCGTTCGCGGCACTTCGCCAGTTTGCGCGCAAGCGGGCCGCCGTCGAGCGCTGCGAAATGTGCAGCCGCGAACTCGGCGCTGATCATGAACACTTAGTCGAGCCGGCAAGTCGCAAACTAGTCTGCGCCTGCTCGGCTTGCGCGATTCTTTTCGAAGGTCAGAGTGGCACGAAGTACAAGCGCGTCCCCCGCGAGGTGATCTTTCTGGAGGATTTCCAGATAACAGACGGGCAATGGGATGGATTGGCGGTTCCGATCGAAATGGCTTTCTTCTTCCATAGCACCCCGCATGGAAAAGTCATTGCCCTATACCCCAGTCCGGCGGGGCCCACGGAATCGCTGCTCACTCTGGATGCATGGACTGAAATCGCGCAGACCAACCCGGCCCTAAGCGGGATGCAACCGGACGTGACTGCACTGCTCGTCAACCGGGTTGGACACGGCAGGGGCGCTTCGGCGGAGTACTACATTGTTCCCATCGACGAATGCTACAAGCTGGTCGGCCTGATTCGCACCTATTGGCGCGGCCTCTCTGGCGGCACCGAGGTATGGCGCGAAATTGGCGTGTTTTTCGCCGCGCTCAAGAAGAGGGCGGGTGTTGAGCAGGGTGCGCATGCCTGACCTACGGCTAACGATCGAAAGTGTTGAGGTGGCCAAGTACGCGGCCGCGCCGCTATTAGTGTTCAAGGCAGGAATTGCCAACGAACCCAAAGAAGAGATTATTCATACCGTCGCGTTGCGAGCGCAAATCCAGATCGAAGCCAGCCGTCGAAAATATGACGTTAATGAACAAGCTCGGCTGCTGGACCTTTTCGGCGAACCGAATCGCTGGGGCCAAACATTGCGAAGCATGTTGTGGACTCACGCGAGTGTTGTCGTGCCGCGCTTCACCGGCACCGTGCTTGCGGATCTTCCTGTCCCCTGTACTTTCGATTTCAATGTGGCGGCAACAAAATACTTTCACGGTGTGACCACAGGGGACTTGCCATTGTGTTTCCAATTCAGTGGCACTGTTTTCTACCAGAGCGAGGACGGAACCTTTCAGGTCGCTCCGATCTCCTGGGACAAAGAAGCTAAGTACCGTTTGCCCGTGAAGGTGTGGAAAGACCTCATGGACGTGTTTTACCCAAATTCCGCCTGGCTTGCGTTGCAAAGAGATACGTTTGAGAAGCTCTATCAATACAAAGTGCGCGAGGGCATTCCAACCTGGGAAGAAGCGCTGGAGAGGGCTTTGAGCGCTCTCCCAGAAACGGTGCGGTCATGAACGCCGCGCTTGTGGACGGGATCGTGAAGGCCGTCCTCTACGAAGGGTACATGCTTTACCCGTACCGGTTTTCCGCCGTAAAGAATCGGCAGAGATTTAATTTTGGTGTTGTTTACCCGCGAGCGTACAGCGAGGCACAGCAAGGGACGGATGCATGGACAATGCAAACCCAATGCCTGGTGCAAGGGAACGGCACAACTCAGTGTGCCGTGCGGGTCAGATTTTTACGCATGGTCGATCGTTCTCTCGCAAAACTGCGGACTTCGGTAAGTGACCTGTCGTTCGTGGCAGAAGAAAATATTGAAAAGGTGGAGAGGTTAAACCTCGACGACCAGGTTTTGTACGCATGGCAAGAGGCCGTCGAGGAAACCATCGAAGTGACGGAGCTCGATCTTTCCGCTCTTGCTGCGCAATCCATGCAATGGCCGTTCCGGCTGTCCGCAACGCAAACGAGAGAAGCGGTTCGGGATGCGAGTGGCTTGATTGTTGGAGTCATTTACCGCGAGAAAGCAACCGTTGCAGGGACAATCGAACTCTCATCGGAACGGCTGGACCCAGGAGTGTTCCGTCTTACAGCGCGCATTTCAAATACTTCGCGCATCGAGAGTTTTGTCACGCGTGAAGCGGCCCTTTCGCGCTCTCTCGTTTCTGCTCATACGATTCTCGAGGTGCGTGGCGGTGAATTTGTTTCTCTCATAGATCCTCCAGATCCGTGCCTCAGTTTTGCACTGGCTTGCCAAAACATCGGTACTTGGCCGGTCCTAGTCGGGCAGGAGGGCGAACGGGACGCTATGCTGTCCTCGCCGATCATCCTCTATGACTATCCACAAATCGCGCCGGAAAGTCCGGGTGATTTGTTCGACGGCGCGGAGATCGACGAGATTCTGTCGCTCCGCATAATGACTATGACCGATGAAGAGAAACGAGAGATGCGGCAGTCCGACGAGCGTACCCGGCAAATTCTCGAGCGCACCGAAGCTCTACCCGCCGAGCAATTCATGAAGCTTCACGGAGCATTGCGCGGCCTGCGCACCATCAAAGGGGAGGCGCCATGAACGAATGGGAATGGCAGCTCCTGGAAGACAAGACTCCTGTCGAGTCGCTTAACATCAAAGGTGTTCAAGTCCGCCGCGGTGATCGTGTCAAGTTGCGCCCGCGAGCCGGTGGAGATGTCTTCGATCTCGCGCTCGAGGGGAAAATCGCTGCCATCGAATCCATTGAGCAAGACTACGAAGGCAAGTTGCACATCTGCGTCGTCGTCGACGACGATCCTGGTAGAGACATCGGTCTAATGCGGCAACCGGGCCACCGGTTTTTCTTCGCGCCTGGCGAAGTGGAACCTGTCGCGATAGGCGACGAGACGCAGACCACCGCGGCAAAAAGGATCCTCATCGCTGGAATCGGCAACATCTTTATGGCTGATGACGCTTTTGGCGTCGAAGTAGCGGCCCGGCTTGCGAATCAATCGTTTCCGGCAGGAGTTCGAGTAGCGGACTTTGGAATTCGCGGTTTCGATCTCGCGTACGCCCTGATGGAATGCTATGAGACAACAATTCTCGTGGATGCCTATCCCGGCGAAGGCCAGCCCGGCACTCTCTTCGTTCTTGAGCCGGACTTGAAGGACCTGAATTCCGCCGGAACGCAGCAAGGTTTCATCGAACCCCACGCTATGAATCCGATTAATGTGCTGCGCATGGCTACAAGCATGGGAGGACAGCTAAAACGAGTTCTGCTCGTAGGCTGCGTACCGGCAACTCTCGGCCCTGACGAAGGGCAGATGGGTTTGAGTGAGCCAGTGTCAGCGGCTGTCGACGAGGCGATGAAACTTGTCAGTTCACTGGTAACGAGAATTCTCGCAGGGGAATGGACTGCAACGAAATAATCTTGTGGTTCAAAGGAGGCTGGCATGGCCGTGGAAATCATGAATCGGACCGAGGAGGCAAGTGGAGTCGACAAAGAGACCCTCTATATGCTCGGTGGTATCGCCCTCGTAATCGTCGGTGCTGGACTAGTGCTTTCCAATTCGACCGTCCGCCGCTATCTCGGACAGATGGGCTTGGGCAATTTTGCCTCCGCCGCTTTGCCGGACCTGGAACGGTATTTCCGCCTCCGTTCCATGTAAATGGGATAACACGCGGATCGCATGAGGTATGAATGGCTCCCAAAACGCACGCGCGCTTCAGCGCCGGACTCTAGCGGGAACGACAGAGCACGGATATAGATTATGCAAGTAGGAACGCAAAGAGGACTTGCAATGGTGCAGTATCTGATCGACGCAACTGCGAGCCGGTTTACCGTGCAAGCCTTCGCAACCGGGGTGCTCTCCGTTTTTGGCCACCACCCCACCATTGGAATCCGCGACTACGAAGCGCAGATTCAGTTTGTTCCGGAAATCTTCGAGAATGCACGCGTTCACGTGAAGGTGCAGACCTCGGCCATGGAAGTCCTGGACGAAATGAAGCGCGATGATCGCCAGAAGCTTGAGCAGGAAATGTTCGATAAAGTTCTGGACGTAAGTCGTTTTCCGACCGCCGTGTACGAGAGCAAAGAAATGACGGTTCAGAAATTGAGCGACACTCTGCTCCAAGCCCGTGTGAACGGCGAACTTTCGTTTCATGGTGTCACCCAGGCGCATTCCTTTGACGCCCGGGTCACGCCTATGGGAACCATGTTGCGAATATCCGGAGAATTTCCGCTGCGCCAATCCGATTACGGGATCAAGCCGGCCTCCTTCGCCGGAGGAGCCTTGCGATTGAAGGACGACGTTGAGTTCAAATTTGAGCTGGTGGCTCGAAAGCAGGAATAAATCGAATGCACGTACGTGGCGGCAAAAACACTTTTGGAATGGGAGTGGCATCGTGTGCTTAGCAATTCCGGGAAAAGTCATCGAGCTGGATTCGCAAAACGCGCTTCAAGCCATTGTTGACGTCGTTGGCGTACGACGCAAAGTGGATCTTGGGCTCTTGCAGGATGCACCACCAGTCCCAGGTGACTGGGTGCTGATCCACGTCGGTTTTGCCATGAGCAAAATCAGTGAAGCGGATGCCGCCGATCAAATGCGAACCCTCACCATGCTGGGTGAGGCCGAAGCTGCCATGCAAGAAGTGCGTGGCTACGGTTTGGAAAATAAACAGAATGAACAGCAGGACCAATCCGTTCCAAGGTTAAAGCAATGAAATTTGTTGATGAATTCCGGTCGCCGCGACTCATTTCCAGAACCGGAGAAGAAATTCGCAGGCTAGCCGATCCGAATCGGCACTATCGAATCATGGAAGTCTGCGGCGGCCACACACACGCCATTTATCGGTTCGGCTTAAAGGACTTGCTTCCTTCGAACGTTGAATTGATACACGGTCCCGGGTGCCCGGTTTGTGTTCTGCCGATGGGCAGGATCGACGACGGCCTGTCTCTGGCCGCAGAGCCCAACTTCATCTTTGCGGCATTCGGCGACATGATGCGCGTCCCCGGAACGCACGGAAGCCCGCTCGAATACAAGGCGCGCGGCATGGACGTGCGGATCGTCTACTCCCCTACCGACGCGCTCAAATTAGCCCGCAGCAATCCCGAAAAGCACGTCATGTTCTTCGCGATCGGGTTCGAAACCACTGCGCCTTCCACCGCTCTGACTCTCGTGCGAGCGAAAGCCGAAGGCTTGCGCAATTTTTCCGTATTCTGCAATCATGTCACAATCATTCCCGCAATACGCGCCATTCTCGATTCACCGGACATGCGTCTCGACGGCTTTGTCGGCCCGGGACATGTCTCCACCGTGATCGGTTGCCGCCCCTACGATTGGATTGCCAAAGACGAAGGCAAGCCGGTAGTTGTTTCCGGCTTCGAACCGCTGGATATTCTGCAATCTATTGTGATGCTGCTGCGCCAACTGCGCAAAGGCGAAGCCAAAGTTGAGAATCAATACAAGCGCGTGGTCCCTTGGGAAGGTAATCGTGCCGCCCTTCGCGCCATGGCTGAAGTCTTTGAGCTGCGTCCCTATTTCGAGTGGCGCGGACTGGGGTTCATTTCGCAATCCGCCCTCAAAATCCGCGCGAGCTATGCTGCGTGGGATTCAGAACAACGCTTCTCGGTTCCCGGCGTGCGCGTCACGGATCCCAAAGCGGCGCAATGCGGCGAAGTATTGAAAGGCGTGCTCAAGCCAGCGCAATGCAAACTATTTGGGCGCGAATGCACACCGGAGCAACCAGTAGGGGCCCTAATGGTTTCGTCGGAAGGCTCGTGTGCGGCTTACTTCAATTACGAGCATCGCAAACCGATTGCTATCGCCGCTGCGGCGAATTGAGCGAATGACATTGCTATGGCCACTCCTGCTACCAAGATCAGGTTCCGCGAACCGCAGATCGAAATGGCGCACGGCGCCGGTGGCAAAGCCAGCCGCAGGCTAGTTGAAGGATTGTTTGCTCCCATTCTTTTTGGCGCTGGCCAGGGACCACTGGGCGACGCCGCGCACATCCAAATAAACGGGACGCGAATCGCCATGACCACCGACAGTTTCGTGGTCAAGCCTTTGCGATTTCCCGGCGGCTCCATCGGCGAGCTAGCCATCAACGGGACCGTCAATGATCTTGCGGTGTCCGGCGCGAAGGCAGAAGCCCTCGTCGTTACCTTTGTTCTCGAAGCCGGATTGCCAACTGACATTCTCGAAGCGGAAGTTCGCGCCATGGCCGATGCTGCGGAGAAAGCCGGTGTGGTGATCGCCGGTGGCGACACAAAAGTTGTGGAGCACGGCAAGGCCGACCATATGTATGTCACCACAACCGGAATCGGCCGCCTGCTTTCAGGAGTTGAAATTTCCCCGGGCTCTGTGCGACCCGGCGACAAGGTTCTGCTCTCCGGTCCCATTGGCGATCACGGCATCACGATTTTGCTGGCTCGCGGAGATCTCGATCTCGAAGCCGACCTGCGTTCGGACACGCGCTCCGTGCTTCCGCTCGTTCAGGCGCTGGTGCGCGAAGCCGGCAAAGGTGTCCGCTGGATGCGCGATCCCACACGCGGCGGCGTCGCTACGTCGCTTAATGAATTGGCGCGCGACTGTGGTCACGGAATCGTTATTTGCGAAGAGAAGATCCCCGTTCGAGACTCCGTACGCGGCGCTTGCGAACTTCTCGGCCTCGATCCCCTGCACATCGCGAACGAAGGCCAATTTCTAGCGATCGTTTCCGCCGAGCTTGCCGACACTGCGCTGAGAGCCTTACGTGCAACGCCCGGGGGAGAAGAAGCAGAAATGATCGGCCAAATCTGCGAGCAACCCGCTGGCGCGGTTTTGGTGACTACCCTTTACGGCGGAACCCGCCTCGTCGACATGCTTGTGGGCGATCCCCTGCCCCGAATTTGTTAGGCCCGACGTTGTTAGGAATATCCATGCCGACGCTCGAACTAACCACACAAATTGAGCAGCGGTTACTTGCACGCAATCGACTCCTCGACTCGTTTTTCACGGTCGAAGCTGGTCGATTGGCGCAAGCGTGCCGCGAAATGTCCGACCGGTTCCTTCAGGGCGGCCGCCTGCTCGCCTTTGGACGCGGACCGTATGCTACCGACGCGCAGCATGTCTCCGTGGAATTTGTACATCCAGTCATCGTCGGAAAGCGCGCGCTACCGGCGGTGGATCTTTCTCTGGCCTTTGCGCCGTGGCTCGAAACACTCGTTCAATCCCACGACATGGTAATGGGCTTCGGCCCGCCCGAAGGGGACACCGAAGTCTGGGCCGCGCTCGACGCGGCACGCCAGCGCGGCGCAATGACATTCGCGCTGCCGGGAGTGCAGGGGTCCTACTTCGCGTCTCCCGCCACGCAAGATCCG
This sequence comes from Candidatus Acidiferrum typicum, assembly GCA_025463055.1. Classification (GTDB taxonomy): domain Bacteria; phylum Acidobacteriota; class Terriglobia; order Acidiferrales; family UBA7541; genus Acidiferrum; species Acidiferrum typicum_A. Next base: position 12,789 of record JAOAPV010000030.1, read on the forward strand.
TTCATCCACCAGGAGTTAATTGAAATCCTCTACCATACGCTCTGGGAAACGGTGCACGTCTTCTTCGAGCACCGCGAATTAGGCCATGATGTCGGCGAGGCCGGCTTTCTCTATCCATTTCTCGGAAAAGAGAAACAGGAAACCTTTGACGTTGTCGCCGAAGTTGCGTCTTCCATCCAGATGAAAGTACGCGACGATGCGCTTTTGCGCGCGCAAGTCGCCAAAGAGGAATCGGAGAAAATCGGCAGTGCGGCGGTAGCCATGCGCGAACGGCTTGATCGCGGCGGCAAGCTCATTATGTTTGGGAACGGTGGTTCGGCCACGGACGCAAATGACTGGGCTATCGATTGCGTCATGCCTCCAGCAGGCTACCATCCCATTCCCGCGGTCTCCCTCTCCATGGAGCCTGCCAACATCTCCGCCATCGCCAACGACGTTGGCACCGAGTTGATCTTTCAGCGGCAACTGATCGCGCAGGCCCGGCCGAACGACGTCGCCATCGGAATCTCCACAAGCGGTGGCTCGAAAAACATCGTCATGGCGCTGGAGGAGGCGAGGAAACGAAATCTCCTGACGGTCGCGCTGCTGGGCTATGACGGAGGCGAAGTCCTGCGTCGCGGCCTCGCGGATTTTCCCCTGATTGTCCGGTCAGACTACATCCCGCGCATCCAGGAAGTTCAAGCGTCGATTTATCACCTCATCCGCGAGGCGCTGGAAGGCTTCGGCCATGCCTAAGCTGGAACTCTACGGCACCGCCAGCTGTCCTTACACAGCCGAACTGCGAGAATCGCTTGAATGGAGGGGATCTGATTTCGTCGAGTACGACATCGAGACCGACACCCAAGCCCGCGAACGTATCTGCACGCTGGCGCAAGCGCCGTTTACCGTGCCTCTCCTCGTCGAAGACGGCAAAGTGATTCAAATTGGATGGCAAGGCCGCGGCTGCGTCGTCGCTGGAAAGTAACAGATGCCGAATGCTTACTCCATTAAAGTCCGCGGCGTAGTGCAGGGAGTTGGCTTTCGCCCGTTCGTCTACCGACTGGCCTGCGCGAATGATCTGAAAGGTTGGGTCTTAAACGCCGAAGAAGGCGTGGAGATTCATCTCGAGGGCGACGAGTGTCACTTGAAATCGTTCCTCGAAGAGATGAAAACGCAAGCGCCAGAGGCGGCCACCATCGCGGAAGTGTGCGCCGCATCCATCGAAGCCTCCGGTTTCGCGGAGTTCACGATTCGCGAAAGCGCCGGCGCGGGCCGACCCACCGCTCGAATCTCCCCCGATTTGCCCGTCTGCGATAATTGCTTGCAGGAACTTTTCAATCCCCAAGATCCACGTTATCTCTATCCATATATTAATTGCACGAACTGCGGTCCCCGTTACAGCGTAATTCGGAGTCTGCCATACGATCGCCCGAATACCACGATGGCCGATTGGACGCTGGACGATCACTGTGCCGCGGAGTACGCCGACCCCGCCAACCGGCGTTTTCATGCGCAGCCCGTCGCGTGCCCCGCCTGCGGTCCGCATTATTTGTTTCGCGCCGCCGAGGAAACCGTGCCAGGCGATGCAGAAGCTATTCGCAATGCAGTCCATTACCTTCACACCGGCAGGATTGTCGCCGTGAAAGGACTCGGCGGCTACCATCTGGCCTGCGATGCGAAGAATGCGGAAGCTGTCTACGCGATGCGCGCCAGAAAATTCCGCAAAGAAAAACCGTTCGCCTTGATGGTGAAGAATATCGAGGTCGCGCGCGGCCTGCTGCACCTGACGCCCCAAGCGGAAGCATTGCTCTCCTCGGTGGCCCGCCCTATCGTTCTCGCGCAAGCGAGATTAGAATTGTCTGGCGTTGCTCCTGAAAACGACGAACTCGGCGTGATGTTGCCGTACACCCCGTTGCATCATCTGCTGTTCGCCGCAGGCGCCCCGGAAATCCTGGTGATGACCAGCGCAAACCGTTCGAGCGAGCCCATCGCCTACCGTAACGCAGATGCGCTCGAGCAACTCTCCGGCATCGCCGACGGCTTTTTGATCGGCGAACGCCCCATCGCGCGCCGCGTCGACGATTCCGTTGCTCGCATCGGCGTTTTCGGAGCAACGGTTCTTCGCCGCGCACGCGGATACGCCCCAAGTGCCGCCGCCACGATTCCCACCGACCGGCCCATCCTCGCTCTCGGCGCGGACCTCAAGAACACCGTCACGCTCGTCGTCGCTGGCCAGGCATTCGTCAGCCAGCATATCGGAGACCTCGACCACTATGAGTCCTTCTGCGCCTTCCGCGAAACCATTCAGGATTTGTTGTCGATGTACGAAATTGAGCCAGACGAATTGTTGCTCGTTCACGACACTCATCCTCAATACTTTTCAACGAGCCAGGCGTCGGAGCTTCCCGCATTTGAAAGAGTCGCCGTGCAGCATCATCGCGCTCACATCGCGTCCGTGCTCGCCGAGCGTGGCGCCTGGGACAAGCGCGTCATCGGCGTGAGTTGTGACGGCACCGGTTATGGCGACGACGGCACAATCTGGGGCGGCGAGATTTTCTCCGGCAGCGTGCGCGAAGACTTCGAGCGCGTCGGGCATTTGCGCCCCGCTGCGCTGCCCGGCGGCGATGCAGCCGCTTCGTACCCGGCCCAAGCAGCAGCGGGCTTTCTCGCGCAATTAAACGACCTGCCTGACTTGACCGCTCCCCCATTTTCATTTCCCTCACGCTATCTGGACGCGGTGGAGCTCGTGCAAGCAAAGGTTCGCTCGTTCGACACCACTTCCATGGGCCGGCTCTTCGACGCGGCGGCGGCTCTGCTGGGCTTCACGCGCGAGGCTACGTTCGAAGGCCAGGCCGCGATGTGGCTTGAGCGCATTGCCAGCCATTCGTCTGTGACTGACGCATATCCCTTTCCATTTATGGGCAATGAATTGGATTTTCGTCCGCTACTCGACGCCGTGATCCGCGATCGACTCCGAGGGCGCAACGAAACCGAAATTGCGCGCGCATTCCACCGTGGCATCGCTGAAGGTCTTCGCGCCGCCGTCGTAACGCTGTGTCGCGCACACCCGGTTGATACCGTTGTCCTGTCCGGCGGCGTATTTCAGAATGAATTGCTTTTGCACGATCTGAAAGGTTTCCTGGAGCCGGAGCGCCTCCAGATTTGGACAAATCACGTTGTTCCACCAAACGATGGCGGCATCAGCCTCGGCCAAGCCGCGCTTGCAGCATTGGCAATCAAGCAATCCCACGCTTCACAAGAAGAAGCGGATTCTGCCTGGGCAACGCACGTGACGTAAGAATGTTTTGCAGTCGATGCCACTCGGCGGTCTAACTTGAGGTGACGCTCGCAAATGCATGAACTCTCGATTGCCATGAGCATTGTGGAGATGGCCCAGGAAGAAGCGGAACGCCGCGGAGGCGCGCAAGTGCAAGCTGTACATCTCCGCCTGGGACTCTTGTCCGGCGTCGTCAAGGAAGCGCTTCTTTCTTCCTACGAAATGGTCTGTCACTCTACGCCGTTGGAAGGATCGCAACTGTTGATAGAGGAAATTCCCGTCGAAGTTTTTTGCCCGCAGTGCGCCGTCCCGCGGCTGGTCCGTTCGATTCAGTGGTTTTGCTGCCCCGAATGTGGCACTGCGACTCCAACTGTTCTGCACGGCAAAGAGTTAGAAGTAGTAGCGCTGGAGATCACCGAATGAGCGCCGAACCTCGTCTGGTAGAAGTGCGAAAGAATGTTCTCAAGCAAAATGACGTGATCGCTCGCGCGCTCCGCGAGCGTTTCCGCGCAGCGGGAGTGCAAACCGTCAGCCTTGTCTCCAGTCCGGGCTCGGGCAAGACCGCTTTTCTGGAGAAGACTCTGACGCTTCTTCATCCCCGCTACAAAGTCGCCGCACTAGTCGGCGATCTCGCTACGGAAAATGACGCGACTCGCCTCGCGCGCAGCCAGGCTCCCGTAAAGCAGATCATCACCGGAACGGTCTGCCACCTTGAGGCAGCCATGGTCCAGAACGCTCTCGAAGGCTGGAATCTAAACAATCTAGACTTTTTGTTCATTGAAAACGTTGGCAACCTGGTGTGCCCTTCCTCCTACGATCTTGGCGAAGACTTGCGTTTCGTGCTGCTCTCCGTCACCGAGGGGGAGGACAAACCACTCAAATATCCGACAATCTTCAATAGCGCGGACGTTGCAGTCGTCACCAAATCAGATCTCGCCGCCGCGGTGGAGTTTGACGAGGCCGCCGCCAAACGCAATATCCAAGCCGTGCGGCCGGGCATGGAAATTTTCAAAGTGTCTGCCAAAACCGGGGAAGGAATGATCGAATACGTGGAGTTTCTCGAACGCCGGCGTGTACGGTCCCGCGCCGCCGCAGTCTGAAAACAAATGACGCTAGCTTTAAACCAAAAAGAGGATCTGTGCGGCGCACTGCGGCAGTATGAAGAAGCCCGGACTCAGACCGACAGGTTGGAATTGATAGTAATCGCAAAACAAATTACTGCGCACTATCGCAGGCAAATCACGAAGTACAAACGAAGGCTTCAACTAGAAAAGCAAAAATCGAGACGGAGGGCTGTGAGCCCTCCGTCTCGGTAGTTTTAGTAAGTTAATACAGTTAATGTTTCCATGGTTGCCTGACACGTCCAGTTGGGGTTCACGTCGCTATTATTCCTCATGAGCAATTGCACTGCCGGGCGGGAACCCGGAACCAATCCTACGTAGGTGTTCGTGACCTCGCCGCTTAGCACGGGAGTTCGGGTAGGCAGAGGAATAGTCAAGCCCGGCACGTAGACTACCGCAGCCGTTACGTCATCGGTGGGAAACACCCCGTTCAAGGCGGTGTTCACGTAGCAGACATTGCCCATGCCCTGCCGCGCAAAGATTACCTTCGCTATGAGAAGCACCGTGCCGCTCGGCCCCACTGTTACAGTGTTGTTGAAAAGAACAGGAGTATAGGGGTGGTGGTGACGATAACAGAACCGGCTGTTATTTGCGCGGCGGACGTAAGAGCCGGAGGGCCTTGCGGTCCCACTGGTCCGGGCAATCCCTGTAATCCCCGCGTGTTGCTTGGTCAGAGTTTGAGGATTCGTGCGGCGTTGTCACCTAAGATCATCTTTCGTTGCGTGCTCGTTATATTTATCTCGTCGAGGAAATGTACTGGCCGCTCGCAACCCATATCGAGGCAATAGTCGCTGCCGATCATGATGCGCTCGGCGCCCACCTCGCTGATCACGAATTCCATGACGGATTTCGAGTGGACCAGAGTGTCAAACATGAACCGCTGTAGATATTTGCTGGGCGCCTGCGGTAGCTTCAGCTTTTGAATTTCGGGGCGTACCGTTGCACCATGATCGATGCGTCCTGTGAGCATCAGCAATACCCCGCCGCCGTGCGGCAGACAAACCTGAAGCTTCGGGTGCCGATCGAGCACACCGCCGAAAATAAGGTGGCATGCGGCAATGGCGGTATCGAAAGGAAAGCTCAGGATGTTCGAGAGATTGAAGGGTGCGGTACGCTGTCCGCCAACCACCTGCAGCGGATGCAGAAAAACCGGAAGGTCCAGAGCCTCGATGCGCGCAAAAATCGGCCCAAACAACGGGTCGTCGAGATCGCGATGGTTGATGTTTGTACCCATGTAAACGCCGCGTATGCCCGGCAATATGCTCGCGCGATTCAATTCATCGACGGCGCGATCCGGGAAGAGCATGGGAAGCGTGAGCAATCCGAACAGCCGCGTTGGGTACTCCAGGTGCGCAGCGCTAGCCGCATCGTTCCATGCGCGTGACAATTTGTGGGATACGTCTTCGTCGCCCCAATGTGCCATTGGTCCGGTAAGGGACATGGCCTGGATGGCAGTGCCTTGCGCGTCCATATCCGCGATCCGCTTCTTCAGATCGACGAGGCGATATGGAAGTGGTCCCTGAAAGCGCACCTCCGTCTTGATGTAAAAGCCTTCCTCCGATGCGCGATATTCCACATTGAAGCGCGGCCCCTCTTCCGCGAGCACGTCAAGATAAGCTTGCGGGAAATAATGCGTGTGAATATCGATGGGGCGCACACCGGGAACAACATGGTTCGGCATGATCAGTGATCTCCTGAATGGTTATGGTCGATGACCGTTTTGTAGCGACGTGTTGTAGCGGCAATGATGATGCCCCAATTACGTTCGGCGGTCATTGCGAGCATCACCGGCGCCGTCTCTCGCAGCAGTGTTATGTTCGTGCGACCTCTATCGCAATCGCGCAACACCCAGGCGATCCGCGAGTTCATCCAGAGCCTTGCGCAGTTCGGCGCCCAGAGGAATGCCGTGAGCCATCCGCTCCTCGTAGACGTGCGCCGTTCGCTCTCCAGGCAGCCGAACTTCCTCGACGCCAGGCAGCGTAGGCGACGACTTCATGACGTCCCACATGGCGTCGGCTCCCTGCTTGAAGGCTTGCACGTCCGCGAATGTTGAGATGTCAACCGCCACAATGACTTGGCCAGTATTGCTCGGGGTTTTGGAATCCTTGGTGTAATCGACCACGTCACGGCCAAACGCCGCCCCGTTCAATGTCCCGGCCAGCAAACCAATCATCAGCGCCAAGCCATAGCCCTTCGGACCGCCGATGGGTACAAGAAAACCTTCGCTCGCGCGCTTCGGGTCAGTCAAAGGGTTCCCTTGCCGATCAATCATCCAACCTTCCGGCATTGGCTCATTGCGTTGTGCCATGAGCCGGATTTTGCCAAAAGCAGTGTTGGTCGTAGCCATATCGAGAACGATCGAGGGATGCTTCAAGGCAGGCACGGCGATGGCAATAGGATTCGTACTCAGCAGCACTTCAGTGCCGCCCCACGGGGGCAAGAGATTCGCGTTACCCACACAGAAATACAGCCCTACCATCTCCTGCTCCGCAGCCATTCGGGCGTAAAGCTGCGCGGGGCCCGCATGATTGCTGTGCCGAGTCCCTACCCAACCGATGCCGCACTGACGGGCCTTCTCAATGGCCAGCTCAGTGGCCCGTTTCATAACCAGATGGCCCAGCGCATTATCGCCGTCGATGAGCGCAGCGCCCGCCTTATCGTTCAATATGCGAATGGTGGGCCGCGGATTGATCCCGCCGCTTTGGATCTGGTCCACGTATTGCGGCAGCCGGAACACACCGTGGGCGTTCGAGCCGAGCGCGTCGGCTTCGACCATTAGAGCGGCCACTTGGACGGCATCCGCCGGAGGGATGTCAACGGAAACAAGCGCTCGCGTGACGAATGCCTTCAGTTCATCTATTCCAAGGCCTGCGTTGCTCACTACGGGCTTGGCAGTTTCGGTCACAATCGCACCATTGAATCTTCAATCATTTGGTTACACAAAAAGCGTGCGCGCTGACACCGGATCGGGCCGGACGTAGAAATGTCCCGACCGCGGCGTGCCTCAAGGTACGTAGTCGAACACCATGAGATGGGCTTCTTCAATTACCAGGTCAGAAAGCATCGATGTTTGCCAGCCGGATTTCTTTTCGCGTGCTGTCACACCTTGCGCGATGTTCAATTCCTTAAGGAGGTCTCCCTGGAAGTCCTGCGTCCCATGGCGGGCTGTGAGAACGTAGTGCCTCGGGACCGCCGAGTAAAAGCGCTTCAATTCAGGAACCCAAAGGCCCGTCTTCGAGATTGCGCCGGTCGGAACTTTTCCCAGAAGCTGAAAGTGATCCGGGTCTACCTCCTTAAAAACAGCAACAGTACCAGTGGTCCCGACGAAGTAAATGCGCCCGGTAGCCGCGTCATATTGGAGGTCGTCGGCGCCGCCCACGCTGTCCAGCACTTGCGCCACTTTCCCTGTCTCTGTGTTGATCACAACCAACTTCCCGGGTTCGCGCTGGTGCCCCCCTCCGATATTGCCCGTGTGCGCTATCGTCCGGCTGCCAACAAACAGACGATGATGGGCCGCGTCCAGACCAGCGGTATGCGGCACTGGGCCTCCGGTGATTGGCCACTGAGCGATTACCCCGCGTTTTTCGAGATCGACGACGGCAACGTGACTTTCGCCGTCCACAATATCTCCCATGGTTACGTACAATCTTTTCCCTGAAGGCTCGATGGCTATGCCGGCCGGATCACCACCCGGGAGCTTGATGCTGCCCACCAACGTGGCTGTCTTGGTGTCGACTATGTCGATCGACGCATCCGTTGATCCGTGCTGACCGCTGCCACCAAAGTTTTCAAAGACTTCAACGCCGGCATAAATCAGATGACTGGCAGGATCGTACGCCGCGTTGTCCGCTCCCCTGTTCGGATCGCCATATCCAGACAATTTGACTGTCTTGATTACCTCGTAGGTGGTGCCACTGATGGCTACAACACTGCTATCGGTCAGAGTCATCCATACTTCGTCGGTCTCAGGGAGATAGAAAGGCTTCTTGGGCATTGCTGAAAGCCCTTTAGTTTCGTGAATAACCTTACCTGCGCGCAGGTCCACAACTATGAGGCTTTTCGCGGCCTCTCCAGAAACAAATAGGCGCTGGCCTTTTACGTCTACCGCTAGGTGGTCCATGTAGCCATCCCCCGGCAAAGGGATGGTCTCAACCAGCCCCAGAATACCGACCATATGCATCATGGGCAGTTGCTGGCTAATGGACTCCTGGCCCTGTGCCTTCGAAACGAAGGCCGTCAACAAAGTTACGAGAATCGCGAGAAATCTTTTCACTTCTTCTCTCCTCAATCGGGAATTGGGACGGCCCTCAGCTAGCTGTAGTTAGCTGCCGGCGGGCGACATGAAAAGGTCTCCTAGTTGCACGAAGACAAGGTCGTACTGTGGCGGCTTGTCGCTGATTGCAAAAATCACGATCGACCGGCCATTGGTTCTTTTCTGTTACCAGATCACCTTCAATGCAAACTGAACGTCTCGGGGCTGCGTCGCCAAAGTATCCAAAAATCCGTTGGTTATTGCTGCCCCGCTTGCGTCAAAGATCCCCGCTCCGTTGAGTGGTTCCGGAGGCACAAAGTTGGTGTGATTGAGGATGTTGAAGATCTCCGCGCGGAACTGAACGTTGAAAGTCTCCGAAATGCGGCGGATCGGGAAGTTCTTGGTCGACGAGAAATCCAGGTTTACAAGTTTGGGTCCAATGACGGTATTGCGGCCCGCATTGCCTAGCAGATTGGCGCAAGTGCCGGGGATGCCAGCGGTAGTGGGAGTAGCACCGAAGGTCTGACATTGCGCAGCGATCGCCGGAGTTGACTGGGGCAATGTGTAGCAATTCACGTTGATGTAGGAAGGGCTTGTACCACCTATGTAATCGTGATTGACAGGGTTGCAGCCGGGAATGCGGTTCGGAATGCCGAATTGGTCTGCACCGCCATTTCCCAAGCCCGCTGGGTCTCCGTTGATGATGGCAGTGGTCGGAATTCCAGTATTGATCTTGAAAATGCCGCCTAGTTGCCATCCGCCCACCGCCGCCCTTGCTAAACCATTAAATGAGGCAGGCGTGGGCAGGGCCCAGAGTAGATTAATGGACGCGCTCTGGCCGACGTTAAAGTCAGAAAGGCCTCGAAGTGATTTCGGGGCGAACCAGTACAAAGAGTTCAGGCTATTTGAAAATGTATCCCCCGCGATGGTTGCCGAATTGTCGTCAATCGACTTCGACCACGTGTAGGCGACCTGGAATTGGAGGCCGTGGCTCATTCTCTTGTCAACATTCAGGTTCATGCCGTGATAGAAGGAGTCGCTTCCCCAATAGAGATAGCGAATAGTCCCTACAGACTGGTTGATCTTTGCAGACGTGCCAGCCGAGGTGTTGCCAGCCGTGCAAGAGCCGTCAGCATTTAGCGGGGGACCACAAGGAAAAAGGTATCCCGCAGAGGTGAGGGTAGGAATGGTCATGTTGCCGTCGTCACCGCGAATCAGCATGTGTACGCCGTGAGAGCCTACATAGCCCAGCGTAACCGACAGATTCGGGGTAATTTGACGCTGCACGTTGAGATTCCACTCCAGTACGTAATTTCGATGAGGGTTTGTCTCAACCGTGGAGGTGCTTAGCTTGCCTACCTGAATTCCGTCCGGCGGGTTCGTCAGCAGGCCCTGCCCTCCCGCGGAAAATTTATTCTTCAAGGGATTGAGACCGGAGGCAGGTTTATCCACGGTATCAAATATCATGAATGGTGCGGCCTGAGCCTGCAGTACGAGGAAGTAGCCGGGCAGGGGCAGCACGTCATAGATACCAAAGCCCCCACGGACCGAGGTCTTTCCATCGCGGAACGGGTCCCATGCAAATCCAATTCGAGGCTCAAAGTTACGAAGCGTAGGGTTGTGATAGTAGGGGCCCACGCCGCCGCAGACAGAACCTGCGAGCCTAGGAGCTGTTGGCCCCCCCGGAGCGAACGAGGAATCAAACTGGACCCCACATTGCGGCGCGGCGTCGGTAATATTCGGCAGGCTAGTAATCTTGCCCTGAGCGTCCTTTATGACTGTGACCATTTCGTAGCGCAGGCCGAGGTTCAATGTCAGATTGGAACGAACGCGCCAATCATCCTGGACGTACCCTGCGACCAAGGTCTGTCGAAGTTCACGCGGTGTGATTGTGGACGGTATTCCCGCCTCAAAATGCTTGGCATTGTTGGTGAGAAAAGCCGCCAGGTTTGAGAAATTCCACCTTCCGCCCGGCGTCACCCTCGCAATGTAGTTGTATTGCATCCGCTCGATATCCGTGCCAAATTTCAGGGTATGACCCCCATGTATCCAGAATGCATCGTCGGCGAACTGATAATTGTTAAAGGCGTGTTCGTAATTGGAGGCCGCTCCGACGCCCCCTTGGTTCCTCGTATAGCCACTGATAGCCACGAGAGGGGCCGCCTGTCCCGTAGTGCTGCCCAGCGACAAATCCTTTGCTGCGGGATTGATCGCGCCAAACGGTATGAGGTTGAGCGCATGACTGCGACTGTAACCAACTCGGGCGGCATTGACCACGCTGGGGCCGAATGTGTGGCTCTCTCCCAACACAACGGTCTGACGTCTGGTATGTGACTTGAGAAGAACGTTGTTGAAGCTGTCGGGTTGCGTGAAGTCCGTGTCATCAAACAAGTACGTTCCGAATAGGCCGTCATTCCTCGAAAGCTTGTGATCTACACGGGCCGTATAGAAATTTTCCGGAACAATTTGCAAGCCGGAGTGAATAAATTTGCCTTTGTCTTTCGCGGAGGTTCCAGGCGTGGCCTGCGGAAACATTGCCAATTCCGCCGCTGCTGCGGGGCTCACCGTCACCGTACAAGTTCCCGGGACGGTCACCGTGCATCCACCAGGAGGGGGAGTGGTCGGGTCGTAGTGGAGGGTTCCCGCCCTTGCGCTGTCGGAAGGGACAGTAATTGTGGTCGTGATCCCTTTGGCTTGGCGGAATCCTTCGTAATCTCCGAAGACAAAAGTTTTGTCCTTAATAATTGGCCCGCCGGCCGCGCCGCCGAACTGATTGCGCCTGAACTGCGCCAAAGGAGTGTCGCCACTCCTCGAGAAGTAATCTCTCGAGTCCAACGCACTGTTCCGTATGAATTCGTACACGTCGCCATGGAAGGAGTTCGTGCCGGACTTGGTGATGGCATTCACGACTCCTCCGGAAGCCTTTCCATACTCGGCCGAGAAGCCGCCGGTTAGAACGGAGAACTCCTGAATGGCGTCCACACCGAGGGCGGCGCCGATAACATTGCCAGGCCCGCTGTTGGCGTAGTCGTCGACGCTAACTCCATCCAGCCGGTAGTTGTTGTTCGCGGTCCTCTGGCCGGAGATGGTAAGTTCCGCTCCGAAGCCACGATTGCCGCGCGCGGACTGAGCATAGTCCACCTGGTTTTCGATCAGGCTCACGCCGGGATGAAGCGTAGCAAGTGAAGTCCAATCGCGGCCGTTCAGCGGCAACTCGAGTATCGTCTGAGATTCGACCTGCCCAGTCAGGGTTGATGAGGTGAGATCAATTTGCGGTGCAGCCTGCGTTACCTGAATGGTCTGCGATATTTCCCCGATTTTCATCGGGATATTGAGCTGCTGCTGAGCCCCCACCGCAAGGGTCACCATCGAAACTACCGTGCTGAAGCCCTTAGCCGTCACCCTGACCTCATAAGTCCCCGGTGCCAGGTTGGGAACCGTATAGTAGCCCTCGGAATCGGCTAGAACGTCCTTACTGATGCCAGTGGCAGCATTCTTGATGGAGATCTGCGCTCCGGGTATTGCAGCGCCGGAAGAATCCGAGGTGGTCCCGGAGAGAGTCGCTCCGGTTACCTGTGAGTATAAGGAAATGGCGCCCGACAGACTAAGAACGATCGCTACCAATGGCGTGAAGATCTTCGTGAGTTTTCGAGGGTGCATAGCACCTCCTGAACGATCACATACTGATCTCGATCCGAATTTTCGATTGAGTCCTAATCCTCGTGAACTAGAGACTAGACGAATTGGGCGAATTGAATATCTTCATCGATAGAGTGTCAAGTGCTTTTGCGCCATAAACGCTTAAATCCAGATTAATAAGTATTTACCATTCGCCGAGGGCGCTCCCCGTAGAAGGAGGTCATCTCGCGGCAGCTGAGGCAACGCGGTGTTAATTCGGCTCCCGGGTCAAATTTATCTTCCAGAAAGGTTCGCTGGGGCATCATGCGATCGAATGCAGGCAATTACAGCAATTACATGTGGGTTAGATTTGAAAGCTTTGAGCTGCGCTGTCGTTTTTGATCCAAGGTATAGAGTGCGGCACACCGCTACAAACCATTGACAGGGCCTTTGTGTTGATTCTGGGCAACAGATTTCCTTGTTCAATAAAGGCAGATAATTCAAAGGAGGGTTATCAATGAAAGTTTTACGTGGGGTTTGTCTTGCAGTTCTTCTTTCCTTGCCACTTCTCGGGATTGTTGTCTTGGCGAGTCCGCCCGGCAGCGGCTACCACCTGGTAAAGAGCGTTCCTCTAGGTGCAGCACCAGGTGACGCCGAGTACTTTGACTATGTTACGGTCGATCCCTCGGCACGCCGCGTCTACATTGCGCATGGCGCCGAGGTGAAAGTGCTTGACGCGGACAACTTCTCTGTTGTGGGTTCCATAACCGGGTTCAAGCGTTGCCACGGCGTCGCGCTGGTGCCAGAGCTGAACAAAGGATTCATCACCGACGGCGATGGGGAAAAAGTTATGGTCTTCGATATCAAAAGCCTTAAGATTACCGGCGAGATTAAAACCTATCCCGACACCGATTCGCTGACCTACGATCCTGCATCGAAGCTGGTGTTTACCTTCAATGGTGACAGCAAGAATTCGGCGGTCATCGATCCGGTGAAGGAAACAATGATCAAGACCATCGACTTGGGCGGCGCCGTAGAACAGCCAGTCGCGGACGGTAAGGGAACGATCTACGATAACAATGAAGAAACCAACGACGTAGTGGTGATCGACACCAAGACGCTGACGGTGAAAACGCGGTGGTCCGTTAAGCCGGCTGGGCAACCGGTGGCTATTGCGCTCGACCCAGAGCACCATCGCATCTTCTCTGCAGGACGCAAGCCCACTATGTTGGTGATGATGGACGCCGACAACGGAAAAGTGCTTCAGTCCTTCCCGATCACTGCTGGAGTCGACGCCAACATCTATGACCCCGCAACAGGTTTCGTGTTTTCCTCCACCCGCGCAGGCGTGCTCCACGTTTTCCACGAGGACTCGCCGGACAAGCTGAGCCCGGTGGAAGAGATCAAGACCCAATTCGGGGCCAAGACCATGGGACTTGATCCGAAGACGCACAATTTGTTTCTCGTCACCGCCGATTTCACGCCTCCCAGCGGACCAAAGGGGGACCGCAAAGCCATCAAGGGAACAGCCCGCGTAGTGATTTATGGGCGCTAGCAATCTTGGCGCATAGCAAGGAACCTATAGTGTGAAGTGGCCGGTAGAATCGCCGTGCGGTTAACGCGGTGGACTCAACAGGTCGATGCAACACCATCTAATATAAATCTTCTCTTCAAAGGTGGTGTTTATGGTCCAAGGGAAACGGGCGGGCTTTCTGCGGCGCAGGAGACCGACGTATGGTGCCGTTGGAAGGCGGGGCAGTCACTGCATATGATTGGGCGCGCCTTCGGCAAGCCACATACATCAATTCACTGTCTGTTGTCGCATCACGGTGGGATTGTCCCGGCAGTGCGTCGGCGCTCGCTGCTAGCACTCACGCTGGCTGAGCGAGAGGACATTTCTCGAGGGATCGCTTGTGGTTCGTCGATTCGGGATATAGCCAAACATCTGGAGCGCGCTGCGTCGACGGTGAGCCGGGAGGTGGCACGGCATGGTGGCCGTCCTGAGTATCGAGCCACTGAAGCGGATCACCAAGCCTGGAGCCAGCCTTGCGGCCCGAGGCGTGCCTTCTTGCCATCCATGTGAAGTTGCAGAAGATCGTTGCGAGTAAACTGATTCTGGACTGGTCGCCTGAACAGATTTCCGGTTGGCTGAAAATCCAGTATCCCGATGACGAGAGTATCCATGTGTCCCACGAGACCATTTACCGTAGCCTATTCATCCAAGCACGCGGAGTGCTGAAGAAAGAGCTGATTGGGCACCTGCGGTCCAAGCGCCGCATACGCCGCTCGCAGCACTCTCGTATGGGCGGACCGTCCCGCGGTCAAATCGTCGATGCTATCTCCATCCGGGAAAGACCCGCAGAAATCGAGGATCGCGCCATTCCGGTCATTGGGAGGGCGATCTCATTGGCGGCGCGCGGAACAGTCACATAGCGACCTTGGTGGAACGTCCTTCGCGTTTTACCACGCTCGTAAAGGTACGAAGCAAGACACTGCTGTTGTGGTTGCCGCACTTAGCCGGCAGGTCCGCAAGCTCCCAGCATCACTGCGGCGCTCGTTGACGTGGGACCGCGGGCTGGAGATGGCCAAACACGAGACCTTCACGGTAGCTACGAATGTGAAAGTCTACTTCTGTGATCCTCATAGCCCTTGGCAGCGCGGCACCAACGAAAACACGAACCGGTTGCTGCGACAATACCTCCCCAAGAGAGCCGACCTTTCCACCTATGCTCAATCAGACCTGGACAAGGTAGCACTCCGTCTAAGTCAACGCCCGCGAAAGACTCTAGGTTTTGAGACTCCTGCGAGTAGACTTCGAGCTAGTGTTGCGCCGACCCATGGAGCCCGCAGCGCTTACCGGACATCATCCTTTCAATAGGGGTACGCCAGAGGTACGCCAAGAAACAGGGCGCGTTAACTGATTGAAATTGCAATCGATAAAATGGTGGAGGCGGGGGGAGTCGAACCCCATACTGCTCTTTAGATTGTGTAAGTTACTGATTCTATGAAGTAATAGAACCCGTCAAATTCACGCAATTATGGAATGTGGACCCGTTTTGGACCCAGAACATCCCCGGCCTTACACTCTCACAACCTGCCGCTCAGTATCCTAGGGCGCCAGTCTCTTTGATCGTCGTGCCCAGGTAATCTTGCCATCAGGCTCCATTTTCTCTAAGAGTCCAGTGTGGAGTTCGGTTCAACCCGACTCGTACGATTGCATTGCAGCCTTCCAGTGCATCCATCTAGAATTGAAATGTGCAGTTCCCTGCGTACCTAATTATTTCGGGAGGGAGTCATGGCAGACATCGAGCGAATTAGCGCTCAACAAGCGCATACAAAAGCCGAGTCGAACCAAGCCTTGTTGGTCTGCGCTTATGAGGACGAGGCCAAATGCCGGATGCTAAATCTGGACGGGTCCATATCCTTCGCCAGCTTGCAGTCCCGAGCGGCGTCACTGCCAAAGACTCAGGAAATCATCTTCTATTGAGCTTGACCCGCCGAAGCGAGCGCTGTCGGTCAGGCAGCGAAGTACCAGGCGCAAGGCTTTACGAATGTCAAGGTGCTGAAAGGCGGGGTCGAGGCGTGGAAGGCTGCGGGATACTCGATGAATTGATGGCTTCGACGTGATTTGCACCATACTTATGCAGCCCATACAATCACCGTATGCAGCAGTTCCCAACCATCCGCCTCGTTCCCACGCGTGTCGCCGCTCCTTTCGATCACTAATAGGTGTGGTATGTGAACGTCATTTGGCCTGTGGGAAAAACGCTCACTCCAATTGACACGAGCTCCCTCCGGATGACACGATTTGAACGCTGCACTTGTTCTCTCAATGGAGAGGAGTGCAGCGAGTGCCCAAGCCCAGAACCCCAAACAAGCCAACCTACCGCAACATCTCCATGCAAGTCACAGTCACGCTGATACTGCTGCTGGCATCCCTCTTTGTGATTCTGTCCGGCCAATATGACCCTAACTCTCAGCACTGGGCGTTTGCTACGGTCGGAACCATCCTCGGCTATTGGTTGAAGGGGCGGCGGTAGTCATGGACCCTTTTTGCGGCTGTGGCGGAATCGTTGACGCTGGCCTTTGAAATACCCGCAGCTAACGAAATTTGGCCGCGCCCTGACACGTACCTGTCCTCAAATTGTTCGTATGTACAGTAGAAAAAGATTTCCCTGCTGGTTAGTCTACGACTCGGATGGAAATTATTTTTCATCCCGCCGCTTTTCGGGGCCATCCGATTACGGCGAGTTGACCGCTCCTGTAGCTCAGAAGGACAGAGCGCCCTAGTCTCACGGGGAGGTCGCGAGTTCGAGTCTCGCCAGGAGCCCTCTCTTTCGTCTGTGTATTTTGCTTCAGACCTCAGTGCAATCGCAAGTGGTGAGAAGTACAGGTTTCGGGAACCGTCCGAACGGACCAAGGACTTCTGGGGTTCCTCAAAATTAGTATAGCCGTGTTTTGGGTCGCCTCAGTTTTTCCACGGATACGACGCCCGTGATTGACTGGACTCATTTCGATGCTATGTTTTGAATGCTTGCGCGTTGCTCTTCAATCGAGAGGAGCGCTGACAATCTCAGAAATCATCACAGCTCTAAATCAGTCCCGACGCATTTTCCCGCCACTCAAGAAACTCCTCTTTGAAGCCTTCTGGTTTGTGTTCGCGGCGGTTGAAATCGTTCGGTTTCTGCGGAGCCTTCTTTGACTTGAATTCTTGCCTCGGCGTCCCTTCCGTCTCCCTTTTCATCTAATTTGCAATGGCTTTGCAATCTCCCGATGAACGGAAAAATGTTTGTCGCTGGGTCAGTCTTGCGCTCATTATTCTCATACTCTTGCTGGGAATCATGTTTGTGAGAAACAAAGCTCCGCACAAACGAGAGACCGAAAATATCGCTAAAGTCTTCCAGTCTGAAGATGCGTGAACGGTCTTAAATCGCCACGTCTCACTGTAAGCGCGAATCGTGGTTGCCGCCGTTGAAATCGTGCGGTTTCTCAGAAGCCTGTTATAGATAATGGTATGAAGCGAAGCGCCGCAGCTCGCCTGGATACTCTTCCGAAAAGAAAGCTGATTTCATCGAACCAATGGAGTGTGCTCTTGTTCCAAGCCTTCCCGAAGGACCGCAGTGGACCTATGAAGTAAAGCTGGACTGATACCGTGCCATCGGCGTTAAATCCAGTCGCGAAACGATTCGGTATTCGCGGAACCACAAGAACTTCAACAAACGATTCCCGCAGATCGCCGAGGCGCTCAGTAATGACGTTGGGCGTCTACATGATTCGCCGGATTAACGGGGCAGTTTTGAATTGATAGGAACTACCGCATGGACCAGTGCTCCGAGTGGTACACGCGGAAACGGTCGCGCCTGTTGGCTTTCTGGGTCGTCGGGAATTTGGTGCTCATCGCTGTTGCCTTCTCTCTTAACTGGAAGTTCGGTGTTGCTTGGACTGTGCTTGCAGTATTGGGATTCATTGTCGGTGAAAAGCTGTTGCTCCGTCGCGTTGACGACGCAGCTCCAAGATAGGGTTCATTGCCGCGGCGCTCGAACCGCCTATCGATTCCTCAGTTGCACCAATCGTTGTGTCCTTCCCTACGCTTGCGCCGCTAACGACTAATTGCACCTACCGGAAATCAGGTAGACTTCTTCAATATTCGGGCATGGCCGTGTCACGAGATTTGTTACTTTCCTAAGTGGTTGCAAGCTGCGTAAGGAACCAAACTGAGACCCACTCCAGCTAGGACGGTATTCACAGCTCCATAAATCCATGCGAACCTCAACTTAGGGTGGCTACTCCTACTAGTTCCTTCTAAACACTCCATGACGACGGTCCTGCTAAACACCAAGGCCGCCCCTCTCTGACCCTCGTCTGAAAATGCCAACGGGAGCCACTCACCCGGTTTTCTTACAACTGCTGTGGGGAGGATTTAGCATGATTCCTTCCCTAGCTACCGTGGCTGAAACAACGAGCCGAATGAGGTGCTAAATGCAAAAAAGATGGATGCTTGCCCCAATCACGCTACTTGGGCTCAGCCTCGTGGTAAATGTTCCAACTCCAGCTCAAAACACCGGCAACGCCGCGCAGGAATCGAACGATCAGATGAAGAAAAAGGCTGTGGCGGAAAAGAAGGCGGCGGCGGCAAAGGAAAAGTGGATCAAGGCACAAGAAAATACAAAGAACAAACAAGAGGACCTCGCCAAGGCCAAAAAGGAGCAAGAGCAGGCTCGCATTGCAGCACGGCAGGCGCAGGATGCACGCGACAAGCTGAAGCAACCAGTGCCGTCGTCAGCTAAAGCTAGTGAGAACCAGTCGAGCGCAGAGATCAAGCAGGACGCAATTATCGAGAAAAAAGCGGCGGAGGCTAAGGAAAAATGGGCTAAGGCGCAGGAGAATACCAAGCGCAAGCGAGCAGACCTCAAGGAAGCCAAGGAAGATGAAGAAAAGGCCCGCGCCGAAGCCCAACGGACCCAGGCGGAAAGCGATGCGGTGAAATGATGTGCGATGTCTGTCTAAAGTACATTCCAAAGGAGACCGGATAATGAATGCCAAGATTATTACGTTTTCATCTCGCGGCGATACCACGCTTCTCGAATACGATCCGGCAACTGTCGACATGGACGATGTGAACAAGCTGATTTCGGAATACGAAGCGAGGACAGGAGCACAGCCGTTTGACGTGAAAACCGGTGAACGCATTGAGAAGGTTACGCGGGATCAGAGCGAAGTGCTCATGGTTCATCCGGTGGCAGGCGGTTGATCGGGCTAGAGGCTGGCAGGTCCGCCGTGTTTCTGGAAGTGATGGCTGTAACCCTCTCGTGTGTGGTTTTTGTCCTGATGTGGGGAATTGTGTTTGTTTGCTCGCAGCGGCTGTTTCTTGGAGAAATCGTCTTACCGCAACAACCACAGCATAATCGCCCAATTTGGGGTTTCGTCGACTACTTTGAAAATAATTGTCCTCAGGATGTAAGAAATCAGGCCCAAAGCTATCTGCTGCGCACCGTGGCCCTCACTAATGCCACCGCGATGGGCGACGGTTACCTCCTGAATGTGGGTACAAACACATTCCACGTGCGCGACAGATATGTGACTCGGCTTCGAGGAGGGAAAGACGCCAAATCCCGTCACGAGCAGACGTGCTTTTTCGTAGCGAACCAGGGGATGCCGAGCGCGGAGCAAATTGCTACCGCGTTACTGATGCTCAAGAATGACCCGACGCTGTTCGATAAGTGGGCCGTTAAGGACGGAGAGTTATTCAAGGCCGATGGCCAAATTTTCGGTTGATCGGTTCGCGATGAGAACGAGAATCGATTGCCCGAAGCAGCGAGCAGCAATGTATCTGAAACGCATTGTGGCGCTCACTGGGGCTAAACGAGTATGCGGCGACACCTACTTTCTCAAAGCCGGAGGTAAACGCTTCCTGCTCGATGACAGCGCCGCTCGCCTTATTTCCAAGAATGGCAAATCAACCTGTTTTTCTATCCCAACTAACCCGTTCCTGCCGAGACAGGAGGTTATCGCGTCTGCGTTGCTTCAACTGAAGGACAATCCGAAACTTTTTAAGAAATGGAGAAAACGACCCGGATACCTGTTCAGGGCCAATGGGACGATATTTCGCAAGGACTGATTCTTAATCACCATGCTAGGACCCAAGATTATTTCCATCGAAACCAGAAAGTGTTGTCACTGCGGAAAAACGCTCTACAACAAAGCGGAGCAGTTCTTTCTCACTCGAAAGCTGGTTGTGTGTTGTGTCTGTTGGGACGGCTCAAACGCTAATCCGTGCGGTAGAGTGTCAAGCGAACCCGTAGTGAACCTTGTTCCGTTTCCGACCAAAGACTGAACCTCGGGCCGTTTTCGATTGCCTACCTTTTCGTACCTTATAATCCAACTCGTATGGATACGCGTTTTTTGGACCGCTTGGCCAATCAACTCAAGCAGAACAAGAATGCAGCCTGCCGCCGTGCCATCCAGCGGATTTTAGTCCGTATCAAAGAACACTGCGAAAGTGGCCAATATCAGAGCACGACCGATGCTGAAAATGAGTTTCGACGGCTGGTTGTAAGCGACCTAGCCTGCAAGTAACCTCCCTTAATCCTTGTTCAGTTTCCGGGACAGTCGTTAGTGGGAGGGACACTGTGAATGAGGTTATCGCGCGGGAGTAGAATGGGGATTGTTTATGACTCACCATCCCCAAGAAAAACTACCCGTGCCAAAGGAGCACGAGCCTCCTCCTCAAGAAGAAGTTCTGGACATTGTCGAAGAAGCGTCCCTAGAGTCGTTCCCCGCAAGTGATCCGCCTGCTTGGAATACCAGTGGCGCGAGGCCACGATTGCTGCGACGCAAGACCACGGCTTGATTACCGTTCCTTCTCCCATTCAACCAGTCGCAGCTCTAAATCAATCTCGGCGCATTTTCCCGGCACTCAAGAAACTCCTCTTTGAAGCTTTCTGGTTCGTGTTTGCCGCCGTCGAGATCGTGTCCGGAGCCTGCTATAATCTTCTTCCCCCCTCTCTACCGAAAAGGTGCTTCTCTGGCAAATCTAACTTTGGTTGGCTTCACTGCTGAAAATGAAGCAAATCTACAAGCTCTGCGAACACGTCTCCACAAAATGACAGACCAACAATTGCTTCGATTCGGACAAACCGCAAGATACATGTGTTCGTCGGGTGCGAATTTGGGAGAGCCGCCGCGTGAGATATTTGTAGTTCAATTGCGCGAGGTCCGGACGGAGTGGCAACGGCGCAACCCCGAAGTGCCTCCGAGCGTTAGCCTAGGCGGAACCGAAGGGAGACCTAGTGGAAGCAAAGCCTGAATGCCCGGAACACGAAACGGAAATGAGGTTTTCGGCTTCAAATATTGACCAAGCTTGAGAAACCCATGCTCCACGGGAAGGAAATCGACACCCGTTTTTACTACTGCGAAGTTGACGGATGCGACTGGCGCTATTCGTCCAAAAGGATTCCAACAATGTCAGTCGGATTTTCCAGCGGTGAAGACGAAGTTGACTTAGAAGGTTTGCGCCGCCGCTTGCAAAAAATGAAGGACCAGGAATTGAGGCAATTTGAAACTGCGGCGAAATTCATGTGCTCACCTGGAGCGAACAACGGGCAGCCACCGCGTCAGACATTGGTTGCCCAATTAGATGAAGCGCGGGCAGAACTGGAGCGCCGAAAAACGGCAGAGCCGCCTTGCAGAGATAAGGCAAAGTATGGGTCTCAGGCGGAAGCGTACGCCGTGGCGTCATATCGAGTCAGTAACACACTCGAAAGACAGGCTGCGCTGAAAGCTTATAAATGTCCGGAGTGTGACAGTTGGCATCTAAATTCCGCCGAGTTCTGATGGTATCGGGATTTTCTAAGGTCTGCGCTTAGGTGTGAATTTCCCTCTTTCCGGTTTCTTAGCGGCGCGGCATCGCTCTGTACCAGGAAATCTGCCAGCGCCATTTAGAAGGCGTGGTTTGCAAAAGGAAGGATGCGCCGTATTCAGTTTCCGGACAGTGGCAGAAGGTGCTGAATCCGAACTACACGCAACACCACTTTCAAGAAACGGTCAAGCCGCGCCGATTCGCCCATTCTGTCCGAGCGAGCGCGTATTCCTCGGTAGCCTGTTTATGCTTTGTCACTAGTTCGTCGAAACCACTTGTCGTGAGGTAGAATTTTCCAGGTGCGGAATACAAACGTAGTTCATCCGCTGTCCTCTTCATCGCAAGTCGCGCCGAAACCACTTCTTTCAATGTCGTCATCGTTTGACCGCCTTGCAAAAGTTTAACATCGAAGCCGCACAGCTACACCGACAATAATGTGTCCACCCCACCAGTCGTTGGGCCGGTTTCTTCGGAGCCTTCTGTAGAATTGCTCGCACCAGTTCAAAGATGCGACTGCCACAACTTGTTCTCCCTGGAATGCTAAAATCAAAATAGGGGTGAAGTTTCAAACCCTACCGTTGAAGGAGGACAATTCCACCACGTACGACTTTGATTTGCCGAATGACGGGCAACAGTGCAAAGACTTTTCGGGCACGTCCTGTTTTGCTCTCCCGGTTATGGCGACTCTGGCGCTTTTCTTGCGAGCTGCTCACATTAAGCCGCGCGAATTGTCCGGGTTAATGGTATTGCTTCTGATGAGCATCCCGGCCCTAGCCTTGGGAATCTTCTTTGCATTCTTGGCGAAAAATGCCAAAAACAAATACGATGAGTTGGACTTTTTTCTTCGGTCAACGCACGGAGAAATTTCACCGTATAGAGAAAAGCTCTTACGTGACTTGCGAAACAATCACGAAAGGATTTCGATTTACGCAGACCGCAGCATCGAACTTTGCGGATTGGGCTTAGCTTTGTCCCTAGTCATTGTCATCGCACTGCCTATTTGTGTGGCTTTTTTCGCCCATTCGTAGTCACTCCCATACGGGTATAATCCTCTTCCCCGTTCCCTCTGCCAGAAAGAAGGTCTATGGCAGGTCTAAACTCAGTTGGGTTTTCCAATAGCGACAATGAGGTTGATTTAGAAGGTCTGCGGACCCGACTCCGCGAAATGAATGATGCCGAGTTGCTCCGGTTTGGGCGGGCTGCAAAATCCATTCGCCGGACGCCTACTTTGGGCAAGCGCCGCGTCAGACGTTCGTGATTCAACTTGCAAAAGCACGGGCAGAGCTGGAACGAAGGAACGCAGAAAAGGAACACAAGAGATGACAAGGCAGGGAGGCCGCACCAATGCTAACCGCGCTCATCGTTCTCATAGTCTTCACAATCATGTTTGTCGTACTTATCTGGTGGAATAGACGATGGAGTTACAAAATGGGCGGTTCCATATCTTGGGTGGCATTAGGTGTCCTCTTGTTCTTAGCGTGGGGAGTGAGCTACTTCGTGTTTCACGT
>JAOAPV010000042.1 GCA_025463055.1 Candidatus Acidiferrum typicum
GCCTTTTTTCATAACCCCGACGAAGAATACCGGGTGCTGCTTCCATTCATCAAAGACGGTTTCGAGCGGGGCGAGAAGGCGTTCCACATCGTCGATCCCAAGCTACGCGCCGAGCACCGCCTACGGCTCGCGTCAGCCGGCATCGATGTGGGGACAGCGGAAACGAGTGGTCAGTTCGAGCTACGCAACTGGGCTGACGCGTATTTACGCGATGGTCACTTCGATCAGGATCGGATGCTCGCTCTGATCAAGGAGGTCCTCGAAGGGGGCAGGCAGCAAGGGTTCGCGCGCACCCGGCTGGTCGCCCACATGGAATGGGCGCTCGAAGATCGGCCTGGCGTTGACGATTTGGTGGAGTACGAGACGCGATTGAACTATGTTTTGCCCCGCTATAAGGACCCGGTCATATGAATCTACGATCTCGCCAAGTTTGGCGGGCAGATCGTTGTCGACATCATGCGGACCCATCCCATGATCATTATCGGCGGCATCCTACAGGAGAACCCTTTCTTCGTTCCGCCCGACGAATTCTTGCGGGAGCTGCGTAACCGGTACACTACGCGTAAGGCGGCGCCCCCATCAGCGGCCTGACCCGGAAGTGGAAAATGGAAAGTACAGCCGAGATCAAGCGCCTTCAGAGCTGCATCAATGATCTGATCAGTGTTCTGGCGCTTCCCGCGATTTGGAGTGGAAGCGAGTCATCCCAGATCCTCGGCACTCTGCTCGATGTGCTCCTCACCATGTTACGCCTCGATTTCGCGTATGCGCGTCTGGGTGATGCGAGTGATGGCCCGCCAATCGAAGTGGTCCGGTTGACTGGCCAGCGGCATTCCTCCGTTCAGCCGCAGCAGTTCGGTCGAGCTCTCGACCGCTGGTTGACGGGTGACCAAATCGCCTCAGGGTGCGCGGTTCCATACCCGGGGGGAGAGGGTGAGGTCTCGATCGCGTCGTTCTCGCTGGGCCTTCAGCACGAAAGCGGCGTGTTCGTAGCTGGCTCTCGGCGAGCTGATTTCCCGACCGAAGTCGAAGGGCCCCTCCTGCGTGTCGCGGTCAACCAGGCCGGAATTGGATTGCAGGAGGCACGACGCTCCGGCGAGCAGAAGCGGGTCGCAGAGATGCTCGAACAACGAGTCGCCGAGCGGACCAGACGACTGACGGCGGTCAACGAGGAACTGCGGCGCAGTGAGGCATATTTGTCTGAAGCTCAAAGGCTCAGTCATACGGGGAGCTTCGGCTGGAGACCTTCCACCGGCGAGCTCATCTGGTCGGAGGAAACCTTTCGCATCTACCAATATGACCGAACGATCAGACCGAGAGTGGAACTTGTTCTCCAACGGGTTCACCCGGAAGACGCGGCCCTTGTGAAACAAACAATCGAGCGCGCGTCGCAGGATGGCAAAGATTTTGATTTTGAATATCGATTGCTCATGCCAGATAGTTCCTTGGTTAAACATGTCCAGGTTGTGGCCCATGCCTTAAGCGATGACTCGGGCAGCATCGAGTTTGTTGGAGCAGTGATGGACGTCACCGAGCAGCACCAGGCGAGAGCGGCTCTGGAAACGGCTTTAGACGAAATCAAAAAATCACAGGATCGGCTGCGGCTTGTCATCGACACAATTCCGGCGCATGTCTGGAGCGCTCTGGCGGACGGCTCTGTTGATTTCATCAATCAACGTGCGCTGGAATCTTTTGGTCTATCGATAGAGGATGACCGGGGCTGGGGTTGGGGCTCCACAGTTCATCCCGATGACCTCGAGAGGTTCGTTGGAGCGTGGCACGCAGCCCTGGCGGCTGGGGAGCCGATGGAGAGCGAAGCACGGTTGCGGCGGGCGGACGGGGAGTATCGCTGGTGGCTGATCCGCAACGTGCCGCTGCGCGATGAGCTGGGAAACATCATTAAATGGTATGGAACCGCTATCGAGATCGAGGATCGAAAGCGGGCGGAAGAAACCCTGCGAAGGAGCGAGAGTTATCTGGCGGAGGCACAGAGGCTCACGCACACCGGGAGTTGGGTCTGGCGGGTAGCGGGAAGATGCGCCGTGCATCTCTCCGAAGAATGGTATCGCATTTATGGCTTCGATCCAGAGGAGGGCATGCCGGGTTGGGAAGAACGGCTACAGCGTATTCATCCGGAGGATCGAGGCAAGTGGCAAGGGGCAATCGATCGAGCAATAAGTGAAAAGTCGGATTACGAAAAGGAATTCCGAATCCTTCTTCCGGACGGCACTATCAAACACATCCGCACCGTCGGCCATCCTGTTTTGAACGCATCCGGAGATTTAGTGCAATTCGTGGGTAGCTCGATGGATATCACCGCCAGCAAGCGGGCCGAAGAGGCGCAGGCGGATCTCGCACACATCAGCCGGGTGACTACGATGGGAGAGCTGACGGCATCCCTGGCGCACGAAGTGAATCAACCGATTGCCGCGGCCGTCACTGACGCCAGCACCTGTTTGCGCTGGCTCAACCGCGATCACCCCGATGTGGAAGAGGCGCGCGAGGCGGCAGCGAGAATCGTCAAAGACGCAACCCGTGCTGCGCAAATCATCGGCCGAACCCGCATGCTCTTCAAAAAGGGTACTCCGCAATGGGATTTGGTTGATATAAACGAGATCATTCGAGAGATGGTCTCCCTGATGCGCAGTGAGGTAACACAACACTCCATTTCAGTCCGAACGGAGCTCGCAGAAAATATCCCCCAGATCACGGGAGATCGCGTGCAATTGCAACAGGTATTCATGAACCTTATGATCAATGCCATCGATGCGATGAAGGACATGGATGGGACCCGCGACCTCACGATCAGCTCGCTGCGAGCAGAGAATGAGCAACTCATGGTATCGATCAGCGATACCGGCGTGGGGATACCCCCGCAGCAAGCGGATCAGATCTTTAATGCGTTCTTTACCACGAAGCCTCATGGGACGGGCATGGGACTTCGTATCAGCCGTTCCATCGTGGAATCGCATGGTGGCCGCTTGTGGGCTGCCGCCAACTCCCCGCACGGCGCAAGCTTTCACCTCACACTACCCACCAAAGTCGAGGCCCGTGAATGATGCCCGCAGGGGCTGCCACGGTGTTCGTTCCGCCGGATCTCTGCCGCCAAGTCGGTGCTTAGCAATCCGCAATCAGCAGCCAACCTAGATGCCAAAGTTGTAATGACTGGAAGAGACTGAAATTTAAGGAAGGGACGGGTAGACGTGGAACACACGCCTAAGATGCGTCCGTTCTGCAAGTGACCACTGGCCGACGGGTGTCGAAAGAGGGACGCAAGCTTACGGTGGGACCTCAGAATTGCGATCGTAGCCGTCCTACATTCAAGCACTTGGGACAATCTCCTGCTCTACTCTTTTTGGCATGCCTAGTGCATGTGCTTGGTTAGGGGCGCGGCATTCTTATCAGAATGGCAAGCCAAGCCCAGACACGAGCGAAAACTTAGGAGAAAACAGAATGAACACTTTAAAGAAACTGATTGTGCCCATGGGTTTACTATCGGTCCTGTGTGCAATCCCTACCATGGCGCAGATCACCAATCGGGTGACGTTTGACGCACCATCGGCGTTTTATGCGGGGAATGCGAAGATGCCTGCAGGTAGTTACACGGTGAGTCAGCCCGACCCAGACAACAACCTTTTATTGATCGAAGACGCCAACGGATCCCACTCCGTCTTCGTGGAGTATGTAGTCGCCCACTCCGATACTCCTCATGCCCAGAGCGATGTCACTTTCAACAAGTACGGTGAAGCTGATTTTCTAAGCGCCATCTGGGTCCGGGGACGGAATTCCGAGATGCAGATTTTGCCATCGAAACTCGAGCAAAATACTTCCAAAGCAGCGGCCGCCGAAAAACATTCGCTGTCAGCCAAGAGTGCTGGCCAGCCGTAATCACGAGGCGACCCTAGTGGGATTTCAATAAACGAAAGGAGAAATCATGAAGGCACAGAACACGATATTTGCGATTGCGCTGTACTTTTGTTTCACGGCGGCGTCGTTCGGCCAGCAGGTGAAGACCGACTACGATCACAACGCAAATTTTGGACAATATAAGACGTACTCTTGGGAGAAGATCCAAACACGAGATCCGCTGGTGGTCGATCGCATTAAGGACGCTGTGAATGGGGCTTTAACGGCCAAAGGCTGGACCCAGGTGGATTCGGGTGGTGATGTCTCAATCGTAGCGATGGAGACTACGCAGAATCAACAGACTCTCAACACTTTTTACGACGGGTTTGGAGGGGGTTGGCGTTGGGGAGGATTCGGGGACGCAACGACGACAACTGAAACCTACAAGGTCGGTACGCTGGTCGTCGATCTGTTCGACGCCAAGACCAAGAATTTGATCTGGCGAAGCTCGTCCAGCGACACACTTTCCAACAATGCTGGTAAGAACACCAAGAATCTCGACAAGGGAGTACAGAAGATGTTCGCACATTTCCCTCCGGAGGAAAAAAAGTAACGTCGGCCCGGAGTTCTTACGACGGTCGATACGAAAGTAGCACCACCAGGAGGGTCTGCTCAGGCTGAGGGGATGTCGCTGTTCGTTGAGGCCGGTGGTTCAGTTTTAAGAACGTGCAGTCGCTTGAAACCCGCAAAAGGAGAAACGATATGAAGAAACTGATTACGTGTCTGATGAGCACTTTAATGGTTGCTCTGCCAGTTCTCTCCGCACCAGCTTGGGCAGCTGATCACGAGAAGGATGAGGATCGGCTAAAGAACAGCGGCACAGTTTTGAAAGAGATTCTCGATGTCCCCGACGACATTCCCCAGGACTTGCTCGACAAGGCCGATTGCGTGGTTGTCTTCCCGTCCGTCTTGAAAGCGGCCTTCATTGTCGGCGGAAGTTATGGGCGGGGTGCGATGTCCTGTCGCCAGGGCCAAGCTTTCAAGGGGCGCTGGGGCGCACCTACCATGATGGCTCTGGAGGGCGGCAGCTTTGGCTTCCAAATCGGTGGGGAGGCGACGGATTTTGTCCTCCTCATAATGAATGAGCGAGGAGCGAGCGGAATTCTCAGCAGCAAAGTGAAGCTTGGAGCAGATGCTTCGGTCGCCGCTGGCCCGGTCGGCCGCACTGTCTCGGCGGAAACAGACGCCACATTGCGTGCGGACATCTTAAGTTACTCTCGCGCTCGTGGCGCATTTGCGGGTATCGCACTCGAGGGATCAACCATTCGTCCCGATGGCGGCGCCAACGAGCAGATTTACGGGCAGAAGATTCCTGCAAAGCGGATCGTGCTGTCCGGGAATGTCGCGATCCCGCTGGCTGCTCAGAAACTGATTTCGACACTGGACGCCAGGACTCCAATCCATAAGTCGTAATGGTGACGAACCAAGGCTGACTCCGGGAAGTCCCACGTCCAGAACTAGGCAAGTTGGACCCGTCCGGGCCGCTTACAACGTCCGCATGAGTATTGTGATCGGCGACGTCACGCCGAAAGAGATGCTCGCCGGGCGTCAGCAGGAGTCCACGCCGACTGGCATCGGAAGCTGGAGGTGGCGAGGCAACAACGGCACGCGCCAGTCAGCGCGCGTGAAAAACGAGGAAGCCCTCGGACAGCCTTAGTACGGATGAGTGGCTCGGGTTTGCTCGACGGACTCATCTTCAAGAGAGAGCTTTATTTATGGACTGGAGCAAGAACGGAGTCAAAATCGTACACGCCGCCGAGATGGACATGAATACGCCACAGACGTCGGGCATGACGCGGGCTGCGGCAATTACTCATGCGAAAGCCGGAGCGGCCACGTTGTGGGCTGGAATCATGGTCGTCCAACCTGATGCGAAGACGGGACCGCACCACCATGGAGAACTGGAAACCGTCCTGTACGTGGTGAAAGGCCGAGTGCGGCTGCGCTGGGGTGATCGATTGGAACTCAGTGACGAAGCCGGAGCCGGAGATTTTATTTACGTTCCTCCGTATGTGCCGCACCAGGAGATTAATGCTGATCCAAATAAGACGTGCGAAGCCGTAGTCGTGAGGAATGGCCAGGAGCCGGTCGTCGTGAATCTTGACTTGCAAACGCCAGAACCAGTCAACGCTGCGCACCGAGGTATACCCTTTCACCCTGAGCGGTGAAGACCTGTCAAAGAACCCTCGTGAAAGGAGGCAAATCGAGAGTGAACCGCAAAAGGCACACCGGCCAGAAATGTTTCCAGCCAGGCTGAGTTTCCCGTTCCCAGAATGGAAACTGCCACACTCGGCTTACCGGCTCATGGTTGGACCATTTTTGCCGGTATCGCAGTGCTCGTGACGGGCCCAATCTTGGCAGGTTCTTACGTAGCTGTGCTTCTTGTGGGGGTCTTGCTAAACGCGCATCTGCCGGACGGCAGAGATAGCCATTTGGCGCGATTCGCCAATCACCTACGCGAGGCTGGTTCCAAACGCCCTGATTCAATTCTCGCGGTTAGTGGTTTTGTTTTGTAGCCTGGCAATGCCGTGGCATGTCTTGGCCCATCAAAACAGCCTCTAACCAGCGGCGTCCGAGATGCAAGTGTCGGTATTCGCGAGAGCCTCTTCGCGAGAAGAGAAACCGCTCGCAATAATGCCCTCGACCTCACGACGACGCCCCTTCAGCGATGGTCCGGGTACGCTACCGCGGTAATATCTCCTCCTTTTCTGCCGGAATGGTCTGGATCGCATTTCTGTCAAGCCTCAATTGCGAGTATCGATCGATTGAGCAGACGTGCCCTTCCGCGGACACCTGTCCAGAATTGCTCGCCGTTTTCGCTGTGCAGGTTTCTGAGTTGCAAGAACTCTCCTTAAAAATGGCTCGGGAAATTATTGATGACAGTTCGCTATTGCACCTCGACAACATTAGTCAGCGATTCACGTCGAAGGATCAGTTTGGAACCTCGTTTGCTTCCATTCAATGCGTCTTGAGTCCCATGGACGTGAGTGGGCGAGGGTATAGGTATGAACGGGTTACTGGATTTTTGTAAGCTGCGCTATGCGGTAATAGAAGCTCTTCACACGGAGGCTGTTCCCGAACATTACGTGATCGCATATGGCAGTGAGGAATCACTGCACGATGTAATAGCGGAACCCTGCATCATGACAAGCGGTTTCTCGTCTCGCGAAGAGGCTCTCGCGAATGCCTGCGTCTCGGCTGCTTAGAGACATCGTCTCGGTGCCGGTGAGCAAGTAAACGGTCCCGCAGATCCCGCGATGACAACGTTTCAGTACAGGTGAAAAGACGGATACGCATGAGTGATTTAACCCGCCGCGGTTTTGCATCAAGAGCGTTTGCCGGGATCGCAGCTTTCGGACTGCTTTCAAAGCTGAATCCGCCCGCAGAAGCACAGCTCGTATGGAGCACATCGGAATGGAACCTTGGTTCCTTTGAAGCCCTGCTGCACGAAAAGTCAAGAGTGAAACAGCTCTTCGATATCACGCAAGTTGAAGACGGGGCATCCCTCGCCAAGGTGAAGAATTCTTTAAATGGCCTTCACTACGGGTTTGGGGTGCCTGTGGATCAAATCAAGATGATCTGCGGTATGCATGGTCCAGCCAATCTCCTCAACTACGACGATTATGTTTGGGGAAAGTACAGGATCGGCGCCTGGCTGGAGATCAATGATCCTCGCACCCGTGAGCCTGCCGTGAGAAATCCGTATTATGTCAGCAAGCTCACAGATGATGCCGCCCATATTACAGCGAGCACGAACCCCAGCACCGAGACCTCTCCGCTCCAAGACGCGAGCATGCAGGGGCTGCAACGTCGCGGTGTACGCTTTTTGAGCTGCCATACTGCTTTAGAGGAGCAGGTACGGCAACTGATCAAGCATTACACCCTCTCCGAAGACCCAGAAGCTATCGTACGAGACATGCTGGCGCATACGGTACCCGACGTCCTCGTGGTTGCGTCCATGGTATCTGCGATCGCTCTTCTGCAATCCGAAGGGGGATATAGCTACGTGATGGTCTAGCTTCCGAGTCCGTTCAGCTTTAAGAGCGGGAAAGTTATCCTATAGATCACACTTAATAGCTCCCCCGACGACCCAGCGGTCAGAGTTCTTTCAAGATTTTCACCTCGAAGGGTTCTCCCACCAATTCTCCTGATTGCACTAACATTACGCGGCCGTATGCCAACTCGAATTAGGTTTGCGCTGTTTCATCTGCGGTGCGAGGTTGGTCGTATTGGCTCCAGCGAACTTCCGAGCATTACATGACTTCCTCAACATCGCTTTCCGGCATCATCCTCAATCCTGCGATATCGCTGGCTGCCTGAAAACGGAGGTGTTATAGCAAGCGTTCTACACGTGCAACGGCCCGACCGCACGAATTGCGTACAAAAGCTGATCAACTTGCGATCCTGCATTTTCTACAGAGGTACGCGTGCCCCCGTCGTCCCTTCCTCGTCGTCTCATACGGCATGTGGACACGTAGCCTGACATGTGGACACGTATTCGTCGCAGAAGTGGAAGGATTGGGGCCCAGCAGGAGTCGCACAAGTATGCCATCGAACATGATGGGCGCCGGTACCCGGTGAAACAAATCGTTCGGATAAGGGGCTGCATTGCACCGTCGCTCCGGACAAACAGTGTACGTTGAGCGGCGAGAAACTCTTTCTTATTGACTCGGTGAGCGCCGATTCCGAGTTCACCAGCGCGGTCATGGTTCCTGATGGTTTCGTCGACGCGACACTGAAAATCCCGCCGCCGCTCAAGGGAAACACGCTCTACATAAAGCTGCGGGACGATCCGGCGACGGTTAACACCGCAGTTGTGCCGCTCTTGCCTACTCTCTAGTCCGTGGTCGTACCCCGCCGGAGATCGTCTTGATTCGGTTCGAGTGCTCCAGTCCGGCAGTTCGACCGCAGGACGTAACCTGCAGACCAGAACAGCACAATACGGAGCCTCTGATATCTGAGGTTGTTTTTTGCTCCGTCTATCCTTGATATATAGTTGAAAATGTCTATTCCTCCACGCCCTGTGTGCCAGAACTGTGCGGAATTCCCGGAAGGGAACTGGCGCGGCGGTTTTCTGTCCTCACCGGCGGGCGAGACTCACCAGCGCTGACTAAGCGGCATCGCGCAGCAGGATCGCGTCCACTTTCGCCGCGGCTTCTTCCTTCATGTGGAGGTGAACGAGATTTTCGCTTAGGTGTTCGGCGCTTGTCTAATTCTCTGTTATCGCAATCTGGCTGATGCCAATCAGTTCGAACACGGTTTGCCTGGCTTCTAGGCCATTCGGTGTGCCAGTTGTGTGCCAGCTATAGGGATTCATTCGGCCCGGGAGCGCGCCAGTTGCACCATTTCGACTAAGACTCCCCGAGTCTCTGCTGGATT
Organism: Candidatus Acidiferrum typicum; assembly: GCA_025463055.1. Lineage (GTDB taxonomy): Bacteria > Acidobacteriota > Terriglobia > Acidiferrales > UBA7541 > Acidiferrum > Acidiferrum typicum_A. The sequence continues at coordinate 9,283 of JAOAPV010000042.1, forward strand.
ACTCACCTCACGCAAGAATGCAATGCGGACACCACGCATGCCGTCGGGGGTCTTCAATCGCACATGAAAACCGAGGCGATCGACTGCTGTCATCGTTGCTTCTTGTGACTCAAGGTGCGCAAACTTCCGGGCCAGCAAGATGAGCGCATCCCTGTGGTCGGCATTCATGTGCTGAATAATGTCGGTCATTGAATCAGCAAGAGGATCGGGTTGGCTGCGATCATAATCGGAGGCGGATACCCAGCCCATCACTCCGAAGCCGCCCACGTAATAAACGTCCACCACGGTCATGCGATAAAACGAAAAGTCTTCAAAATCCACCCAATACTTGCTGTTGGCATGACGTGCCAGGTAGAGCTCGCGAGCCTCCGCCACCTCCGCGTCCGGTACCGGCAGAACATTTCCTACTAGCGTTACTCTCGATGCTCCGAGCGGATCGCCGCCAGCGTCCTCCTGTGTAACAAGCAAGCTGGCGCGAGGGTCGGCCTGCAAGTTCTGCGTGTGCATGGCCATTGTGCTTATAAGGAGGATGGGACGCCCGTTATCGTCCAACCCGTAGGGCATCACGGACCCGAACGGGAAGCCCGACTGTTTCAGCGACAGGGTTGAGAGGCTACCAATGCGGCCCAAATACACCAATGTACGCGCACGCTCGGCGAACGTGGGCTTGGGGACCGGAGGCTGGTCACTCGCTGGTCCAGGTCCCGCATGTTTTCTGACGGATGAGGTAGTCATCGCGGTCTTCTCTCCTATGTCCCTTCGCCGGGCGGACCCGCGGCGCCGGCAAGATCCTGAGGCTGATCTTCTCGGGTCCCATGGCTCTTTCTAGAACTGTGGGCGCACTCTGAGCGCTGGTTCTGGGCGCGGTGAATTTATCTCAAGACGGCACGCTTCAAACTCTTCGCTTAGTTGATCAAGATCGGCAGCGATCATTGCTGCACATTTCACTTGCTCAGCCGCTAAGGGATAGCTGACGGCATCGGCGCCACGATTGATCAACGTAACGTAACTAGGATCGGGCTCCTCAGGTTGCTCGTACGCTTTCCGAAAGCGAGAAAGAAATGCCGCCAAGGTCGCCATTGTCGAATGGTAACGAATCCAACGATGGTTTTCCCAGTTCATCTTTGTCGGCGCTCCATTGTCGATGCCTTTAGCAAATCGATCAACGAGCTTCTCTCCAGCGTCATGTCCGTAATTGGCAATCTCGTTCACGACTGCTGCTGGCATTGCGAGATTCAGGCCGCCCTGATTACTATCGAGGTATATATGAGCTATACGATCCCTGTATCCGGGTACCATAGCCTGCAAACTGTCCACCCAATTTCTCGCAGAATCAATGATTGAAAAGAGGAAGCTCATAATGGACCATCTGCTCTGGCAGTCGAGCCTCGTCCACCGAAAGGCGATACCACCTCGATTTGTAGTCGGCATCCAGACTCGTTTGGTGTCGCCTTCGCGATCTGGACGGACGTCGGCAAGGTCGAGTGCGAATGTCGGCCACCGGGGAAGCGGAGAGTCGAAAAGGTGTAATGGAAAATTGCTGCAAATTCCGCCGTCTGAAAACCATACCTTTTCGGGGCGGCGTGGTTCATCTGCGCTCAACGCGTCCCCGGCCACGCGTTTTAGCGGTGTCAGTTCATCGACTTTCCGGCGGCGAAGCGTCCAGTCAACCGCATACAACGGCACAGCGCAAAACAGAATTGGGAAGCTAAGGCTCATACGAACGGCAACGATCACCGGTAGGTCATCCGCTGCCGGCAGACGCTTAAGTCCGGAGGCATCGATCGGTTCGCTGTGACCCGAAGCGATCGAAGCATGTTCCTCCATCCAGGAAACAACTTCCGGCGGAAAGAAAAGTCGCATCTCTTCCGGGGAGAAGTAAAACTCGCCAGATTCGAAGGGTAGGGTGTACGGTCTCCCGAAAGTCAAACACGTGGCAATTACCTTGAGGGTCACTCCATGCCGACGGAGATCGCCAAAGGTGAGCGGTTTGTCTGGTTGGTGTTGTGCTAATGAATTGATCTTGTCATCCAACCAATTCGTTAGGGCCGGCGGTTTCCCCTCTTGCGGTTTCTTGTAACCAGTGCACAGTCCAAACCGATAGCTGCGGAGTCGAAGGATCCTCAATAAAATGCCGGTGACGCCGCAGACCGCCGCCCCTGCAATGGCTACTAGCGAGCCCAGAGCAATGCCCATCTTCGGATACCTCACCGCTAAGATCGCCACGAGTACTCCAGGCACCGTACCGATTAGGAGATCAAGCCAAATCGTCTGAATGAGCTTCAGGATTCCTAGCCACCACGGTTTCACCAGAAACGCGAGGGCAACTCGAAATAACCCCTCTGCCCCTGCTTGCGGCTGGAAGAGGTTCAACAGATTTGAATTGCGCCCCACTGCTGACTTCCCTAGCCAGTCAGGGATGTCGTTGAGGTGGTCAAAGACAATTGTCCCGTGACTTCGGCTGTATTCCGCCGCCGCGGTGACGGCTGCCGCTATGGCCCCCGCCGAGGTCCCACCGATCGATTGAAATCGATAGTCTCTCGCCAAGCGGCTCACTGCGCGAGGGTAGACGATACCTGACGTAATACCGCCCTTCATGACGATGTCGCACTTTCTGGTCGCGTTGGTGTAATCGGTGTCGGACATGCGTAAGTCACACTCCTAGTTAGTAGTATTGGGCAACGACTAGAGCGTTACGTCCCAATTGCTCTCGGAATGAGACTGATCTTCACAGAAGAACTGGATGACCAGTTCCCTGAGCTCGTCTCCGGGGATCGCCCAAGCGTCGCCGCTCGCGAGCAATGCTCTGAATTCAGAACAGGGTTGGTTTTGAGTTCTCTTCCCTCCAAAGAGAGAAACGCTGAATCTGCCGCGTTAACCAGGTGGTTGTTCTGAATCCGTAACAATCCGGCATCCAATGGCACAAACAGGAAGAGGGAGTATATCCTGTGCAACGAATTTACTGGGTGGACTACTAGGAAATCTCCATGAAGTCTTCCGCTACCAGCGTGCCGTAGAAGTAGAAGAATTTTTCTTCTGGAGTGCTCATAGTTTGAGTTCGGACGACTCTGACGCGGCGTTTAGCAAGGCTTTCAAACGTGTCCTGGGTGTGGCACCTAGAGAATATCGACGAAGTGCCCCGGAGGCACGTCGAAGTTGACGCGGCAATGTCGTTTTGTGGGCGGTTGGTCGGCAACCCTTACTCTACGGATTAGGGAAGAGTTGCCCGTCATCCGACCACTGAGAGTCCGTCGCGTTCCACAAGCCGAGGTCCCATTACTAATCGTAGGTGGAACTCCGCCTTTTGCCACAACGGCTATGGGACGGAGCGGATCGGCTCGAAGAAGGACAAATTGCGGGCCGAGCGGAGAAGCTCTGGCAGTCGCGCCTCGTACCGATCTCGATACGGGCGTTTTAGTTGCACCGACATGAAATTCTCCCGGTCAATCCAGTTTTCACAGAGCAGGATGGTATCAGGGTCTT
>JAOAPV010000044.1 GCA_025463055.1 Candidatus Acidiferrum typicum
ACCCAGCCGTCGAGGTCGGCGGTTTTGTCTTCGCGGCCGACGGTAAGGACATAGTCGGAGTTCCAGGAAAGATTTGTCGCGAGGTAGGAGGCCTCGATCTGATGCTTGCGTGGGCCGGAGTTGTCCAGAGACATGAGCAGCGTGGGGCGGTCGTAAAGATTGGCGGGGACTTCCGGGAAGCGATAGCTTTCGGCAAACATGCCGGTAACGATGTCGTTGCCGATTTTCCATACGGGGCCGTTATTGTCGGAGAGCAGGATGGCTTTTATTTCTTCGCGCTTGGTGGTGCCGTTCTCCTGATATGCGCGAACGAGAGTGACCTCTTTTCCGACATATTTGTGGAGGAGTTTGGCGGGCTCGAGCAGGTCGTATTCGTAATTCTGCTCGATGACGCCAAGTTTCTCCGGCTCGGTAAGAGAGCGGAAATGCACTGTTGCCGGGTTCACGGTGGCGGCGATGTCCATGAATTTCAGGCGGAAATAGCCGGTGGGGAGCGTGAGCTGGCGAACGTCGCGGACTAGCGCGATGTTGGAATTGTAGACCGTGACGGCTAGATCGGTTTGGTCGTTCAAGCTGGTGGATTGATCGGGAGAGGTGGGACGAGCCTCTTTTTCTTGCGTGACCGCGCCTGTAATAGCGTGATGGTTGCGCGTCGCCGAATACAGCGCTCCTCCAGTGAACAAAATAACGAGCGCCGCCGCGGCAAACCAGGGCACGCGCTGGCTTACTTTCTGGCTGGGAATCTTCATGTCGTTGACCTCATCTTGAATTTGCTTTCGGTATTAGAACGAGGCGGTGTGAATTTCTTGCACGGGATTGTGGAACGTAATTCATTCCGGAGGCAATTTCTTCCAGGTGATTCCGCCATCGGTGGTCTGGTATTTGCCGCTGGCTAGCGAGACAGTGGCTTGGCGAGCGTCCACGGCTAAGACATACTGGAGATCTTCCTGCGAAGGTGCGTGCATTTTCTGCCAGTGCGCGCCGCCGTCTGTGGTACGAAGCAGTGTTCCGCCCCGGCCGACGATCCAACAGACTTTGTCGGACGGTGCGGAGCCACTGAGCAGGTCGCTGATTGCACCGCTGGGTTGCAGGATCCAAGATTTTCCGGCATCCGGGGAAAATTCGATAACGCCGGCTTGCCCGACTCGCCAAGAGACCTGCCCGCCGGGCGCAGAAATGGTGACTTGGGCAATGCTGTTGGTGAGGCGCACCTCACTTTGCTTAAAGCGAGACATGCCGCCCGTCTCTTGCTGCTGCGTGATACCGCCGGAGACTGCCGCGGATTCTGTAGAAACTTGGGTTTGCGCGGAGCTTGGCGCCGGAGCCGAAAGCATAGGGCTCGAACTCGCGTTTCTCTCAGGCGCTGCTTGAGGAGATTTAGGCGAGGGCGCGTCTCGTCTGCCGTTCGCGATTTTCTGTTTCATTTCCGTTTTGTCCGCCCCAGTTATCACTATCTCCTTTCTGGCCTCGAGATTCGGCGCGGACAATTCTTTGCGATCAAGTGAGTTATCCCGATTGGGCGAGCTGTCTGCAAATTCGTCGAGGTCCGCGGGAGCAGCGGATTTTTTCGCCGCGCTCGACAAGTCCTTTTGCTTCGAGAGCGTTTGCACGCCTTCTCTAGCCAAACCGGCAATCCTCGATTGAGGGGGGGACGGAGGAGCAGCACGCAAAGCCTGCTGCGAATCGGACGAGACCTCGTTTGATGACGTGGAAGCGCCAGATGGCGACACGGTCCGCGAAGCTGGGGGTGGAGGTTTTACCGTCTCCGCTTGCTCTGCATATTGACTTGGATTGGAGCTTGGCGCTTTCGCGGGAATTATAAGTGAATTGTTTTCATGGACGGCGACCCAAACCAACAAAGCTGCCGCCAAAGCGCCCGCGGGACCGACCCATTGCCAGAGTGCGGTTTTGCGAGGAGGGAGTACGTGAACACGTGATTTTGGAGCGGCTGCTGGTTGCAGGGTGAGATTCCCGGCCGGTGTGGGAATCTCGTTTGTCGCGGAGAGGGTCGCGAGTATTTGTTGGCACCGCTCGCAATCTGCGATGTGAGATTTGAGCGACACGATTTGTTCTGAGCCGAGGGAACCCTCGTGATAGGCGGCGAGGGTTTCCGCGTCGGAGCATTCGGTGTGCGGCACGCCTTTGGCCGCGCTGGCGCGCAGATGGCCCGCGAGCGCATTTTCAAAGCTTCGTTCGCGGTTGTCAGGCGGCATTCGCCCCTCCTTGTGTAGAACGGGATGGCTGGAGTTTCTTGCGTGGAAAAGCCGCAGGGCTGTCCGGCTGCTGCCCGGACCAGGGACGCGGACTCCGGCTTGCGCTAGAGGTAACAGGAAAGAAGGAAAAAGCCGCAGGGCGCCGCGGACTCCGCCCTGCGCTACATGTAAAGCTAAAGAATGTGTTCATGGCTTTTTCTCCGGTGGGCGAAGGATGGCGGGCTGGCTTTCGGGTAGAAGGTAATCGAGGTCGATCGATGCGTCTTCGGACGCATACTGGAAGCACAAGGAGATTTGCGGGTCGCTGAGGCGCGCGCCGGATTTGTGGCCATCGAGACTGCTGCTGCCGGTGCGCAGTGCTTGCTCGACGTGATGACGCAACTCTCGGCGCGTGCGGTCGAGATTGCGGGAGACGCTCGATTCGTGCTCAGCGAGTTTGCGGCCAATCTCGGCTAGCGTTTGCTCGGCCGCGTAATACAAACGAAGGCGCTCTTTGTCGCGGTGGTCGAGCAAGCCGAGGGCGACTTCCAGGGTGCGGCGGAAGAGGGCGACAAGCTCGGCTCGGTGCGGATCTTCTGTAGACGCAGGCCCATCTCCGCTGATGCCAGCCCCGCTGATTCCGGCTCCGCTAATTCGGGCTCGGATTGCAGGCCGCGATGCAGGTAGGGTGGCGGGGCCATCCGAGGGCTCGAGTTCGGTGAAACGGCGGCTGGCGCGAATGGAGTCGATATGGCGCTGGGCGAGGACCGCGCGCAGCCACGTCTTCAGCGAGCTTCGGCCGTGGAAATAGCGGAACAGGGAGCGACGGTTGGGTGCGTCGCTTAGGCCGTAGAGGTCCGCGAACAAGGAGTCCGCCAGCTCGCGCGCAGCCGGCGAGTCCGGCGGGCAGCGAAGAATCGTGGCAGCCGCGGAACGGAGATAAGGGCGAAAGGTTGAGACGAAATGATCCCAGGCACCCGCGTGACCTTCGGCGCAAGCGCAGGCGAGCGCAAGGTCCTGAAGGTGGAGCGCGGAGAGGTATTGAGTGAGTTGAGCGGCGTCAGACTCTTCACCAAAGCGCTTGGCAGCGCTGAGTTCGAGGGCGGCGGCGAAGACGTCGCGTTGCAGTCCCCATGATGCGGCACCGGAATCTGCAAATAGCTGATCCAACAATGGTTGGCGGTTGCGGAGCCACGCGGTACGCCGAGGGCTCGGACCATCTATTCCATTTTCGGGAGTACCGTTCATACTGTACGCGCCGCCCGTTGAGGTCCCAATTGCATCTTACAAAGATAACCCCGGTTGGCGGGAACCGGTGCGCCAAAAGGTGCGCCACCGGCAGACATTTTGCTGTATTCTAAGGCTGGTTGCGAATCCAACCCGCAACTTGCGATGCTCTGCCGGGTTAGTTTCAGGGGTGCAAGCGCTTGTCTTTGGTCGCGAGAGAGCCATTGGCGATTTCGCGGCGATAGTACGATGGTCCTATTAGGCTGCCCCAGCCCCATTAGTACTCTGGTTTGCGCTAGCACTTAGTTCCTTGCCAGCGAACTCGGGAAAGCCAGGTTTGCCTAGAAAACCCGTGCTTCCGAGAGGGAATCTACTTTAAGGCAGAACGCGGATGACATTGATGATTGCAGACCCACCAACCAGCGGTACGAGTCTCGGAGTAGGATTTGATGCCAACCGGCCCCGCACACGAGGCGATGCCTGGCGCAATGCCATCGGAACCAAGCAGGTGCCGGCGCGGCTCGCGTTATTGCCCGAAGGTGAAAAGCGCTGGGACCGTGTGGGGGTAAGCGCCGTACTACAGATTGCGATTCTCACATTCTTCGTGGTCATGCCGATCTTTTTTCCGGAGCGACTAGACGCGCTGAGATATTCCGTGGTTCCTTTGCTGATGCCCGTGACTGAAGTGCCTGTCGCACCGCCACCGCCACCACCGCCGAAAGTGAAAGCGGTGAAGGCGCCGGAACCAAAGCCCATCGAGCAGCCGAAGCTGAGCCCGAAGCAGCCGCATATTTTTGTGCAGCAAAAAGTATTTCAGCCGCAAATAAGACAGCTTGATGTGAAGGCGCCGGAGCTAAGCAAGGAAACGGTTTTTGAGGCGAAGCTAAATACGCAAATCAATGGACCCAAACGGCCGCACGAAGACGTGAAGGTGAACAACCTGAACACCGGAAGCGCCGCACCGGCGACGGTGACTGCTCCTGTGAACAAAGTGCAGACCGGCGGATTTGGTGATCCTAACGGTTTGCCTGGCAAAGGAAATCCGAACAAGACAACTAACATTAATCGCTTGGGCTCGCCCGCCCTACCGGGCGGCGACGGATATGGAAACGGAACGGGCGGCGCGAAGGGCGTCCGCGGCACAGTCGCGAGCACAGGCTTTGGAAACGGCACGGCCAATCCACCGCCGAGCGGCGGCGGAAAACATGGGACAGTGCAAAGCGGCGGCTTCGCGGATGCCACGGTGGCGGACAACACACCGAAAAAGAAAACAGTGGCCAGCGATTCGCCGACGTCAATGGTTGACATTCTGGACAAGCCTCACCCGCAATACACAGCGGAAGGGCGTAATCTTAGAATTGAAGGTGACGTGGTGCTCGACATGGTTTTCCAGGCAGACGGCACAGTCCAGGTGAACCGGGTAATCAGTGGGCTCGGGCACGGCCTCGATGAGGCTGCGGTGCGGGCAGCTCAACAAATAAAGTTCAAACCTGCCAAGCGAGATGGCCAGCCAGTGGATTTTCCTGCTCGCGTGCGCATTGAGTTCCGGCTGGCCTACTAAAGCGTCACGAGGGGGAGCAGAGAAATGCGCAAGCTAGGAACAGCTATCCTGGTGCTCGTATTGAGCGGGATGGGGAGCAAAGCCGCGTCAGGGGCGCCCCGTTCAGCCGACCAGCCACGGACCATGGAAGAAGTCGTCGACCGCGTCATCGTCAACGAAAATCATCTGAATCAAGAAATCCGCAAATTTTCTCCGCTGGTCGAAACCTACATACAAAACCTGAAACAAGATAAGGCACTTGGATTTACGCCGGCGGGGGACAAATATTTTTTGGGCCGCGCGGATTTTGCGAAGGGCGTGAGCCTGGTTTCCTTGACGGATGCCGATACCAAAGGCAAAAAGATTTTTTCCGGCATAGGAAATTTCTTTTCGTTCGCGATGCAATATCTGCCCGACGGCTTCTTGCAGATGATTTTCATCGACACCAATGGCTTTGACAAGCAGCACTATAAATTTGACTATGTGCGGCGGGAATTCCTGGGCGAAGTGCGGTGCCTGGTGTTCGACGTCGCTCCCGAAGCGAAAGCCGGTAAAGGCCGCTTTCTTGGGCGCATTTGGGTAGAGGATCAAGACTTCCACATCGTGCGTTTCAACGGCGCTTACGGCGGCAGCGGTCGCACGAGTTGGTATTTCCATTTCGATAGCTGGCGCACGAACGCGCAGCCCGGTTTGTGGCTCCCTTCCTTTATCTATAGCGAAGAAAAAGATTTGCACTACGCACTGACCAAGAAGCTGGACTTCAAAGCGCAAACGCGGCTATGGGGATACAACCTTGGCCACGCTGGGCAGGAACAGGAGCTGAGCAAGATCCTGGTAGAGAGCCCAGTACAGGACGATTCGAAAACGGCCAATGACTTGACGCCGGTACAAGCGCAGCGTTCGTGGGACCGTCAGGCGGAAGAAAACGTTGCGGATCGATTGCAGCGGATAGGATTGATGGCGCCTCCAGGCGAGGTGGACAAAGTTCTGGATACGGTGGTGAATAACCTGGAGGTCACCAACAATCTGGACATTGACCCGGAAGTGCGTTGCCGCGTGCTGATGACAACGACGCTGGAGTCGTTCACGCTGGGCCACACGATTGTGCTCAGCCGCGGATTGATCGACGTGCTGCCGGATGAGGCAAGCTTGGCCACGGTGATCGCGCACGAGCTTGGGCACGTTGTGCTCGGGCATCGCATGGATACGACTTATGCCTTCTTTGATCAGCTCCTCGTCGACGATAAAGAAACGTTCCGGCACTTCGGGTTTGCGCGCACAAATGAAGAAGAACAGGCCGCTAGCGCGAAAGCCGTAGAATTGCTGAATAAATCTCCTTATAAAGACCAGCTTGCCAATGCGGCGCTTTTCCTTTCTGCATTGCAATCGCGACAGAAGGAAATCCCGAACCTGATCGCGGCGCACTTGGGAGACAAGGTCGTGGTCATCGCGGATATTAAGCCCGGGGTTGCGCAAGCGGCTGCGGCTACGCCGAATGCCGATGCGGCCAAAAAGAATCCGCAAACGATCGCGGCTCTTCCGATTGGCGGGCGCGTAAAACTGGATGTTTGGAATGATCGGCTGGAATTGATCAAGAGCAAGCCGATTGGGACGGTTGCCGAGCGGGAAAAGATGCCGTTTGAAGTCACACCGTTCATGCCGTACCTGATGCGGTATGGCACGGAGACGAACAAGCCGACCAACGCGAGCTCCACGAGCACAAAGCCGCCGGAAACTGCTTCGATCCCGGCTACGGATCCGAAGCCCGCAGAGCCCCCAAAACCTAACTAAATTCATTGGATTGTGATGCCCGGTGAGCGCGAGTTCACCGGGCTTTTTCTTTTTAGCTGCTAGTCACGACGTCAGGGCGTGTCCTCGAAATTGTGCTATGTGCTCTGCTGGCTGCGTTGCTTCTGTTGCTGCGTCTACATAAACTGTTTGCCTGTAATAACGGGAGGGAATCATGGGACTTGCGCTACGGCGCCTTTCGAAAGTTGCGGCTGGGGTTGCGCTTTTTGCCGCTGGCGTGGCGGCCGGGAGCTGGCACGCGGTGAGCGTCGCGGCTCAAAATAGATTTGGCCAACCGAAGACCGTTGTGCACGTCGTGGTTTACAAGTGGAAGAACACTACTTCGCAAAATGACAAAGATCAGGCGCTGGCGGGAATCAAAAATATGGCGGCGAAAATTCCCGGCGTAAAAAATATTTGGTTGAAGACGCAGCGGAATCAGATTCGTGATTTCGATGGCGTCTATGCCATTGAATTTGCGAGCGCGGAAGCGGCTGCGGATTACGCGGAGAGCCCGCTACATGAGGCTTGGCGCAAAAAATGGGAAGAGCTGCGCGAGAACAGTTTGTCCTTTCAGGTTTCCAACCCGTAGTTCTAACTGATGATCCAGGGCCGCAAGCTTTTAGGATTCGCGGACAACGCCGTAGCGCCGCCTCAGCATGGCGTCTATCGCGTTATCGGTTAGCAGGCGCTTGCTCCATTTTACGAATGGGGAGAGGGATGTGACGCCGTAGCGCGGCTTTGGGTTTGGCGTTTCTATGGCGTGCAGCATCACACGCGCGCAATCCTCCGGCGTGGTTCTGGATTTGGCGCGCGTGTCGTTGACGCTAGTGAAAAATCGCGCGTAGAGCGGGGCGTACGGTCCGCCCTTCTGCACATAGGGCTTGGACGGCTCCGCGGCCGCTTTCTGAATGCCGGTGATGATGTAGCCGGGCTCGATCAGCACGACTTCAATTCCAAACGGATATAACTCTATGCGTAGCGCGTTGCTGAGGCCCTCCAGCGCGTGCTTGCTGCTGCTGTACGCGCCTTGTGTGGGCGGAGTCACTAACCCGGAAAGCGAGCTCATCATGAGGATGCGGCCGCTGCGGCGCTCGCGCATATGCGGCAGAATCGCGCGAGTGACGCGAAGTACGCCGAAGAAATTCGTCTCGAACTGGGCACGCCAGTCTTGCATGGTGAGATCTTCGACGGCGGCCGTGTAGTTTACACCGGCATTGTTGACCAGCACGTCGAGCTGACCCGCCTTGCCGAGCACTTGGGTGATGGCGCGGTCTACGGAGTCGTCGCTGCAAACATCGAGGGCGATGCTTTCGAGCGGAAGATTCTTTTCGCGCGCGAGGGCGTCAAGCTGCGCGAGCTTTTCTGGCGAGCGGCCGGCGGCAAAAACGCGGTATCCGCGCTCGGCCAGAAGCAGCGCCAATGCGCGTCCGAGGCCGTCGGTGGCTCCGGTGATCAACGCGGACTTCTGCTTGGCGTCACCGTTTTTCATTTCTGCTCCTTAGGCGCGGCATTATCCTACTATTGCTTTGCAACGCGGTCACGAAGGCGAACAGTGGCAGTGCGCATGGCAATGCAAATGCTTTCGTCACAAGTTATTGCTGGCAAAGCTAAATGTGCCGCGCGGGCTGTTAGAATCGTGTCATTTCTCGGTTCCACTTCCAGACTGGGTGCGCGGGATGTCTGCAGACGGAAACTTTGCCATGCGCAAACCGAAATCGAACTGGCGGCGAGGTTTCTGGAGCCTGATCGCCACGCAGTTTCAGGGCGCTTTCAACGAAAATGCGCTGAAATTCCTCACAATTTACCTGGTCTTGGCGCTGAAGAAAGACAAAGCGCAGCGCGACCAGCTTGCGTTCCTTGTGCAAGCGCTTTTCGCAGCTCCCTTCATTCTCTTCTCATTGAGCGGCGGTTATCTCGCTGACCGCTTCAGCAAACGCAGCGTCACGCTATGGACGAAGGTGTTTGAGATTGGCGTGATGGTGGTGGCGGTGGTGTCTCTGACAGGTCCGAATTTTCCTTTGGCGCTGGCGGCGATTTTCCTGGTCTGCACACAAGGGGCGCTTTTTGGGCCATCCAAGTACGGCCTGCTTCCTGAATTTTTGCCCGCGGAAAAACTCTCTTGGGGCAACGGCGTTCTGGAACTGGGGACGTTCCTGGGGATCATAGCGGGGAGTGTCTGCGGCGCTTTGATGGCCGACGCGTTTAAGGGACGCCAAATCTATTCTGGAGCGATCCTGTTTGCGTTTACCGTCATCGGGCTCCTGTGCAGCTTGGGGATCAGTCGCGTTCCAGCCGCCGACCCTACGAAAAAGTTTAACGCATTCTCATTGATTGACGTTTGGTCGCCGATGAAGTTGATTCGTGGCGATCGCGTCCTGTGGCTGGCAGTTCTGGGAAACACGTATTTTTTCTTCGTCGCCGCACTGCTGCAGTTCAATATTTTTCTGTACGGCCAAGACATTCTGCATTTGAGCTCCACGCACGGCGGACTCCTGCAAGCGGCAGTAGCCGTCGGGATCGGTTTGGGCAGCCTGGCTGCGGGATTTTTGTCCGGTGGAAAAATTGAGTATGGGCTGATTCCGCTTGGCGCGCTGGGCATGACGATTCTTGGTCTTTGCCTGGCAATTCCCGGACTTTCCTTTGCGGCCGTGCTGCTGCTGCTGGCCGGGCTTGGTTTCGCCGGCGGATTCTTCATCGTGCCGATCAGCGCGCTCATCCAGCACATCCCCGCGGAGGAGCACAAGGGTGGTGTCCTCGGCGCGGCGAATTGGCTTTCGTTCGTTGGCGTGGGCGTTGCGTCCGGTGCGTATTACGCTGCCTCTCACTGGGTGCACTTGAGCCCAGGAGCGATTTTCCTGTGGTCCGCCGTAGCTACTTTCGCAGCCACAGGATATGTGCTGTATCTTTTGCCGGACTCGTTGCTGCGGTTGCTCCTCTGGGCAGCGACACACACGCTTTACCGGCTGGATGTGGCCGGGCGAGAGAAGGTGCCGGTGAAAGGCGGCGCGCTGCTTGTCCCCAATCACGTATCGATGGCCGATGCGGCATTCCTGATTGCTTCGCTCGATCGGCCCGTGCGATTTCTGATGTTCAAGGGCTCTTACGAGCATCCGTTGGTCAAGCCGTTCGCGAAGATGCTGCGTGTGATTCCGATCGCGTCCGATCAAGGTCCGCGCGAGATGATCCATTCGCTGCGCGAAGCTTCGCAAGCGCTGCAAAACGGCGAGCTGCTCTGCATTTTTCCGGAAGGGCAGATGACGCGCATCGGGCAGATGCTGCCGTTCCGCCGCGGCATGGAACGCATTATGAAGGGTGTCGACGTACCGATCATTCCGGTGAATCTCGATGGTGTGTGGGGATCCATCTTCAGTTTCGCTGGCGGACGTTTTCTGTGGAAGCTGCCCCGGCATCTTCCTTATCCGGTACGCGTCACATTTGGCGAACCGTTGCCAGCGACGGCTACGTCCGTTGAGGCGCGCCGTGCAGTGCAGGACCTGGGCGCTGAAGCGTTTGCGCGCCGGAAGAAGCACATGCGCACACTGCCCCGGTCGTTTGTGCATACGGCGCGGCGACATCCCTTCCGGTTTGCCATGGCGGACGGCCAAACACCGCGGCTAAACTTTTTCGCCGTGCTGGCGCGCACGCTGTTTCTCGCGCGACGCTTGCGCAAACATTGGCGGGGACAAAGCACGGTGGGAATTTTTCTTCCGCCGTCCGTTCCTGGCGCGCTGGTGAATCTGGCCGCGCTGCTGATGGGAAAAGTTCCGGTCAACCTCAATTACACCGTATCGAATGAAACGCTGGCGTCTTGTGCGAAGCAGTGCGAATTGAAATCGATCGTCTCTGCGCGGGCTTTTCTCGAGCGCGTGACAGTTCAGCTGCCCATTGAGCCCCTGCTCGTAGAAGACCTCGCGAAAGAGCCCAAACTGAGCGAGCGCTTGAGTGCGGCCCTTGCGACGGCATTGCTGCCGAGTCGCACGCTGATGCGCTTTGCGGGCGCGGAGCAGGTGCCGGGCCTGGACGATCTTGCCACGATCATTTTCTCGAGCGGGTCGACCGGCGAGCCCAAGGGCGTGATGCTCACGCACTACAACATCGCCTCAAATGTCGAGCAGCTCGACCAGGTCTTTTTTCTGCAGCCGGAAGACCGCATGATGGGCATTCTGCCGTTTTTTCATTCGTTTGGCTTCACGGTCACATTGTGCTTGCCTACCGTTGTTGGCGCCGGCGTGGTGTTTCATCCCAATCCGCTGGACGCGCGCGTTATCGGCGCGCTGATCAACAAGTATTCCGTGACGATGCTCCTCGCGACTCCCACGTTTTTCAATACCTACCTTCGCCGCTGCCCTTCTGAGGAGTTTGGCAGCTTGCGATTCGTTATGGCCGGAGCGGAAAAATTGCCGGAGCGCGTGGCGGTGGCTTTCGAGGATCACTTTGGAATTCGTCCGCTGGAAGGGTACGGCTGCACGGAATGCTCTCCCGTCGTGACCGTGAACACCATCGACTTTCGAGCCGCGTCATTTCGACAGGTCGGCGCAAAGCGCGGGAGCATCGGGCATCCGCTCCCTGGAATCACCGTGAAAATTCTCGATCCCGAGACGCACCAGCTGGTTGGCATCGACCAGCCCGGGCTTCTTTTCGTGCGCGGTCCCAATGTAATGCGCGGCTATCTCAATCGCCCGGAGAAAACCGCCGAAGTGCTTCGCGACGGCTGGTACAACACGGGCGATATCGCTTCGATCGACGAAGATGGTTTCCTGCGCGTGACGGATCGCCTGAGCCGCTTCAGCAAGATTGGCGGCGAGATGGTGCCGCACATCAGAGTGGAAGAAAAGCTTCAGGAGCTCGCGGGCGCCAGCGAACAAATGTTTGTCGTGACGGCGGTGCCTGACGAGAAAAAAGGCGAGCGGCTGATTGTGTTGCACACGGTTTCCAAAGAGCAGCTTGAGGAATGCCTTGCCGGCCTGGCCAAGAGTGATTTGCCGCCATTGTGGCGCCCGCGGCACGATCAATTTGTTCGCATAGAAAAATTGCCGTATCTAGGAACCGGAAAGCTGGACCTGCGCAAAGCTCGCGAACTGGCGCTGGAAACTTCCACACATGTCTGACCCGGCTTCTGGCCGAGGATGGTTCGGCGTTCTGCCGCGTGTCAGCGCGGCCATCGCAGCACTGGGCCTATGGTTCTGGACGCAGTGGCTGATCGGCGGCCGCGCGCCGACGCCTGAAATTGACGACGCGCTGCAAAACTTATTCGGAGGGCTAAATCTTTATTTTGGGCAGCACGCGACCGCGGCGAATGCACTCTTGATCGTGAGCTCTGCCTTCATCGACATTCTTGGTCTGTTCCTTGTCGCGGAGTGGGTCTTTCTTGGCCGCAGCCGCGGCTTCCTCGGGTTGGTTCTGCTGCTCGCTGTGCGGCAGGTCATGCAAGCGCTTTGTGCTTTGCCACCGCCGCCAAATATGATTTGGCGTTATCCGGGTTTTCCTTCCCTGTTCGTTACATACAATGTCGGCAACGACTTTTTCTTTTCCGGGCACACAGCGATTGCGGTTTTTGGCGCCATCGAGCTGGCACGCCTGCGCCGACGCTGGGTGACCGCCCTGGCATTTGCGGTGGTCATTTTTGAAATTGCTACGGTTCTGATTCTGCGCGCGCACTACACGATGGACGTTTTCACCGGAGCTGTCACTGCCCTCTGGGTGGCCGCGCTTTGCGACGCGGTCGCACCGCGACTGGATCGGTTGCTCGCGAGCGCCAAATAGAAGCAGATTCTTTAGCAGCGGCTTATGGTTGGTTCGCGAGAAGCAGCTTGCCGCCGCTTTCCGCAACTTTATGCAGGCTCGCCATATCGACAATCCGTGTGAGATGGCTCAGATCCTCGGCGTCCGTCAGCACGTAGGAGCGTTCGGGTTTGGACCACAACTCCGCGAACTGCGCATCCCCGATGAATACGGAAGGACTCCCGGGCGCATACGAGCCATATTCCAGATTGTTCACCCTGCCGTTCAAAAGTAGCGCGGTGCGTCCGGTGTAGAAGAACACGGAAGAGAACGAATAATATTCGCCGTTGAGAATCAACTGGCCAGGGGGGGATGTGAGCAGGGCCTGAGCCAGCGGCCGCGAACCAAGATAGGGGTCGAACTTGATTAGCGCCAAGCGGCTCGCGTGAAAAAATACGACCATCATTGCGGCAATCGCCACAAATGCGTGGCGGCCCTTCAAGAGCCACGCTCCCGACGCTCCGATAAGAAAAGCTATTCCAGCGACGAGCAACGGCAGACGTAGATAGGCAAATGACGCGAGGGTGAGGTCTCCAACGTGTCCGAGGGAAAGCGTGTAGGCTTCGGGATGCTGCTGCAGGGCTCCCGAAATGTCGCCCGGAGTAGGGATGTGCCGCACGGCAACGAGAATTGCGCCGATCGCCACTGCTGCGAGCATCGCAACCACTCCCACCAGCCGCGTGCTAACTTGCACCCAGCGGCTCTCCGACGCCATGGCGGAGCCAAGCAAGAGAGCAAGCGCGGAATATACAGGCATCGAATAATATTCCTGCGTGGTCGAAAACGTAAAAAATAGCAACAAGAAGGAGGTCCAGCATAGCGCGAGCAGTCTGGTACGCCCCGCACGGTCGACCGGCGCAAAGCTAAGTCCCACGACGGCGGGGAAAAATGCGCTCCAGGGAAATAACCAGAGCAAATGCAGCAGCCAGAAAGCCAGCCGCGGCACGGTGTTGTAGTCACGCGGATAGCGCAAATTCAAGAAGCGCAGCACATGCTCATTGATGAAGTAAAACCAAAAGAAACCGTGATACTCGCCGGGGCCGCTGTGCAGGGTGAAATTGAAATAGGGCGGCATGCGCAGCGTGGCTAGCACGTGCCAGGGCGCGGCAATCGCCAAAATGATCAGCGCTCCGGTGAAGACGTGCAAGCGCTTCCACACAGCGCGCGAAAAGAGCTGGCGAGTCACCGCTAAATACAGGATCACGCCGCCAATTGGCGTGACAAGAGCAATCAACCCTTTGAGCATTACGCCGACGCCAAGACTGGCGGCCAAGAGCGCAGCCCACAGCCGTGGACGCGTTTCTTGCTCGTCCAACGCGCGCTGAAAAGACCAGAACGCCACGCAGACGCACAACGTGAGCATTACATCCGGGATCTGTATCCGTGTGAAGAGGAAGAGGCCCACGCACGTGGCCAAAGCCAGGCCCGAGTAGAAACCTGCAACCGCACCGAACGCCCAGCGGCTGTACCTCCACACGATCCAAGCAAGCAGAACAGCACCGAGCGCCACGGGAATGCGAGCTGACCAATCGTGTACGCCAAAAATGCGGTAGGAAAAGGCGATCAGCCAGTAGATCAACGGCGATTTTTCCAGGTAGGGCACGCCGTCCAATCGGGCGATAACCCAATCACCCGAGGTAAGCATGTTTCTGGCGATTTGCGCTTGCACCGCGTCCACATCGTCCATCAGGCCGGGTGGGGACACGATGCATCCGAGAAAAATGAGCGAGGCGAAGAGGGCTACGACTAAGCCCGAGTAAAGACGCGGGCGCCGAGCTTCGTCTCCATCACGCTCGGCGCTGACGCGGTTTGGATGTTCCAGTGTTTGATCCATAGGAACAAAATGAGCAAACCCCATAGGTGGTAGCCGAGATTGACGCGGCGCTCCATATGCTGCTTGATGAAGAATTCGATGTGCTCGCGCCGGAACAAATTTGTTTCGTCAATGGCCGCCGCGCTGAGCGTATCCATCAGCAAAGGCCGCAGCGTTCCGCGAAGCCAGTCATGGGTAGGAATGTCTAAGCCGGTCTTGCGGCGCTGCAGCACAGAAGAGGGCAGCTTATCGCGCATCAAACGTTTGAGGACGACTTTGTGCTGCCGGCCGTCAATCTTCATTTTCTCCGGCAAGCGCGCGGCAAACTCTACGATGCGGTGATCGAGAAAAGGCGGGCGCACTTCCAGTGAATGCGCCATGCTCATGCGATCGACTTTTTGCAGGATGTCATCGGCGAGGTAATAGCGCTGATCGAATGCCAGATAGCGATTCAGCGAGCCATTCTCGTCGCGCGGGGGCAAATCGCGATCGAACAGGTCGTTGACTCCGGCTCCATTGCGGTGCAAAACAAATTCGTCCTGTTGTTGCGCGGAGAAGGTTCCGTTCCAATAAGTGTGCGACTCGTCGCCCGGCAACAATGAGCCTTCCAAAAAGCGCTTTAGCTTGTATTCCAGGCTGATCTTGTCGTCGGACACCGGCCAATATTGCAGCAAACTGAGTAAGCCGCGGCGAATCGGACTTGCGATACTTTGTGCGCGAGCTGCATAGCGGTCCGCCGCATAGGTCACGTAGCCGCCAAAAAGTTCGTCAGCGCCTTCGCCGCTCAACGCAACCGTTACATGTTTACGGCTGAGGGCAGCAAGAAACCAAACGGGCAAGGCTCCCGCGTCCGCGAATGGTTCGTCGGAGTAGTAGGCGAGCTCCTCTATTGCCGAGGGCAAATCGAGGGAGGGGCTAACGTCAAGCTCGTGGTGCTCCGTTTCGTACCTTTCGGCAATATTGCGGATGTATGAAGTTTCATCGAAGTTGCGGCCGGCGAAGGAGATAGAAAATGTCTTTACGCGGGAAGCGCACAATTCGCGGGTGTAATGAAGAATAGCCGAAGAGTCCACCCCGCCGCTGAGCCAAATTCCCAGCGGCACGTCGGCAATCAAATGATCGCGAACGGATTCGCGCAGCAAACTATCGAGCTCGTCCTGCGCGCCTTCCAGGGATTTGTGCTTCTGCGGGTCGAAACGCAACCGCCAATACGCTTCCATTTCGACATCCCCATCTTGCCATTCCAACAGGTGACCCGGAGGAAGCTTCTCGATGCCACGCACGAGCGTATGCGGGCAGGGGACGTAATTCAGCGAGAGGTAATAATGCAGCCCGGTGAAATCCAGCTCGCGCTTGAATTCCGGATGAGCAAAAATAGTTTTCAGTTCGGAGCCAAAATACAGATCGTCCCCGCTCCGATGAAAATACAATGGCTTGATTCCAAGACGGTCGCGGGCGAGAACTAGCCGGTTTCTATCCTGCGACCAAATCGCCAGAGCGAACATGCCACGCAAGCGCGCGAAGCAATCCTTGTCCCACCGTAGAAACGCCCGAAGAACAACTTCGGTGTCGCTGCTGGTTTTGAATTTTTCACCGCGGGATTCGAGTTCCGCGCGCAATTCCCGGTGGTTGTAAATCTCGCCGTTGAATACGAGTACGGTATGTCCGTCCTCGCTGATCATGGGCTGATCGCCCGCCTGCAAATCGATGATCTTGAGGCGTACGGCCCCTAGCGAAACCTGCGCTGATTCATAGGTGCCCTGCTGGTCCGGACCTCTATGAATTAGCGCGTTCGTAGCCGCGCTAATACGCGCGGGGTCGAACGCACCACTACGGTGCGTAAATCCGGTTATGCCACACAAGTAAGCGCTCTCCGCCTCGGCGAAACACCCTACATCGCCGATTTACTGGATCCGACCTGCTGGCGACTTAGAATCGGGCCGCCTTCAGGTGGTTGCTCTGACCTGGACCTGGCCAAGCACAGCAATTGGATGGGATTCTATCTCAGGAAGGATACCTATACGATTACTTTTAATAGGCCTGGAACGTAACTAGAACGCGTACAAATGTTCCAGTCGGCAGACGGGTGCCGATTTTGCGGCCATTTCTTGCTGACTTGCAATTAAATCTTGAGGCCCCAAAACGAGGCGTCCGGCTTTACCAGCTCTAGGCCGACATCCCACGCTTCGTGATCGCGCCAGATTACTTCGGCTTCGGCCTTGCGACCGGTTTCCGGATGGATCAGTCGCACTTTTCGGTGCAGCGGCAGGTCCGCTCCTACCACGGCCATGCAGCCAGAGTGGCTGACGTCCACCGTTACGGCGTTAGCGCGGTGGGGCGCGCTGCCTTCATCCCATTCGACCAGAAGTTTTACTTTGGAGATTATGCGCTTATGGCTTCTCAACTGGGCCCAGCGCTCCTGTACGGATTTTGCGACGATATTTCGAGCAGCATTCAGAACCATGTGTGACCTCGCGCAAGAGGTTTACCGGGCCAGGGGAGGGAGTTCCAAAGTTACTGCGGCGGCGCATACCGGGTCAATAGTACTTTTTGCTTTTTTCAACCGCATGACCGGGCACAAATTACCGTGCCGGATTTAGCTCTTATGTTCCGGATTTAGCTCTTATGTTAGGGACTGGCCTGCCTTGGTGGCTTGGAGGGGAATCGGAGGAAAAGCCCCCCAACACAACTAGAATTTCTGCGACCTAGACGGCGTTTAATGCATCAGGTCTGTAGCGTGAACGCCCAAGCCGCTCGCCTTCGTCAGTTACTGATCCCGCGCGGAGGAGTTCAAGATGTCCGTCTGCCAGCGCCGCTTCAGCCCAGGCCTTCTGTTTCTCGCTATCGCAGGCGTTCTGAATATCGCCTCAGCTTCGCCTCAAGCTAGGTCGCAAATGCAAAAGCCGGATAGGCCCAGCACTTTGGTGGTCAGCGTGCGAATGCCGGACGGGTCGCCTCTGGACATTCCTGCGATCGTGAATCTCTATACGTTTTCGGGCACGCCCGCGGGTATTGGCGTTTTCCGCAGCGGTACTGCGGAGTTTACAAATCTCGCTCCCGCAAGCTACACGCTCGACATCATCGCAGCCGGATACCAGCGTTTGACCTCAAACGTGCAAATTCTCGCGGGGGGCGAACGCCAGCAGCTCTCCATTTCCCTGACTCCCGAATCAGCCGCTTCCGAGACTGCCGCTCCTTCAGGGGGGCCAATTCTTGCGCCCAAGGCACAGAAGGAAGTAACCAAAGCGCTTGAAGACCTCCGCGATAAGAAGTCCGACGATGCCCGTAAGCACTTAGAGAAAGCTTCGCAACTCGCGCCGTCTCATCCGGACGTCAACTACCTGTGGGGTATGTACTACGCGCAGGTGAATAATTTTGCGAATGCCAAGGTGTATTGGGAAAAGACCGTACAGATTTCCCCGCGCCACGTCTTTTCTCTGGCCGCTCTTGCGCAGCTCGCTTTACAGGGCTCGGACTATCCCACCGCCACGGGATACCTGCTTCGGGCTTCGGAGGCCGCTCCTTCTTCATGGCGCTATCATGAACAACTGTCCGAAGCCTACCTCAACCAGCAACAGAACGAACAGGCGCAGAAGCATGCCCAGCGTGCCATCGAGCTCGGTAAAGAGCGCGCTGCCGGAGCTCATTATGTATTGGCGCGAATATTCCAAGGCGATAACCCTGCGGGGGCGTTGAAGCACCTTGATGCCTTTCTGGCTACGCGGCCATCAGGTTCGCGGGCGATTGAAGCTCGAAAATTGATCGACACTCTGCGCAAGCAGGAGCTACCAGCACCAGTACCGGCAGTGGCGAACGCAAATCTAGAGCTGGAGACGAAATCTGTGCCGGGCGAAAAGCCTGCGCCTGGGCCATCGAGTTCATTTGCCCTTGAACTCATGCCTCCGCCCAAGTGGATGCCGCCCGACGTGGACGAAAACATGCCTGCTGTTGAGCCCACAGCAGGCTGCCCGCTGCAAAAGATTCAAGACGAGGCGGGAGGCCGTGTCGGCGACTTCGTCGATGCGGTGAACCGTATTGCGGCCACGGAATCGCTGGACAACGAGGTTATCAACCGGTCCGGGATGCCAAGCCGGCGCACTTCACGCAGCTATTCCTATGTGGCGTCGGTGCAGCAGGTCCGGCCGGGAATGTACACCATGGATGAATATCGCAATGGGATGATGGACCTTGATTTGTTTCCCGAGCGAATCGCTACCCTTGGACTAACCGCACTGGTGATGGTGTTTCATCCCATTTACCGGGACGACTATGAAGTGACGTGCGAAGGTCTGAGCCGTTGGCACGGCGGGTTGGCGTGGCAAGTGCATTTTCGCCAGAAGGCGAATAAGCCCGCACGCCTGCGTAGTTACCGAGTGAATGCCAAATCTTACCCGATCGCCTTGCGGGGCCGCGCCTGGATTTCGGCGCAAACATTTCAGGTCGAAAGCCTGGAAACAGATCTTGTATCACCCGTTCCGCAAATTCAGCTGCACGCCGAGCATATTGCGATCGAGTATATGCCGGTAAAATTCGTGTCCCACCATCAGGAGTTGTGGCTTCCGCAAAGCGCCGAAATTTATTTTGATTTCAACAACCATCGCATGCATCGCCGGCATCACTTCCGCAATTACATGCTGTTCGCCGTCGACGAAAAGCAGCAAATCTCAATGCCCACAGTCGAACTCGATACTACGGCCTCCTCCCCAGAGTAGGATGGCCAGAAATTTAGAGCGTACTGGCGTAAAACAAAAAGGCCGTCCTGATTTCTCAGAACGGCCTTCTCTAATTTAATCCTGGCGGTGACCTACGTTCCCACACAGTTGCCCGTGCAGTATCATCGGCCCTGCGAGGCTTAACTTCCGTGTTCGGGATGGGAACGGGTGTGACCCTCGCGGTATTACCACCAGAAACTTTTTGCTCGCCGCGGAGATCCGGTTTATTACGGAGCTCACGCAGCGAGCGTGACAACAGATTTGGCTGGCATTACAGGTTCGACTCGAAATCGAACGCTACTGTGCATTATTGGCTCTTGCTCTTCCCTAAAGACGGTTTAGGAAAGTTTTATGATTAAGCCGAACGGGCGATTAGTACTGGTCAGCTTCACGCATTACTGCGCTTCTACCTCCAGCCTATCAAAGTCGTAGTCTTCGACTGCCCTTCTTATCCGCCGAAGCGGATTGGGAGAACTTATCTTAGGGCGAGCTTCATGCTTAGATGCATTCAGCATTTATCTCTTCCAGACTTCGCTACCGAGCGGTGCCGCTGGCGCGACAGCTCGTACACAAGAGGTCTGTTCATCCCGGTCCTCTCGTACTAGGGACAACTCCCTTCAATTCTCCTGCGCCCACACCAGATAGGGACCGAACTGTCTCGCGACGTTCTGAACCCAGCTCACGTACCG
>JAOAPV010000050.1 GCA_025463055.1 Candidatus Acidiferrum typicum
CACATGCAGCTCACCATTCAAAACCAGACCATGGTGCGCGTCTATGACGGCCAGTCCCAGGGCTGGGCCAACAATCCCTTCGCCGGCAAAACGAATCCCGAGGCAATGAGCGACGGCGAGCTGAAAAATATCACCGAGGAGTCCGATTTCGACGGCCCCCTGGTCGACTACAAGAGCAAAGGCAATCAAATTGAACTCGTGGGCAAGGACAAGGTCAACGACAAAGACGCCTGGCGCGTCAAGCTCACCACCAAAAACGGCGACGTTCGTTTTTACCTCTTCGATGCCGATTCATTTCATTTGCTCAAATGGGAGGGCCAGCGCAAATATGAGGGCAAGGAACTTCCCGTCCAATCGTTCTTCAGCGATTATCGCGATGTCGGTGGATTGAAATTCGCTTTCGGAATCGATTCCGGCAGCTCCGCAACGGAGATCGCCCAAAAAATCAGAATCGAGAAAATCGAATTAAATCCCGAGCTGAACGACGCGGAATTCACCAAGCCTCCCACACCGCCCCAGCCAAGTGCTCCGGCAACGCCGCCGCCTGCGGCGAGGCCCTCGAAACCGCCAGCCTGAGCGCGATTTGTGCAGGCCAGCGCTAAGAGACTCTCATGCAGGTCGGCAGGGGAAAATTACGAGATTATTTGCAGTTGAAATTATGCGGGTCGTTTAGCGCGAAAGATCATGCAAGTAATGTCGTCAGATTGCCGCGTAACTCCAACGAAGGCGTCCACGCGTGTCATCAGAAATTGCAGCGACTCTTGCGCCGTCACTTCCGGCAGCCCACGAATCGCGTCCAGCCAGCGCTCGTTGCCAAATTCGGCGCCACTTTCGTCGAACGCCTCCACAACGCCATCGGTGAAAAAAATGAGCGCGTCACCGGCATTCAAATCTTTCGTGGAAGTCTCGTATGCAGCCGCGGACACGATTCCCAGCGGCACGCCGCCAATGTCGAGTTTTTCCATGTCGCCGTTGGCGCGCCGCAAAATCGGTGCATTGTGTCCCGCGTTCACATAGTTGAGCCGCCGCGTTGCGGGTTCATACTCCGCAATCACCGCTGTAGTGAAACGCCGGCCATCAAGACTGTGCGCGCAAGCGTAGCGGTTCAGGCGGATCACTAAATCCGCAAGCGACGCGCCTTCTCCCGCAATAGTGCGCAAGCTCGCTTGCAATGTGGCCATCAGCAACGCCGCGGGGATGCTTTTGCCGGCCACGTCGGCGATCACCAGCATAAGTTTTCCGCCATCCGCCCCGGCGGTGGTTGCGAAAAATGCGTCGTAGTAATCGCCGGCGACCGAATTTTGCGGCCGCGACGCAAACGCGATTTCCGCACCGGGAACTTCCGGCGGAAACGACGGTACGAGCCAGGTCTGAATTTCGCGCGCGATTTCCAAGTCACGCTTCATCGTCACTTTGTCGGCGAGTTCCAGGGAGAGAAGAAGCAGAAAGCCGAGAGCGGCGGCAAATTCAAATTTCATGTCCGAGTTTACGACTGACAAAATCAACATCACGGCCGAGGCAAGCAGCAGGACACGGCGTGCGGGCGTAAGCTTGAGTAGCAAGGCCCAGAAAAATTCTTTTGCAACATGGAGCGGGCGACGCCAGCGCGGGAGTTTCTTGATTTCGTCCCAATCGATGTCGCTGCCGTAAAAGCCATAACTGGCGCGCGCATCCGCCGCAAATTGCGACCACAAATCTTCGATCTGCCGCCCTTCGCTGACGCGCTGCCAGAAATTGCGCGCGTGCGTGCCCAGATGCTCGCGACGGCGAACTGGTGGCGCGGAAGACGCGATAGGTGGCGTGCTCATCAAGAGAGAGTATAGGTCATTCTTAAAAAGATGTCCGTCAACGATAAATTCCGGCCGCGATTTGCACCATCACTCGGACTTGTCACTGCGCTCGGGATCGCCGGAACGGAGTGAGCCGCCGAATTGGACGGAATCGAAGCCGAAGCGATCGCGCAGATTGTCTGTGGCCCGCGTCAACTTTTCGAGCTTGGCGCGGCGCTCCGCGGAAAGCAGATCGAGTTGCTCCGCGCCATGTGTCAGGCCGCCCAGGCTTACACCAAGCAAGCGGATTTTGCGGCGCTGGTTGCGGTGTTCGCGAAAAAGCTTTTGGAATACGGCGAAAATGTCGGTATCGAGTTGCGTTGGCTCGCTGAGCGTCTTCGAGCGCGTGTACGTGTCAAAGCCGGTGTAACGAATAGTGAGGGTGAGCGTGCGCGTGGCTAGGCCCGCTTCGCGTAAACGCTTGCACGCTTTTTGCGACAGATGACTGAGCATCGCGGAGAGCGCGACGGTGTCATCCGTGTCTTCGCCGAACGTGTGATTATGCGAAATGGATTTTGGTTCGGCGTCGATTACGAATTCGTAGGAATCCCCGCCGCGCGCCTTGCGATATAGCGCTGTCCCCCACTGGCCGAAAACTTTTTCGAGTTTCTCCAGCGGCTGCGCCGCGAGTTGTTCTACGGTTTCGATGCTGAGGGCGCGCAGCGCGCGTTCGGTAACCTCGCCAATGCCGGGAATCTTGCGCACCGATAGCGGCGCGAGAAAACGCGCTTCGCTTCCGGGCGCAACCCACAGGAAGCCGCGCGGCTTGGCTTGATCGGAAGCGACCTTCGCAACCAGCCGAGTTGTCGCCAAGCCGCCGGAGCAGGGAAGTCCCGTGTCGCGCGTAATCGTGCGAAGCAGTTTATCGGTGGCGGCGAGCGGCGGGCCGTGCAGGCGTTCCGTGCCGGAAAGATCGAGATAAGCTTCGTCGATCGAAACCATTTCGACGATGGGAGAAAATTTCGCGAGGGTGGTCGCGACCCGGTCGCTCCACTCCGAATACTTGGCGTGATGGCTATAGAGATATACAGCGTGCGGACAGAGGCGTCCGGCGGTGCGCAGCGGCATTGCGGAGTGAACGCCGAATTTTCGCGCCTCGTAGCTGGCCGCCGTGACAACGCCGCGCTGATTTGGCCCGCCGCCGACGATGACGGGTTTTCCCCGCAATTCGGGGCGCT
Organism: Candidatus Acidiferrum typicum; assembly: GCA_025463055.1. GTDB lineage: Bacteria > Acidobacteriota > Terriglobia > Acidiferrales > UBA7541 > Acidiferrum > Acidiferrum typicum_A. The sequence goes on from JAOAPV010000050.1 coordinate 3,008, forward strand.
CGAGCAATTCCACAGAAACGAAGAACGCGTCCATATCGACGTGGAGAATCAACGCGACGCTCGGCAGCGTCTGCTCATCGACAGGGCCATGCTTAGCGCGGAAGCGAGCCAGTTCCGGCATGCCCCCTAGCCTACGCTCTTCCCCTTTTCTTCGCCAGAGCGTCGCCGTTCAGAGTCGTTCCGCGGCGAGGACGCGGGGGATGCCGGCCAGATCGTTGGTTACGCCGACGTTTGCCCAGGCTGGTGTGTCGAGAAGAGGCTGCACGGCTGGGAGGCTGTTGTGGCCTAACTCTAGGACTAGGATGCCGCCGGGCTTTAGGTGTTGGGTGGATTGGATGATGAGGTCGGCGTAGAGTTCGTAGCCTTCTTCGCCGCCGAAGAGGGCGGAGTGGGGTTCGTGGTCGCGGACTTCGCGTGGGAGAGAGGGGGCTTCGCGGCGGCCGATGTAGGGAGGGTTGCTGGCGATTAGGTCGAAGAGCTGTGACTGGTGAGCGGTGGCTGGTGACTGGTGAACAGCGGGCGATGCGCTGTTTGCGGTGTTGCCTAGCTGGGGCGCAGCTTGCTGCGCCCCTACGGGAATGGTCAGCAGGTTTGCTTCGGTGAAATGGATGCGGTCTTCTACCGCATTGCGTTGGGCGTTTCGCTGCGCTACCGCTAATGCTGCTGGGGAGATGTCTGTGGCGTAGAAATATGCGGCGGGGAGTTCTTTTGCTAACGCTATGGCGATGCAGCCGGAGCCAGTGCCTATATCCGCGATTTGCAGGCCCTCGCCGGCGGACTTTTGCGGGCGGCCGGCGCGGATTTCGCGGAGTGCCAGGCGGTCCAGTGCGACTTCGATTACGTGTTCAGTTTCGGGGCGGGGAATTAAGACCTCGGGAGTGACTTCGAATTCTAGTCCCCAGAATTCTTGCTTGCCGGTTAGGTGCTGCGTGGGCTCGCCTGCGGCTCGGCGGTTGATTAGTTCGAAAAAGTGCTGCAGTTCGGCGTCGGAGATGATTTCTTCGGGATGGGCGTAGAGCCAGGTGCGACTGCGGCCGAGGACGTGAAGAAGGAGCAACTCCGCCGCTAAGGTAAACGACGGCACATCCGCTTCGCGCAGTTTCGCAATGCCGTTTTTTAATGTGGCACGAACATCCATTGTTGTTTCGCAAAAAGGAGCAGACAAGAGTGCCTCTTCCGCACCGCGCCGGCAAAACGCCAGCGCTACCACAGAGGACAGCCAGAAATGGCTGTCCCACAAATTTAGGCTTCGGCGAGCTCTTGTTCCAGGCGCTCGGCTTCATAGTGGGAGACTAAGGCGTCCACCATGGCGTTCAGTTTGCCGTCCATTACTTCTGTCAGTTGATGCAGGGTCAGGCCGATGCGGTGATCGGTTACGCGATTTTGCGGATAATTGTAGGTGCGGATTTTTTCGGAGCGGTCGCCGGATTTGATTTGTCCGCGGCGCTCGGCGGCCAGGGCGGATTGCTGCTTTTCCATTTCTTGTTCGTAGAGGCGGGCGCGGAGAACGCGCATGGCTTTGGCGCGATTTTTGATTTGGGATTTTTCGTCCTGCTGCGAGACGACGAGTCCGCTGGGAATGTGCGTGATGCGCACGGCGGAGTAGGTGGTGTTCACGGACTGCCCACCGGGACCGGAAGAACAAAAGGTATCGATGCGCAGGTCCTTGGCTTCGATTTTGATGTCGATGTCGTCGGCTTCCGGCAGCACGGCCACCGTTGCGGCGGAAGTGTGAATGCGGCCTTGCTGTTCGGTGGCGGGAACGCGCTGCACGCGGTGCACGCCGCTCTCATATTTCAGTTTGGAATAAACCTTGTTGCCTTGGATGGCGGCTACGATTTCTTTCACCCCGCCTTGAGTGGATGGAGAGCTCTCCAGGACTTCCACTTTCCAGCCTTGCGTTTCGGCGAAGCGCGAGTACATGCGATAGAGATCGCCGGCGAAGATGCCGGCTTCGTCGCCGCCGGTGCCGGCCCGGATTTCGACGATGACGCTCTTTTCATCAAGGGGATCTTTGGGCAAGAGGAGAAGTTTTAGCTCGCGCTCGACGGTTTCTTTGCGGGCGGCGAGCTGCTTTTCCTCGTCGTGGGCGAGCTGCTTCATTTCCTGGTCGTCGGCTTCGAGAAACATCTGGTGCGCGCCGGCCAGATCTTTTTCGATCTGCTTATACTCGCGGTGCTTGGCGACAATTTCGGCAAGCTCAGCATGCTGCTTGGCGACCTTTTGAAAGCGCGAGGAGTCGGAGACAAGTTCCTGCGTGGAGAGCTGTTGGGTCAGGTCGTCATAGCGAGTACCGAGTTGGTCGAGTTTTTCAGAGAGTGTGATAACGGCCATTGGTAGTTCCTTTGTACGCGACGCCTACAATTGAAGGCGTGAATAGTGACTTGTGACTGGTGACTGGTGACTCGTGAAAAGCGGGAGCGCTCGCAAGGATGCGAGGAGTATGCGAGGTCAGCTAATAGAAGGCGGAAAACATCAATTTGCTCTCTGTGAAGGATAGCGCGGAACGCCGGCGCAAGCAATTGGACGTAACTAGGGGGTCAGTTTCCGGTTAGCGTTTATCAGTGACAATCATCCGAATTGGGAACGGGAATCGATATACTCGTTCTCAGTGTTGTCGAGGTGCAGGAGGTAGACGGTTTGTGTTTATAGCGACGATGGTGCTTTTTCTGCTGCCTTCCTCGCTTCTTTGGGCGGCGTGGAGACGGTCTGTCCGAAGCACAAGCAGCCTCACCTCCCAGTTGGAGGGCGTACTGCGGCAAGGCGGCGCTGATACTTGCTATATGCTCGACACTGTTGGAACTGGTCTTCTTTTATTCTTGGTTTCACAATGGTGGCAGTCCGCATGGCATGATGCCATCGCCCGGGATATGGAAGGTTGTTGGCCGGATTTCCGGTTGGACCCTTGTCGCAAGCATCGTTCTAAGTGCGTTCGGAAAAGGTCGGTGGAGACTGTTCATTCCTGCTTGGGCAGCGGCGTATGCCTTTGTCGTATACGCAGTTTTTATGCTGGATAGGGATTAGCCCTTCATGAGCGAAGCGGTGCGGACAATTTTGCAGGCGGATGGCGCGGCGGCGAAGGAGCCGGGGCGGGAGCCGGATGCTGGTTTTCTTTGGGATTTTTGGTATCCGGCGGTGCGGAGTGCGGAGATTCGCGGCAACAAGCTGGTTACGGCGATGTTGCTGGAGATGCCGCTGGTTTTGGGGCGGAATGCGGAGGGCCGGGCGTTTGCTATGCGGGATTCTTGCCCGCACCGGGGGATTCCGCTTTCTTATGGGCATTTTGACGGGCAGACGGTGGAGTGCAGTTACCATGGATGGCGGTTTGATGCTTGCACGGCGCGCTGCGTAGAAATTCCTTCGTTGACTTCGCAGGATAAGTTGAAGGTGGAGCGCATTTTTGCGGGGCATTATCCGTGCGAAGAGCGCGATGGGTACGTTTGGGTTTACATGAATTCGCCGGGAACCAGGCTACCGGAAAAAATGCCTTCAGCTCCGGCTTTGCCGGTGTTCAGCAAGGGATACAAGATTACGCATTTAGATTGCGAGCTGCCCTCGCATGTCGATCAGGGAATTATTGGATTGATGGACCCGGCGCATGGGCCTTTTGTGCATCAATCTTGGTTTTGGCGCAGCAAGCACAGCATTCACGAAAAGCAGAAACAGTTTGAGCCGATACCTTACGGGTTTCGGATGAGTCCGCACTCGCCTAGCTCGAATAGCGCGCCTTATCAATTGCTGAAGCGGATTACCGGCGAAGGTGTGACGACCACGATCGATTTTGTTTTACCGAACATGCGGCTGGAGGAGATTCACATCGGAAAGATGTGGTTTTCCAGCCGTGCTACGGTGACGCCGGTGCGGCGGGATTTGTGCCGGATTGATTTTGTGGCGGCGTGGAACTTGCCATTCTTGCCGGTGTTTTTGTTTCGGATGTTTGGGAAGACTTTCTTGCGGCAGGATCAGGAGACGATGATCAAGCAGGCAGAGGGGTTGAGGCATGATCCGAAGTTGATGTTGATCGATGATGCGGACCGGCCGGCGAAGTGGTATTTCGGGTTGAAGGCGAATTTGCTGGAGTCGCGGCGGACGGGGACGGCTATGGAGCATCCGATGGCTGGGCCGGTTACGTTGCGATGGAGATCGTAGCGAAGGCGAGGAGCGGAGTTCAAGAGTCGAAAAGTTTAAGTGTTCAAAAGTTGAAAAACGAAAATTGACCTTGCCCTAGGTTGTTGTCGATTGGGGGATTCGGAGGACAGCCAGAAATGGCTGTCCCATTTACGAGCCGGGAAACTTGGTGCGTGCTGTAGCCGTCTAATTAGTATCTAGGGAGCTTACCCATGGCCAAGTCTTCCCGTGCCTTCCTTGCAGTGTTGCTTGCGCTTCTTGTTGTTTCCCCGGAATCATTTGCGTTTAACTCTCCACTTTCGGAGGAAGCGATTCGTGACGCGTATTTTCTAGGGCAGCGGCGCGACGAATCGACGGCGCGCTTTCTTGCCAAGTACAAACAGCCCCTGGCAGTACCGAAAACTGGGCCATGCATCGCTTCCGTCGAGTTGCTGACACCGTTTGCGCGGGTTGTTTTGGTGTCCAGCCAACAAACAATGGGTTATAGCGCGCAGCAAGCAGAGGCGGAATATCGCGGAAAAGAAGAGACCGTCGTGATGAGCATTGAGGTGCTGCTGACCAGTTCTTATGGTCCGCTTATCGCGCGGCCCACCAGCCAACGTTCGGGTTCGCCGATCGGGTATGCGTTTCGTCCGCCTGATTTCTGGAAAGACATACCGGTGCAGGTTAGGGTGGGTGACGAAATCGTGAAGCCAGAGCATTTTAGCGGCGAGCCGAATTATATGTGCGGCGAAGACGGGTGCCAGTTGACGGGCGCAACGCTTCGGTTTGAGTTTCCGGCTGGCGCGTTTAATTCGGATGCCGCTACGGTGCAGGTGACTCCACCGGAGGGGCCGGAGGTCGTGGTGGATTTTGATTTGACGGCGCTGCGGTAAATCTTCGCTAGTTTAACCAGTACAAAATCCTGAGTGGGCCAACGTGTTGCCTAGCTGGGCCGCAGCGGTGCTGCGCCCCTACGAAAATCAGATGCGGCGGGCGATGTTGGGAAAGTCGAGCCAGACTTTTACGCCGCAGAAGTGTGACCCTTCGGTGCAGATTGGCGTGGTGATGCCGGCGCGTACGTGGCACGGGGGGCCGATGTAGCGTGCGAGTTGCGGATGAACTTCGCGGAGCTGGGCTACTTCGTCTAGCGAGGCGCGGTAGATTTCTTCCTGGGCGTTGAAGCAGGTGCGCATGGTCCACTTGTGGAGGAGATGGAGGAGCGAGCCGGATTCGACCAGGCGAATGGATTTGGCGTTGGGGAGAACGTAGAGCGCGATTTCGGCGGGGACGCCACGGTCGAGAAGCTGATTTTTGGCGGTCCACGCTTCCTGCATTGCGCGGTCGTAGAGTTCGCGGGCGCGCGGATTATTTTCTAGGAGCATGGGCGTGATGTAGTCGGGCTCGCGAGTGTCCGCAAGGGTGAGGAGCGGGCGCGAGCCGGGAACCATGCGGTGGCGCTGGTCCTGACTGTCGGCGGTGTGGCTGATTTTTTTCGCGAAGGTGTAATTGGCGTGCTGCAGGGCGCGCATTGTCGGCGCATGGACGCCGACGTTGAGAGTTTCGAGTCGATAGAGATTGCGAGCGGGATTAAGCAGGCGGTCGATGGCTTCGGCATCGCTGCATTGCGATTCGGTTTGGCCGATTACGGCGCGATAGGCTTCGGCCATTACGCGCGGGGCGTTGGGCGAATAGTCGACCAGCTTGGAAGTTCTTCCTTGTAGTTTCGCGTCGAATTCGCTGGCGAACGCTTCGCCGGCCGGGATGCTGGCGTTACCGTTTTGTGCCGCGGAGCGATTCGCCCACTCGGGCATTTCTTCCAGCGGCTCCGTGCCGAAGCGATCGAAAAATTGCGGATCAATGGCGCGCACCTGCGCAACCATTTCCCCGATCACGGCGCGGGCTTCGCTGGGCGTGTCGGACGCAGCGCTCATGCGCCAGAGGCGATGGAGCACGATGCCGGAGACGGTGTGCACCATGGTCGTGAAGGCGGCAAGCGGGAGAACGTAGCGCGCGATTTCGATGGCGCGTTTTTCGGCGGAGCGCTCGATTTTCTGGACGCGCTTGGGATGAGACATGGGGCCGACGTGCCAGATGTCGCTTAGGATTTCGCGGGCGTCAGCGACCAGGAGTTGGGAGAGTTCGCGGTAATGTTGCCAGGCGCGGGCGATGGCATGTTCGTAGATCGTGCGGGTGGTGGCGTCGAAGAAAAGCGATTCGGGCGGGATGTAGGCTTGCGCGCGGTCGAGGCGGACGTAGCGCTGGCTTTGCTGCTCGGAATTGTAGAAAGGATGCGCGTGGAGGAAGGACCAGACGAATTGGCGGGAGATATTCTCCAGGCCGAATTCGAAATGCGCGTGTTGATAGACGGTGTGATGGCCGCTGTAGAAAGTAGCGGCGCCAATGTTGAGGCGTTGCTTGTCTGTAATTTCTTCAGGGCCGATCAGGCGCGGGGCGTAGCAGGTGCGCGCGGCGGCCATGGCGGAGTCGAATGGATGAGCCCAGGCGTTGCGCAGGGTGACGCGGGGAGGAGCGGTCTCGACTAGCTCGCCGGGGAGCGGATTTTCAAACATGCGGGATTGCGCGGCCACTATGCAGAGAATTTAACACACGCGGACGCGCAGGACACAGAGAAGAGGAACGTGTGTGGTTGAGTTTGACGGCTGGGTAGCAGGGGCGCGGCGTGCGCGGGCGAGCTGCGCCCCTACAAAGAACGCTTTTACTTCTTGGCGGCGGTGGCTTTGGCTGCGGCGTCTGCGTATTTCTTCGTGAAGCGCTCGACGCGGCCGGCGGTGTCCACTAGCTTCTGCTTGCCGGTGAAGAAAGGATGGCAACTCGAGCAAATTTCGACGCGCAGCATCTCGCCCTTCATGGTCGAGCGAGTCTGAAAGGTGCTGCCGCAGGCGCAATGCACCGTCACTTGATGATAGTCGGGGTGAATACCGGGTTTCATGGGGCTCCATTCTGTCGCGTCCGGTCTGCACGGCAGGACGGGCAGGGCCCGACCACTACAGCCGCGTCGCTAGGTCGCGAAGCAATCCTTAATGATACGCGAACATTAGATGAAAGCAAAACGGGGGAAGCGTCAGGAATTTTCACGGGAAAAGGGGACTAGCGCTTGCGGGCACGCCATTCCTCGGCGGTGATTTCCCAGATTTCGGAAGGAAAGCGGCCGGAGACGTAGTCGCGGTCTTCGGTAGCGACCAGGCGCATGCCTTGTTTTTCGGAGATGCGGCGCGAGGCGGCGTTGCCGATGGCTTTGGGAGCGCGAAGGACGGGGAAATTGAGAGTGTTAAACCAGAAATCGGTGACCGCTTCACAGGCTTCGGTCATGAGGCCTTGACGTTGCCAGGGGAGGCCTAGCCAGAAACCGCGATTGTCGTTTTCTTTTTTGCGGAGATCGATGCTGCCGATGATTTGGCTTGGGTGGGATTTCAGGCGGAGAGTCCAATGCCAAGCTTCGCCGCGTTCTACGGCGGGAAGCGCCATGTCTCGAATGAAGTGAATCGCCCCGTCAGCCGGATAGGGCCAGGGCACCTGCGCGGCCAAGTAGCGAACTATTTCCCAATGAGGGAAGAGTCCCTGAATTTGTTCGGCGTCTGCCAGCTCGAGTGGGCACAGCAGGAGGCGTGGCGTCTCGAGGGGAGGAGTCATTGTGTTCGCCAAGGCACGTGTTGCGAAGTCCTCCGAGCGTTGCGTCAGAGTTTACAGCAATGCAGAAAAACGTGTTTCCGCTGCGATCCAAAGAGAAGTGTCAGTTCATCTAACCGCCGCCCCAAATTGAAGATGAAGCCACAGGGCAGTTAGGAAATACGGAAATGACACAAACAATGGTACGTAACCACAAAAAATCACATCAGGAGCCCGTGCCGGGAACGATGCGGGCCGCGGCAATCGATCATTATGGCGGGCCGGAAGTGCTCACTCCGCACGAACTGCCGGTGCCTGAGCCTGGTGTGAAGGAGGTTTTGATCGCCGTGCACACGGCGGGAGTTGGCGGGTGGGACGCCGACATTCGCGATGGCTGGAATCCTGGGGGGCGCATCCGGTTTCCGCTCGTACTGGGTACGGACGGCTCCGGGACGATCGCGGAGCTTGGGTCGCGGGCGCGCCGATTCGAAGAGGGCGAACAGGTGTACGCATATAGTTGGAATAATCCGAAGGGCGGATTTTACGCGGAGTACGTCGCCGTGCACGAGGACAACGTCGCGCCGATCCCGGATCCTCCGCTGGATTTGAAGCACGCAGGTGCGGTGCCCGTGACGGGTCTCACTGCGCTTCAGGGCATCGGCGAACACTTGGATGTGCGAACGGGCGAAAACGTAATGATTCACGGAGCGTCGGGCGGGGTCGGTACGTTGGCGGTGCAATTTGCTAAAGAACGCGGCGCGAAGGTATTCGGAGTTGCTTCGGGTGCTGACGGTGTGAAGCTAGTGAAGCGGCTAGGCGCTGACGAGGCCGTGGACGGCCGCAAAGGAGATTTCGTTGAAGGTGCGTTCCGGTTCGCGCCGAAAGGCATGGATGCTGTGCTCGCCCTAGGCAGCGGCGAATCGGTCGAGAGTTGTCTCGATGTGCTTCGGCAAGGTGGGCGGCTGGCGTATCCGAACGGTGTCGAGCCCGCGCCGAAAAAGCGGCGAGGCATGAAGATTATTTCGTATGACGCGGTGGCGGGTGTTCGCGAATTTGAACGCCTCAACAAAGCAATCAAAAAGGCAAAGCTGCAAGTGCCGATTGCCGCGGAGTTTCCGCTCGAAAAAGCGGCCGAGGCGCACCGGCGCATTGAGCGAGGGCACGTGCTGGGGAAAATTGTGCTTCGCGTACTTTGAAGCGGGTGGAGGGAATCTCGCTAAGCTGAGCGCATTTCTATTGGAGTTTATGATGCGGGATTAAAATATCTGGCGGAGAGGGGGGGATTCGAACCCCCGGTAGGAGTTTTAGCCCCTACAACGGTTTAGCAAATTCCCGATTCCACACGCTGTTGTTCGGAATCAATAGGTTACGTTCGGATGAGTTGCCTCATTCTTGGGCAAAGAGGCGCTGTTTGGGAGCACTTGTGCAACTATTGTGCAACCAGAATTTCAACGGTTTATCATGCCGATGTTCGGAGATTACGAGCGCCGGACGCCCAACCCTTCGGTTAACAGCCAGCAGAGTATTTTAATCACGATTCGCCGGAGCTAAGCTAAACCGAGGAAAGCTAGTGAATTGCAGTGAAATCCGGAGCGTCACTTCCTCAGTTTTCATTCACCCTTTATTCGCTTTTCGCCGCCGTTCGCCGCAACTGATACTACGTCTGTACTACGTTTGGGACTGGGGGATTTTTTATGCTCGCTGGCAACACGTCGCCCAGTATTCAAGGGCAGCCACATCCAAGCCGACCTGCGCGAATAGCTTTCCATCCTTCGCGCAGGATGAGCGGAGTCAGTGCAAGCGCAGCGACAGGATCAACCCACGGTTTATTCCAGATGGCGTTTATCACGAGTCCTGCAAGAACAATCCACGCCATGTAACCACAGAGGGCGGATTCTGCAGCATCGGCCTTCAAAGCCGCGCTGGAGGTTACGACTGCCAGCTTTCGTTTTCGGCTGGCGAGCCAAAACATGACTACCGCAGCGGCCAGCAGAATTCCGATTCCGACAAGACTACGGTGCGCCTCGCGGTATCCGATGAGGTTCAAGATCGAAGTCAGCACAACGAAGCTTGCCAATGCGAAAAGCAGGCCTCCCGCGAGTCGGGCTGCCCGTGCCTCGGCCAGCGTGAAGCGAAAACGCCAGAACACAATGGCTGCAGAAAACAGCTCGATCAAGCTGTCGCCGCCGAAAGCCAAAAGGGCAGGACTGTGCGAAGTCCAAGCCGTCACGAGGGAGACGATGGCCTCAACGCTCATCCAGATGAGCGTGATGACTTGGAGCTGGACGACTCTTCGCAAAACATCAGAAAGCGGCGAGGGTGTCGCTACGGTCATGGCAAACCTTCCGGTCATTCTACTCCGCAGTTGCGAGCCGAAAGAATTTCATGATGCCAAGCTCACGAATTTGCCTCAATGAGATGGACCGTCAAAAAGGAAGGAACGCCTTTTCTTGAGCGTCAGGTAGTGCGTTTCCTTGCAGACGGGCGCTAGCTAGATCTTCCACCTAGAGAGTTTCGCGCTGCAATTTGAGTCGGCGAAGCAACTGAGCGTTGACAGCTACGATGATGGTTGACGAGTTCATCGCTACGGCGCCGACACTCATTGGGAGTTCGACTCCCCAACGGACGAAGAGACCCGCGGCGGCCGGGATAGCCACCAGGTTATAAGCGGTTGCCCAAACAAGATTTTGGATCATCTTTCTGTAAGTCGCGCGCGATAATTCGATCGCGCCGACAACGTCGCGAGGGTCACTGCGGACGAGCACAATTCCCGCGGACTCGACGGCCACATCGGTTCCCGACCCGATGGCGATTCCCACATCCGCAGTTGCCAGAGCCGGTGCGTCGTTCACGCCATCGCCAACCATGGCAACTTTCTTGCCACCGGCCTGAAAGCGCTTTACCGCCGCCGCCTTGTCAGCAGGTAGAACCTCCGCTGCGACCTCGTCGATTCCGATGCGCCGGGCGACCGAATTGGCAACCGTCTTTGAATCTCCGGTGATCATGGCGACCCGGATGCCAAGCCGGTGAAGTTCGGCGACGGCCTCCCCGGATTCGGGCCGAATTTCATCTTCAACGGCGAAAGCACCGAGCAGTCTGCCTTCCGAAAGTGCATAGAGAACCGTCTTTCCATCGGATGCCCATGCGGTCGTCCGTTTTTCAAGGTCTGTCGGAATGGTCACCTTGGCTTCAGTCAGCAAACGGGGGCCGCCGATGATGACACTCTTGCCTTCCACGACGGCCTTCGCTCCGCGACCAGGCAGGGCCTCGAAATTCGAGGCTGACAATCGTTCCGCATTTCGGCGCTTGGCTTCGGCGACGATTGCTTTAGCGAGCGGATGTTCGGAGGTGGACTCCACGGCGGCAGCACGTGCAATCAAATCGTCTTCGGTACTGCCCGGTGCAGCCACCACGTCCGAAATCGCTGGAGAACCGCGTGTTAGGGTTCCGGTCTTATCGAAGATGACGATGTCCAGATTGCGCGCGCGTTCGAGCGCGAGTCGGTCCTTAACAAGAAGCCCGTTTTGGGCGCCGAGCGATGTTGAAATCGCGATTACGAGCGGAATCGCCAGTCCCAGGGCATGCGGGCAAGCAATGATGAGGACCGTTGCCGTTCGAATCAGGGCGTGTTCTTTGTCACCTGAAAACCACCAGTAGGCGAAAGTAATTGCGCCAGCGACGAGGGCCACGTAAAAAAGGATCGCGGCTGCACGGTCGGCAAGAGCTTGCGCGCGAGAGCCAGAAGCCTGGGCGGTGGCGACGAGCCGCATGATTCCGGAGAGAGCGGTCTGGTCCCCGACTGCGCTAATCTTGACGCGAAGACTTCCGCGGTTGGCAACTGTTCCCGCAATGACTTTGGCGCCTGCTCCTTTCGGCACCGTTTTGGACTCGCCGGTGATCATGGACTCGTCAACGTCAGCAGTACCCTCAACAACCGTACCATCTGCCGGAACTCGGGCCCCGGGCCGCACGAGAACGATGTCGCCAACGCGCAACTCAGAGAGTGGAACACATTCAGTGTCTGTGCCCTTTACGCGTTCAGCGGTGTCCGGCAGGAGGGCCGCGAGCGCATTAAGGGCGCCGCGGGCCTGAGAAATGGCTCGCATTTAGAGCCAGTGACCGAGGAGCATGATCGTGATCAGTGATGTGAGTTCCCACCACACGTCAAGGTCGAATAGGCCGAATGTCCCAGCGCGCGAGGTTCCAAATGCAGCTGGGATCCCGAGGCTCAGGAGCGTCATCATGCCCGGCTTGTGGTCG
>JAOAPV010000054.1 GCA_025463055.1 Candidatus Acidiferrum typicum
AGCCGCGGAAACTACCTCCGCCGCTTTTATCGATGAAATTCAGCGTCAGGCTCGGCATGAACTGAGCGGCTTTGAAGTCGAAGCGCAAAAAAGCGTGAGCGAATCCCGCGCCCGTCTGGAAGCGGCACACGCGGATTTAACCCAGCAAGTTACCGCCGAGCAGGAAAGTTTTCTCCGCCGATTTCAAAACGCCATGAGCGGCGCCATGGAAGCGGGTGTCGCCGAAGCAAACGAGAAAGTGCAGGTTGGCTTCGGTCCCCTGCTCGCCGCGTGGAAGTCGATGACCGAGGCTCAGCAGGCGGAGATGCGCGGCCTTTATGCGCGCGTCGGCGAGCAAGCCGCCGAACATTTTCGCGGCCGCCTCGAAAACGTCTCGAACCAGTGGATGCTCGCCACGGTCGCATCGCTTGACCATCAATCGCGCGAAGTAGTCTCCGGTATCGCCGCCACTGCCGAGGAAAAACTCCGCGACACCTGCACCAGAGTCTTCTCCGACATCGGCGAGTCCCTACGCGAACGCCTGACGCAAATCGCTTCCAACTTTAGCGTCCCACCCCCAGTCACGCGCTGACACTGCCGGCGGCGCAATTCGCCTCTTCTCCATCACCCCGCTATAATTGAATAAGCAAAATGGCCAACCGCGCCCATCTCCGCATCTGGACACGCGACTTCTCGGAAGCAACCATGATTCCGGAGTTCGCCCGCTTCCTAACTACCGCGCCTCTTTCCGCATCACAAACTGCCTTCACGGAATTGCATGTGCAACCGGTTGATTCCACGGAAACGGCCGTCGCCCAGTGGGATCTTCGTGACCAAGGCTACGGTCCTCCGGAAGTTGCCGCCCTAGCCGCGCAGCATCTCAACGCGGACACCGCTTACATAGTCGGCGCGAATTGGGATATCTGGCTCTTCGACATGGAAACGCTGAAATGGCGCAAAGAGCCGCAGCCGCTGACGCTCACCTGCCACGGCCCACTCTACGACGACGGTATCGGCACCACTTCCGGCCACCTCGCCGCCGACCTGGGCTTCGAGCATTTCTTCACCGGCCATGGTGGCCTTCTTGCCCCCGCTGCAGCCTCCAATCCATTCGGCTCCTCTGACCATCCCCTCGAGCACACCTTCCGCCAATGGATGTCTGCCAGCGGCAATCTCAAGGAATATCACGCAAAGACCCGCGAGAACATCCAACAGTTGTTTAACTGGGTGGAGGCCATCGAGGCTACGCTTCCGGTCGAGCGAAGCGAATTATCCTCCGAAGGGGAAGAAAATTTCGAGGCGCGGCTGGACGCCATCCTCGCACGGCGGTAATCTGGGGTTTCGGCGGACGCCGAAACGTCACCTCATCACAAAAGCAACTTGAGCCGAGGAATTCTTCCGCGGAGGGCAGGCAACGGCTAAAATTGTGGGATTACGCCTTCACAGTACCGGCCAGCTTACAAAAAGGAGTACTGAGCCTTCTACAATGGAAAATCTCACGGACAGCCACTGTTTTCTCGCGCCTGCTAACGAGCCCGTAGTCATGCCGTCCTTACCATCAGGGACGGGGAGTGAAATCAGAACGAGTCGAGTGGCCCTTCGCCGCAATAGGTCCAGGAACGTGGCGCTCGGTTTTCTGGCTGCGTGCTTTCTAGCCGGTTGCGGAGATACGACTCCAGAAAAGCCCGCAGCCCAGGAAAAGCCGGCCCTGGCCGTGCCTGACGATGTTCAGTCCGCGGCGGACTCGCTGCTCGGCAAAGAAACCACCGTGGTTCTTTTCGGGGATTTAGCGAAAAACGGCAAGCAAGAACTTCTCGCCGCTAACGTCGTCCCGAAATCGACGAAAAATAATCTGCCGGGCACCATCGTCACACGCGCCGTACTAGCGGAAAACGATAAAGGCCAATGGACGGAAATCTTGCGGTGTGACGAACATCTGAAGAATAGCAAAGGTTTCCTGCCGGGCACTCCGATTGGCGGCGTGACCGGCTGGCGCTTGGCCTACGAGCAAGATCCCGAAAAAGGTTTGGCGTTGTACTTCACTCCCCTGAAGGGCGCCGTGGACACGCACACGCTCCCCATCGGCGTCCGCTTTAATCCAGACACAAAGCGCTACCAATCGCTCGACCGCTCCTACGAGCATTTCCTGAACGAGGCCGCTTCCCTGAGCACCGCGCATTCCAATTTGCGATGAGCAATGGCAGCAAACCCGGAGACGCCGCCGCCGCGAAAAAATCGCAGCAACCGCCGAAGCATGCGCCGGAGCGAACACCGGAGCACACACCGAAGCACAGTTCCGCCGTTAAAAATCTGCTCGGCTTAGTGCCGTATCTCGCTCGCTATCGCCCTGCGATTGCCCTCGGCCTGATCGCTCTCGCGCTGACCAGCATCGTTGGCAACATCATTCCCCTCGCGACCGGCGTCATGACCGATATCCTCGCCGGTAGCCCGCGCCCATTTGAAAGCAATACGCACGCGAAGGCGCTTACCGGCGACTGGCTCAGCAACATTCCGTTCTACGCTCCGCATAGCCGCCACGCTCTTGGCATCTACTGCCTCATCCTGGTTGTCTGCGTCCTGCTCAAAGGTCTGATGTCCTTCACCACCCGGTGGGTGCTCATCGGCGTTTCGCGCGACATTGAATTCGATATTCGCAGCGGTCTCCTTGACCGCCTGCTCCTATTGGAGCCCGAATTCTACGTGCGCAATCGCACCGGCGAACTGATGTCTCGCGCAACCAATGACCTCAACAACGTCCGGATGGTCCTTGGTCCCGGCATCATGTATACCGGCCAAACGCTCGTGACCATGATTCTCGCGGTCATTATCATGGCCCGCCTTTCGCCGTCGCTCACGCTTTGGGTACTGCTGCCCGTCCCGATCGTAGCCGTCGCCGTTCGCCACTTCGGCAAGGTTATTCACGATCTCTACGAAACGATTCAAGCTGCGCTAGCCACGCTGTCCGCCAAAGTTCAGGAAAATCTTTCTGGTGTCCGCGTCATCCGCGCCTACGCCCAGGAAGAAGCCGAAATCCGCGGCTTCGACGAGCCCAACCGGGAATACGTAGCTCGCAATATCAAGCTTATTCGCACTTGGAGCATGTTCATGCCCTCGCTCCAAGCACTCATCGGCGTTTCTTTTCTAATCGTTCTCTGGCAAGGCGGACATCAACTTCTTCGCGGCCAAATTTCGCTCGGCGCCCTGATCGCTTTCTATAGCTATTTGGGCCTGCTCGTCTGGCCCATGATCGCTCTCGGTTGGGTCACCAACATTTTCCAGCGCGGCGCCGCCTCCATGGGCCGCCTCAATTACATCCTCCGCGCCCAGCCGTATATCGACGACCGCAACGCCGCCGTCGCCGCCAACGCGCCGCTCGCCGGCGAAATCGAATTTCGCAATCTCAACTTCACCTTCCCCACCAATATTTCCGGCAACGGTGCCACTGCAGCAGCCGGCTCCAATGGTGGCCACACCGCGCATCCTGTTCTCCGCGACATCAATCTGAAAATTCCCGCCGGCTCCACGCTCGCCATCGTTGGCCCCACCGGCAGCGGTAAGACCACTCTCGCCGCCCTAGTCGCGCGCCTCTGGGAAGCTCCTGAAGGCGAAGTCCTCATCGATGGGCGTCCCATTCGCGAATGGCCGCTCGATACGCTACGCCGCTCCATCGGATACGTCCCGCAAGACACCTATCTCTTCAGCGAAACGGTCGGCGGCAACATCGCCTTCGGTCTCCCCAACTACGATCTCAATCAAGTTCGCCAGGCCGCCGAAATAGCCAGCCTCGATTCCGACGTCGAAGGCTTCACCAACAAATACGACACTGTCGTCGGCGAGCGCGGCATCACGCTCTCCGGCGGACAGAAGCAGCGCACCGCCATCGCCCGCGCCGTCATCCGCGACCCGCGTATCCTCATCCTCGACGATTCTCTCTCCAGCGTCGATACACAAACTGAGGAGCGCATCCTGACCCGCTTGCGCGGCATGATGCACGGCCGCACTACAATTTTGATTTCGCACCGCACCTCCACCGTCCAGGACGCCGACCAAATCGTTGTCCTGCGCGAGGGCCGCATCATCGAGCGCGGCACGCACGAAGAACTCCTCGCTCGCGGCGGCTATTACGCGGATCTGTATCAGAAGCAGTTGCTGGAAGAAGAGCTGGAACGCGCATGAGCAACGTGCACGAAGAAGAAGCACTCGGCAAAGCTTACGACGCGCGCCTGATGCGCCGCCTGATGCAGTACATGCGGCCATATAAATGGCGGGTCATCCTTGCGCTGTCCTTAGTGGCTATCGTCACTCCGCTGGAGTTGAGCCCACCGCTCATTTTTGGCTGGACGATTGACCATTATTTTTCCCCCGCCCTCAAAGGTACCTTGCCGGAGAGCAGCGCATGGCGCGGTGTCATGTTCGTCAGCATCGGCTATTTGCTGGTTTTGATTTTCGACTTTCTCGCCCAATACATTCAGATCCGCATCATGCAACGCGTCGGCCAACAAACCATGTACGACATGCGTGCTGGAATTTTTGCGCACCTGCAGCGCTTGCCGATGGGTTATTACGACCGCAATCCCGTCGGCCGTTTACTCACGCGTGTCACGACGGACGTCGACGCCCTAAACGATCTTTTCGCGGCCGGCGTCGTTACCATGATCAACGATTTCTTCCTTCTCGCGGTCATGGCCGCCGTGCTTTTCAAGATTGATTGGCGGCTCGCCCTGGACACTCTCGCGGTGCTCCCCTGCATTCTGGTCGTCACCTTCGTCTTCCGTCATTACGTGCGCGATGCCAATCGCAACATCCGCACCGCCATCGCACGAATCAACTCGTTCCTCCAGGAATACATCTCCGGCATGAGCATCGTGCAGCTCTTCAATCGCGAAAAACAAGCTCGCGCCGAATTTGCCAAGCGCAATCAAGAGAACATGGTCGCCTGGCGGTCCGCCATTCTCTCGTATGCGCTTTTCTACCCGGCCGTCGAAATCTTGAGCGTCGCTGCCATCGCCCTCATCTACTGGTCCGGCGGCAATCGCGTCCTCAGCGGCGCCCTCAGTTTGGGCGTTCTGACGGAGTTCACGATGTTCGCCACGCGCTTCTTCCGCCCCATTCAGGACCTCAGTGAGAAATTCAACATCCTGCAGTCCGCCATGGCTGCCTCCGAGCGCATTTTCAAGCTCCTTGATGAGCCCGCCACCGTTTGCTCGCCGCCCGACGCCATTCGTCTCGAAAATCCCCGTGGCGAAATCGAATTTCGCAATGTCTGGTTCAGCTATCGCCCCATTCCCAATCCCGGCGAAGACGATTGGGTTCTCCGCGACGTGTCTTTCCGCATCGAGCCCGGCCAAACCCTCGCCATCGTCGGCCACACCGGCGCAGGCAAGACCACGCTCATCTCCCTCCTCCTCCGCTTCTATGACATTCAGCGCGGCCAAATCCTCCTCGACGGCATCGACATCCGCAGAATCAATCTCCAAGACTTGCGCCGCCAGTTCGGCATCGTTCTTCAGGACCCCTTCCTCTTCACGGGCACGATCGAATCCAACGTCCGCCTTGGCACTCCCGGCATCGACCGCTCCACGGTGGAGCAATCCATCTGTGAAATCGGTCTCGCCGATTTCATCGAGTCCCTCCCCGAAGGCGTCGGCGCCAGCGTCAACGAACGCGGCTCCACTCTCTCCGTCGGCCAGCGACAGCTCATCAATTTCGCTCGCGCCCTAGCGCACAATCCGCGCTTCCTCATTCTCGACGAAGCCACATCCAGCGTCGACACTAAAACCGAGTTGCAAATCCGCGATGCCCTAGACCGCCTGCTCAGCGGCCGCACCGCACTCGTCATCGCGCATCGTCTCAGCACCATTCAGCACGCCGACCGCATCCTCGTCTTCCACAAAGGACGCCTCCGCGAACAAGGCGCGCATCAGGAGCTTCTCGCCCAGCGCGGCATTTACTACCGGCTCTACCAGCTCCAGTACAAAGAACAAGAGCTGCACGTCCCCGGCGATTCCGATGCCGCAAGACAACCGGGCTCGCCCCTGCCCATCCCCGCCAGCGACTGAGCGCTTCCCCGCCGCATGCCTGCCATCTCTCTTCTACTCTCCGCCGGGGAAGCCAGCGGCGACATGTACGCCGCGCGCCTCGCCACCGCGCTAAAACAACGCGCCGACGTCAAAATTTTCGGCATGGGCGGCCCGCGAATGCGCGCCGCTGGAGTCGAAATCGTCACCGACTATTCCGAAGTCTCGGTCGTCGGCATAACCGAAATCCTCAGTCATCTGCCTTCGCTAATCCGCGCCATGCGCCGCCTCGTCCATGAAGCCGAGCACCGCAAGCCCGCCTTCGCCATCCTCACGGACTTCCCCGGCTTCCACCTCCGCCTAGCGCGAAAACTCAAACGCCGCGACATCAAAAATATCTACTACATCTGCCCGCAGTTTTGGGCTTGGCGCCCCTGGCGCGTGCGTATAGTGCGCCGCCGCTTCGCGCAAACCCTTTGCATTTTTCCCTTTGAAGAAAAATTCTATGGTGATGCCGGGGTCCCCGTGAAATTCATCGGCCATCCCCTGGTAGGAGCTGTGCACGCCTCACTTGATCGCGTGGCTTTCTGCCGCGAGCAAAATCTCGATCCACAAAAGCCCATCGTCACAATTTTGCCCGGCAGTCGCGCCGCGGAACTTCGCCAGCATCTCCCAGTAATCCGCGAAGCCTGCGTTCGCATCCATCGCGAATCGCAAGCGCAGTTCGTTCTCGCCGCCGCCCCTGGAGCCGACCTCGCCTCCCTACGCGAGGGCTGGCCAGCTGAGCTGCCCGTAAAGATAGTTGTCGGGCAGACCTACAGCGCTCTCGCCTCCGCGGACGCCGCCATCGTCTCCAGCGGCACCGCCACCATCGAGGCCGCCATTCTCGATGTCCCCATGGTCGTCATCTATCGCGTAACGCCGTTAACCGCCGCCCTCGCCAAGCCTTTAGTGCGCACGCCTTTCTTCAGCATGGTTAACCTAATCGCCGGAAAACGTGCTGTGCCTGAGCTAATCCAAAACAAATTCACTCCCGAAGGCACATCTGCCGAGGTCCTCCGTCTACTAAACGACCAAAGCGCCCGCGAAGCCATCCGCCGCGACCTCGCCGAAGTCCGGCACCGTCTCGGTCCCCCGGGCGCGGTCGACCGCGCGGCCGATGCCATCCTCCAGCTCCTCGGCGCGGAGCATGGCAAAGTCACCACCCCGCATGGCAACGCCAAGTGAGGTCTCTGCTATCCTATATATGTAGATGGAGGGGCTTTTTTGGACTGCGGCGATCTTGTTTACCCCGAGCCTCGAAGGGCGCCGCTTTCTCGGTTTTCACATCAAACTTATTCGAGCGGAAACCGAGCCTAAAAGGCGCTTGCCCTATTTCGCGACAAAACAAGGTTTAACTACAAGTTGGTGCGAACGAGAAGGCCTCGAGCTCTCGTCGCCAACCAGCAAAACGAAAGGGGTCCGATGACCCGCCGCAACAAACGAAACGCCCTGGTCCTGATGGCGATTCTCCTTCTGGCCTGCGCCCCCCTGCGCGCCCAAGCTCCTCCGCCGCCGGCCTTTCTCGCAGACCATTACGATGTCTCGGCCACGCTCGATACGATCACGCAATCCCTCTCCGCGGTCGCCAAGGTCGATTTCAAGGCCCGTGACGTCTCCAGCGCCGTCCGCGTCGAGTTGCACCCCAATCTCAACGTGACCGATGTGAAATCCGCCGAGGGCAAGACGCTAGGCTTTGAGCGCGACACACAAAATCCGTTGAATCTAATCGTGAATCTCCCCTCCCCGGTGGCTACCGGCACAAAGGTCACCTTGACCTTCACCTACGCCGGCCCTCTCGCCAACGAAGAAAATAGTCCCGTTCCCGGCGTGCGTGCTGCCGCCATCAACCGCGACGGCGCATTCCTCCTTCTCCCCGCTCGCTGGTTCCCGCTCACCAACTATCCCTCCAACCGCTACACGGCCACCTTCCGTCTTAACGTTCCAGATTCCTTCGCCGTAGCCGGCACCGGCAAGGCCAGCGCTCCTACGCCGACGCCCGGCAAAAATACAGTCGAAGGCAATCGCCTCGTCTACACTTTCCAGTGCGATACGCCCGCCCCTCATGGCACCTTCGTAGCCGGCAATTTGCAGCTAAATCCCAAACAGGCCGAAGGCATTGACGTCAACGTCTACGCTCCCCGCGAAGCCAGCGGCGATGCGCAGAAGTTTGCTGACGATGTAGCCCGTTCCACCACGATGTTCTCCGATATGTTCGGCCCATTGCCTCGCCCGAGCTTCACGGTAGCGCAGCTCCCCGATGGCACCCTCCGCGACTTCGCCGGTCCCGGCCTTCTCCTTCTCAGCAAACGCATTTGGGATCCCCGATCCTCTGACCGAACGATCGCTCGTCTCGTAGCGTCACAATGGTGGGGCAACGCCGTGCTCCCCGCCTCGCGCGGCGATGTCTGGATCAGCGACGGTCTGGCGCGCTACTCAGAAGCTCTGTACGCCGAGCAAAATGCCGGCAAAGAAGCAGGCCTGAAGGCGGTTGACGAATTCGCCGTGGGCGCCCTGATGTACGAAGAAGCCGCCCCAATCGCCCAAGCCGCACGCCTAGCTCCCTACTCTCCGGACTATCGCTCCGTGGTGATGAACAAAGGCGCCATGATTTTCCACATGGTTCGCGCGCAGATGGGCGACGTCGCCTTCAAATCCCTTTTGCACGATTTCTACGTGAAATACGCCGAGGGCAGCGCCACCATCGAAAATTTCCAGGCCCTTGCCGAGCAGCACGCGCAAGCGAGCGCCAAAGCCGGCCAGCCCCCTGCGGACCTCCGCAGCTTCTTCGCACAGTGGCTCAATTCCACCGGCGTTCCAGACTTCACCATCGAATACGTCACTTACCGCACGCACCAGGGTTTTCGTGTCGTCGGCAAAATTAAGCAGCCCCTCGACACCTTCCACATGCCGGTCGACCTGCGCATCGATACCGAAGGCAATCCCGAAACCAAGACCATCGAGGTTGTCGGCACGGAATCCGAATTCACCGTCGAAACTTTCGGTCGTCCCAAACCCGGCGGCATCAAGATCGATCCCAACAACGTCGTGCTAAAGGGTAGCTCCACGCTGCGCGCTCGCGCCGCCATCGCCCGCGGTGAAGAACTTGCCGAGCAAGGCCGCTACTACGACGCCATCGGCCAATATCAGCGCGCGCTTGGTATTCAGCCCAACCGCCCTCTCGCCAACTTCCGCATGGGCGAGGCGTTCTTCTATCAAAAGAATTATCAAGCCGCCGCCAACGCCTTCCGCGACGCCCTGCAAACCGTTCCCGAACCATCCGAGAAGTGGACCGAAGTCTGGAGCCACGTCTATCTCGGCAAAATTTTCGACCTGCTCGGCCAGCGCGCCCGCGCCGTCAACGAATACAGCAAAGCCAAGCAAACCAATGACGACACCGGTGGCGCCCAACAAGTAGCCGAGCAGCTCCTGAAGAAGCCCTACGTCGAAGGCGCCATCTCGGCCGCCACGCCGGCCAACGGTGCCCCGCCAGGCGCCGCCGTCGTTCCACCGCAAGCTCCGCCAGCCAACGATCGCCCAGTCCTAAAGAAACGCACCGACACCAGCCCCAATTGAGCGAGATCTGGGACAGCCATTTCTGGCTTCCCGCATATCGCTTTCACTCAGGATTCACTCCCCGTCGCTAGCCGACGCATGGCTCGGCACGGGCGCTGACACAATCGTCTGCCAATTTAAGATCGCATTCCACACGAGGCGATGGTCCCCGCGATTCATGTCCCGGTGGAACGGATTGAAGTTGAACGACACAACGTGACCGCGCCCTGTTGGCATGTCGAGAATGGCGGGCCGTCCGAAAAGATTCTCCTCTCCCCAGGCCTGCCCGCTGATCACAAACGGAGCCTCGGCCGAGTCACCCCATTCGAGGACGATTCCAGAGCGGTCTTCAGGTCCATCAAGGCAGGTCGTGCAATAGGCCATCCGCAACCAGGCTCGTGGAGCACTGTACAGTGGAAAGTTCTGCCGAAACACATGAGTGTGCGCCGGATATCCGTACGCAATTGGGTGCTCCGGCCGCGCGAAGGTAACGCGCACGTGCGCTCCGGGGGTAAGCGTGAGCGCTTGCTGCGCAGATGCTGCCGAAGCCGGTCCGCCTCCGGCCGTACTGCGCGGCACTCCTCCCGAAACCTTTCGCACCCCGCGCACGATGCCGCCCTCGAGAGCAAGCATCGATCCGCTACCCAATGTAATGAGCAAGCCGCCGCTATCCACAAACGTTTGCACTTCCGCTAAGCCCGCATATCCGATTCCGCCAGTGATGTCGTCCGACTCCGCAGGCGTACCAAAACTGGGCGTCTGCGCCGTTTTCTTGAACGGCATGGGCCCCCACCGGTTCGGCAATCCTTCAATCTGCTCCGCGAGTTCCAGATCGACGTGCCCATACAGCAGCACGTCAATGTGCTCGCGAAGCTTTCCCGCTCGAATGTCCTCGTCGCGAACATAGGAATAAGGCACGCGCCGCTGATCCAAAATGTAGCGGACCCATCCGATTGAATCGGTGTCGGCCCACGGCACCCACACACCGATTCGCGGAACCTTAGCAGCGTGATGCGAAACCTCAGGAGCGGAAAGTGTGCTGACAAAGTCCAGGCCAAACTCTTTGGCCACAGAATGAATCGCATCCGCGAGGCCGTCCTTTGCCGGCAGAATCCATGAGCCAGCCGGAAACTCTACGTCGCCCACGTGGAACGAATGCTCGGCGATCTCCACATCGAACGAAGCGAGCCGACAGCGGGCCGCGAACAAGCTCTCCTGCCCCGTGTCTTTCAGCACGAACATCGGACCTCCGCCAGACACGTTTCCTAGCGGCCGTGGCGTTTCTTTCAGCGCCGTAAGTGCAGCGTCTCGAATAGACGCATCTCCTGTCGGAATCGCCGCAAGATGAAAATTTGCGGGAAACTCCCAAGAGACATCATCGTATGGTTCCCCTTTGTCCTTCGGAAACACCTGCGGCGAGAGCAGATCAACAGCGTAATTGCGATAGGGCTGATCGAGCCGCACAACGTACGTGCCGGCTGGAAACTTGCCCTCTTTAAGCGTAATCGCCTGTTGTGCCCGGCCCACTTCGATGCGCTGCGCGAGCAGACGCCCCACCATGTCAGCAACGCGCTTGCGGTCCCCCTGATCTTCCGGAATCAAGTAGGCGTAGGGAGCTTCCTCCACTCCCTTGCGCCACGAGTCCCAGCTTTTCTTGTAGAAATTGCGCAGCATCTCCTTGGAATTTCGCGCTGCAAAGTCGAGCGCAGCAAGCGCGCCGGTTTCCGTGTAATTGAGGTTGTCTCGCTCCGACCAGTCAAACTCGGCAGGCGGCGGCGTCGGGCGATACCACTCCATCGACGTTTGCGACGGCCGCAGTTTGTAATGCAATGTCTCAGCAGTCCCGTTCCCAAGAGTCTCGTAGCCGCGCCCGATGCTGTTGTGATTCATCGCCACCGAATCCAGATAAAGATGACTGAACGCCTCCCCGAAATTCCAAGTGGAGACACCCGGCATGCCAAACGCGGTCATCGTTTGCAATTCATGAAAGCTGAGCTCGAGAAATTCTGTGTAGGTGATGGGATCGATATTCGGATTGTAAGGACCTGTGCCGTTCCACGTCATCATCAGCGGCACGCCTTCGTGAATATCGTGGACCACCGTCGGATGCCACTCGTGAAACATGCGGTGAACGGCCTTGGTAGTCTCATGCACCTGCTGGTGCGCGTCGCGATTGATATCCACGAACGCATACTTTGACCAGTACGGCGGAGACATGCGCGGCAAGCTCGCCTTATCGGTCTTGCCCTTGAGGTAGCGATAGAACCACTCGACCACTTTGTCCCGGCCATCGGGATTCGAGACCGGATTGATCAGCACGACGAGCTGCTCGCGGATGCGCCGAATGTTCGGCTGCTCGGAAACTGCGAGCCGATAGGCAAGTTCGAGGACGGCTTCCACCGAGCCGGTTTCATCAGCGTGCAAGCCTGCATTGAAGTAGTAAATCGGGCGTGAAGCGGCAATCAGCGCCTCCGCAGCCACCGGTGCGGTCGCGCGAGGATCAGCTAGCGATCCCGTAGCTACCTTGAGAGCGTCGAGGTCCTGGATGCCTCGCTCATCAGCGATAGCCACCATCAAAATTTCCCGGCCCTCTTCGCTCCGACCGATAGAAAAAACACGAACGCGAGGTGATGCCGCCGCAAGCGCGCGGCAATAAGCATGCGCTTTCGCAGTAGCAACAAATTCACCGGCCGCGCCAGGGATGCGCCCAAAAAACGCAAGTGGCGAAGGAACTCCCTTGGATTGCGGCAGATAAGAAACCCAAGGCGAAAGAAAACGCGGATCGCCGGTCGCCTTCGCGATAGCTTCCACCGAACCGGGTTCAGGAGTATCAGGAGCAGCCGAATCGCCAGAGAACGCCGCCGACCCAATTGCACCGAGCAAAGCCGCGAACCCCACCAGCCATCGAACCATCCCTCGCTCCCTTTAGGCAAATTGGATTTTCGAGCGAGCGGAGTCTACCACGAGCACTAGATCGGCCGCAGAAGAGCGAGCGTCAGCATATCGTGCTGGGCATGGTCATCGATCACTATGGGTCAGATTTCTTTATTCAGGGTCATCGTCAGGGATTCAATGTTGCGCGACAGAGCAAGAAAGGTCTGCACTTCAGCTGTGAGCAATTTTTGCGGTCCTTCCGAACAGCAACTCCGGATCGTTTGTTCCAGACGCTCGAACGAATGTTCCAGGTTATCTTTTCTCTGCGATACTTTTCCCGCCATCCTGTCCGCCATGCCGTCCAGCACCTTGGCCAGTTCCTCGTCGAACTCCTGTTGGGCCAGTTCTACGGGTTCCGGTAAATCAAAGCCTGAGAGACGCAAGCGATACTTCAGCAATGCAACTCGTATCAGGAAAAGCGTGCGTAGTTGCGGTTGCCACCGCCGGATGCGGTCGCGCAAAGCAAGATCCTGCTGGCGCGAAGGACCGAATTCGAAAAGAACGCCGTCGGCAAGAGCTCTCACCTGGTCGAAATATGTGTTGATCGTTTCGCGAAGAGAATAGGCGCGCTGGATTGCAACCCTTTTCTCTGCTGTAAGCGGTTCCCTTTCAAGTTGAGCCAGCGATCGCAGGCCGGAAACGAATGTCTCCTTCATCTCCACCGCAGCACGAGACCCCCATAGGTGATCAAAGACGAGCCACATCATGAACAGCCCCAGCAAGATGCCGAGGACGCGGTCCCTTGCAATGGAGAGCGATGTCTGTGCCGCGAAGTCCTGCAGGTTGATGAGGTAGAAGGCCAGCGCAGCCTGCAATCCGAAGTATGACAACCGAGGGCTGGAGGTCATGAACCAGGAAGAGAAAACCGTGACGAGTATAAAAAGAATGGTGAATCCAGTAATCGAATCGAGGTAGGGCAGAATGAACACCTGCGAGCCCATCCCGATAAGAAAGCCACCAATCAGGGCGCCCGCGATACGCAGGATCCCTTTCTGTCGAGATGAACCGATCGTGGAAAGCCCTGTCAGCAGGCACGTGGTCACTGCCGTACTGATGCCCGGCCAGGCGATGGCATTGTAGATGATGTAACAGAGGCTCGCCGCAAGGCAGCCTTTCAGCGCGAATTTAAGGTGTTCGGGATTGGTGAGCGCGTCTGGGACGACAAACTTCGATCGCGGTACGTCGTCTGAAGGCGGCAGGTACTCATCCATTGTTTTAGAACCCGCGACTACCTGGGAGATGAGCGTAACAATTTTCTCCATCTCGAGCAGCAATGGAATACCGCGCCAAGGTTGGTCATTGGAATTGAACTGAATCGAGACTGGAATTCTCCGATTCATTAGATCGGTGCGAATGCTCGCGATGGTAGCTGCCAGGTTCCGCAATTGCCTCTGATCAGTGCTAGAAGGCTCGAAGCGGAACTGCGTCAGGGTTGCAGCAACGTCCACCAGCCCACCGACAAGCGCTACAACACCACTCATCTGTGCGCGGTAATGCGGCGAGTAGTCTGAGCGGCGCAGGATGCGCCGCAATCTTGATGTTCCGAGCATGCCCAGCCTGGTGATTTTCTTTTCAGTCGCATGATCTACGGGGCGGTCCTCGATGTAGCAAGCCAGCAAACTCTCGACCGTGGCTAGACGTTCCGCAATGGGCAGAACGATATCGTCTCCAGGCTTCATGCGCGCAAACGCCAGTTCTACCGCCGCAGTGACCACGACTCCGATCGATGACACCAACACAACCCGAAGGGTATCTTCCACATTGGTTTCAGCTGATACATGGCGATCCCACAAGGGGACTCCGAGGGCGATCATGAAGGAGAAAATAGCAGCCGCACTGTAATTGGTCATCGTGCTAAACGCATAGAAGGCGGCGAAGAACGAAACGATGATCCATAAAAAATGCAGCACGGGAAAGCTGATCACAAACCGTGCCGAGATCAGAATATAGGCCGCGGCAACGCCGGTAACGAGAAGCATTGTTCCGGCTGATTGCAGAGTGGCTCGAAGATTTTCGCGAGAAATCATAAGTGCATAAACCGCGCCTTGGAACGCACGGGGAATACGAAAGGTCATGCAGATGATCATGACGAGGGTCGCTGCAATGACCATTCGCGCGACTGTTCCGGCGCGGCCCGGGTACGGAGCGAGTTCCTCCTTTAGAAACTCCCAGAACCAGGTCAACGGTAGGGGTGACTCGCTAACATTTTGTGCAAGAGTGGCCATCTTCAACGTCCGCGAATGATCACAACGGCTGACTCGCCAATTCGAAACAGATCTGGCGGGGGATCCTTAACACGGACGCGGACCGGGTATCGCGATGCCAGATGGACCCAGCTCAGCGTCCGCTGTGCGTCGGGCAGACCGGGAGTTAAAGTGCCAAAAACGTCGGCATCAGGCGTTACGCCAAAGCCGACGCTGTCCACTATTCCGGAGAAGCGCACTTCGGGTTTCGACAGCACATAGACATCAGCACGCATCCCCGGCGCGATGTGTCGAAGGGTGCCTTCACGGAAATTACCGATCGCCCACCACGTGCGCGCGTCGATCAGTATGAAAACCTGTTGGCCTATATGCGCGTACGCGCCTTCCGAAATAGTGAGATTCGTGACCCGAGCATCAAATGGTGCATAGACCTTGCAGTTGTTGAGGTTGTATTGTGCCGTCTGGACCGCCGACGTTCTGGCCCCACGCTGGTTAGCTAGCGGTTCAAGCGTAGTTACGGCATGCACGGATTGTTCGTGTTGTGCTTTGCTCTGATCCAGGGCTGCCTTGGAGCGTTCGTATTGCGCCAAGGCCGACTTTAACCCTGCCTGCGAAAGCTGCAGTTGTGAGGACGCCTGCTTGAGGGCTTCCGCCTGAGCGATTTCCAACGTTCTCGCTCTATCCACCTGATCCGGCGTTACGAACTGTTTTGTCAGCAGTGGCTCAATGCGATGCAGATTATTATTCGAATAGGTCCACTCCGCCTTGGCTCTGTTCACGCCCTGCTCTGCGTTCGCCACGTCAGCACGCGCCTGATCGACAGCAGCTGCCCATCGGACCACGTCAGCTTGCGAGCCCTGGATATTAGCTTGCGAAACGGAAACGCCGCTTACCAGTGCCGCAATCCTCCGCCGCTTGTCTCCTATTAGCCCTTCGAGTGCAGCCTGCTGGGAAAGGGCGTTTTCGAGAGCGTATTGATACGGCCGGTCGTCGATCTCAAACAGTAGTTCGCCCTGCTTCACAAACTGATTGTCGCGGACGTTCAAGCGAACGATCGGCCCTTCCACCTGCGGCGCGATTCCAATGAAATTGGCCGTTACTTCCGCGTCGTCCGTGCGTGGCTGCCGATTCGCTTCGAAAAGCACAACGAGACCCAGAACAACAGCTCCCGAGATGATGGCGATGCGCAGCTTGCGAATCGTTTTGGGGCGGGAGTCTTGTGAGAATTCCAGTTTCATAGGGCCTCCTCAGTGAAAAAAAAGGAGCCAAAGTCCGAACGTGAACATGGCCGCCAGGCAGGGATACATAACTATTGGAGGAGAGAGCGCTTCTTCCAGGTGAACCGCCAACAGTAGAAAACGAGCTCCCGTGCTCAGCAGGATTCCCAGGGTCAAACAAAGGAGCCAAGCCGGGAAAAAAGATCCCAGCACGTCGATCGATGGCGCGTGCTGACAACCTGCAAGCGGAAGCATGCCAACCAGAAGTAGCACTCCCGCAGCTACACGATTTGCCAACTGTCTCATGGGTGGTCCTTGGAGCCGCCGATCCGCATCAGGTCACCCGTTCGAAAAGCCAGATCGGCCAATGTGTCGAGAACCGCCGTGCGTGCCGCAACATCAGCAGTTCGGGCCTGTGCCAGCGCTCGCTGCGCCGCCGTAACATCGAGCAAACTGCGCACGCCGTAACCGTACGCTTCGACAGCCGCGGCGTAGGACTGGCTGGCGGCTTCGAGAAGTGCGGCGGCCGCTTGCCGCTGCTGCAAAGTTGTCTTTACGTTCGAATAGCTTCGCCATACCTCATCGGCAATCTGATCCACAGTGACTTCGGCCTTGGCCGCAGCCGCATTGCGGCCTGCTTCGGCCCTCAGCAGATTGTTCTTTCGAGCTCCTCCGTCAAAAATGGTCCAATCGATTCGCACGGCTGCCGCGCCCGTCAGTCCCGTCATCCGAGTTGCCGGAAGTTGTTGCTGCCATCCATATTGAAACGGTACACCCACCGTCGTCTCGAACTTTACCGACGGGTAGTAAGCCGCGCGCGCCTCTCGAACCGTTCCCTCTGCGGCCTTGACCCCCTCTAGCTGTTGCAGCAGGTCGGGGCGTTGCTCCAATGCGCGATCCAGTAACTGCTGGATGGAGTCGTCGTGCATCTCCGGAGCCGGCAGTTCGTCGAGTGGCTGCACTCCGATGCGGACGGTCGGCGCAATCCCAAGCGTCGTCGCCAGGTCACCACGCGCGATTTCCTCGAACCCACGCGCCGACTGCAGATCGTATTCCGCCTGTGCTGCCGCGCTCCGCGCCTCAAGAACATCTGGAAGAGTGGCAAGGCCATGTTCCAACCTGTTTTCCGCTGCTTCCTGGACGGTTTTCGCGTTCAGCAAGCTGGCTTCGGCCGCGTCGACTTGCCCGACGGCGTTCAGCAGCCGATAGTAAGTGTCCGCGACTTGGAAGATGATCCTTCGGTGCGTGTCATTGAAGGCAAAATTGGCCGCAGCGAGGTCCGCGCGGGCAGTTGCGATGCGACCCGCGCGCGCGCCAAAGTCGAACATGGTGTAATCCAGCTGCGACGCCGGTCCAAACGCTGCGACCGTCTGACGCACAAAACTGCTGCCGAACAACACGTCAGCGCGGTCCACTTGCGAGAGCGCAACGGCGGCTAGGGCCGGATACAATTCGCTCTGCGCGATGTGCAACGCGGCCCCTCGGGCCTTAGCGCCTTCCCACGCCACGCGTGTCTCTGGATTGTTGCGCTCCGCGAAATCCACCAGTCCCGCTAACGAATACACCTTCGTGGGATCGACCGCGAGTCGCGAAACTCGCAAAGCCCTCGCCTCCTCCCGCACTTCGCGTTCGGCGGGGAAATGCCAGGAACGGTCTGGTGAAGGAGGTACATTCTGACCCGCGGCCATTTTGCAAATCGCCGCGGTTACTACTAAAAGGACAAACCATCGCCACGTCGTGTTCATCACAGCGGTTTCTCGTTTCGATCAGCCTTGTCACCATTGAGGACGCGATCCACCATGGCACGGAACTTGCCAAGTAGTTTGTCGGATCGAGCAGCTTTTCGCGCAATATCGAAGAGCAGCAAAAATTAAAGACCGTTTCAGCCGATCATGCAATCGGATTCTCCCCGGATAATCGGATGACCATGGCCGAGTCAAGGCTAGACACAAACAGCCGGGTGCCGCATCCTTGTGTTTTTAAGGCTGTGGGGTTTGACTTTTCTAGGTTGACGCCTGCGGCGGTGGCGAGTTAAGGGATCGAATTGAACAGCCAACGCGGGACTTGGCTCCGGAAATTCTTCTTTCCGTTCAGTGCGCTGGTCCTGATCTTAAGCCCGCTGTCTCACCAGCGTACATAGCGGTGTTCGTCTCATACCAGGGTCATAATTCATTTGACTTACTATTACTATTAAACTATCATGAGTGCCGCGAGGTGATTGGATCCAAGGGGAGATCAGCGCAAGCTACTGCTCCAACTTCTTTAGAATCAACACTTGCAAAAGTGTATCAAAACAAAGGACTTTAACTACCTCTATAATCAACACTTACGAAAAATAGGGGGAGGGGGGTAGGTTCGACTTAGCCAATCGTTACTAGTACGGTTTGTTCGGAGTGACCGGAAAATGAAACCCAGACTTGGAAAAGTTGTATTCAAGATAGGCGAATGGGTAGCTGTAGTCGTGTCCCGGCGTGGTGGTCTTTAGAAATTGTCCGGCGAACAGGCGGGCGTAGCCAAAGCCAAAGTTCAGCCCTTTATTCACAGTGTATTCGGCAATCAGGTCGACTTCGTTGCCGATATGGCGGCTAGCGCCTGGGTGGGCGGAAACCGAAATTGCTCCGCTGCTGGCATAGAAATTGTCATTTGAGGTGGCCAGCCAGAAGCCTTCAAAGGCTTGCTTGAATTTCCATTTCTTACCGACGCTTTCCTCCACGCCGACGCGGAACTGCACAAGATTCCTGCGGCCCACCTGATCAGTGAAGCCAAACTTGTCGTGATTAGAAGGATAGAGCTGGTCAAACGTATTCCAGTCTCGACCCCTCGGATTTTTCGTTCCGGAAGCGTAGTTGCCCTCGATAAACACGCGCGGCGCTGCGGCAACCTTGGGAAACGTCTTGCCCACGCCGACATAGCCGGCCCACGCGCCGATGGAAGATGCGCCTAGAGAACCCTTCTGTCCATCAAACTCGGCGTCATAATCAAAATCCCCGGCGAGAGTGCCCTTCACGTGTAGGCCAATTGTAACTTCGTCTAAATGGCCGCGGCCGACCGTTTCTGGAAGACCAAAGTTCCCCGGTGCCAAACGCCAGAGAACATATGGCTCGAAGGTGGCGCGCGGAATGATGTTCTTGAAGCTTCCGTAGATTCCGTAGAAGTTGTTCCCCGGAATCGCGCGGTGTAAGAAGGTATTGCTGCCGGGCACAACCGAAGAGCCAAAGACTGACACTTCATACCCGGGATGATGAAGGTTCACGCGCGCGACATCAAAAGTGCGGCCTACGTTGAGCCAGTTGGAGGGACCGATTACACGCTCGTCACCAAACAGGAGGACTTCGCGCCCTGCAAGCCCATCAACCCAACCTGATGTGGAACTACCGACCTGAACGTAGGCTTGCCAAAGGGTCCAACTGTCCTCCAAGGGATTAGCGTTGGGGACGTGGTGATTGAAAAAGATGCGAGCGTCCTGCACTTCCCCGTAGAACTTCAGCCAGTCCTTGGGCTGAATTGCTATTTTCACGCGCAAGCGGTCCAGTACGTAAAAATCGCTGGTGTCCGCGAAGCCGGTACCGCTTGGGCCTTCCAGGCGATCGCGATATTCGCCGCCAATGTGAAACCAGCGAGGCAAAACCTCGTCGAGTTTGGCAACGGGAAACAGCCAAGACGGATCATCCGACTCGGCTGCCGGTGAGCTGGGTGCCGGATTTGGTGTAGGGTTCGTTTGTGCCTGCGCCCGGTCTGGAAGCATGCTTATTCCAAGGAAGAAGGCTAATAGCAGCGAGGTATGCGTTCGCATCGAAATAATCACACTAAGCCATTGAGAGTTTCGGAATATCTACGGGCCGGTGCACTGCATTTCAGCAACATTGCTAGCCAGGGACGATATCCAGCGCTTGTGAGGGAATCTTACTTATCGTGTCTGCATCCAGATTCAAATGCGACGTGACCGTTTCGGGAGGCAAGTGCCTTAGCCAGTTATTCAGTGAGAAGTTCATATACTGATTCGCTTTGAATATTTCGAGAAACATCAGGTCCGTGTTGCCCAAGTTTTCGACGTAGTGCCCCGCGACGGCCGGCACAATACCGACGTCATTGGAATTGAAGTCCATCGTGCGCGCTCCTTCGCTTGTAAACACTGTCATGCGCCCCTTACCGGCAATCCAGTACTGCCATTCAGAAGCGTTTGGGTGCCAATGCAGTTCGCGCATACCACCCGGCTTAACGATGACTAAGGCTGAGGCAATATTTTTCGACGCCAGGAAGTTACGCGAGTCAACGATGCGAACTTCACCGCTCTTCGTTTGCTGGGTGGGGGCCATCGTCGACATCTTGAAGGTGTATTCGATGGGCGATTCGGCGCGACGCCCTCCCACCGCAGCCTTGTCCTGCGCCAAGGATTTGGGCAAGTCTGCCGGAAAGATGTATAGGCTCCTGTTTGGCAAATTCTTAAGAGCGCTCGTGGGCAGCCCAAAATTCTTCGACAACACCGATGGCGGCGTGCGCCTCACCCAATCGGAAAGAAGGAAGGTGTTGTCTTCAGAAAACGAACCTTCGTCGAATACCAGAATAAATTCACAACCATCCGGTTCCAACCCCTGTATCGAATGAGGGAATCCTGCCGGAAAGTACCAGAGATCGTTTTTTCCAACATCGCCGATGAAAATGGTTCCATCGGGGTTAAGGCAGGTCACGCGGGCATTTCCGTACAGCATGATGGACCACTCGTCGGCCGTGTGCCAATGCAGCTCCCGAAAGCTGCCCGCGGTAAGCCGCATCCTGACGCCCGCGAGGTCTTTTGAATTCGGCAGTACTCGTTCCGTTACTTGGTTTGTCCACCCGCCTTCTTCAACCCGTTTGGTAGTTAGATCGAAGGAATACCAGATCGGCTCGATGTGTCCGTGATCGGTCGGCGGAGGAAGATTTGAATTCGGATTTTCATCCAAAAGCGGCTTGTTTTCCGGGCCCGGATTACTTGAGGAATGATCTTGGTCTGCTTTTTCAGTGTCAGCTCTCTCCTGGGCGTTGACAGCCAGGGAAGCCAGTGCCGCGCTAGCTAGCCCGGCGGAACCCACCTCCAAAAAAGTACGTCTGGACAGCCCGTCCGTGCCCTGTTTGCTTTCTCGCTGTCCACTCGTCAGAGTTTCTGTTTCACTGGCACGCTTGGCTTCCTTTGGTTCACTCATCCGCGCGACTCCTTCGATGGTCTCCGTCCCGGCAACCTTCTTAAGATCGTGAGACAGCCAGGAATCCTCCTACGGCAATTCCCTGGCCATTCGTAGTCCTCATAACGCGCCCTGAATCAAGCGGGTGCCCTTCTTTACTCGAGTCGTGGAGCCGCGCATCTGACACCTGTGTCAGCAGCTTGGACGCAGCGCGTTCCGTGGTTGCATCAAAATACGTCATCACATCCCGAGTTGACCTGAGCGACCTAAGGTCCAACTACCCACAAAAAGAATAGGCCCTGCGTCATGCAGGGCCTGTCCGGTTGTCTGTGATGTGAAGAATAATTTCTGAAGGTTATTGTCGATCTGATGTTTGCATCTAGCTCTTAGCCGGGGTGGCTCATCTGCCATTCGTGGATGAAGTTTTCCTGTTCCACAGCCGGTCGCCTGATTAGGTACAAACCGTCTGGTGTAAGCACGAAAGTTGTGCCCGTCTCGTCATTCGTGATCTCTTCAAGAACATGCTTCATATCGGCAACGGTATGGGGCTTGAGTGGGTTCGAGATATCGATGACTTCTTCGTTTGGGTCGGCTGCGAGAGATGGCACATTACGCTGATCAGAGATGATAAGTCCGTCGTCGCCTAGGCGTTGCGTGGAACCCTGGACGTTCAGGCCTTCAACCGTGCTAAGCGTCGGAACCTTGGCTTTGTGGAGGTTTAATACCGCCTCTCCCTCGCCATCCCGGAAACGAACTAGTTCCGCATTGTCTCCAAGGGGGGAGACAAAATCGAACGAGCCAGGAGCCTCAAGCCGCGCTGCTTTCTCTTCTTTGATGTTGGCTGGGTCGGTCACATCAAAGGTGGCCAGCCGGGCTCCATCGTTCTGTTCGATGTAGAGAAAGGTTCTGCCATCGTTTGTAGCATGTAGCAGCATCGCGTCGCCGGGCACTCGTGCGAGTTCGGGAAGATCTGCTGGACGCTCGACGATGATTTTGTTGGCAGGACGGGTCCCCGCTTCTGCTTTGCCGGTGAGTGTGACGGCTGCTGCAGCCGCGAGGCCTATTTGAGCGATTCGAATTATCTGTTTCTTGTTCAAGGTAGTTCTCCTTCAAATGGTGCAATTCTGACCATTCGTCTTTTGTTCTAAATACTTTTTGAGAGCTCAATCATTTTCGCCTTGATAGTAATCAGACCTTCTATCAGGGCTGGACTAGCTGCACGCGCCGTCATTTCTCGTCGCGGCGTTTGCTGTGCCATACGCTGCTCTCTTCACTTGGTAAGATGTTTCTGGGCGTAATTAGTCAGATTGTTTGTTTTATAGTCTGTGATAAGGCAGGCAAATAGGGTAGCAACATGGAGTATCGTCAAATTCGGTCATTTCTCTCTATCGCCGAGACTCTACACTTCGGGCGTACGGCGGAGTTGATTCATCTCAGCCAACCAGCCTTAAGCCTTCAGATACGAGCTCTTGAGGAGGAACTCGGGGTGCGACTCTTCGACCGCAACCGACGCAAGACAACGCTCACCGCGGCTGGTCTTGCCTTTCGCGATGATGCGGTTGCAGCGCTCTCGCAATTGGACCAGGCGATTCGCAGGGCGAGGCTGGCTGCCAATGGGAAACTGGGACTCTTGCGGATCGGCTTCGTTTCAACTGCGGCAAGTGAGATTGTTCCGAATATCATTCGTCAGTTTAGAGAGTTGAATCCCGAAGTAGAGTGCTCTTTGCGCAATATTCTTACGGCGGATCAGGTACAGGCGTTGGAGAGTGGGTCGCTCGACATTGGATTTCTTCGTTTGCCAATTGGCGACCATCCGGCCCTCAATGTTGTCACCGTGCATCGCGAACCGTTCGTCCTCGTGGTGCCCTCGTCCCACAAACTCGCAAAAAAGAAAAGGGTACGCCTACGCGAAGTGTCGGGTGAGGACTTCGTGATGTATGAGCGTGCCTATGCCCCAGGGTTCCACGATCGGATCTTTGGGATGCTTCGCGATACCGGGATTGTTCCCAATGTTTCCCAGACCGCAGCAGAGATCCCCACGCTGATCGCACTCGTCGATTCGCACATGGGGATCGCTATTCTGCCCGCGTCTGCCGTCAAATATAGCGGTGCTTCGGTAATCGCATGTGAGATTGCGGACCAGATACCGATGTCTGAAATTGGTATCGCCGTCAGTAAACCAGTTCGAGCGGCAGCCGTAGACAACTTCAAATCTTTCGCTCTGAACAAATTAACCCGACCCAGGAACTCTTCGTAGGCTAATCGGAGCTACCAAAATGCGCAGGCGCTGTGACCGCCGTTGAGAGGGGGTACCTTCTGCCAACGCGCTGCGCTGTTCAGAGGACAGTGACGGAATTCCTATGCTTGCAGCCGCTTCCAGGTGCGCTCGAAAACGCCGGTGGCCTGTTCATCAAACAGGACAAAATAAATGGTTCCCAGTGAACTCCCGTTCCGCAAGTGCTCTGCGGCCTCGTGCAGCATGATCTCCGCGCATTCCTGCATCGGGAATCCCGCGATTCCGGTGCCAACCGCCGGGAACGCGATCGTCTTCAGTCCGCGCTCCGCGGCAAGCCGCAGGGCATGTGCCGTCGAGCCACGCAAGGTCTCCGCCGTGGTCAGGCTGCCCAGTCCCATGCTCGCTGCGTGAATCACATACTTGGCTTTTAAGCTTCCGCCGCCGGTGATCGCCGCAAATCCGATGGGGATGCTGCCAATCGCGTCGCACTCCCGCTGGATCGCATCGCCGCCCTTGCGACGAATCGCGCCCGCCACTCCAACACCTAGAACTAGATCGTTGTTCGCGGCGTTCACAATCGCATCCGTATCCATCTCTGTCAGGTCGCCCTGCAGGATCACAATCTTTGACGGCATTTGCTTAATGCTCTGCTGGCTCATCTATGCACCCTGCGAAATCTCAGGAAGCACAACAGACTCCGCAACGAGGGCAACTTCTTTGCCCATTCGCCGGCAAACCTCCCGGCATCTTGCAATGGTTTGCTCGGAAGTCTGCGGAGTCCGGACCAACTCGAGCGCATCCGCATGACCTGCAACGGAACCGAGACGCATACCGATGCAGCGCTCCGGGCAAAACGTCACCGATGCCAGCTCG
Source organism: Candidatus Acidiferrum typicum (assembly GCA_025463055.1). Taxonomy (GTDB): domain Bacteria; phylum Acidobacteriota; class Terriglobia; order Acidiferrales; family UBA7541; genus Acidiferrum; species Acidiferrum typicum_A. Next base: position 24,214 of record JAOAPV010000054.1, read on the forward strand.
GCAATGGGTACCGAACGCGAACAGCTCGCAAAAACAGCCTCCGGCTTCGCGAATTTGTCGAAGATGGTGAACATCTCAATCTTCATCTCCGTCTCTTCCGTTACAGCTTCGATGATCAGATCCGCCTCGCGAACCGCAGCCTCGACGGTGCGCGCAAGAACAAGACGCGAAGACACATGGGCATCAACATTCGCAATCCAAGCAATCGCCTGCTCGAGCCTGCTATCGGACACATCCTCGAGGACCGTGCGGTAACCAGCACGCAATGCGGCGCATGCAAACTCGCGGCCGTCATCGCCAGCGCCAATCACTGCAATAGTTTTGATCTCAGTTGCCATAAGTGCGAGGGATACGCGACATCAGTTGCTGCAGGGCTTCACTCTGAAGCACGAATAGCCGCCCCGCGTGGTCAGTGCCTTCGCGCCCACTAATATCGCGGAACGCTCGGATCAATCTCCGAGGACCAGCGATCGATGCCGCCAGCCAGCGATTTCGCGCGCTCAACACCTTGACCGCGCAGCCAAACCGCCACGTCGAGGCTACGCATGCCGTGATGGCAATAACAAATCACTTCGTCATCCGTATCCAGCGCCTGCAAATTCGCAGGAACCGTGCCCATGGGAATCAGCTTCGCGCCTTCAATACGGCAAATATCAAACTCCCATGGCTCGCGCACGTCGACAAGCAGGACGCCGTCGCCGCGGCCCAGCCGCTGCTTCGCTTCCGCCGGCGTAATTTCAAGATCGTTCATGAACAATGCCTCGACTTAATTATAGGCTGGAATGCGTAATGGCTGGAATTGCGACTGGCGGAAACTGCCAGGAAAAACTGAAGCCCTATTTGCCTTGGAATTTTGGCGCGCGCTTTTCGAAAAATGCGCGAATGCCCTCTCCGCAATCTTCGGAGTAAAAACACTTCATCTGCTGCTCGACTTCCAGATTCAGCAGCTTGGCTAGTTCCTCTTTGTCGCGGCCGAACAAAGTTTCCTTGATTGCGCGAATGGCAATCGCGGGCCCGTGGGCGATCTTGCGCGCCAAAGTGTGCGCCTCTGTTTCGAGCTGCGCCAGCGGCACGACGCGATTCACAATCCCGATCCGCAGCGCCTCCGCAGCATCAATCATCTCGCCGGTGTAAAAGAGTTCCGCCGCTTTCGCGGGGCCCACCAACTGCGGCAGAAAAAATGTCCCACCGTAATCCGGGAACAATCCCACCTTCGCAAAATTCTGCCCAAACATCGCATCCTCCGCAGCAACGCGAATATCCGAGGCCAAGGCAATGTTCATTCCAGCGCCCGCTGCCGCGCCATGCACAGCGGCGATCACCGGCTGCCGCATCGTGCGAATCTTCAGCACCACTTGCATTCCCGCGCGCAGAATCGGCTGCAGCTCGATGATATTATTTTCCTGGCGCCCTTTCCCGATCACGGCCAAATCGCCGCCGGCGCAAAATGCCCGGCCCGCCCCCGCCAGCACCACCACGTTGATTTCCGGATCCGCTTCGACTCGCGTCAGCGCATCGTTCAGGGCCAAAACCAAATCCGCATTCAGCGCATTCATGCGCTCCGGCCGGTTGAAAATCAAGGTGGCGACGCGGCCTTCGCGCTTTTCCAGGACGGCGCCATTTTCGTGACCCGCTTGCGCCGACGTGCTCACGCCGGCTCCATCACGTGAGTGCTGCTCGCGCGCTCGTTCTCCACGCGCTTCACCAGTTGCGCCAGTTTGCGGAAGTGTTGCAGCTTTTCATTTTTGGTTTTCATCTGCGGACCCGGCGTCGCCGGCAGGACGTAGACGCGGGCACCATACAGCGATTCCTTCTGCAATCCGAATTTGCATTTTCTCTGTGCGAACAATTCGTACGTCGTCTTTCCATTGAACGCCACCACCCGCGGCGCAAACTCTTCCAGCTTTTGCGAGAGCACGATGCGTCCTTCGGCGAAATCCTCACGCGTGATGTCCGAGGCCGTTTTCGAGGGACGTTTCACCAGATCGGTCAGGCCAATACCAAACTCGATCACACGCTTATCGTCCCGATAGTCAAATGGTTCGGGGACTACACCGCTTTCGAAAATGATGGGCCAAAATTCGTTATCGCGCCCGGCATAATAGTGCCCGACACGCACGGAGGATTCCGTCGGATGGCAGCCGATAATTATCAGCTTCATCCCTTTTCGAAGGTGATCGGGGAGCGTCCGCATTTCCCACTAGCTTAACCCGTTCCGCGGCTTGCGTGGCGCAGATGGTTGGAGGCTGCTGCGCAAATTGCAACTTCCCCAGGGCGGTATGACCGGGGCGGTTCGAATCGCGAGACTGTGCGGGTTGAGGGGTGGAATCGCAGGCGAAGAAGTTGAATCGCGGACCGTGGTCAGGTCATCCAAGTATGGGAGTTTCGAGGTATGGCATTGTATTGTGCTACTTTAGCTCTGCACAGCATCCAACCGGGGTTACTCGCACACCTTGCGAAAGCGCCTACCTTGAGCACCTCGAACCCACATCGGCTTCCTTCCAACGTAGTCCGTGAAGACGAGCATCTGCTTGTCGCCGCCGCGAAAGCGGGCGATGCCGCCGCTTTTGAAGAGCTTGTAAATCGCTACGAAAAAAAAATCTTCCGCCTCACCATGAACATCACGCGTAACAACGAAGACGCGGAAGACGCGATGCAGGACGCGTTTATGAAAGCGTATTCGCACCTGGATAGATTTCAGGAGGATTCGCGCTTTTACACGTGGCTGGTTCGAATCGCGGCGAATGAAGCGCTGATGCGCTTGCGCAAGCGCCGCCCGAATCAATTCTCGCTGGACGAGCCGATTGAGAGCGAGGATGATTTTATTCCACAGCAAATCGAGGATTGGGGGCCGAGCCCGGAACAGCGCTTTGCGCAAACGGAGATGCGCGATATTTTGCGCGGCGTGATTGAGGAGCTGCCGCCGGATTTCCGGATAGTGTTTCTGTTGCGAGACGTCGAAGGGCTTTCTACGCAGGACACAGCGGAGGCGGTGGGAATTTCCGAAGCGGCAGTGAAGTCACGGCTGTTGCGTGCGCGACTCAAACTGCGCCAGAAACTAAATACTCGGTTTCGTCAGGATGGAAAGCGTTGAACTGCGCGAGCGTAATTCGGCGGGTTTCGAGCTATATCGACGGCGATCTGGAAGCCACGATCGTTGAGGAGATAGAGCTGCACCTGAAGACGTGCCGGGACTGCACCATTTTGGTGCAGCAGACGAGGCTCACTGTTAGGTTGTACTACGATTCGGATTTAGTGGATTATCCGGTGGAAGTGCAGGCGCGGTTGCATGAGACGTTGCGCCGGAAGATTTGCAAGGATCCTAATTGACAGCGTGCTCGCTCATCTCTGTAGGTTCAGCACAAAATCCAGGAGCGCTCGGGTTGCTCGCAAGCCGGGCTGAAGCCCGGCTGCTACAACGGACGCGCTAAATCGCGTCCCAACAATTCGACGCCCTGCCGAAAATTATTCAGACCAGAATGGCAGCGGCCTGCCAAGGCCTTTTTCGCGAGCTAGGTCATAGACACGCATCGCTACGGCTAGATCCCAGGCGGCGATTCCGTTCGATTTGAAGAGCGTCACTTCGGTGTCGCTGGTTCGGCCGCTGACTCTCCCTGCTACCACGTCGGATAATTTCTTCACACCCGTCCAACAGATTTCATCTCCCTTGAAAGCGATGATGAGGTCGCCGGCTTCCTGCCGGGACTGCTCGATGGAATCGACCACGATCACGTCGGCAGAGGCAACGGCTTCGTCATCGAGTTCGCGTTTATGGGCATGGTTCGCGCCGATTGCGTTGATGTGCACTCCAGAGGCAAGGTCCGGACCGTGGAGCACGGGTTGGGAGGCAGTCGTTGCGGTACAGATGATGTGCGCGTCCCGCGCCGCTTCTGAGGAAGAGCTGACAGGTTCTACCGGAATGCCAATTCGCTGCGACATTTCTTTCGCGAACTGGTTGCGACGGTCGGCATTGCGGCCATATACGCGAGCGGAGGAAAGTTTGCGCACTGCGGCGATTGCTTCGAGTTGCGTCCTGGCTTGTCCACCGGTTCCGATGATGGCCGCGACGGATGCATCGCGGCGCGCCAGATATTTTGTTGCTACTCCGGAAGCGGCGCCGGTGCGCAATTGCCCCATGTAGTCGGCTTCAATCATGGCGACCAGATCGCCGCTCGCAATCTCGTAGAGCGGAACCAGAAAGCGCATTTTGCCGCGGACGAAGGTGTACTGCTTCATGGCCAGGAAGCCGGCGGTGAAATCCGCGGCGGCCATGTAATGGAAAAACCCGCCAGAGGGCAGCTCGAAGCGGCGACGGGGATGATTGACGACTTCGCGGGTCGCTTGCTTGTGCGAAATCTCTTCGACAGCCTCGAGAGCCATCGGCATGGTGAGAACCTGCTGAACCTCGGCTTCACTGATGTGCAGCATCATTAGGCGGGTCTCCGTGAGTACCTGGATTCTACAGGTGTAAGCGGAATCTGAAAACGCGGGCGGCTGCGGTGTCGAGGAGCAACAAATCACCGGCGGGCGTGACGACAATTTTGCGCACGATGACGGAGCCTGCGCCGGGGACCCAGGCGGACAGATCCTGCGTGAGCCGGTAAGAACCGTCGAGCGACCAGACGTAAACGGAGGCATGGGTTGCGCTGACTGCGAAAATGAACTTGTGGTTCACCGCGACGCCAGTGAGCTGCGCATCGGTGGCGTCAGCGGGCACGGAAAGCGTACGCTGCGGTGCCCCCGTGTCGTCATAGATCTTGATTTGCGGTTGCGCTGATTCCGTGAGATAGATCAAACCGTCAGGACCGACGGCGAGAGCTGATGGATTGTCGATCTGAGCGCCAATTGGAGCTTCTTTTGGCGCGGCCCTCCCCAGTTTTGCCGCGGAACCTCCCCATGATCCGGCCGGACGAAGCGCCGGGCTAAATTTGTGGAGGCCGAAGGGATGTTTGGCAGTGACATAGATTGTGCCGTAGGCATCGACGGCGATGTGCATGGATTCGCGGACCGCAGACGGCGTCCCTGTGCGCAATTCACGATGGCGCATCCCGTCGGAAAAGAAAATGGCCACGGTGCCGAGGCGGCCGTCGGCCACGTAGATGGCCGCTCCAGCGTCTACGGCAAGGTCCACGGCATGCATATTGGTGCGATCGTCTTGAAACGAGAGGCGCGGCTCGCCACTGGGCGAAAATTTGTGGATGAAGCCGGTGGCGGCGTCGGCAATATAGATAATGGATTCGCCGTCGCTGGCCATGGCAATGGGCTTGTCGAATTGACCGGGGCCGTCGCCGTGGGAACCCCAGGTGTCGACATACTCGAAGGGCGGCGGAGGCGGTTGCTGAGCGGCAACGGTTTGCGTGGGATGGGAGCAGCCGGAGACCATCGCTGCGAAAAGTAAAGCGGGAAGCAGACGTCTGGCGCGCGTCGGCGAGTTGCAATATGCCGCGGTGTTCACTAGCGCTTTAAAGCCTTTGCTGAACTCGTGGCACGCGGTCTTCGAGGGACGTCGCCCGGTTCGCGGACGCGGCGCACGACGGTTTGCATCAGGCGGTACACGCGCTCTTCTTTCGCGCCTTCGATTTGGCGAAAGCGGAACTCGGGCTCGCCCTTCGGTCCTTTGTCGACGCGAATGGGCATTTGGCCGCACAAATTGTTTTCGATGAAGGCGGTTTCGTAGCGGGTGCGCTTCGGGTTCCATGTGTAAACGCGGAGTGTGGTGAAATCGCAGGCTTGCCCTTCGCCGCTGCGCGTTCCTGCAACTAAATATTGGGGCTTGTCTCCGGAGGGACTGGCCACGCGGTTTAGCTCGAACCAGGCAATCGGGCGCACGTTCGCGGAAGCCATACCTTCGCGGACCGGGTCAGGCAAATCCAGCTCGACGAAGCGGGCCACGACCCACCCGGCGATAGGGACGGTCTGATCGCCCGGCTGCGTGGTGGTGTTGGATTCGGAGCTGCGGGCGGAGGCTTCGCCGGGCGGGCGAGTAGCTAAGCCGCAAACCAGAAACCAATCCTCTTTCTTTTCGTGCGCGTCATTCGGATTCTCACGGGGATTCTCGCGCTCATCGCCGACTTGCACCCAATCGGCAACGGCACGCGCGACGATTTCCAGGGGAACGCCGCGCCCGAACTGGTACAAACGGGGCGCTGTGCGTCCGGGCTCGACGCGGAGATTGGTCTGTACTTTGGTACGGCCGCGTGCCTGGACGAGCATGGCTTTCGCGGAGTTGAGGAGCTTTACGCTGCGCTGCCAGAGCGCAGGTTCGAGTAGTAGCCTGCTGTCGACCCAGCCGATTACGCCGCTGACGGTACGGACCTTGACGCTATCGTTGCGGCGGGACATGACGTCAACGCGATCGCCATAGTGCAGCGTATCGATGGGCTCGCGGACTTGGGCGACGCTGCTCCACAGCGTGACACTGCGCTCGCTGATATAAGCGTCGCCGAGATATTCGTGCTTGGGGCGGAAGAACCAGGCAGCGACTCCGACCAAACACAGAAGGGGCACCGCGACTAGAAGCTTGCGCTTCATGGGCAGGCCTCAAGGCGGTTGAATGACACTAAGGGTGATAAGGCGTTCATGCGTTTGATTTTTTCGGCGCGACAGATGATTGTAACCGATTCTCTGGGTATGGCCGGAGGAAGCGTCGAAGAAGTTTTCTGTTACAATGCGCGGAATTCGGCGGAGGACGACTAAGAATAGGCAGAAATATGTGCCGCACCTACGGCGCTCCGGATACTTGCGCAAACCATACCCAGCGCTTACCCACTGGGCTAACCTGTGGCGCACCTCCGGCGCTCAGAGGCGGAGTTGAGCGACTACACTCAGAAAATGCTAGGAGACACGAGTGAGATTTCTGGATTCGCTTCGACCTGTGGGACTGTTGGTGCTTCGCGTTGCATTGGGGATTATTTTCATCTCGCATGGATATCCTAAGCTGGCGCATTTGCGCGGCGGAGGGCAGATGCGGGGATTTTTTGTGGAACACGGGTTGCCGGGATATTTTGTGTACATTGCCGGCGTGATCGAGACGTTTGGGGGCGGGCTGCTGCTGCTCGGATTATTCACGCGGGCGGCCGCGCTGCTGCTGACGATTGAGATGTGCGTGGCAATTTGGAAGGTGCACAGCACGCATGGGTATTTGGCGGTCAATGATTATCAATTTCCGCTGACCCTGGCCGCGGGTTGTTTTGCGCTGGCGACGATTGGAGCGGGATTGATTTCGCTGGATCACCCCTTGTTTGAGGGTGGAGGTAGAGCCCGAGCGCCGCGACCGCCAAAGAAGTAGGATCGGCGAAGTTTAGTTTGGACCAGTTAAGAACCCTGAGACTTGTACGCTCAGAGCGAGTGAACAGCCGACATTGAGACTAGACGCGCCGACAACAGCGGCGTTCAAAACTTAGGCTTGGGTCAAGACGACGCCGCGCTCCAAACTACGACGTTACGGGGGCTGATGGAACAGAGGACGTTCGCGCTACACCCGTGGGGCCCGGGGGCAGGGCGATCCAGAGGATGATGTAGGCGAGCACACCCGTCCCCGCGAAGAGTGCAGCCAGGAGCCACACTAGACGAATAATTGTGGGATCTAGATCGAAGTAGTCGGCCAGACCCGCGGCTACGCCTGCGATTTTTTTGTCATTTGTGGAGCGCACCAGGCGCTTTTTGGGGGCGCAGTCGGCGGTGTACGCAGCGGCAGTGCCGGAAACCGGCTGCTTGGTGCCGCAGTTGTAACAGAAATTCGAGCCCTCCGCGATTTGCTTCTGGCAATTTGCGCAGACCATGAGTCACCTCCACAGGCCTTATTCTACTTATTGATACGAATTGATGGCAAATAAAGTTTCCGGATATATAGAATTCAGACTGCGGATTACATTTTGCTCGTGTTGCTCGTGTTTGGGAAAAAGCCTCAGGTCCAGACACAGGACCCGAGCCACAGGTCTAGGTGCATTAGTATTCGAGGAGTTGTTTGACTGCGGATACTATGTGCTCGGTTTGAGGCAGGATAACGTCCTCTAATTTTGGCTGGTAGGCGCAGAAGGTGTCCATGGCGGCTACGCGCTTTACCGGGGCGTCTAGCTCTTCAAAGAGCTCGTCGGCGATGCGGGCGGCGATTTCCGCACCGAAACCCCAGCTCAACATGTCTTCATAGGCGACGATTACGCGATGATTTTTGCGCACCGTGGCTGCAATGGCGTCCCAATCATAGGGAGAGAGCGAGCGGAGGTCGATGATTTCGACGGAGACACCTTCGCGCTCAAGCTGCGCTGCGGCGACCTCGGCGCGATGCACGATGGCGCCGAAGGTAACGATGCTTACTTCGCTGCCTTCTTTGACCAAACGCGCTTTGCCGAACGGAACGGTGTAATCGGGACCGGGATATTCGGAGCGATTGTACGGCTGGCGATAAAGATGTTTGTGCTCGAGGAACATCACCGGGTCGTCGCAGCGGACTGCCGTGCGCAGAAGTCCGGCGACATCGAGCGCCGTGGAAGGCATCACGACGCGCAGGCCGGGACAGTGCGTGAAGATAGATTCGCCGCTTTGGCTGTGATAAATGCCGCCGCCGGTAAGATAGCCGCCGATGGCGACGCGGAGCACCGCGGGACATTTGAAATTGCCATTGGACCGCCAGCGCAGCACGCAGAGCTCGTCGCGAATCTGCATCATGGCGGGCCAGATGTAGTCAAAGAATTGGATTTCGGCGACGGGCTTCAGTCCACGCGTGGCCATGCCGATGGCCCGGCCAACAATGCTGGCCTCGGCGAGCGGCGTATTGAAAACGCGGTCGTGGCCGAACTTTCTTTGCAGGCCGGATGTGGCTTTGAAGACGCCGCCTTTGCCTTTGACGTGTTTCAGATTTTCATCGCGGCTGGCGTCCGCTACGTCTTCGCCAAAGACCGTGATGCGCTCATCGCGTGCCATTTCGTCGGAGAGCGTGGCGGCCACCATCTCGACCATTGTCTTAGGGGCGCCGTGAAATTGCGGCTGGGCTGCGAAAGCGGGTGAAGTAGGGTCGACGTCGGGCGAGTAGACGTTGACCATGATCGAGTCGACCGACGGTGGTTCGGCGGCGAGGGCTTCGTCGGCGGCGTCGCGGACTTCGCGATCGACATCGGCTTCGAGCGCTTCGATTTGCTTCTGGTCAAGCAAGCCTTCGCGAACGAGGAAGAGAGAAAACTTGGAGAGCGGGTCGCGGTGCGCCTCTTCTTCGCGTTCCTCGGCGGTCTTGTAAAGTTTTTCGTCGTCAGAAAGCGAATGCGAGTAGGGCCGAATGACGTGCGCGTGAAGCAGCGCGGGGCCGCGGCGTTGGCGCACGTAGTCGACCGCTTCTTTGCCAATAGCGTAGCTTTCGAGCGGATCGGTGCCATCGAACTCGGCGACGTGCAGGCCCGGAAAATCGCGGACTAACTTTGAAATGTTGCCGCCGGCAGTCTGGACTTCCACGGGGACGGAAATCGCGTAGCCGTTGTCTTCGATGAGATAGAGAAGCGGCAATTTCTTCGCGCAGGCGGCGTTGAGCGATTCCCAAAACTCGCCTTCACTGGTGGCACCGTCACCGGCGGAAACGTAGACAATCTCATTGGCATCATGACTAACGTATTGCCCGAGCGGAGCTTTCTTAGCTTGCGCGAGCGCTTTGGGCCGATCCTGGTAATACAGCGCGGCCTCGGCGGCGCCTACGGCTTGGACAAACTGCGTTCCGGTGCAGGACGATTTCGAGACGATGTTCCACTTGGCATGGCCCCAGTGCGAAGGCATCTGGCGTCCACCGGAGGCGGGGTCGTCTTTTGCGCCGACAGCCTGGAGCAAAGTGTCGAGCGGCGTGACGCCGAGCATCAAGCAGAGCGCGCGGTCGCGATAGTAGGGATAGAGCCAGTCGACGCCGGGGCGTAAAAGAAGGCCCATGGCGGCGGTGACGGCTTCGTGGCCGGCGCTGGAAATCTGGAAGTAAATTTTGTTTTGGCGCTTGAGTTGAATTTCGCGGTCGTCCAGGCGGCGGGAAAGAAACATCGTGCGATAGATGCGAATGAGCGCTTCGCGGTCGAGGCCGTGAAACTTATCGGCATCGAGCTTGGCTATCTTTGTGCGCGTTTGTACCGCCATTCAGTGGCCCTCGCGATGGAGTGGAGATGCTCGCCGGTGGAACTCTTATTATATCGAAAAGATGCGTGAGGTGCCGGAAAGGACTTCGGGATTTCGCTGGATTCACGCCCAGATTCTCAGGGACTGCCAGTGACCATTGGCTTCACTCGAGGGTGTCAAACTGCTTTAGGGTGTCGGCGAAATCGGGTTCGCTTTCGCGAATGATTTTGGGCGAGGCGCTCTTGAACGGCTCTTCAGCAGGGATGCGGTCAAGCCAGCGCTGCTCGGAGAGTTTTTCGTGACCGGAAAAATAGAGGCGGACGAGTAGCTTTACGGGACCATGGTTTTCGGGTGCGGCTGAGGCGTCGTTGGACTTGGCTTTGGGCTTTGATTCTCCCTTAGCAGCCTTGGACTTTGCCGCTTTTGCCGGCTCTGGCTCGGGGTTTGCTGCTGCTTCGGACTTCGCGGCTGCTGGATCCGACGACGGAGCTTGCTCGCGCTCGAGTTTGTACTGGAGCTTCTTGTCGAGGCGGAAGGCTTGCTTCCAGTTTTCGAGTTTGTGGCGGGCCTGCTGAACTTTTTCTTCGTCCGACCCCAAATCAAAGAGCAAATAGGTTTGTGCCATGACGAAAGTCTGCGATGCGAAGTGGCGGGAAGTCAAGGCGCAGCGGTCGGCGAGGCGAGGCTTGGTTATACCAACGCAAGACATATTGGATGGGCAGCGAGCGCCGTTTTGCCGTATCCTACGTCCTAGAGAACAGGAAACGTGATCGCCTCGAGCCTGCAGCGTAAAAGAATCGTGGCCGCATGGGTATGCTTGTTTGCGGCTGTGGCTTTGTACGCCCCGTTGGCGGGCGCTGCGTGGTCAGCGCACGCGATGAGCTGCTGCACAGGGGACTACTGCCCGATCGCGCAGCATCATCACCAGAAAAGCCAAGCTTCGCCGCACTCCGAGATGGATTGCGGGCATGACATCGGCGAAATGATGAACTGCTCGATGTCTTGCTGCCAGGGATCTGAAAAACCGCTGGTCACCGCGGTCGCGTTTGTGCTGCCGGACATGGCTTCCACTTCGGCCCCCATTGCGGTTACCGGCGCTGCCGACACTTTGCAGTCCCTTGAGATTCCCCGGTCCCTCGAGCCGGTTTTTCCTCCGCCTCGCTTCGCGCACGCATAGTAGGAGTCGCTGTCTCCCATTCAATCTGATCGGCTCATGCCGCGACGCTACGTCGCGCTCTTGCTACTTTGGAGAAAACTAATGCGAGGCGTTTTGAAGTTGCTTGCTGCTTTGCTTTTTCTGAGTGTGCCTGTGCTAGCGACAATTTTTGGGACCGTGCGCGGGATTGTGCACGATCCGCAGCATCGGCCGGTGGCGGATGCCACGGTCATCTTGAAGGCGAAAACATCGGATTACACGCAGACGGTGCGGACGGATGGCGAGGGACAGTTTCACTTTGATGCTGTGCCGGTGGGCGAATATACCGTGACGGTGTCGCAAGCGGGATTTGCGACGCAAGAACAAGGCCTTGGGGTGTTGTCGGGCGCGGCGCCTATTTTGCATTTTGAGTTGAGGCTGCCTACGCAGGCGCAGTCGGTAACGGTGTCGGCGGACTCGGCGCCAGCTCAAACAGAATCCGTTACGCCGACGGACGTGGTGAGCCGACAGGAGATTGCGCAAACGCCGGGAGCTACGCGGGCCAACAGCGTGGCGATGATTACCAACTACGTGCCGGGGGCGTATGTGACGCACGACCAGTTGCACGTGCGGGGCGGGCACCAGGTCAGCTGGCTTATCGACGGCGTGCCCATTCCGAATACGAACATTGCGAGCAACCTCGGGCCGCAGATCGACCCCAAGGATATAGATACGCTGGAAGTGCAGCGAGGGAGCTATGCGGCGGATTTCGGCGATCGCACGTACGGAGTATTCAACGTCGCACCGCGGACTGGTTTCGAACGCAATAATGACGGCGAGCTGGTTTTGGGCTTTGGCAATTTTTATCAGACGGATGATCAGGTCAATTTTGGCGGACATACGAGCCGCTTCGCGTATTACGCAAGCGCCAGCGGAAACCGCACAAATCTGGGACTAGAAACACCGACATCCGCGGTGATCCATGATGCGGCGAATGGGTACAGTGGCTTTGGGTCGCTGATTTACAACCTGGACTCGCAGGATCAATTGAGGCTGGTAACTTCGCTGCGGCGCGATTTCTACCAGGTGCCCTTCGATCCCAATAATCCGAACAATGCGCCAGGTGATTTTTTCCGCGACGTCAACCGAGAGAGTGACGCGTTTGTCGCATTTTCATGGCAACACACGTTTAATCCCGGGCTGCTGGTGACGGCTGCTCCTTTTTATCATTTCAATCGCGCAGATTTTGAGAGCGACCCGCACGATTTTCCGACAGCGACCACGGATAATCGCGCGTCGAAATATGCAGGCGGGCAGGCAACGCTCGTGTACGTCGAGGGACGTAATAATGCTAGGACCGGAATTTATGGCTTTGGCCAGCAGGACGACGAACTGCTCGGGGTGATCTTCAACGACGCGAGCAATCCCAACTTCCGCACGCCGGCGAATGAGACGGGAAGCTTGGTGGCGCTATTTGCGGAAGAGCAATTTCGCGCAACGTCATGGCTGACGTTGAATGCAGGCGTTCGCCAAACACATTTTTCCGGGCATTTGGTCGAAAACGCCACGAGCCCGCGGTTCGGCGTAGCCGTACGCGTGCCGCGCTTGAATTGGACATTTCGGGCGTTTTACGGGCACTTCTATCAAGCGCCGCCGCTGCTTACGGCGTCGGGTCCCGTAGTGCAATTCGTGAATAGCCAAAATCTCAGCTTCATTCCGCTGCGTGGAGAACGGGATGAGGAATCACAATTTGGCGTCACCATCCCGTTGCGTGGCTGGACAATTGATGCAGATACGTTCAAGACGCGCGCGAAAAATTACTTTGACCACAGCAATGTCGGAAACTCTGACATTTTTTTTCCGGTCACTATAGACGGAGCGCGCATCGTAGGTTGGGAACTCACCCTCCGGTCTCCGAAGATAAAGAATCGCGGGCAAGTCTACCTGACCTACTCGAACCAGGTTGCCAAAGGCTTCGGTGCCGTGAGTGGCGGACTGACAGATTTCTCGCCGCCAGGCGGTTTTTTTCTTCTCGACCACGATCAGAGGAACACCTTGCATTTCGGAGGCACTTTGAATCTGCCGCGCCGCAGCTACGTGTCGACCGACGTGTACTACGGGTCGGGATTTGCCAACGGGAATCCTCCGCCCGACCATCTGCCCGGCCACACAACACTTGATCTGACGCTCGGCAAGGATTTTGGAGAAAAATTCTCGGCATCGGTTGGGACGACGAACGTGGCCAATCGTCGCGTGTTGCTGGATAACAGCTTCACGTTTGGCGGCACGCATTTCTTGAATCCGCGGGAGATTTTTGCGCAGGTGCGCTACCGCTTTCACTACTGACAATGGGAAATGAGGACAGCCAGAAATGGCTGTCCCACGGTGATCCTTGACGCTATTGTTTCGTTGGCGGGGCGCGGCTAGACTATCGGCGCGGTAAACAATTCAAGGCGATGGAGTTCGCCACAACCGTTCCAGCGCGCATGTTGGAACTGATGACTCCTGGTTGCCGGGCGGCGCCAGGAGTTTTTTGCTTTGCCCCGGGGCGACGGATTGGAGCTGAGTTGCGGCTTGTCTTAATTGCGCTGTTTGGTGCCCTGGGCACATTGGCCCGTTACGGGCTACAGGGGTTGGTACAAGTACGCGTGGGCGGAACTTTTCCGTATGGCACGCTGCTCATTAATCTGAGCGGATGTTTTTTACTCGGCTTGATTGGGCAATTCACACTGAATCGGCTGGTGATCTCTCCAGACTGGCGCGTCGCGATTGCGGTGGGGTTTTTCGGCGGCTACACGACTTTCTCCAGCTTTGGCTGGGAGACCGCGAAGATGCTGGAAGACGGCGAGTGGCTTCCAGCGACGACGTATGTCGCTGCTAGCGTCGTGATTGGGTTGCTGCTGTCGGTTGCCGGAATTCGGCTGGCGAACAGGTTCTAGGAGCATCGAGATGCCGCACGAGAAATTTGAAGGCGAGCGCACATTGATGCGCATCCATATTGGGGAATCGGACAAGTGGCACGGCAAGCCGCTGTATGAAGCGATTGTGGAGATGCTGCGCAAAGAAGGATTTTCTGGCGTAACCGTGCTGCGCGGGGTGGCGGGCTATGGCGGGTCGAGCGTCTATCACACGGATAAACTTCTGCGGCTGTCTCAGGACTTGCCAATCATTCTCGAAATTGTGGAGGCGACGGAACGCATTGAGCAGGTTTTGCCCCGCTTGGACAGCATGGTCGAGGGCGGCCTGATCACGCTGGAGAAGGTTCGCGTGATTCTTTATCGTGCGGCCAAGAAGTAGAGGACCCGCCAGCATCTTAATTCTGCTTTCCCGTTAAGAAAAATTACGCGAGAACACTGTTGCGCATGCAAAAGCCGCGTGCTAGCCTTTGGCGAATAAAAGGCGAATGCATGGGAGGGCCTCATATGTCAGAGTCGTTGGCGGTTCGCAGGGCAGGCACGTCGAATATCGCGTCCGATGGCCTTGCCTCGTCGCGCGAATCGACAGCGATCACTCGCGTGCACCAGGTGTTGGACGCGTTCGCGGCTCGCGATGTTCACGGCGAAATCCTCACCGCCGTTCGGCACTTCCCCGCCCGCGAGGCGCAGTGGGTTGACTTCCCTGCCTGGGCGCACGCTGATCTGCGAACGGCTTATGCCGGCAAAGGCATTCGCCAGCTTTACAGCCATCAGGCTGCCGCTGCAGAAGCGGTTCACGGCGGGAAAAACATTGTCGTCGTTACGCCAACCGCTTCCGGGAAAACGCTCTGCTACAACCTGCCAATCCTGAATGCGATCCTGGAAAGCTCGGACAGCCGCGCGCTCTATCTGTTTCCCACCAAGGCGCTTGCCCAAGATCAACTTGCCGAACTGCACGACTTGAGTCAGCGGCTCGAGAATCGCTTTGGCGTTTTCACGTATGACGGCGACACGCCCAGCGATGCGCGCAAAGCGATCCGGGAGAAGGGGCACATAGTGCTCACAAATCCGGACATGCTGCACACCGGGATTTTGCCGCACCACACGCGCTGGACGCGGCTCTTCGAGAATTTGCGTTTCATCGTTGTCGACGAGCTGCACACGTACCGCGGGGTCTTCGGCAGCCACTTGTGCAACGTCCTGCGCAGGCTGCGGCGCATCGCGCGGTTTTACGGGCGTGAGCCGCAGTTCATCTGCTCGTCGGCAACAATCGCGAATCCGGGGGAACTGGCCTCTCGACTCCTCGAAGCAAACGTCGAAGTGCTCAATGCCAATGGAGCACCGGCCGCCGAGAAAACGTTCGTTTTCTACAATCCGCCGGTAGTGAACCGCGCGCTGGGCATTCGCCGCAGCTACATCAACGAATCCGCGCGCGTCGCGCAGGAATTCCTGAAACATGAGCTGCAGACAATTGTGTTCGCGAATTCGCGCCTCCACACTGAGCTGCTGCTGACGTATTTGCAGCAAGCTAATCCCCACGGGCCCGGAAAACCGGAAACGATTCGCGGCTATCGCGGCGGCTATTTGCCGAACGAGCGCCGGGAAATCGAGCGCGGCTTGCGCGACGCACGCATTCGCGGGGTGGTTTCGACCAGCGCGTTGGAGCTGGGCATCGATGTCGGCTCGCTCGATGCCGTCGTGATGGCCGGATATCCAGGCACAATTGCCGGAACCTGGCAGCGGGCCGGGCGCGCGGGACGCCGTAGCGGCAGCTCCTGTGCCGTGCTGGTGGCATCTTCCGCGCCGCTCGATCAATTTATGGTGCGCAACCCGGATTATTTTTTTGGCAGCACGCCGGAGCACGCGTTCATCCAACCGGATAATCTGGAAATCCTGGTAAATCATCTGAAGTGCGCGGCCTTTGAGCTGCCGATCGCGCCCGAAGAGCGCTTCGGCGACGTGGATGTGCCGGACCTTTGCGCGCGACTCGCGGAGGCGGGGTTTCTCCATCAGGCCGGTGAGCATTACCACTGGACGCATGAGGCTTATCCGGCCGACACGGTCAGCTTGCGGTCGGTTACCAGCGATAACTTTGTGATTATCGACATCACCGGCGAACCGAAAGTCATCGGAGAAGTCGATTTCTCCAGCGCTCTAACCACCGTTCACGAAAAAGCTATTTATCTGCACGGCGGCGAGCAGTATCACGTGGAGCATCTCGACTTCAAAGAGCGGAAGGCCTACGTAAAGCGCGTGGATGTGGATTACTACACCGATGCCATCCGCTACACGCAGGTGCGTGTGCTGGAGATTGCGGCGACCGCACGCGACTCGGACTCCTCTCACTCGCATGGAGATGTGCTGGTGCGCTCGCAAGTGGTGGGCTTCAAGAAGATCAAATTTTTCACCAACGAAAACGTCGGCGCGGGAAAGCTGGAGCTGCCGGAAAACGAAATGCACACGACGTCGTACTGGATCACACTTGAGCGGCCGCTGCTGGAGTCGCTGCCATTTACGGTGAGCGAACGGCAGAGCGGCATGTTCGGCCTGCTACACGCGTTGGAATCCGTGGCGACGCTGCTGCTGATGTGCGACGGACGCGACCTGGGCACCGCGATCGGCGAACGTCCGCCGGATGCGACGGCAGTCGAAGCCTTCTCCCCAGCGCGCATGGAAGAAATGGTTGGCGCGAACGCGAAAGAATTCTTCGAGCCTAATTTGTACCTCTTCGACGCTTACCCAGGGGGCATAGGCTTTTCCGAGCCGCTTTTCCGCGTGCATGACTTGCTCGTACAGAAAACGCGCGAACTGATCCGCTCATGCGAATGCGATCAAGGATGCCCGTCTTGCGTGGGACCGGCGGGCGACTTGGCGCCGAGGACGAAAGATGCTGCGCTAGCCATACTCGATCGGCTGTGTGCGTAATGGCAGCGTTCACCGACCGATTTTCCAGAATTTCAGCTCTAAAGCCGACTCGGCCGCGCCCATCCGGCGCAGAGTTGTTGCGCGCGCCACATGCCGAGGACTCGTTGTCGCGACTGCTTGGCGCGGGAATCGCCACAAACCGATACGGGCAGCACGTCTTGGTGCGCAACTGGTTTTCGTCGCCGGAATATTCCGAAGTCTCCGACGTCAGTCTCGATCTGCTGTCGCACGGGCGGGACGAAGCGCTTTCCAGGCGCACGCGGGCAGCGCTGGCCGATCCCTCGAAATGGCTTTTCCTCGATACGGAAACAACAGGTTTGGCCGGCGGCACAGGTACATACGCGTTTTTGATAGGACTAGCATGGTGGGACGCCGGCGCGCTACAAGTGGAACAGTTCTTCATGCGCGATTTTGGCGAAGAGCATGCAATCTTGCACGAAGTCGCCTCGCGCCTTGCCGACCGGCCGGTACTGGTCACCTTCAATGGCAAATCGTTCGATTGGCCGCTGCTCGAAAACCGCTTCACGATGACACGATCAATCGCCGTGCCGCGATTAGCTGCCCATCTCGATCTGCTGCATCCTGCGCGTGCCTTGTGGAAGCTCCGACTCGGCTCCGTGCGACTTGTGGAACTGGAACGCCACGTTTTGGACGCCGCCAAGCTAGGCTGGCATCGCGAGGAGGATGTGCTGGCCGCGCTGATCCCGCAGCATTACTTCGACTACTTGCGTGGCGGCCCAGCGGAACCGCTCGCCGCGGTGGTGCGCCACAATCAGATGGATTTGCGCGGTCTGGCGGCTCTCGTGGGCAAAATCGATGCGTTGCTGAGATCTGATGCTAGCAGCGAAGCGGAGAGCTTGGACTTGTTCGGGCTCTCGCGTTACTTGCAGCGGCGCGGTAATTCACAACGAGCGCACTCCACTTGCACGCAAGCCATAGGACTTGGCCTGCCTCGGGAATACGACCGGCAAGCCCGCCGCGAACTCGCCCTGCTGGCGAAAAGGCGTGGTGAACACGAACAAGCCGCCAAACTGTGGCACGAGCTCGCCTCCGATGAATCCACAGGCATTTACGCATGCGTGCAACTCGCAATTTACTATGAACGGCGTGCAAAGCGGCTGGAAAGCGCGCTGGACTTCGCCCGCCTCGCGCTCGCGAAGGTTCGCCGCCATAAAATGAATTCACTCGACCCCGCGGCAAACACGCGCAGCCTCTCCCTTGAGCAATCAATTCTGAATCGCGTCGCTAGGCTCGAGCATCGAATCAGGCTGAATCGTGTGTCGCCTGCCCTACCAATGGCAGCGCCTGAAGCCACCCTCGGTGCAGGTGGATTCGTTCCAGTGTCCCTCAATTCAAGGGAGTAAATCGGATGGAAACTTCAGCAGCAAAGCAGCAACTTAAAGCAGGAGGTTCCATGGCCACGGCCGAACAAGCCTATTTTCATTCCCAACTGGAGCAACGCCGTGAACGTCTTCTGTCTGCCCTGCATTCCTCGGCGGATGCTTCGCTATCTGATCTGCTCAGCGAAGTGGACGCCGCCCTGTCTCGGATCGACCAGGGCACCTATGGGATCTGCGAAACATGTCACGACCCCGTCGAAAAAGAGCGTCTGCTAAACGATCCTCTCGTCCGTTTTTGCCTGGACCATCTCACGCGCGAGGAACAGCGCGCCTTGGAGTCGGATCTTGAACTCGCCGCGCAAATCCAAAAAGGGTTACTGCCTCCGCCCGAGCTCTCTGCCGCGGGCTGGCAAGTCCGCTATCACTACGAGCCTGCTGGGCCGGTCAGCGGCGATTATTGCGACGTATTCGAAACCGATGGCGGATTACTCTTCCTCTTTGGTGATGTCTCAGGGAAAGGTGTCGCCGCTTCCATGCTCATGAGCCATTTGCACGCCACGTTTCGCAGCCTGGCTAGAGCTAACCTTCCGCTCCAACGAATGGTTGAAGCCGCAAACCGTATTTTTTCGGAGAGCACGCTTGCTGGGCAATTCGCGACTTTAGTCGTGGGCCGCGCGACTGATGATGGTTCCGTCGAATTCGTCAGCGCGGGACATTTGCCCGTTCTTCACCTCGGATGCAACGGGGCGAAATCGGAGGGCGCAACCGGAGTGCCTCTAGGCATGTTCACCAATTCGCATTTTCCGGTGCACCAGCTCTCACTAAGCTCCGGCGACGCCTTGCTGATCTACACCGATGGACTCACCGAAGCCTGCAACGCCGCTTCCGAGGAGTACGGTGTTAAGCGCGTGAAGGAAGCCGCACAGCGCCATTATGCCGCCGCCCCTGACGCCTTAATCGCAGGATGTCTTTCTGACTTGCAGAACTTCACCGATGGGACAAAGCGAGCGGACGACCTGAGCCTTCTTGTCCTTCGACGGGCGGCGTAACACGGGACGCAAAATCATTGAGGCGCCCATTCTCCAGGGTCAGCTCATTTGATCGGTAAGGCTGGCTGCGTTTCGCAATTTCCTTGGCGCTTTTCTCCAATACTTTAGGCGGCTCCGGCACCGCTGGCCAGTTCAGTTCCTTGTTGAGCCTCAGAAACAGAGCGCGGTCACCGCCTTCGAGCGTCACGCAGTCAGTTTCAAAGCAGCGCAAGAACACGCCGCCATCCGGAGTGTCGAACGAGAAGAAGTCCGGCTTGCGAAAGAGATTGCTGCGCGTGTCGTACTTTTTCTCGAGCGCTTCGGAATATTGCCCGAGGAAACGCTCTGCTTGCTCTTGAGTGACTAATCGTTCGCGGGTAATCAGCAAAAGGTGCTTGGTCTGCTTTTGCTCGTAAACGGCGTAGCGATCACCGTCCCAGGCGGCCGATAGAGGCTTGGCTCGCGGCTCGCCGATAAATTGCTTCAGCACTTCTTTCCAGCCGAATTCGCCCATTACGTTTTCTTCCAGCTTGATCCAATCAGCGCCCAACGCTTTTTCCATCGAAGGCAGCGCGACAGCCGCCGGAACTTTTCCGGACGTATACAGAGCCGGATGCAGGATCTGTTGCGTGGAAACCGGCGGCTTGGTGAAAATCCGAGACAAGCCCTCCCAACCGGTGGGCTTGAGGATGGCGGCGGAAAAGGTGAGGCCGTCCAGATAGGGAAAAATCAGCGCGTCCTTTAGAAAGGGCGGCGCCTTCTTCAACAAGGGCGTGTCTGCCATATCGCCAATCAGCATGGCCGGGTCTATATCCGGCAAATCTTGCAGAGAGCGCCCGCTACCCTGGAGCAGATATTCCACCATCGCCACCATGGCGCTGCCTTCAAGGACCGACTCGCGCGCGAGTTCGCCATCGTCATTGGGGCGAGCAGCCTTGGCCCACGCCTCAATTTGGAAGTGCTGGTCCTCAAGGGCATGGGTCAGCTCGTGGGCCATAACCATGCGCTGGTCGTCGACGGGAATCCAGTCCGCGACATAAAACTCGTGCGCTTTCGGGTCGTAGAGGCCGGCGATCTGTTCGGTGAGCAGATCTATCATGAAGGAATCGAGGTCGAACCCTTTGGGAAGCAAGCCGAAGGCTTCGGCGCTTCTAGCACCCGCATAACGTTCGGCAGCGTCCTTGTCGTCGTTCATTTCCTGAATAATGTGGGCGTGAATCTCTTGCCGGGAGCGCAGGCTTTTCTTGAGCGGCGCGCGGAGAGGCAGGCCGGTGATTTGACTCATCTGCGCGAGCACCTCATCGGCAGCGAGGGCAAAATCAGCAGCATTGGCTTTAGCCGCGGGGCTCGGCGCGTTTGCAGGAGCAGTGGTTTGCTGCGCGAAGACGTACGATGCAAAGCTCGCAGCGAAACCGAGAATTATGACAATCAGGATCGCGACGGAGCGACGATAGCGCAAGACCGGAGAGGACATAACATTTGCAGAATAGCAGATTCCCTGTTTGCCCGCCGCTGAGCACTGGTTGCGAATCAATCCGCTAAGTTCGTGAAATCTTGGTTCAAACAGATCAGCGGCGAGGCGAAAGTCCCTCGAATCCCCTCCAATGTATGCTAAAGAACAGTTGCAAGAAACGCACAGTTTTTCTCAGATAAATTAGTTCCGAATAATTAACATCATGGTAAGTTACGTTGCACTACCCAATGAATCCTGGATTTCGTCTCCGCCAGAGCCGCGAACGTCTCGGCTTGACCTACCGGGATGTCGAGCGGGCCAGCCTCGCCCTGGCCCGTGTACACACACGACCGCAATTCACCGTACACATCAGCCGCCTGGCCGAGATTGAAAATGGAGGAGTCGTACCGAGCGTTCACAAACTTTATGCGCTTGCCGTGGTTTATCACTTGAATCCGCTGGAAATTCTGGGATGGTACGACGTACCACTCGACCGATTCCTCGGCGATGCGATTTCTTTCACCGCTCCGCAAACGCACCTCGTGGCATCTCCCGGTTTTTCAGGTGCCGAGAAACTCGCAACGCAGTTTTCGCCGGAGTGCACGGAGTTCTTGGCTCGCTGCGCTGCGGAATCCGCAAGCCTCGAAAACATCCTGAACAGCGAAAACGGGCACCGTCATTGCTACGGCTGCATCGGATTGCGCGACCGGCGCATGGAACCCATTCTGCGGCCGGGCAGCGTGGTTCTTGTCGATGTGTCTGTGCGGCGCTTGCAGGAAAACGAATGGTCGAATGAATATGACCGGCCCATGTATTTCGTTGAATTACATGACGGTTATCGCTGCGGATGGTTTCAGCAGGAAGGGGCGCGCCTGGCCATGCAGCCTCATCCACTCTCGCGATGCATGCCGGAATCCTGGAAAACTCCGGACGATGCGGAAATCGTGGGTCGCGTAGTGGGCGTGGTTACCCGACTGCCCGTTCCGTTGAAGGCTCCTTCTCGAGAATCTCCAGAATTGCACGGACATTCGAGCAAAAGAGCTCTTTAAGGTATTCCGGCGACTCGGCCGGCAGTAGCGCCCGGTAGGATTCGAGCCTCCGCCACTGCATCGCGGCATTGCGCGAGCCATTCGGCAGGCTGCGGAAGTGTGCGCGCAAGTCTTCCTCCTGAGCCGGCAAAGGCATCTCTAGAATCCGCTCAAAAACCTCCTGATGGCATAGCTCAAGAGCTTGACGGACGGCCGCCTGAGGGTAGACAGCGGCCAAGCCGGCATGCTCATACACGTTGGTAGAAATATCGCGCAAGGAAGCTAAATATGTAAGCCGGGAAAAAGGGCAGGAGATTCTTGCCAGCGTGGACAACGTCAGATCGTGGATGATTCGCCGGTTCTGCTGAAGCTGTGTCAGTGTATCCATCTGTTTTCCTGTTCTGAAAACAGAACGATTTGCAGCGAGTAACCCGATTTGCGCCGTTTTCTTGCAAGGTGGCCCTCAGGAGGGTCACCTATGAAGAAAATCGGTGTGGTGTTCGGAAGTTTCATGGCTGCAGTAATCGTTATTCCTGTAGCTGGCTCAGGTAACTATAGTCCAAGTAATCCTGCTGTCGAGCGGAATTTTGCACGCGCATTTATTGCCGACGGCAGTCCGCGACCACCAGTGCCCCCGCCTCCGCTCGTCGCGGATGGCAGTCCCAGGCCGCCAGTTCCACCAGCTACGTTCGATGGCAGTCCCGCCCACCGGTCCCTCCTGGCCTGTTCGCGTAAGCGCGGGTTCAGAAAATAGTTAGCCGGGACGGGTTTGGCTACCCGCAAATCGCCACCGCAGCTCAAGCCCGTCCTCATCATTAGCAATCTCTAAGATTTGCGCCGACGACGCTCTAGTACGTGCCGCCCATTGGTAACGGGCTAGCCGCACTATGTACTATCTTTTTACGTCTATGCTACGATTCGCCTACAATGAACGACTTGGGACTGTTCACCCAATCGGTCTGGGCGGTTACTGCCGTCGTCCAGGCTCTGCTCCTCTGTCTTCTCCTGGCTCGCAAAAATGTTAGCAGCTATCCGGCTTTTAGCGCCTACATCTTTATGACGCTCGCGCAGAGCGGTCTGTTGTTCATGGCCATCAAGGGATGGGGATTTTCCTCCACGGTCGCCTGGCGTGTTGGATGGGCTACACAGTGCGTTGTCCTCGGGGCGAGGGCGTTTGCCGTCGCTGAACTTTGCCGGCACGTTTTGGGGCGTTTCCTGGGAGTCTGGACCTCGGCACGCTGGATATTGCTTGGTTCCGGTACAGCCGTGCTCCTCTATGCGTTAATCGCGGCGAGCCATCAATGGCGCCTTGTGCTGAACACCGCGGAACTCGGACTGGAATTAGCAACCGCCGCGGTCATCGTCATGCTGCTCCTCTTCGCCCGCTATTACGATGTCGCCGTCGACCCACAGCTCCGTTTGCTGGCGCTTGGCCTTTGTCTGTATTCGTGCGCCTCGGCGCTGAACGACGCGGTTCTGGAGCGTTGGCTCGACAGGTATGTGACCCTTTGGAACGTGTTTGGTATGGCCGCCTTCCTTGCGTGCCTGCTTCTATGGAGTTGGGCGTTTCGCAAGCCTGCTCCGCAAACGGTTGCAGCTCCTCTGTTCTCGAGTGGTTCCGTTTACCTGAATATCATCCCGGAAATGAATTCCCGATTGCGCTCGCTCAATGAGCAACTGATTGAATTCTGGCGCCCGGAGGCGCCGCGCACGTGAGCGTATTATTTATTCTTGCTGGGGTAATTACGCTGCTGGTGCTGCTTTTCTGGGCGCTTCGCGGCCCGCGGCGAGACAATGAAGCTGGCGCGCCCGGACTGGAATCCAGTGAGGACCCGTCACGCCAGCACGCAACCTATTTCGGCGTGATTCGCCAAGCCATGTCACAGGAAGATTTTGAATTTCTTGCGGCCCGCGGCCCGGGGCGTTTGGTTCGTCGCGCTCACAAAGAGCGCCAGAGGATTGCCATGCTCTACCTTGCGAATTTGCGTGCTGATTTCCAGAGGTTGCTGCGTCTGGCCGCAGTGATTGCCGTGCTCTCGCCGGAAATTGCTGCCTCACACGAATTCGAGCGCTTGCGGCTCACCATTCGCTTTTTCTGGCGATATCAGACGGTCCTCTTCGGACTTTATGCAGGTCTTCTGTTGCTTCCGCAACTCGGCGGGTTGAGCCAGATGGTAAGCGAGCTTGCGTTTCGCATGGAGTCGGCGATGAAAGAGCTTGGCGAGCGTGCCGCCGTTGCCGCGGAGCTGGCATCAACCTTGAATCGGCGCGGGCTGGACGCCACCTAGAGCGCGCTGACCCAAAGCCGTTTCGACCGCGCTGAGTAAATCCGCAGCTTGGAAGGGTTTTTGCAGCACGGTCAGGCCATTCCCTGCGTGACTCTCTCCGGCGGGCCCAGCTGAGGCTCTCATCCAAATTATTCGCGTTGCCAACGCCGGTCTGTTCGCCGCCAGCCAACTTTGCAAGCTCTCCCCTCCGACACCCGCCGGCACTTCGGCGTCAGCCACCACCGCGTCAAATTCCTGCTCAGCCAGCAGCCGCTGCGCTTCCGGCAGGCTTGCGGCAGCTCGCACACCATGATTCCCGTCCCGCAGGATCGCTTCCACCGCTTCCAGCACGGAAATATCCTGGTCGATAAGGAGGATTCGCCCTCCGCCAGCAGAGATTCCGGTTTCCGGAATTGCGTCGTCCGGAGCAGTGGCTCGCTGGTACGGCAACTCGATCGTGAAACACGCGCCGGACGGCTGCACATTGCTCACGCGGATAGAGCCGCCATGCTCACTGACGATTCCGTAACAGATGCTCAAGCCTAGTCCGGTGCCTTTGCCTACGGGCTTAGTGGTGTAGAAAGGGTCGAACACGCGTGATGCATCCTTCACGCCTGGACCGCTATCCTTGAATTCCACAATCAGGCGGTCGTCTTTCGCCTTCGTGGTGACCCAGAGGTCACCATCGCTGGACTGTTCCAACATTGCATCGACCGCATTATTCACGAGGTTCAGGAATACTTGCTGAAGCTGGTGAGGGTCCGCGGCGGTCATAGGCAGATCCGAGGCGAGGTCGTAATGAACGCGAATGTTGCTCAGGCGGAGGTCATAGTCGCGCAGCGCCAGCGTGTCCTCCAGTATCTGGTTGAGCTGCACCGCAACGCGCTCCGGCTTGTGCTGGCGAGCAAAGCTCAGCAGATTTTGCACAATTCGATGCGTACGTTGTGCCTGCTTATATAGCTTGTCCGAATATTCCATGCCCTGCGGCGGCATTTGACCGCTCGATAGCAGCAGTTGGCTGTATCCCAGGATGGCGGTCAACGGATTGTTCAGCTCGTGCGCTACACCCGAAATCAGTTGGCCTACGGCCGCCATTTTTTCACTGTGCAGAAGTTGTTCCTGTGTACGCCGCAGATTTTCGTACGCTTGCCTCGTCTCCTCGTATAAAGCGGAGCGATCGATCGCGTTCGAGATTTGGCTGCCAACCGCGATCAGCAAATTGATGTCCGCCGGCGAGAACTCTCTGGGAGTGCGGCTCCCCACCACCAGTCCGCCAAGCACACGGTCCTTCGACCACAGAATCACCACGAAGACAGAATGCAGCCCTTCTTTGCGCTGCGCTTCTCTCAAGACCATCGGGATCGGCAGGCCTTGCGCCGATAGGAACGTGGCACGGACGGCCTTGATGTGTTGCAGCAATTCCGGCTGCAGAGTGACCGGCGGAACATGCCGCCCCTCCTCCGAGCGATGGCCAACCGCGGCGATGCGCCGTAGTTTGATCCCGCCTTCATCCAACAGGTAAAGCGACGACGCGTCCAGGCTAAAAAGCTCGGTCATGTGCCGCAGCGTGCGGTGAATCGAGGCGGTAAGGTCCAGCGACTCCGTAAGCGTCTGACCGATGGAGTTCAGCACCATCAATTCGCGATTCCGGCGCCGGATCTCCTGCTCGGCTCGCTTACGGTCGGTTATGTCCAGCAGAAATCCTTGCAAGGCGGTCAGATTGCCTGCAGCGTCTCGGATAGCGATAGAAGATTCCAACATCGCGCGAACTTCCCCATCTTTGCGGCGAATTTCATATTCAAAATCCGCTACGGCCCCGTGATCTTGCAGAAGTTTCTTCAGCCGCTCCCGTTCCGCCGGGTTCACGAACATCGACGGTATTTCGGCGTTCAGCAACTCCTCGCGCTGTTCAAATCCCAGAATGCGCATCAACGCATCGTTAAAATCCAGGAATCGCCCCTGGGGATTGGAAATGAAAACTCCCTCTTGAACGTTCGATACCAAGGTCCGATATTTCTCTTCTGCGCGCTTGCGTTCGGAAATATCTTTCAGCGCGTGCACAGTGCCAAGCTGGCGGCCGGAAGGATCCGTGAACGTTGAATTCGACGCCAGGAAATACCCCGTCAGCCAAGGATCCGGGTCGTCTCCTTCCCCGGCGACACCTTCGCAATAAGGACAACTCTTGTAGTTCGTCCCCTTACGCGGCAACAGGTCGGTAACCATGCGTCCTACTAAAGCCGTGGCGTCGCGTCCGAGTAGATTCCCGAGCCGTTGGTTGGTGCGCAAAATCCGAAATTCCGGATCGTGAACGAAAATGGGATCGCCAATCGAATCAAATGTGTAAGCCCATTGCTGCTGAACCGTGGCCACCTGTTCAAACAGCCGCACGTTCTGCAGTGTTAAACCCAGAAGATTGGCAATGTTGACCAGATAACTGATCTCGTCACGCTGAAAGCGAACATTCTGAAATGACCCCACGGAAATAATCCCGACTGGTCCGGCTTTTCCAGGAAGCGCCAGAGAAATGCTCTCGCTCACGCCGCTTTCTTCCATCCGGCTGCGCTCTCTAGCGTCCACGCCTTCATCTAAGCGCACAAACAAACAATCCTTCTGCAGAACGCGCTGAACCCATGGCTCGGACACCGCCACACGTTCGTGCTTTTGCAGATACGTTTGCTGGAAACCGACCGAAGCTCGCGCGACCAACTGCGCCGCACTCCCTTCCCCTTCCAGCAATCGAACGATTCCATGCGTTGCGCCCAGGCTCTCCACCAGATGACCGAGCACTTGCTCAAGGACTTCGCGTTTGGAAAGAGTCTGTGTGCTGGCCGCTGTGAGCAGCGAAAGCCGCCTCATTTTGTCGTTTAATTCGTCGCTACGAGCTCGCGCGCTCTCCAGCACCAGAACCGCCATCGCAATACCGAGCGAAACATTCAACAAATGATCGAAAGCAAGCCGCAGCAAAAACAATGGATGCGATAGCCACTCAAAACGATCGATACCGTGCAGACCGCTCACCAACAACGCTCCGGCAAGGAATCGCCCTCCGTGCCCTTTGTGTTTAGCCCTTGCCCGCCACAAGAGCCATCCCGCCCACAAGCAGATGCCAGACTCCAGCGCCGCTGTTTCCCAATGGATTTTGCCAAAGTATGGCGCGGGCGTACTGCGCTCGACGTAGTAGACCCCGGCCAGAAGCGCCGTTATCACCGGCAGCACCGGCCAACTTCGTCTAGCGGTGCTACCCAGAGTCAGTTGCATCGCTGTAGAAAGAAACAGAAGCAAAGCCATTACTTGCGTCGCGAGAATGACCAGGCGCAGCTCCGGGCTCTCCCGCAAGATCAGCGCGACTTCGAAAACGGCCGAAAGCGTCAGGCCAATCCACCCCACGAGCCATAAACGAAAATAGCCGTCCGGATGGTCTCGCCGAAGCAGTAGAAACAACACTAGCAGGACGATGAGCGCCGTCACTTCAAAAAAGGCGATGGCGAGCGGGCCCTGATTAACGAACAACAATTGTGCCGCCTCCGGCTGAAACGATTGGCGATTTCGAGACACACGGGTGCAGGCTCGAACGAAAGGGCCCTGAACCGTGGGGTACTTACCTTTGAAGCTACATGCTGTTTCCTGAATGGGCAATGGCCCCCACTTGCCCGTGTGCTGTCCCTTATAATGGCTTCTGGGTCGAATCAGCGCCGGGAGCCAACCAAACGTGGAAGTCGAAAACATACTCGTCGTCGACGACGAGGAAGCCATCCGCGAAGTCGTTTCCACCATGCTCGAATCCAAAGGCTACCGTTGCACCGCCGTTAGCAACGGCCGCGCCGCCCAGGATCAGGTCAAACGCACAACTCCCGACCTCGTGCTGAGTGACATGATCATGCCGGAAATGGACGGCATCAAGCTCCTGGAATGGCTTCGCCAATACGACCCGGAAGTTCCGGTAATCATGGTCACCGCAATTCACGACATCTCCACGGCATTGGAGGCCATCCGCCGCGGAGCCTACGACTACATTTTGAAACCGTTTGAGAAGGATCAGCTTTTTCTCGGGGTTGGGCGCGCCTTGCAGCATCGCCGCCTGATCATGGAGAACCGAACGTACCAGCGAAATCTCGAACAGTTAGTGGAAGAGCGCACCGCTCAACTCACCGGGGCCATCGCACAGCTTGAGCAGTCCTACGACGACACGCTGGAAGCGCTAGGCAGCGCGCTGGACTTGAAAGACGCCGAGACGGAAGGCCACTGCCAACGTGTGACCGCCTTCTGCATCTCCATCGCAAAAGCCATGCCGGTTCCAGACGCATACCTTGCGGTGCTCGCGCGCGCGGCCTTCCTTCACGATATCGGCAAAATGGCCATCCCAGACGGTATCCTGCGCAAGCCGGGTCCACTCACCGAAGACGAAAAGCAGATCATGCGCAAGCACTGCGAAATCGGCTACAATATGCTCATTCGGATCCCGTTCCTCCGCGATGCCGCCGAAATCGTGCTGGCCCACCAGGAGTTTTTTGACGGTTCCGGCTACCCTCGCGGTTTGAAAAACGACGACATCCCGCTCGGCGCGCGCATCTTTACCATCGCCGATTCGCTCGATGCCATGATTAGCGACCGGCCTTATCGCAAAGCCTTGCCGCTCTCGCACGCCAGGGGAGAAATCAAGCGCTGCTCGGGCACCCAGTTCGATCCCAAAGTGGTCGACGTCTTCATGTCCATCCCCGAGGAGCACTGGCTCGAACTGCGCGAAAACTTAGGCTCGCCGTTCCGCTTGGCGCATTTAAAGAATTTGTAAATTCTGCTGTCCGTGCGTTTATGCAGGCTACGTAAAACCGCTTCGAGCGTATACTGGCGGCTCACTGGATCTTGCGGGAGGCAACTATGCGTCAGAAGCGTTTCATGAGCATGATGGTCGTCGCGACTCTGGCCGGCAGCATGGTCGCCGGTGCGACTCGACTGCAAGAGGACGTCAAAGTCAACCACACCTCACTGAAGGCCGGCGATATGGCCCCGGACTTCACCCTGCTCGACAATAAATGGAAGCACATCCACCTGAGTGATTACCGCGGAAAGAAAAACGTCGTCCTGGCCTTTTACGTTCTCGCCTTCACCGAGGGTTGAACGAAGGAACTTCAGGCCTATCAGTCTGATATGGCCAAACTCGAAGCTTCGGATGCTGTGGTCTTCGGAATTAGCATAGATAGCCCTGCCGCCAACAACGCTTTCGCCGAAAAAATCGGCGTCACATTTCCTCTGCTCAGCGACATGAATCGCAAGGTGCTGAAACAATATGGCATCCTGAAAATGTACAACGTCGAAAAAGAAGAATATGATTGGGCGCAGCGCACTACATTTGTCGTCGACAAGAAGGGCGTGATCCAATCCGTGGAGGAAGAGGCTAGCGCCATCAATCCAAACAATGCCGTCGCCGTTTGCACCAAGCTCCCGAAAAAATAGCGCCTCGCTGCGCCGGGGAGCGATGCGCCTCCTGCCGCAACTCGGGTCCGTTTCCGCATGAGCTCTAATCCACTCGCAACCTCTTACGCTTCGATCCCTCAATTTGATTTGGCCGCGCAATTCGCCCTGATTGGCGACGAAATTCGCGATGCTGTCGACCGCGTTCTCTCCTCGCACCAATTTATTCTTGGGCGCGAAGGCGCTGCACTGGAAGATGAGATCGCGCGGCTTTGCGGCGTCGCGCACGGCGTAGGCGTAGGCTCGGGGACGGACGCTCTTGTGCTTGCGCTGCGGTCGTGCGGAGTGGGGTCGGGCGATGAAGTGATCCTGCCGCCGTTCACGTTCGTTGCCACCGGAAGCGCCGTAAGCGCACTAGGAGCCAAGCCCGTCTTCGCGGACATTCACCCTAATACCTACAACATCGATCCTGCACAACTCGAGCGTCGTGTCACTCCGCGTACCCGCGCCATCGTGGTTGTTCATCTCTACGGCCTCAGCGCGGACATGGACCCGATTGTGCACTTCGCGCGCAAGAAGAATTTGCCGGTTGTCGAAGACGCCGCGCAAGCGATCGGCGCGGGCTACAAGGGCCGGCGCACCGGTTCGCTCGCTGACGTCGCCTGCTTTAGCTTTTATCCGACCAAGAATCTCGGCGCGTGCGGCGATGCGGGCATGATCGTAACCAATTCAGCGGAACGCGCGGCGCATCTGCGCATTCTCCGGAATCACGGGCAGGCGGAAAAATATGTCAGCAGTGAGCCGGGCTGGAACGGTCGGCTGGATGAAATACAAGCCGCCATCATTCGTGTGAAGCTGCGTCACCTTGCAGCGTGGCAGCGCGCCAGGCAAACGAATGCGGCGGAATACACGCGGCACTTTTCACAAATTCCAGGAATCATGCCGCCGTTGGTCCCGGAAGGCTACGATCACGTCTTCCACCAGTACACCATCCGCGTGGAAGAGCGCGACAGGCTGCAGAGCGTTCTGGCCGAGAAAAAAGTCGGCAGCGCCATATATTATCCCGTGCCCCTGCATCTTCAGCCGCTCTACGCTTCTCTCGGTTACAAAGCAGGAGATTTCCCGCACGCGGAGCATGCCGCGCAAGAAGTTTTGTCCTTGCCAATGTACCCGGAGTTGCGCCAAGCGCAATTGACGCGCGTGGCCGAAGCTGTGAGCGAGTTCGTGCGCCACTAGCCGCTGCTTATCTGCATTCTTATCGGCCGAAGTCGGTTATCGGCTAAAGTAAAGAAGCAACACAAGGAAAACCCAGAGGCCGTCCATAAAATGCCAGTAATACGAAGTGATTTTCACGGCGGTCTGCCGTGAGATCTTGCCTTTCTCAAAGTCGCGAATCGCCACATACAGGAGTGCGGCAATCCCGCCAAGCAAATGCACCGCGTGTGCCGCGGTAAAAATATAAAAAAAGCTGGTCGCTTGATTGCTCGCTATGTACAGGCCAGAGGCAACCAGTTGCAGCCACGCGATAACCTGCCCACCCAGGAACAAGATGCCGAGAATTGTTGTAGCGCGCCACAATTTTCGGAATCCCGAAAGATCGGCTTCCGATAACCGCTGGCGCGCTTTCTCCAGCGTGTAGCTGCTCACCAACAAAATAGCTGTATTAACCCACAGGATTTTCGGCAGGTGTAGCGGCACCCATGCTTTGCTGGTGTGCTCGAGCACGATAAACACCGTGCACGGCACCAGGAAAAACATGAAAATGGAAATCATCCCGAGCGTGATTGCCGTGGAATAGCGCCCTTGCGGTGGTTTGCGAGGCCGTCCACCCTTGTCGCCGTCTCCGCCGCCACCCCTGCCGGCAGGAGGCTCTGTTCCTCCCCCTCCGCCGCCAATATCAACGACGATCAGCTCAGTATCTTGCGTGCCGCTTTTACCGGACATATTTCCTTCCAAATTGACGCGCCGTCCGCGTCGCATCACGCGGTTTCGCGGCAGCGGCCAGTTAAGCGAAGGCGCCGCCGCCTCCATTCTCAATACATTACATTCGCGCGGCAATTTCAAGCGGGAAAGTCAGGTACAAGAATACCGCCAGGATGTTTACCTTTTAACAATCAGAAACTTCTAGGATATGGCGGTACGCGGGCCCTGGTCTCATCATAAAAGAATCGTGCCCGCTGGCCCCGAAATTCGGAAAAAGCATCTGATCGAGAGACCTCGAGCTCGTCGCTATCCGTTCGCCGCCAGCATCGAGTTGGTCGAAATGGAATCGGAGAACGAAATCCGGGAGCTAACTACCAATCTCAGCGCCTTCGGTTGCCAGCTGAATGCGCAAAAACCCTTATTCGCAGGCACAAAGGTTCGGCTCCGCATTATTCACCGCGGCGCAATTTTCGCCGCTCTCGGTCAGATCGTAAATGCCCGCAGAAACAGCATGGGAGTGGTCTTCACGAAAATCGAGCAGAAGGATCAGCTAGTACTTGAAAAATGGCTGGCTGACGCTCGCGAGACCCCCGAACGGCCTTCCGGCACGCGCCAACTCTCAAGATAAATCTTCAATCGATGGAAATGGTGCGGTAGAGAGGACTCGAACCTCCACGGTATTGCTACCGCCAGCCCCTCAAGCTGGTGCGTCTGCCAGTTCCGCCACTACCGCATTTTACAGACTTGCTGATTATAGTTGAGAGCCACTCGAATTGCGAGGCTCACTCGAGCTGCACTTGGCGCGCTTGATGAACAAAACTACGGCTTCTTCGGCTGCTGCGCGGGAGCAGGCGCCGGCTGCTTTGCCGGGGGCTGCGTTGTCGGAGCCGGAGGCCTGTTCGGTGCTGACTGTGGCGGGTTCGACTGGGGCAACGTCGTTTGGGGCTTGGCCGGTATTACTGGAGCCGGCTTCGAGAATTTCTCAAGTACCGAGCCGCCCTGCCCCACACCTTTATCTGTGTGCAGTACCAACGCCAACGCACAAACCATAAACATGACAGCGCACCATGTCGTCGCTCGCGAAAGCACTGTGGCGGCGCCGCGCGGCCCAAACGCAGTTTGACTACCTGCGCCGCCGAACGCCCCGGCGATATCCGCGGCTTTACCGCTCTGCAACAGCACCACGATGATCAGAAACAGACAATTGATCACAAAAAACGTGGGCAGCAGCCACGAAAACCAGCGCGAATCCGAGAGTCTCCACCCCAGGACGATAAATCCGAATCCCAGAGCCAACGAAATTGCCCATTTCATCCAACCTGGCATTGCAAAACCTCACTAAACGAAAAGATGCGGCTGTGCGCACAAGAGAAAATCATTGCGCTGCTTCACAGCCGTTTACTATCGACGCGAAAGACTTTGCGTCCAAGCTCGCCCCGCCGACGAGCGCGCCATCCAACTCTTCCTGAGCCATCAATCCCTGTATATTGTCGGGTTTGACGCTGCCGCCGTACAGAATGCGTACCGCCCTGGCCTGCTCCGCGGAGAATTTCCTCTCCGCACACTTCCGCAAAAAACGGTGCGCCGCTGCGGCAATTTCCGGCGTTGCCGTTTTACCCGTGCCGATTGCCCAGACTGGCTCGTAGGCTACCAGAATACGAGAGAACTCTTCCGGGGTCAACGCGCCCGGGCCGCCTAAAAATTGCCTTTCACAGACTTCTTCCGTGCGCCCCGCTTCGCGATGCTCCAGCAGTTCACCAACGCAAACGATTGGGGTTAGGCCCGCAACCAGGGCAGCCTTTGTCTTCTTCGCTACGGTTTGCTCCGTTTCACCGAAAAATTGCCGCCGCTCTGAATGCCCGATAATCACGTAGCGGCATCCCGCCTCCACCAGCATCGGTGGCGAGATTTCGCCGGTAAATGCGCCTTCCTTTTCCCAGAAGACGTCTTGCCCGCCGATGGCGACGCCGCTATCGCGCGAAGCTTCGACTGCGGCGGGAATCGAAGTAAACGGCGGGGCGACCACAATGTCGCAAGCCCGCGCGCCGCGAACCAGCGGCAGAAACGCCGAAAAAAATGCGCGCGTATCCGCTTGCGTCTTGTACATCTTCCAGTTGCCTGCAATCACGCGGCGCCGTTTAGCTTGGCTCATTTTTTGAGGATTTCCTCTGCGGTCTTAACGGTGTTTTTCTCTCTGAAGTCGTGCTCAGCCTTTGTTCGTTAATGCCTCGACGCCCGGCAGCTTCCGCCCACCAAGAAATTCCAGAGAAGCGCCACCGCCGGTAGAAATGTGCGAAATCTTGTTCGCCACTCCGGACTGATGCACCGCAGCAACCGAGTCACCGCCGCCTACGATGGAAGTCGCGCCTGCGTCAGTGGCAGCCGCTACCGCTTTGGCTACCTCGAGCGTGCCCTTTGCAAATGGGGGCATCTCAAAATCTCCCATAGGTCCGTTCCATACAATCGTTTTGGCCTTCGCAATCTCGGCTGTGTAAGCCGCAATCGTCTTCGGCCCAATATCCAGTCCCATCTGATCCGCGGGCGTTTCGGAAACATCGCAGATAGTAGCCTTGGCGTCCGCCTTGAATTCCGGAGCAACCACATGGTCTTTCGGCAGCAGAAACTTGAAATTCTTTGCTTTCGCATCCGCCAGCAGGCGTTTCGCCAGTTCAAGCTTATCGTTCTCTACAAGCGATTTGCCGATCGGCAAACCCTGCGCCTTCTCGAACGTATAAGCCATGCCTCCCCCGATCAGCATGGCATCCGCAATCTTCATCAGATTCTCAACCACTTCGATCTTGTCGCTGACCTTGGCGCCCCCCAGAATCGCCACAAACGGACGCGCCGGATTGCTGACCGCCTTGCCCAAATAGGCCAGTTCCTTTTCCATCAGCAAGCCGGCCGCCGCCTGCTTTACGAAGCGAGTAATACCCACCACCGATGCGTGCGCGCGGTGCGCTGAGCCGAATGCATCGCAAACGAAAACGCTGTCGCACAGCGCCGCAAGCTGCTGGGAAAATCCTTCATCATTCTTTTCTTCTTCCGGGTGAAAGCGAACGTTCTCGAGCAGCAGCACGCCGCCTTCTCCCAGCGCCTTGCTTTTTGCCTCGGCGTCGGCGCCGACGCAATCGTTAGCGAATACTACATTTCGCTCCAGAAGCTCCTGAAGTTTTTTCGCCACTGGCGCGAGCGAATACTTCGGGTCTGGGCCACCCTTCGGCCGCCCAAGGTGCGAAGCGAGCACCAGCCGGCCGCCCTTCTGGATGGCCAGCCTGAGCGTTGGCAGCGTCTCGCGAACGCGCGTGTCGTCTGTGACTACGCCATCCTTTAGCGGCACATTGAAATCCACGCGAATGAACACACGCTTGCCGCGCAAATCGAGATCATTGATCGTCAGCTTGTTCATGTATTCCTTGGGAATGTAAAAGATGTTGCCGCCATCGCGGCCGCCACTTTAAAACTTAGACGCCATAAATTTGATCAAGTCGCGGCACCGGCAGGAATATCCCCACTCGTTGTCGTACCAGGCCAGCACCTTCACGCAGCTGTCGCCTACTTCTTTTGTATAGCCCGCGTCCACGATCGTGGAATGCGGATTGCCCTTGAAATCCGCCGAAACCATCTCTTCTTCGGTATATGCCAAAATATTTTTCATCGCACCGTTGGCCGCAGCCTTCAGCGCGCCATTCACACTTGCCACTGTGGCCGGCTTATCTACAAACACGGTCAGGTCCACCACGCTGACGTTCGGCGTCGGCACGCGCATC
>JAOAPV010000068.1 GCA_025463055.1 Candidatus Acidiferrum typicum
TCGTCTGATTTTGTCAAACTTTTATAGACGCAAGCGACAGCGATGGAGTTATCACCTTGACAACTTTAGGATTTGGTGGTATCATGATTATAGTTAAGCATCAGGAAGTGCGCATCTTCACTCGGCGCATGCCAGACGATTTCCCGCGTCCTGCGGGAAGCCCGTTGGTTCCTTACGATGCGGCTCGATTCAATCGAGCAAACTTTTTTCAGGACAAAAAGAAAGACAAGCGCGGAGTGTGTCTAGTTGTTTGCACGCACAAAGCGCAGCATGGCGCAGCGCCGGGCGGATCGGCGCAGAAAGAGCAGAAATGACTGGAATAGAAGAGTTCGTAAGAATTAGACGGGCGACGGCAAGCCTATCGAAGCGTATGCAAGGCGAGAAGACGAAAAAACCAAATGACGACCGCGCCCAGTCGATTTAGATTCTGTCCGAAGCATAAGAAGCCGCTTCCATGCAAGCATTGCGAAATGATCGCGAGTGCGCCGAAGCCTGTCCACGCCGCGGCACGGCAGCAAATTCCGTGTGCAGTTGATGGATGTGGTGAAGCCTACGTTGTGCCGGTTGGCACTGTGGTGTCCAAAGACTTCAAGTTTGTTTGCAAGGGTCATACACCACAGACAAAACGTGCAGGGGCTAAGGGTGTTCGTCCATCTGCGATCAGTCCCGAGGTTCGTAAACAGATCAAACAACAATTGGCCGCGCCTCCTGCAATACGGGAACCACAGAATTCCGTGGAGATGGTGGAGACTTCTCAGGGAACAAAAACTGTTACTGCCGGGCCTGATGGGAGCGTCGATGTAGACGATGCCGCGGACAGCACCGATAAAAATATAAGGAAGAATACACGAGCTATACCTGGACCACCCAGAAGACAGCCTTCAAAGCAGCCTGCGTACTTGAAGTCCGTCGCGCAGTCTGTTGTTAAGTCATGGGACCCGGAAGCACCGTATGGACGCGATGAAGAGAACCGTCCTATCAAAGCGATGCGAACGGACCAAGAACTAGCGGTTCAATTGCTCGCAAAAGATTGGGACGCACCCGGATCAGCAGACCCCTGCAATTGCAATCAACCTCTCTGCAAGCACTGCCATCCAGAAAACATAGTACAAACTGATGTTCTTCGGGTTGCTCCAGTGCAGATGGATATCGAGGAGGATCTTCGGAATCAATTCGGATTATCAAAACGCCTGCCTGTAAGGGTTGCGCCAAAGAAGTTCGATTACTTCCCTGAAATTCTAGGCATATCACGAGGGGCGCTCTTCTATCTCTTGTTAGATGGCATAGTGGGAACTGAAGTCGTCCGCATTGGGCCGGGGACGAAGACCAAGGTGAAGAAGACGACTCGGTTAGTCGAACAGCAAATAGCGAAGCTCACCGCAGAATTGGAAGCAGCAAGAAAAAGAATATCCGAACTGAAGCGATTGATCGCCGAATCGGAAGACATCGTTCATGGTCTAGGCAAGAAAGTCATGGATAGCCGTCGCGCTGAAAACCCGGACGACATCCTTGACAAATCGACCCGCGAGAAATTCAAGCGCGAGGAGAAAAAGAAGATTGTTGCCTGTGAGCAGGAAAAGCGCGAGCTTGAGACTCGTTTGCGCGAATCGAACCTAGAAGACCTTCAGCAACGTTTGGCAAATTGGGGTTCGAGTCCAGATGATTACGACCATGTTGAGACGGCGGAAACGCGGGAAGTTCCTGTCATCTTTAAGGAGAAGTTTAAGGAACCTGAAGACGAGATTAAGGATACAAGTGAGGAATATAACCAGCTACGGCTGCTCCGCGTTTCAAAGACCGATGCATACATTAGTCTGCTCAGTTCGGTGAAATACGAAGGACTGAAAAGCCTATGCCGTCGTCATCCACTGCTCAGTGCGTGGAGATATTTTGAGAATGAAATTGTGCTCCAAGCTATCGGATGGAAGTTGATTCATCCGACCAAACATGCATTTCTGAAATATCCCGAATTGAATAAATGTTTGTCTCCGTCCGATGAGGAGGATGAGTACGTTCCGGATGACACCGAGAACGCGCTGATCATCAAGACTGGTGGAGCCCAGATCGGCGCTAGTATTTACGGTGGCGGAACAACATGGGGTGGCAAACAACGATCCGTCACTAGCTTTGATAAGACCGTAGCTTATGGAAACAAGGACGCAGGGGAAGCTGCAGGGCAATTCGCGCCGCCCGGCGAGTTCTTCGGTGATGTTGACTCCGGTGACTTCGCCGAACGCTACGAAGAATGACCTATCTCACAGAAAACAACTAGGTTGCAGCAGAACGTAGAAGCCTCTGGAAAACGTAACGTTATATATGAGGGGTAGAACCCTCTTCATCGTTCCAAAATCCTCCAAAGCCGGAGCGGACCTTGCATAACGCTCCGGCTTCTCTTTGTGCCTGTAGAAGTTACGAAGAAATTTTTCTGTATCAGGAGTTTTATGTTTGCATCGCTTTCAATTGAGTCGGCAATCTCCGCGGTGACTGCTGAACACAAATTTTCTGCGGCGTCATTGGCTGCAATTGATGGCGGCATCAGTTCGCCGACTCTGAGTAAAGTTCTCGCCGGACAAAGCAGATTGTCACCGGACAAAGAGGAAAGTTTGAAACTTACGCTGGAAGCGATCCGCCAGTTGATCGATGAGTTTCCGGTGCCGATTGATTTCAACCAGGTCGTGCGGGTGAAGCCCTTGATTGACCAGCGTCGTGCTCAAATACGTGAAAACATCGATCCAATTGTCCACAGGTGCTTGCTGATCCGCATTTCAGGAACAGGTTTCTTTTTGACGATGCGTGGCGGCGAAGTCGTTACCACTCCATCCGAAACTTTGGCCGCTGCATTCGAAAATCCCGATACAGCGAATGAAGTTATCCGCCAACTGGCGAAGCTTGGGGCGAAAGCATGGATCGATTCGTTTGGTGCGTTCCGTAGAAAAAGCACGATGTCGCACAGCTTGATGGAAGTTGGCTTCACACCGGAGCCTGCTACTGCCGCTGTTGAGGAACCGGCATGAGCGCGTCGATGATTCGGCTGGAGCTATTGAAACATTTTTGGGAGCGTAAGATGTCGGCAATCGAATTTCACAACGACCAGCATCCGCTTGATATTGGACCGCTCGGAACGACTTTGTTGTTCAAGGATGGGGTTCGAATCCTAGCGGAGCAGTTTCATAAATCATTGTATTTGAAATTTCCTGATTAACTTTACCCCTTAGGGCCGTCCGGCCAGCAGGGTTCCCGCCATAGAGGCGATCAAAGTAGCAAACCGAGACTCAGAGAGTCGAGGTATGCCCATTCGGGCAAAGGTAGAAACGAAGGTGAAAGATACAGGAATTGTAATGACGTGGTTTGAGACCAGAGGTTTTGGGTTCATCCATAGCATCGTGGACGGTGAAGTTCGTTCTTATTTCGCGCATATTTCGCAGTTTCATGGGCAGCCAAGAGTAGGGGCCACCGTTCTCTTCAACGCCGCCGCTGGTAAAGGGTCGAAAGGTCCGGTCGCACGCAATGTTGAAGTTGTAACTGAAATTCAGAAAGGGGTGGCTGCACTTGCAGCGGGCGAGGTGCGGTCATGAGTGCCACCTCAGAGGAATTGATCCAGCAGGTCAATCAGGTGTGCCCGCCGCTGCCAATAACATTGGTCAGTGCGAATGATATTCCGGTGAGTGAAGCTTCGAAGGAAATTCCAGACGCTGAAGAGATACGTCATCTGGAAGCTGCCAATAAAGAATTGATGAATTCGCTGGATGAATCATTAGAACTAGGTTTACACGAAGTCCCTGATGATCCGTTCGGAAAACTTCAAGCACTGAAGTGCAACAACGAAATCTTGACAGAAGCACTGAACGCTCCTGAAGCCTTACCGTCTAAGCCCAAGTTTGGCAAGACTGACGGGCCTATCATTTCAGTTCACGTAAAGAGCAAGCCGGAGCCAATCTGGATCGACAAGGACGGAGTAAACGTCGATACAGGCGAAAGAGTCCAGCTGCCGCCTAGCGTAATCGAGAAACTAGATCAGGAAGGTGCGAGAAGGGCTGCGGAATGGCTTGAGAAGAGCGATGCCCCGGTTGAGCAATACAAGCATTACGCAATGACCAAGGAAGAGTTCGACCTGGAGAACGAAAAAGAATATCCAGTGCGTCCTCTTCCAAAACAGCCCGGCCCAAAGTGGGACGACTCCATTCTTTACGGGTTATCTGGAGACGTGATCCGCAAGGCGGGACAGTATTGCGAATCACATCCGGCAGGCATGCTTGTGGACTTCCTTGTTTCCATCGGCTCGATCATAGGCCGCGGGCCTTACTTCAATATTGGTGCGACTAAGCACTACACGAATGAATTCATGGCGCGTGTTGGCGACAGTTCGAAGTCTCGTAAGGGCACAGGACGCGATGCTGTCGACGCAATCCTAAAGCTTGTTGACCCCGGCTGGCATTCAGATCGAATTGAGTCTGGATTTGGCTCGGGTGAAGCAATCATCAATCGCGTCCGTGACACGGTGATGGAGCCTCGTCGCAAGAATGGTGTGACAGTCTACGAAAGTGTTCCAGGTGTAGACGACAAACGTTTGTGTATTCGTGAAGGCGAGCTAGCGTCTATCTTTGTTCTCGCTGGCAAGCCGGACAGTCGTGCGGACATCATCATTCGTGATGGATGGGACGGCAAAACACTGCGCAACATCGTCAAAGGAAAAGGCAAGGACGGCTCATCTAACTCTGCAAAGTGTGAAGAGCCGCATCTTTCTATCAGTGGGGACACGACTGTAAGTGAGTTGCGCATGAAAATGCCGGACGGCGCAGACGAAAACGGATTCGGAAATCGCTTCATTTACGTCTACGTTTACCGTGTAAAGGATTGCCCGCAAGGTGGCCCCGAGATCGATTGGTCTCAGGAGATTGTGGACCTTCATCAAGTCATACAGTTTGCGAAAACGGTTAAGCATGTATCGATGACTGTTTCAGCCAGAAGGTGGTGGAATAACCATTACTCCGAATTCGAACATCAAGGGCCGGACGGACTGGCGGGCAAGATGACGACGAGAGCTGCAGCTCACATCCGCAGGCTGGCGATGATCTACGCTTTGCTAGACCAGGCGGACGAGATAAACCTGGATCACTTTTATGCTGCCAAGCGTCTTTGGGATTATTGCTCTGACTCAGCGATGTTCATCTTCGGGGGAGTCACCACCGAGCAACTGAGGATCGTGAACTGGATCGGTCAGCGAGGCTCGGGGACGTATAAGCAGATTCGCGATGAGCTGTACCAGCGTCACAGGTCCGTAGTCGAGATCAAGGCCGACCTGGACGTGCTGGTCAAGCAGCGGAAGCTTCGCCTGGACGGGGAGAATTACGTGAAAATGGGGAATTGAACCTTGCGCAAATTGGGGTACGAAAATGGAAGAAATGCTTTCGCAAATTTTAGAGCGAAAACAAATCGTACCCCTTTTTGCGCGTTGCGCAGTGGATACCCTTAGGGCTGATCTCGTTGTTATATATAGTAGTTGTTGAATGTGTGTTTGATTTTCAATCCCTTTTTTGCGCAGCCCTCAATTCATGATTCAATCTGCTTTTGGATTAGGGGTATCCGGTGCGCAAAGCGCAAACGGGTGCCATTTTTGTTTTCGTACTCTTTTTTGCGCAGGCTTTTGGATAGCCGATTGGCCCGGCGATCCAGCGTTCGTGTCCGGCGTTTTCTGGAATTCTCTTTCCGCGACCCTGAAAACGTAAACTTTCGTCGAAAGTTATGCAAATTGAGCCGATTTCTCCCTAACCTAATGATAAATATAGGTTTGCTGTAAGATAAACCTCAATGAGGGGAAAATGGGCGCAAGTCAGGAAAATTAATCGGGGAACACGGCAGGAATGCTTCAGGCAACGCGCAGGGAAGGCACAGGAGACGATAAGGACGACGGATGAACTCGGAAGATTATCGGGCGGGCCGCGGGGCTCACCGAGGCTCTAAAACGAAAGCTACATTTCGGGAGTTTTTAACCCACCCGTTAGGTTATCAGATGTCTTTTTGAGAGTTCTCAGAAGGACAGCAAATTGGGGCGAAAGCGGCCAAGAAAACAAGACGGTTACGCCGCTTGTTCCGACAGGGTTTTATGGACAAGACTTCGGCTGCAACGCAGGGTCAGGGCGATCTCGCGCATGGTCAAACCTTCCAAACGCATTGTGGCGAGCCTGGAGGCGTCGAGAACGATAGGTTTACGGCCAACGCGGAATCCTTTGGCACGACGATTGGATATTCCAGCGCGTACCCGCTCGCGGATCAAATCCCGCTCGAATTCAGCCATCGCAGAGATGATCCCGAACATTAAGCGGCCAGCAGGCGTGGTCAGGTCCAAGGACTCCTTCAGGCTGATAAAGGCGATCCCGAGTGATTCGAATTCAGCCAGCGAATTAACAAGGTGTTTGAGTGATCGTCCGAAGCGGTCGAGCTTCCAAACTAGGACAGCGTCAAGCTTGCGTCGATGAGCATCGGCTAAGAGTTTGTTGAGTTCTGGCCGTGAATCCTTCGATCCGCTAACGCCAACATCGACGTATTCGCCAATGATTGTCCAACCGCGTCGTTGGCAATGTTCGCGCAGTTCGCGCAGTTGCATCTCGGGATCTTGGCCCTTGTCTGATGTGGAAACCCTTGCGTACAAAGCAGTTCTCACGGCTTCGCCTTTCGCGGGCGACCGCCGAGCTTACCGTTTGCCGCAGAAGATTTTGCTTTCTTCTTTGACTTTCGGCTGCCGAGCAATCGCATGGCTTCGGAGATTAGCTTCTTCTGGTTCACGTTTGGAGTGTAAAGCTATCCGTTAGGTTTGGCAAGACAAATCCGCAACCCGGCAAGGAATTCCTTGCAACGAAACCATTCGCAATGAAAGGCTTCGCTGACGTTCACCGCGAGAATTCTTAAACCGTGAACCGTAGTCGATCCGAATGCGAAGCAAGATCGGATGCCGAAGTTGAATGTAACAAGTTAAATCGTCTAGGGAAGTTAGAGCCGTTTGCAAAGGCCGGGCGGTGGAACCCCAGGCGGTCATCGTCCGCCCGCTTTCGCATCCGCAACGCGACATCACATTAAAAATAAAAGTTTCCGTAAATTTGCTGACAACTTTTCGCGCAGCAACCGGGGTCTACCCGATAGAAGGAACGTATGAACACAGAAACAGCAGAATGGACTTTCACAAGCGAGCCAGTCAACATCGCGGAACTTTCATCCGACACGATTCGGAAGCTGGTGCGATTCGCGGACGTAGCGCCAGCGTATCATTTCAGCAAGCGAATAATCTGGGTGTTCGACACTGGTCCAAGTTGCTGTGTGACTTATCCGCCCGAAGTCATGATCGGCTACCTCAACGCCTTCGAGGACTTAAAGACGATCCCCGAGCCCGAAGTAAAGTTTTTCGTGGAGAATGCCGACCTGGCCACGAAGACGGAAGAGATTCAGGAGCGTAATCATAAGGCCGACCTGGCCACGAAGACGGAAGAGATTCAGGAGCGTAATCATAAGGCCGACCGGGAACCATCTGACTGGGAATTCGAAATGGTTCGGGACGAGTGCCAGAATTTCGAACGTGAGTTAATCGTATTAGGCGAGCGCATCATGAGAACGCCGAAGCAGTAATCGAATACAAATCTAAAGTAGCGAATGCCTGGACTTGTTCCGGGCATTTCTATTTTCACCTACGAGGGAGAAAGGATGACCGAGCAAGAAGTCGTAACCCAGACCACAGTCGATATTGTCGAAGTCACTGCGCCAAAGAAAAAGGCGGGCAGACCAAAGAAATTAGCACCCAAAGGAACACCCGAGCGCAGGGAATATCAAAAGAAGGCCACTCAGGGAACCAGGGCACGGGCTGCTGAAGCAGAAGATCAGGCCGCGCAGCAGATCGGTTCGGATAAATCACCCAAGGATGATGAAGCAAAGAAAATTCTCCGCGCCGAAGGAATCAAGAATCCACACGTTCAAGATGTGTTGATCGAGAATGCCAAGATAGCCGCTGTTCACTACCAAATTCCTTATAACCGATACCTACTCAAGAACGGTCTTCGTAAGACTCTCGCGGAATTGAAGGGCGAGGCATTTGAAGCGCCCGTGATCAGCGAAGGCGAGCTAGTTGACGGCGAAATCCTTTTTAAAAAAGACCTTCACTATCTTTGGGACTTCGGATACTTCCGCCAGCCTGTAACGTTCGAACAATGGTTGGAGATTCGATTCAAGGCGAAGTCATCGGCTTTTTACTTAGGCCGAGAGATTTTGGGGATGGACTTCCACGAGTTGCATCAAGCTTGGACCGAATTCTTTCCTCAGTTCGATCCTCGTGGACTGAAGCCCTTATTCTCAATGGAAGACGCTAAGGCATGGCTGGCTCGTCAGTCCGAGAAGAAGACCTTCGTCCTTCAATGCTCCCGTAACAGCTATAAAAGTAGCTTCGCGGCGATCCTGGCTTTGACGATCATCCTTTGTCAGCCGTCAATCCGAATCCGCTTGGTTTCCGCGACCGATGACCTTGCGTCAGATTTCGTTGCAGCTATCCGAAGATACTTCGTCATTCAGATTCCTGACTCGCCGAGTTTGTTCGTACAACTCTTTAGCGAATACTGCATTCCGCCAGATGAAGGCCAGGAGTCGATGTATGAGTGCCCCCTCGCACATTTAAATTTGGTAGCCGCGACCTGTGAGGCGTCAAGTATTTCTTCAAAGCAAGCTGGGAGACGTGCCGATGTCTTGCTCTGTGACGATGTCCAGGAAGAAGGCTCAGTTGCAACGGACAATTTGCGCGAAAAAGGTATCACCAGATTTGACCTCCTTCAAAAATTGATCGAGGTCGGGGGTTACACAATTTCACTTTCGACGCCTTGGCATAAGAAAGACATAAGCGGCGTCTTGATTGAGAGATCGGAAAATGATCCAAGTACTTTGACCGCGGTGCGGATCGATCCTGCGTGGGAAGTCCTTCCTCATGCCCACAACACTCCGATTCTCGAATTGAAGGAAGCCGACGTTAAGCTAGTTTTTCCTGAGCGCCTAACGTTCCAATTCCTGGTTTCGGAAGCTAGAAAGAACATCAAGC
The DNA here is from genome assembly GCA_025463055.1 of Candidatus Acidiferrum typicum. Lineage (GTDB taxonomy): Bacteria > Acidobacteriota > Terriglobia > Acidiferrales > UBA7541 > Acidiferrum > Acidiferrum typicum_A. Next base: position 9,068 of record JAOAPV010000068.1, read on the forward strand.
AGTTTTTGAGCCAGAACCTTTGTATCTTTCCTGACGATGCTGATTCTTCAAAGCTCAAAGTTCACTTTGATTTGGACGTGCTCCACGGGGCTGTGCGTTCGTACGCATTCTTCGATCAAAGAAACCCCGCTTTACAACTAGTTGGAACCTACACGGGGCTGGACTCTGCATGGAGCACGGAACGCTACGCGGACTTTTCCGCCTTGATCACTTGCAAAATCTTCAAGGAAATCAAAAGTGGCCGATTCATTATAGGCGTCACGGACATTCGTCTCTTCCAGCTTCGAATCCAGGAGTTAGCGCAAGAAGTCATCCGCTGCTTCCGCGACAACAGACCAGACAGGGTAGTGGCAGAACGTTCTGGCTCTTGGCAGTCGTTGGCCCAAGCGATAAATATTGAAGCTAGAGAACGCCAGTTGTTTCCGGCTCCAAATATTTACTGGAAGCATGTCTCTTCGGGCGCGGGGGATAAGAAAAGCAAGGCCGCACGAATCAAATCTTTGGAGGCTCCGCTCGCTACGGGACAGTTGGTGTTCATGCAGCACCCGATGTTAGAGGAATTATTCACGCAATTTGTGAACTATACCGGGGCTCGTTCCACCCAACAAAAGAAAGACGATGGACCTGACGCATTGGCGGCTGCCGCGGAGCAATACTTCTTCCCTTTATTCAGTAGGGTAGAAAAAACAGAAGAAGAAATTCAAATAGAAAACGACATCGCAAAGAGAAACACGATGTGGGGTGAATATGACATGTACTTCGGGACTGCTCCGAATACAATTCCTCATTCACTCCCATCCGCGCCGCAGCCCGCGCCGACCAACCCATTGACCAGCCATTTATCGCGCTTCGGCATGGTTCGGCCCAGAGCGTAGGAATGAAATGGCCTCAAGGACACTGAGCCGCGCCTCAATGCGACGGCTTGCCAACAACTATGATCCGAAGCCGTATCGTGTTTCCGGAACGATCCGGCGCGTGGACTTTGATCGACAGCTTGTAAAGATCACGTCAGACCAAGGGACGTACAGCGCGTTCACGAGTCGGATCAATGCACGAAATGGTCATGGATGCATCGTTCGACCGGGTGACCGTGTCACGTTCGGAGTGATTGAAGATACGAACCATGCAGTCGATATCAACTTCGTTGATCCGCCAGATGTTCAGCTCCCTGAAGAGGAAGTTTCGCGGATCACCAGAATTGCCGAGATGATCTTCGCAAAGCGGGTTGAACCGAACTGTCGTTGCCCAATCTTCATTGGGCTCGCCAATAGTTTCCCGGAGCTTCAAGTCGGGGACAAGATTCACCACACGGTTGGTAAGGATCAAGCTGGCAAACCAATCGCGACGAACATTCGAAAGCTAGAAACCAAATAAGTTTGGTTGCCGGAACATTGCGCAATGTGATTCCGGCGATCACGGGCCGACGAACCTCCGCGTTGGCCCAAAAGATTCACGGAGGAATTAGGAGAAACAATGAGTAGAACGGAAATGAGATACACCCGAAACGAAATGATCGAAGCGATCCAAGCGATCTTCAAACCCCAAAATGGTTCTCGCTGGCTCGAACAATTAGATGTCGTTAATTTGGAGCAGCTAATGGACAAGTCGGCGGATGAAATCGACCTGTTCTATCGACGCTGCGCATTGTCCCAACAGAAGGCCGCAACAAACCGTCAGCGCGAGATGTTGGCTATCTTTCATTATTCTGGTTTGAAGTCTCCATCACCAAGGAACGAAGCGGCGTTGGATCAGGTTTTTCCTGGCCCGACTTTGAGTTTGGAGAACTTCCGTAGTTATGTTCAACAGAATCCAGATGTTGCTAGACAGCGTTTCGAGTGGGCCAGTGAGCCGTTCGCCCAGGTCGAACAAGCGGCAGCAGCACGACTGGCCGGTGAAAAGCGGTTGTTTGCCGAATTCTGCCGGAAGAACAGTGTCGGCGAGAACCAAGCTAATTTCGGAATATGGCGTGAAACGCATTCTACTGCCGGATTAGCTCCAGCGTCTCAGGAGGAACTCGACCAGTGGAACCAGGAGCGAATTGAGCAGCGCAATAATTTTCTGCTCGGGGCGGACAACCAAACCCTCCGAAACATAGCTCGTCGAGAGGGAGCGGAGAGACACCACGCTGCTGTACAGGAGGAAACAGATCGTCAGCTTCAGGCGAGTCAAGCTCGCGATGCCGCTATTGGTTTCCCTCCGCTACCTGCGGTCTGGAAAGGTGAACCGCTGGACCCTGGTTTCATTAAGGGAGCCGCCTCCGAGACACTTCGTTTATTAAATAGACGTTTTGGCGCAGCCGCTGTTAATGCTCGTCTTTGCGGGAAGTAAACGCGCATAGCGCGATAGGAGATTAGAAATGGCACGTACATCAACAGAATTTACACAAGCCGAACGAAACGCGTTCGAAGCATTCTTTGTGAAGAATCATCTGGTCATTGATGGCGCAGTCGGCCACAAGAATGGTGAAATCCTCGCTGATTTTATCGCGAATAAAATGAATTCCGATATCACTGCGGAGACCCTGGCCGCGGCGGTCAAGGTTGTGAAGGGGCTAGTGTTTAAGACGGCAGCCCAAAGAGAATTCGACACAGCAATTTCGGGAATGAGTGAAGCTGAGAAATCCGTAGTCAGCAAATGGCTAGAGCGCCAAAAGCAACTCGTGCTAGACGGCGACCCTGGCTTCGAAAACTTCTCAATCATTGTCGGTTGGCTCCGCGCTCGGAACTATCCGATCTCGGAACAGAACCTCAATATGAGTTTGACGAACGTCATCAACAACAGTTGCCAGCGTTCCCTGCATTGGAAGGCAGCGCCAGCACACGAGGGTGGATATGGCCGCCACAGTGGTAAGAAGTTTGACAGCAAAAATGAACCGGAAGAAGAACGCTTGTATGTCGGTGGGAGGTTGAACCACTCACATAATCCAGGGTACGCACCAAAGCCAAAAGAGACTTCAACATCAGCCGACGAAGCACGCTGGCGTCAAATGGCGGAAAATTTGCGCGCCAATACCCACAGCAGGACAGCGGAAATACAAAAAATCATGCGACCGACATGGCGTGAAACCTTTGAGGCGCGAAACAAAGCGTTGTCATGAAGCGCGGAACGTACAAGCGGAGTTGAACTCGTCAAAGTTGTTTTGGCTCGCCCCTCCATAGCGACCCAGGGCAAAGTCTGCCGAGATTAAACATCCAGGCGATACCGATCTAGCCTAATGGCCTGAAATCTCGGTTTCGTACCTAGTCCTGGACGATCACGGGGCTGCTCAAATTCGAATGAGCCGTGATCGCGAGACAGCCAAGAGGACGTTCGTCATTGCAATGGCGGGCGTCCTTCTATTTTTAGCGGCTTGAGCCGCGAAGGAGCAGTTTGTGGAAGTAAATATTCTAGTTGCGGTTCCATGTTTTGGCGGGCTTGTGCAAAGCAGGACGATGGGCTCGTTGATTGAGTTGGACCGCTGGTTCTACGGAAATAAAATCGAACATACGATCTCGACTATCAGTAACGAGAGCCTCGTTACTAGGGTCCGAAATCGTTTTGCCAGCATAGCTGCCTTCGACAGGGATTCGCAGGGGCGGCAATTCAGCCATTTGCTTTTCGTCGATGCAGACCTAGTGTTTACCGCGCAAGATGTCCTGACTATGATTTAGGCAAATAAGTCAATCATAGGACTACCTTACGTTCGCAAAGACTTGATGTGGGTATCGGTCGGGGCCGCCGCACGTGCAGGCGTCCCAGACGATATGTTGAAATATTTTGCGGGGGACGTTTGTCTGAACACCAGCAGGGCGTTGCCAATTAACGAGATCACCCAAGTCGATCAGCTAGCTGGCGGACTAATGCTCATCGAGTCGAAAGTTTTTACTGCACTAGCCGACCGATATCCAGAACGCAAATACACACTGTATGACGGCGAACTAGAATCCAAGTTCAATCGCGGTCGGACTTTTGCGTATGAATTTTATCGAAGAATTTGCGGACCTACTTAAGACCCTCATTGAAGACTGGAACGCAGCGGGGAAATCGACAGAATCTGAAGCCGACGAGGTTATTCGGATAATCGCTCTGTCGCTTTGTGAGATCGACCCTGAATTCGGACCTTCTCTCGATTCACCTGAATTACACGATTTTGTTTTCGGGCACGAAGATGAGATCGGTTCAGCGAGTAAGCCCTTATTCGCAATGTTGAAACAGACGATGATTGTTCACTAAATCGCAGTTGCACTTTGAAAAAGGAAAACCCCGACTGTGGATTGATCGCAGCCGGGGTTTCTGCTTTTTGGTTTCGCTATTTGAATACGCCGAGAAAGCAGAAATAGGTCGAAAGTTCCGAGCACCGAAAGATCGGCCCCTCGCAAACTCGAATTTCGCTTGCAAACTCGACGAAATGCTAGTACTATTACTAGGTAAGCCAGCATCTCCCCGATGCATCTGTTAGTACCGCGCCAGGGCTTGCGATTCGCGCAACTGTTCGGAACATCAGAATTCCTTACAGGGTTCATAAAGGTAGCCAGCGGGCCGAAGATAACACGCCCCATTCCATAAACTGGCAAGTCAGTCTTCGTGATTCCCTCACTGACACTTCTGAATCACGGCGCACAACTGCGCTTTAATTCTGGATGTGTCTGTGGCCCCACAAAAGAATGCCCCAACAGTTCCCGCAGTAGACGGCGCGATCCCGCCCGAAAATCTCATTCCGATTGAAGAACTGGCGAAGCGTCTTCATACGGACGAGACATGGGTGCGAGAAAAATGCCGCCGTCGCTGTCCGAACCCGATTCCAGTCCATAATTTGGGCCGTCATCTACTTTTTGATTGGGTTCAAGTTTCGGAATGGATTCGCAACAGTCCTAGACCAATCCATGCACCTCACCGTCGTCGGACGAGGAAACAAATTGAGAACGACAACAAGTTGAAGGTGGCAGCGTAGGGAAGGGAAGTGCCCTTTATGCTTGCTGCCTCGCTTTCTTTTCGATTGCCTTGTACTCCGTTTCGACCTTCTCCAGCGCAGCACGCATGCGCTCCAGAGACGGTTTGATGTAGTGCCGACCAGCCACGCTCTTAGAGGACTTGGTGGAGTGGCGCAGGATGTGGCTGATAGTCAATTCAGGAATCTCCAGATCATGAAGTACCGTGGACAATCCACGGCGGAATGCGTGCAACCCGTGCCACTCCACGCCAGCTTTCTTCGCCTTGGGAATCACGACATCCCACACCAGATGACCGAAGTTAATCGGACGCTCCGGGCCATTAGGAGCATGGAAGATGTATCCCGTTCCAGTGTTTCTCTCCAGATGCGCATCGAGATACTTCTTCACAATCCCGATCACTGGCACCGGAGCCTTGCTGCTTGTTGTCTTCGTATCCTCGACCAGTTTGCCGTGTACGATGGTGCGTTTGATGTTCAGAACTCCCTTCTCGCGGTCGTAATCAGCCCACCGAAGCCCCTTCAATTCTTCCGAGCGTATACCAGTGAACGTTAAGACCATGAAGGCAGCTTGTGCCGTATGATTGTCAACGGCAGTCATCAAATCATGAACTTCTTCGAGAGTATAAGCGTGCGTATCGGCCTCGTTGCCTCCGATGCTGTTCGCAGCAGTGACGGGGTTAAAGTCGATCAGTCCAGAACCGACAGCCGAGCGAAACGCTCCGCTCAGGAAATTCTTGATGTTGTTGTAAGCACTCTGAGCACGGACGGTATCGCCGTCGTCTTCAATCAGTGCGTCGAATATTCTGTTGATGTCAGGAGTTCTAACCTGTCGAAGCTGCATGTCGGGGATGAAGTCCGTGATGACGTTATAATCCCGCTTGTAGCTTTCAATCGTGACATCGCGGAGCTTCCGGCGAGTCTTGCTGCCAACACCAGCGGCCAAGTAGGATTCGAGGTAGGACTTAACAGAATCAGCAGACTGGCCCTGTCCCTGACCGATGTTGACTCGCGCCAGTTCCAAGTCAGCCAGTGCTTGCACGTCGCCTGGCACCGCGCCACCTTCGTTGTGGCGAACTTGCCGGAGTTTCTTGTAAGAGTCTACGCGCTTCTTAACGCCGCCCTTCTGGACCCACTCCCGTACCTTCAGAATCCACCACCGACCGTTGACCCTGATATGTCCGCTTTGCATTGGCTGGCCTCTATACCCAATATACTGCGATGTGGGTACTGAATGGGTATAACAATTAGAACCAGCCAAGCAGGCGTGCATTTCTATGGGCTTGACAAGGTCTGCAAAACCTTTATCGGCGGTTCGATTCCGCCCCGCGCCTCCAAATTCAAATTCGTAGTACTGACATCACCCAGTTTACAAACTCAGTTCACTCACCCTTCACTTCTGTTGCATGATCGTTGCAAGATTAGGCGCCGGCCTTTTCGGCGGCGACTAATCGAGCGCATTTACTTGTCATGGGACGCCAGATGATGAAAACCAAATACGTTCTCCTGGATCTCTCCGTCCTCTTGCTGTTCGGATCTTCAGCTCGCGCTCAGGGCTTCGGCACTGCCCCAACCGCAGCCAGCCATACGTCGATTAACAACGTCATTTACGCAGACACGCAACCGGGAACCACGGCGGATGTAAAAATCAACGCCTGCATAGCGGCTCTACCAGCGAACGGCGGGACTTGCGATGCTCGGGGCTTTGGCTCGACGTCGCAGACGATTGCAGCAAAAGTGACGGTGGGAACAAACTCCAAGACAGTCACGCTCCGGGTTGACCGTACGACAATTTTCAACTGCACTATCACCAATGGCGTCGACCCATGTTTCGATCTTGGCCCAGGCTCCGCGATTATTGGAGAAGGCGGGGTAGTGACGCTACCTAATGCCGGAATCACTTTCGCGCCAAATGCGAACGTGGTGGCAGGGGTTCGCAACGTGCAGCAAAACGGCGGGAATTTTGTGGGCGCGTACATTGAAGGGCTCACAATCATTCCCAATATGACGATGACCGTTAAGGACGCTGTCGTTTCGCTGCAAAACCCTTTACAGATCACTCATGTCAAAAACCTAACCGTCGGCGGCAGCGGAGTTGCCGGAATTCTGCTGAAACTCTATTGCACTACTGGCAAGAGTTGCGGAAACGTGGAGTTTGACAATATCCAGATAGATTGCCTCGGCGGCCCTGGTTGTAAACCCGTCTGGATCGGCTGCACCAACGCGAACAGCACAGCGCTAGGCTCTTGCGGCGGTATGGGCGGAATCAACTTCCAAGGCCCGAGCGCAATAGCACATCCAGGTCCGGGCGGAATCCCCATATTCGACGTCGAAGGCGGCAATGGTGCCGGCGGCTGCAATCCGATAGAGGACATCAACTGGTATGGCGTGCAGCTCGAATCCAGAAACACTGGTGACATTGGAATTTTTCTGAACGGAGTGAACGGTAGCGCGCACGTTTACGGGCTGGTGGCCACGGCGAACACCTACCCGGGCGCGGACGTTATACGCATCTCTCAACCGGCTGGCTGCGCCGTGGATGGCATCGATATTCGGGGCGTCAGCAATCAGGCCTCATGGACTACCACGCTCAACAACACGATCAACCGACGGACATTTACCGCCGCGGGCGGTTTCGCTCGCCTGAATTACTCCTATTCCGGGCTCAACCGCATTCAGAATATTGTCGACGGCGGGCCTGTTGGTTATGGGGGCGTCACGTTCGTCAATCTTGGAACGCCGGCCAATGGCACTTTTACTTTCTGCTCAGACTGCACAATCGCAAACCCTTGCGCGGGAGGAGGCACCGGCGCATTCGCGAAGCGGTTAAACGGCATCTGGGTCTGTAACTAGATGAGTGGATGTCTACACGACCGCGGAGTCTGAGTGCGAAGCCACCACGTCTGCCACGCGCGGGAGCTTCACCAGCATTACTGTGCCTGTCGCAGACGTGCGCTCCACTCTTACCGTGCCGCCATGATCGCCGACGATCTTGCTCACAATGGCCAGCCCCAGCCCCGTCCCATTAGGCTTACCCGAACTCACGAAGGGATCGAACACTCGAGCGCGAATATTTTCCGGCACACCGGAGCCTTGATCCATAACGCGAATCTCGAAAAAATCCTTTCGCGTTTGCACGTTCACGATCACCCCGCTGTCGCCGACGGGTGTGGCTTCGCAGGCATTCAGCACCAGATTGAAAAAAGCTCGCTCCAGCTTGCGCGGATCGAGCATTCCATCCAACTCGGTGTCAGCGTCCAAAGTGATCGCGTGATTGCGAAACTCCGGGCGCGCGTGCACAGCCTCGATCGCCCTGCGGATGATTTGCTCGAGATCGGTGGGCTCGGGAGAGATCGTGCTGCGCTGATGCGCCAGCTCGCGCAGCGAATCGATCAAGTCCGTCATTTGCGTGGAAGCTGTCTTGATCTCCTGGTAGATCTCGCTTTTGTCGAGCTTGAGTTCTTCGGCCTCGTACAAAAATTCCGCGTTAGCCACGACCGCGGCCAGATAATGCCGCAGGTCATGGGAAATGGAGCTTGCCGCGCGGCCCAGCGCCGCGATCCTTTCCGTTTCAATCTGCTGCCGCTGCGAATCGAGCAACTCTCCGCGCATCTTCGCGAAGGCCCGGCTCAGTTCCGCCACCTCCGTGGCGCCTTCAGGCGTGATGGAGTAAGTGTAGTTTCCTGTAGCGAGCGCGCGAACTCCGGAAACGAGATTATCCAACGGCTTGGTGATCCTGCGCGAAACAAAGCCGAACAATAGCGCACCAAAAAGAATAGCCGATGCGCCCAATATGAAAATCGTGCGATTCAGCCGACTCATGAAACTATTCACCGGACCCAGCGGCATCATCACGTAGCAGCGCACCGGGGACGGCAGCGCGCCATGCAGCAGCACGGAAGAAAACGCATAATGATCGGTGTCTAAAGCGATGTCGTGTTTCTCTGGATTCGCCTCCAGGCTCGATTCGCTCAGCCGCCGTTGCATTGCCGCTTCATCTTTGGGCGGCAGCGTCGAGGCAATTAGCCGGTCCCCGGTGGCCAGGGCAATTTGATTCCCCGCGACCAGAGCCAGATGCTCGGCTACGCTCGCATCCACTTGATAGCCTATCGCCAAAAAGCCCAACTCCTGCGAACTCGGCCCGGCTCCGGCGGTTATGGTGCGCAAAAATACCTCGTACAGCCGCCCATTGTCATACCACCAGGATGCATCTTCGCCCTGTTCGATGGAGCGCTTAAGGTCGCGCTCGGCAGCTTCGGGCGGCCAGCCGAGCTTGGTCACATGAAAGGCGACGACGCTCCGGTCCGGCATGGCCAGAATGAAAAGGTCGCTGCCCGCCAATTTCCACCAGGAGGTGGACGCGTCCTGAATCGTAAGCGCATGCCCGGTCGTCATCTGTGCTTTCACGATAGGAAGATCCGCGAGCATAGCGGCAGTGCGAGAGAGCTGCTGCTCACGCTGATGCTGCACGCTTTCAAATGCGTGGACGGATGCTTCCGTTCCGTCGCGCACCTGCCGCTCCGTCTCCACACTTACCGTGTAACGGATGATGAGCAGCAACGCACCGGTCAAGCCGCAGATAATCAGCAGCGTGGCGATGAAGAGCTGCGTGCGCAGCCGGAAATGGGTCATTGCGATTCCATGGTTGTCGACGATTGCGCCTCAGGAGTTGGCGCTTGCCGCCGTATTTCCAGGAACAAACTTGTAACCCGCGCCGTGGATGGTCAAGAAAAAGCGCGGATTGGCAGAATCCGGCTCGAGCTTCTGCCGCAACCGGAGAATGTGATTGTCCACCGTGCGCGTGGAAGGATAATTCTGGTAGCCCCAGACTTCGTTCAACAGTTCGTCGCGCGTAAGCACGCGTCCCGGGGAGCCGGCGAAAAACTTCAGCAGCTTGAACTCCTGCGCCGTTAGCGTCACCGGTTTCCCAGCCAGCGAAGCTTCCATGCTCGTGAAATCCACTTGCGCATCACCGAACGCCAAGGTTTCGTGAGTCACGTTCTTCGAGGGGACGATTGAAACGTTTTGGCCTTTCGCCCCACCTCGTCGCATGGCCCGGCGCACGCGGGCCAGCAGCTCGCGCGGACTGAAAGGCTTGGTCACGTAATCGTCCGCGCCCAGCTCCAGCAGCAGTACCTTGTCTTCCACCTCTGCATTGGCGCTTAGCACCACAATCGGCACCGAAGCTGCGATGGTCTTGAACTCGCGGCACAATTCCTTGCCGGAGAGTCCTGGCAACTTTAAATCCAGCAGCACCGCACTGGGCGGCTGCTTACGAAATGTCTCGAGTCCCGCAATGCCGTCCGAAGCAATTTGCACCTGCAGTGAATCGGCCTCCAAGAGCCGCTGCAGCGTCCTTTGCATCGCCCGGCTGTCTTCTACCACCAATACTGTCTCCATCGTGTTTTCGTCCTTTTCGCCTGGCTTCATGCCGTCCGCCGGGATTTGTGCATCATGTGAGTCTCCTCAAAGCAATATCAAGGCAAAGACGCGGGATCCTGGCTTACTTAGACGGACGCGCCAGTTTTCTCCGGCACGCGGAGCTCAATAATCTGTCTTGAGCGTCTCAGGATCATAATCCTGCCCGTATTTGTTCTTGTGCTACGACAGGGCTTGCTTGGCCGCCTTAACAACGATAGTCGGTAGAGTCTGATTGTCATTCTGTATCGTGACCTGTCGTTGCAGTGCTTGCAGAAATTCTGGCGTCGCATTTTCGTACCAAACATGTAGGACATACCGGCCCGGGGCCACTCCGGAGATGGAGTAGCGTCCATTTTTGTCGGTGATGCCAAAAAAGTCTGAATCTACCACCAGCACTACGCCGGTCATTTCGGAATGAATGTTGCAAAAAAGGTAGGATGGCCCGATACGGTCAAAGCTCACGGACTTTTTCGCTCCGGCCTGGTACAACCCCAGATCAAATCGCTTTCCCCGGTAGAGCGAAAAAACATTGTGAAACCACGGATCGTAATTCGGAAAATCCACCACACTGCCCACCGGCACGACGAGCAGACCGGGCTCGAATCGCTTGTTGCGCTGTTGAAGACGGTAATGCGCGCGCGCCGTGGGGGTGCTCACCGGCTGTACCGCATCAATGGGTGTCAGCCAAGCAACGATCCTGGGCGCGTCCTTAGCTGTGCTCCGCGAACCAGCTGCAATCAGGGTTGCCTCTCCGTTCACGGTAAACGTGGACCGGCTCGCATCGGGCGGCGTCTCAGCCAACATGCTCGTCGCTGCAGCAGCTACCGCGAACGCCCTCAAAATGTACGTGCGAATGTTCATAGTCACCTAAAACAAAAACCCGACCGCAAGCCCCACCTGCCCTGCGCTATTCGGCGATCCCGTGATTTCGTAAGTGCGCAGGCGCCGGTACTCCGCGGAAAAGAGCAAGTCCGACCGGGGCCGAAAAATGTAATTGCCGAATATCATCTCGTTGCGTGCAGGAATGAACGGAGTCGGGAAGCTTGTGCCGAGCGCCTGTCGCAACCCCGCGGAATTGCGTCCACCGGTTCCCGCCGCAACGTTGAACTCATGCTGCGCGTTCCACCTGAATTTGAGCTGCGACCATCCGCCGATCACTCCCACATTGGCCAAGAGACGCGCCGTGAGCGCCGTATAAAGGAATTGATTTTGCAGCGGGTACGGATCTTGCGGCAGACCGCCAAACCCATCGATGCCGCGTCCCGTAAAAAATTGTCCGCTCAGCTCGGTTCGCGGCAGCAGAGCAAATTTCCAATCCGCCGTTGCCACCCATCCGTCCTGGTGGTAATTGCCAAAGAATTCTTGCGGGGAGTACACTCCGCCCACTCCAAAAGACGCCGGACGCGCTTCCGACTTTTTGTTGTACGACACGCGTATCGCATAGGTAGGAATACGCGAGCTTTCCGCCGGGCTAGGCAGGCGCAGATTATTAGTGGTCGTGTAGTTGATGTTCGCGGACGGATCAAGGAGGCCCGCCTCCAGCTTGAATGGCGTTCCTGCGCCGCCGAAGCGCTGCTCCACTCGAATCGTAGGGGTGTACACCCATAAATTCCCGGCGGACGCAAATCCCGGAACCGCCACGGACATGTACGTAGTCGGCATGTTCGGAGAGAAAAATGGAGTGTCCAGCCCGGCAATCGCGGACGTGTTCTCCCAATCGAAACGAATCCGCGCAATCCGCAAATTCGCGATCCCGGAAGTCGTCGCCGTATACCCGCTCGGCAGCCCGCCGTAGAAGCTCATCTGCAAGTCCGCGCTCGTCCGCGCGCCAAAAAGTTGAGGGCCAAATCCCGTCAAGCCGATGATCGACTGCCGAACTGACGCGCCAACTCCGCCCGAGGGATTTCCCGCAAATTTCGGCAATGCAATCGACGGCAAATCCAGATTGTCCACATTGCCTGCATTGTCAAAAGCATTGAACAGCGCAAGACCTGATAGCTTCAGCCGAAATTTCGATCCGCTCTCCACTTTCGTTTGACGCTGCTCCTCGACCCGCGCGTTCAGCAAGTCCCAGTCGTCCTGCGAAATCTGCGCGGCAGGTGCAGCGGCCTCGCCCGTTCCGGCATTTGTCCCCTGCGTAGGCAATACCGTTGCGCCGGCATCCATACGCTTCAGCACCTCTCCCAACATCGCGCGTAGCTGCTCGATCTCGCTGCGCGACCGCGCCAGTTCCGTCTGAGTCTGCTCCAATGATCGCGTAAGAAGCTCGATCTTGCCGTTAAGCTCCTGTCCATTAAGCGATTGCGCGCCGGCCCCCGCGTTGGTTGCCGGAGCGGCAGCTTCCGGAGCGTTCTGCGCCAAGCCGTTGCCCGCATTGGTAAGCGTGCCAAGCACCAAGCAAAGCCCCACAACAAAAGTTTTACGCAAGCGAGACATCATGGCTTCACCCTCCACTGACGCGGTGCCGCGCGAGCCATTGGGCTTCGATAAGCGCAAGAAATCACTCTAGCGCGAAAACTTGCTCGATGCGCCCGGGAGACGAATAAATGACGGCGTGGTGACACGTTGTTTACAAACAGAACTGGTCTCGGCGTCTGCGCAGGCAAACGCCGGCGGCTTCTTAGTCCGCGGGTTCGGGGATCGGCGCGGTCTGCGTTCTGCGGCTAGGCACGAGGCTGCGCACAAGCACGTAGAGAACAGGAATGAAAACCAGGTTCAGGGTAGTCGCGGCAATCATGCCGCCGAACACGGTCGTACCCACGGAAACGCGACCCGCCGCGCCGGCACCGCGCGCGATTACCAGGGGTACGATGCCCAAGATGAACGCCAGCGAGGTCATAAGGATCGGACGTAGCCGGATGCGCGCCGCTTCGATGGCTGCGTCCACGATGCTCATGCCGCGCTCGCGCAGCTGCTCCGCGAACTCCACAATCAAAATCGCATTTTTGCTGGAGAGCCCAATCAGCATGACGAGCCCGATCTGACAGTAAACGTCGTTCTGTAATCCACGTAACGCCTGGCCGCCAATCGCGCCGAGCAGCGCCACCGGAACGGCCAGCAACACGATGAACGGGAGCACAAAACTCTCGTACTGCGCCGCCAGCGTGAGATACACAAAGGTCAAGCCAAGGCCGAACAGCAGCGCAGCTTTGCCACCAGACTCTACTTCTTCCAGCGACAGTCCCGTCCAGTCAAACGTCATTCCATTCGGAAGCACTTTCTTAGACAGCGCTTCCATCGCCGCCATAGCTTCTCCGGAACTGCGGCCTGGCGCCGCCGAGCCGTCGATTTCCGCGGAGCGGAACAAATTGTAGTGGCTGATCACCTGCGGGTTCGCGGTCTGCTCGATCTTCACCAGATTGTCGAGGGGGATCATTTTCCCGGTATCGGACCGCAAGTAATACTGCGCGATGTCTTTAGCTTTAGCGCGAAACTGTTGATCGGCCTGTACATAGACGCGATACGCACGATTATTGAAGTCAAAATCGTTCACATACACCGAGCCCATGTACACCTGCAGGGCATTGGTGATCTGATTCAGCGGCACCTGCAGGCTCTTCGCCTTTTCGCGGTCGATGTGGACAAGGTACTGGGGATCGTTTGCTGTGAAGCTCGAAAACAGTCCCGCGAGGTCGGGATTTGTCCTGCTCTCTGCTACCAGCCGGTTCGCCGTATCCGCGATCGCCTGCAGCGTGTTGCGTCCCTGATCCTCCAGTACGAACTGGAATCCGCCGAATTGGCCCAAGCCTTGAATTGCCGGGGGATTGAACGGGATCACCAGCGCTTCCGGTATGCTCATCAGCGGACCGCGCAGCCGGCCCAGCACCGCAGCCGCCGTGTGCGCAGAGCCTACTCGTTCTCGAAATGGCTTCAAGGGAATAAACACAATCGCCCGGTTGGGCGCCGAGCCGGAAAAGCTGAACCCTCCAATCGAAAACACTCCCTCGACTTCCGGAATGTTCGCCGCCGCGGCTTCCACTTTGCGCATCGCTTGCAGCGTGTACTCCAAAGAGGCGCCTTGCGGAGCCTGCACGATCACGATCAGATAGCCTTCGTCGTCTTCAGGAATGAAGGACCGCGGAACTTTTTGGTACAGCCAATACGCGCCGCCCAAAGACAATAGGAACGCCGCAAACGCCGCATATCTCCACCCGCCACCGAGCACGCGCCGCACGGAGATTTCATACCAGCGCGTACCAGCAGTCACCCCTCGATTGAACGCCCGGAAAAAGCGTCCCTGCGCTCGCTCTCGGTGACGGCCCAGGAAAATCGCAGAAAGGGCCGGCGTTAGCGTCAGCGCGTTGAAAGCGGAAATAGCCACGGAAAAAGCAATGGTCAGCGCGAATTGGCGAAACAGGATGCCAGTCGTCCCAGGGAAGAGCGCGACCGGCACAAACACAGCCACTAGAACGAGCGACGTAGCCACGACCGCGCCGGCTACTTCCTTCATGGCCACGGAAGCCGCATTGTGCGGTTCGGTGATTCCCTCAACGATGTGCCGTTCGACGTTTTCAATCACGACAATCGCGTCGTCCACCACCAACCCGGTCGCCAGCGTGATGCCGAACAGCGTCAACGTATTGATCGAGAATCCGAAGGCCTTGATGAAAATGAAAGTACCGACGAGAGAGACCGGAATGGTAATCGCCGGGATAAACGTGCTGCGCCAGTCCTGCAAAAATAAGAAGATGACCGCGATCACCAGCGCGATGGCCTGCAGCAAGGTGATCAGCACGTCGCGGATCGATTCGCTCACCACATTGGTAGTGTCAAAAGCGATCGCGTATTTTAGTCCCGGCGGAAAAGTCTTCGAGAGCTTTAGGAATTCGGCCTTTGCGGCTTTGTCTACGTCCAGAGCATTCGCCCCGGGCAACTGCGTTACGCCCATTCCCACGGCTTCGTGGCCATTGAACCGCAGCCGCGAACCATAATTCTCGGCGCCCAACTCCGCGCGCCCCACATCCTTGACGCGCACCAGCGTTCCGTCCGTGCCGGTTTTTAAAACGATATTCTCGAATTCCGATGGCTCCGTGAGCCGGCCGATCGCCCGCACGCTGATCTGAAAAGACTGCCCCGTGGGCGTGGGCGGCTGGCCGATTTCTCCGGCCGCCACCTGCACGTTCTGCTCTTGCAGCGCAGCGAGAATGTTCGTGGCTGTAAGTCCGCGCTGCGCCATTTTCGAGGGGTCGAGCCATAGCCGCATGGCGTACTTGCGCTCGCCAAAGATGACGGCGTCGGCAACGCCCGGCACGCGCTTGATGGCGTCGCGAACGTACACGTCTATGTAGTTGCTGAGGAACAAGCTGTCGTACTGGCCGTTTTCTGTGTACACGCCGGCGCCAAACACAAAGCCGCTCGCCTGCTTATTGACGAAAATTCCGGTGTTCTTGACTTCGTTGGGCAAACGCCCCAACGCTTGGTTAACGCGGTTCTGCACGTCTACCGAAGCTAGATCGACGTCGCGCGAAATATCGAATGTGACCGTGATGGCGCATGATCCATCGTTTCCGCTAGTCGAAGTCATGTACTTCATTCCCTGAACGCCGTTGATCGCTTGTTCGAGAGGAATGGTGACCGCGGACTCCACGGTCTGTGCGTTCGCGCCAATGTAGAAGCTGCTGACAGTGATTTGCGGAGGCGCCAGGTTGGGGAATTGCGCGACAGGCAGAGTTGGAATAGAAATCGCGCCGCCCAAAATAATCAGCAGCGCGCAAACCGTCGCAAAGACGGGACGTCGAATGAAAAAATCAACCACCGTCACCTACCCTCGGAATTTAATCGTGCAAGACCGTCCATCACTACTGACGAGTTACAGGTTGTGATACCTGCTGCACTTGCTCCATCACCGGCATCCCGTCCTGCAAAAACTGCAACCCCGAAGTAACAATGTGGTCTCCGGGCTTAATGCCGTCGAGCACCACGTAATCATTACCCAGCGTGTCGCCCACCTTCAGAAGCCGCTGCCGCGCCACGGTGCCATTGCCGTCCTTCACTGCCAGAAACGCAAAAAATTGTCCGCTGATCCGCGTGACCGCAAGAATCGGGATGACCGTTCCCTCGTGCGTGGACCACACTACCTGCGCACGCAACTGCTGCGCCACGCGCAGCCCGCGCGGATTCTCAAGCATCGCCTTCGCCAGCACCGTCTGTGTTTCCGTATCCACCTGCGGCGAGAGAAAAGTGATCCGCGTGTCCACAACCTTGTTTCCGGCGTCATCCGTCAGATGGACCACCAAACCCAGCTTAAGATTCCGGGCACGGTCCGCTGGCACATAGATGTACGCCTCCAGCGGTCCAGGCTCGTCCACTGTGGTTAGCAGCGTTGTGACACCCACGCGCTCTCCGGTGTGCACAGGGATGTCCCCCACAACGCCGCTCATCGGGGCTGTCACCCGGTAGTAACGCAACTCCGCCTGCTGCTGATTCACTTGCTCCGTAAGCGCCTTCAGTTGTGCCACCGCCGCATCGTAAGCGGTCTGTGCGTTATCGACGTCCTGTTTCGGCACTACGCCCGCCGCGAAAAGCTTGCGTTCGCGGTCCAATTGGATTTCCGCGTAGCGTACGGTGGCTTCCTGCGCCGCTTTCGCCGCTTCCTGGCTGCTCACAGCGGCTTGTTGCTTGAGTGGATCGATCTGAATCAGCGGTGTACCTGCCGTCACGCGGTCACCCGATTTCACGTAAATCTTCGTGATGTAGCCTTCCACCTGCGGGTTGATGTTTGCGGAATGACGCGACTTCAGTATCGAGAGATACTCAGTCGTTTCGGGGACGGTCTGGGCTTCCGCAATCCTCACCTGCACAGGCATGGCCTGCGGCGCACCACTCGTCTTAGGATCGCCGGCTGAAGTCTTGCCGCAGCCCGCGATAACGCACAGCGCTACAGACAGCGTCAGCGCCGCACCGAACAACCTAACCGACCTGTTTTGAAGCACCTGAAACCTAGACATATGTCCGTGCGGCTCCTGGAAGTCCCAAAAGTTTACGTTACACTGGATCGTAGTGATAAAGAAGAGAACTCTTCTCTTGATTAGACGCCCGGCAGAGAATTGCGTTACTTATTCCAGCCGCCTTCAGGCAAGATCCTGGCCTTAGACCGGGGAAGCAAGCCTTTAGAAACCTGTAATAAATCGTGTCTCTAAATAGGCCATTTAGCCCCGGTGATGTTGGGCGCCTACTCAGTACAAATCGCGGGTATCAATCGTCTTTCCGGACAGCCCCATTTGCAGCACTTCCATACGGTCGTGCCGGTCAAACACTTTACCGGGCAGCAACCGCTTCGTGAACACCCGCAACCCGCCAAAGGCAATTCCTAGCACGATTGCCGCGATCATGAAAATGCCGGTGCCGAAGAAAATGCGATACAGAACCAGCGCCCACGAGGGATCAGTGGCCGTCTGGCTTGGCTCGTTCCAGGTCACTTGCGTGTGGTAGGTCACTGCGTTCCGTAGAGTATCGGCAAACGCCCGTGAGCTTGGCGCGATCACCATGGACAATAGTGACCCATTGCGCTCAATCTTCGTTCCAGCATCCTTCCCACTCTCTGATAGCGCCGTCTCCAAGTGCCGCGAGTGCAATTCCGCGAGCTGGGGGGTCGGATAATCGATCAGAAGGAGAACACCCGCGTCACGTCCGTGGTGATACTGCGCCAGCATGGCTTCAGCGCCAGACGCGAAGCCAACCGCGCTGGTCAGGTCCGTGATTTCGGGCTTGCCTACGGACTCCGCCGCCGAGCGTAGCCCAACGGGACCCAGCACGTAGCGTTGCGTGGCATTCACCAAATCTTCCTTGGGCAGATACTCGCGAATCGGCGGCAGTGGCGTCTTATCCGTGCGGGCCGCAATAATCGAAGTCAGCTCCTGCAAATCCTTTGTGGACACGTTCCTTGGCTCGTCTACGCCGATCACGACGTCGCCCACGAGAACAAGCAGGCCCTTGTCGTCTACCGCGGTGAAGCGTCCCACCGTGGACGGCTGCATCGTAGGCCGCAGCAGGGAGGTGTAGACCTCGTACGCGCTGCTTGGGTCGCGGTACTTGCCGGCCCAGATCGTGGCGGTCTGCTTCCCGGAGGTGAACTGGCATTGACGGAACTCGCGTTCGCCCGCCTCTTGCGACACGGCCGGGCGCTGCGCATTCGCGTCGCAGCTGCTGCTATGCCAGGTTCCGAATGAATCAGGCAGGACCTGCTGCTGCGCGGAACCAGTTTGCGCCGGAGCGCTCCTTTGCTGGGCGGAGCTGTTCGTCGCGCTCAGAAGAGCGATGAGCGCGGCAAAAAGTAATTGAAAACGATGAAAATGCATCCCTGCGACCTTTTGGTTCGACACCAATAGATTAGCGTTGGTTCCGCGATTGTTCAACTGAGGCGCTTACGGAACTGGGAGTGGAGGATTTTCCCGGGACGATCATGGTCATGCTGTTGAGGCTTTGAAGGTAGTTTGCCACACCTTGATACAAGCCTTCCGCCACGCGTTGGCGGTGCTCCGGCTTCTTCAAGAGCTGCTCGTCAGCGGGATTGCTCAGGAAGGAAATTTCCGTGAGGATCGAGGGCATGTCCGCGCCTACCAGAACCACGAACGGTGCCTTGCGCACGCCGCGGTCTTTCACTGTCCTGTTCAGCTTCTGGATACGCTTGGCCAGCGATTCTTGAATGTCCGCGGCAAACTCGCGGGACTCGTCTATCTTTTCGCTGCGCGCGATTTTCTTCACGATATCTTCCAGGTCGTGAATGCTCTCCTGCGCCGTTGCATTTTCGCGAGCGGCAACTTCCATGGCGTCCGGCGAGCCCTTCAGGTTCAAATAATAGGTTTCGATGCCGCGCGCCGCGTGGTCATGGCTGGAGTTTGCATGAATGGAAATGAAGAGGTCTGCTTTGGATTCATTGGCGACGCGGGTGCGCTCTTCAAGCGGGATGAAAGTGTCGTCGGAGCGCGTGTACACCACCTCCGCGGCTGGCAAGCGCTGATGAATAATTTTGCCAAGACGCAACGCCACATCGAGGCAAATGTCTTTTTCCATCAAGCCGGTAGGCCCGATCGTTCCCGTGTCGTGTCCGCCATGACCGGCATCCACCACTATGCGCCCGATCTTGAGCCCCAGTGCTCGCGTCAACGTGGACTGGCCGTCTCTTGTCGGCAACGCCGCGGTTGCGGGCTGAATCAAGTCCGGCTTGTCCGCCGCGGCGGACTTCGCACCAAGGGACTTGTTCTTCGACCGCGCTTTGACAGCGCCCGGAGCCATTAAACTCGAATTGCGCGGGGTAGGAAGGGGAGAGCCGGCGGCGACGCCCGAAGCAACTGATGCGATTGATCCGCTAACCGCACCGCTCTCGGCTGATGCAGGCGGTCCAAACGGTTCGACCCTCGTCGCCGCGGTCGAGACCGCTTGCACGCCGGCTCGTTCGTCGCGCACTGCCGCGGAGGTGACGGCTGGCTCTTCTAATGGCGCTGGCGTCGCGTTGCGTTTTGCTTTTGCTGCGCGCACGACAGAGCCGTGCGTATTGGGATACAAATCGATCACAAGTTGCGGCGGATTCGTCAGGAGGGAAGCGGTGTAGTCCTTCACACCATTGATGTTCAACACAACGCGAACGATTCCAGACTGGTTCTGCGCTACGCGCACCTCGGAAAGTAACTCGCCTTCTACATGAATATTCTGCCGGGCCAGTTCCGGAGTAAGGCGAGCGGCGTGCAAATCGAAGAAAATACGATCCGGATTGCGAATGCGCGCTGAGTCGTACTGCACAAGATCCTCGAGATCGATGGTCACGCGCGTCGCATCAGCCGAAGCGGTGGTACCGATACGCCGCAAGCGCGGCACCCTGCCGGAATTCGCCGCAGCGTAGATAGGGACTGCGCCAGAAGGAACTTTTCGCGCCGATTCGGCGGCCTCGGCGGTCTTCTCCGCGGATTTACCCGCATCGGAAGCGCTGCCTTCTTTCTTGGGCTCAGCCGCTTCTTCGCCGCTGCGCAAGAGAGCAATTTCCGCAAGTGACTCTTGCACTTCGCGTTTGCGCGCCGAGTGCGGGTATTTCTTCAAGAATTCCTCTAATGTCTTCGACGCTCCTGCCGCATCACCAAGTTGGTCTTTTTGCAGCCGCGCCATGCGCAACATGGCGTCCTGGCCGTAATGGCTGGTGGGATAGTCATGCACCAGGAATTTGTAGGTATCCACTGCAACCTGGTAGTAGCTGCGGCCGAATCGATCGCCCATTTCCGAATAAAGTTCCGCCACCGCGAGTAAAGCATCGGGTACTTCGTTCGCATGCGGTGTGATCAGGTATACGCGGCGATAGCTGGAGACGACGAGCTTGTATTCGGAAAGGGCGCGCTGCGCGATTGGCTTACTGTTCAGTTCGGCGCGCAAATCTTCCGCGCGGGCAAACTGCGTGGAAGCGGCTTCGCGGCGGTTGGCGTTATTGCGCGCGTCGGAATCTTCGCTGGCTAGGGAAGTGTGGGCACAGGAGAAGGCGAGAGCTAACGCAACGAAAACCGGCGAAACGCGGGCGAACAGCTTGTGGAAAAAATTTTGGCCTGCCAACATCCCCGCCTTGCGCGCCCTGATGCTGTGGAGCGCTCCCGCAGCCCTTACCCCATTACGCAGTCCTGAAAAACGAGAAAGTTCACTCGTTTGTGAAAATGACTCGGCCGCTCGGATCAGGTTCCTTACGGATTGCGCGCGGATTGCTCCACACGCCTTCCATGCGTCCCGAGCCTGGGCGGAAATAAGCATTCTGAACCTTCTGCACGTAGTCGCGAGTTTCGCGAAAGGCCGGGATACCATGCGCGCGATCCACGGCGCCTTCTCCAGCATTGTACGCCGCCAGCGCCAAATCCAGGTTGCCATTGTAGCGTTGTAGCAACGTCTTGAGATATCGAACCCCGGCGTCCACATTCTGTTGCGGGCTGAAAGCGTCATTCACGCCAAATCGCACCGCTGTAGTCGGAATCAACTGCATCAGGCCCAGAGCGCCCTTGCTGGATTTTGCAGTCGGATTCCATCCGGACTCCGTTTCGATCACCGCACGAATCAGCGCAGGATCGATGTGGTGGCGTTCCGCCGCTTCGCGTACCAGCCTTTCGGCGCCGTCGCGATCGACGCTCATGGCCGGGCGGCTGTGCCCCGCAAAGGAAGATTCCGCAGGCAAGTAGATGGTTGCGTGGGACTTCGTGGCGCCAAACTTTGTCGCCCCAAACTTTGTCGCACCAAATTTCGCCGGAGCAAATTTGCTTTGCGGCGGGTCGGAATTAACAAAAAATTGGCGGCCGTTGGTGTCGTCCATAACCTTAGCGATTTGAGCGTTTGCGGGCTGGAGGCAGAGAGCTAGCGTTGCCAAACACATGCAAGCCGAGATTGCCGTGCGTCTGCGCATCAGTGCTGGGAAGGTACAACTACGTACCTGTGGATTTCGTGTTGCAAAACGCGCTCGGCGAGTCGAGCAAACTGTCTCGCCTTAGACACAACTCAAGCGCAACCGGGATTATAGCAATGGCTCGAGGAGGGAGGGAATAGACTGCAAGGCACTTTTTAAGGCGGCTGTGTCTTTTCCGCCAGCCTCGGCTAAATCGGGTCTTCCGCCGCCGGAACCGCCTACTTGTTTGGCTAGTTGCTGGATCAACTTGCCGGCGTGGACTTTAGCGGTCAAATCCTTGGTAACCCCTGCAATTAGAGCGACTTTGCCGTCTTCGGGCATACCCAGGGCGACTATGCCGGAGCCTAGCTTTTGGCGCAGGGAATCGACCAACTGGCGGAGGCCCTCGCGGTCGACATTGGAGACCTCGGCGGCTATAACCTTGACCCCTTTGACCATCTGCACTTGGGAGGTTAGGTCATCCAATTGCCCCAGCGCGCCTTTGCGTTTTTGGGCTTCGAGTTCCTTTTCGAGCTGCTTGGAAGTTTCCGACAGCTTTTCCACAGTTGCTAACACGGCGTCTTCGCCCACGTTAAGTTTGCTGGCGATTTGACTCAGGAGTTGGGCGCGCTGTTGGTAGTGCTCCAGGGCGCCAACGCCGGTTACGGCTTCGATTCGGCGAACCCCTGCGGCTACGGATTGTTCGCTCACGATTTTTAGGACGCCGATGTCGCCGGCGCGGTGGACGTGCGTGCCGCCGCAGAGCTCTTTGCTGTAGAAGCCGCGCGGGGCGCGCGGATCGGGGATCGTGACTACGCGGACGTTGCTGTCGGGATATTTGTCGCCGAAGAAAGCTAGCGCGCCGGAGGCGAGGGCGTTTTCGAGCGAGGTGACGTTGGTTTCGATTTGGCAGTTGACGCGGATTTCGTCGTTGACCTGCTGCTCGATGTCGCGCAGCTCTTCGGCATCGACGTGGGCGAAATGCGAGAAGTCGAAGCGCAGGCGGTCAGGAGCATTTAGCGAGCCTGCCTGCTTGACGTGCGTGCCGAGAATGTTGCGCAGCGCGGCGTGTACCAAGTGCGTGCCGGAATGATTGCGCATGATGCGCGCTCGGCGCTCGGCATCGGCTTGCACGGAGATGCGGTCGCCGACGCGTAGCGTGTCTTTCGCGGTGACGCGGTGCGCGACGAGGCGAGGAACTGGGTAGTACGCGCCACTGACTTCGGCGACGATTTGCGAGCCGGAGGGATCGTAGAACGCGCCGGTATCGGCCATTTGTCCGCCTGATTCGGCATAGATGACCGTGCGGTCGAGGACGACTTCGCCGGATTCGCCAGCCTTTAGCTCGGCGACGGGGCCGTTCTTCGTGACGATCGCCTCGATGCGAGCGTCTTTCGAGCTCGTAGCAAAGTAAAAGTCCGGCTCGGTCTTATGCGTCTCGGCAATCTTCGCGTAAGCCGGATTCGCCGCTTCCTTCGCGGCACCACCCTTCCACGACGCTCGCGATAGGGTACGCTGGGCCTCAAGCTCGGTATCGAACCGATTCCAATCAACCTGCACACCTACATCGCGTGCTACGTCGCCGATAAAATCGGCCGGCAATCCGTAGGTGTCGTAAAGCTTAAAGACTTCCGCGCCTGACAGGATCGGAGCGGATGGTGTTGCCTTTCTTGCGTTGGTGATGAGCGAATCCAGCTTTCCGGACGCGATCTCAATGGTGCGGCCGAATTGGCGTTCTTCCGCGAGCACGACTTTTGCAACGTTCTTCTCAGATACTCGCAATTCGGGATAGGCAGCATCCATCAGCTCGCGCACCGTCGGAACCATCTCGTACAGGAAAGGTTCTTTCTTTCCCAAGAGGCGCCCGTGATGTATCGCTCGACGGATGATCTTCCGCAATACGTAACCGCGCCCCTCGTTCGAGGGTAGAACTCCGTCAGCGATGAGGAAGGTGGTCGCGCGAATGTGGTCGGCGATCACCCGGAGTGACGCCGCCCCGCCGCGGCCTTCTTCTAAAGATTTTTCTCGCTGCAGATCGACCCCGCAGAGTTCGGCAGCGCGCCCTATGAGCGGACGGAACAAGTCAGTGTCGTAGTTGGAAACGACGCCTTGCAGGACGGCAGTTACTCGCTCTAGCCCCATTCCAGTATCGACCGAGGGCTTGGGCAACGGCGTCAAATTTCCAGATGCATCGCGATTCCATTGCATGAACACTAGATTCCAGATTTCTACGTAGCGACCGCAATCGCAGGGAAATTTGCAGTCGTGGGGGCCTAATTCGGAAGCGTCGGGCCCGAGATCGTAATGAATCTCGCTGCACGAACCGCACGGGCCGGTTTCCCCCATACTCCAAAAAAGCTCTTTGATTCCCTGAGCTCCTTCTAAAGCGATGACTCGATCCTCGGGTGCGCCGACCTTCAACCAAGTATTTCTAGACAGGGAATCAAGCCCCACGTTGACCCCTGGCGACAACTCTGCTCCGCCGAAGACCGTAAAGTAGAGTTTGTTTACATCTAGATTGAACCACTCACTGGAAGTGAGCAGCTCCCACGCGTATTTGATTGCTTCCTCTTTGTAGTAGTCGCCGAAGGAGAAATTGCCGAGCATCTCGAAAAAAGTGTGGTGGCGCTTGGTGAAGCCGACATTTTCGAGGTCGTTGTGCTTGCCGCCGGCGCGGACGCATTTTTGCGCGGAGGTGGCCTTGTCGTATTCGCGCTTTTCGAGGCCGAGGAAGACGTCTTTGAATTGGTTCATTCCGGCGTTGGTGAAGAGCAGGGTGGGATCGCCGTGGGGCACCAGCGAGGAGCTGCGCACTCGACGGTGGCCCTTTCCCTCGAAGAAGCGCAAGAACGTCTCGCGGACTTCGTTGCCGCTCCAAAACTTTGGCTGTGGTTGCGTGACGCTCACGTTGTCCTCGGGTAGTTTTCGATTATCGCAGAGGGCGCCGGGGAGCGCCAACACGCGGGCTGTCGAGTGTCGGGCGTCGAAAGTGGGAGACTCTTCAAGTCGCGCTTGAACGACTGAGCGCCGAGGGGGGGTACCACCCCCTGTTGACAACAAAAGAGTGCGGAAGCTATTGGAAATGGGCGGGATAGCGGATTCCCGTTGCGCAAAAGAGTGCGTAATTACATGAAACTGCTGGGGTTCCAAGGATGTGATAGGAGGGAAAGGAGTTGCGCGGCCTCGTCTAGCTAACATAACGGAGCATACGCCTGATTCTCGTATTTGTCAATGGTAAATTCACCTTTGGGTTACGAGAGTCTCCGACGTTAGGCATACAACGACGGGCCTAGAGGACAGCGAGGTGCGCGCAACCTCGTTCTAAAAAGAACGGGTTAGCGTCTCGTGCCAGTCGTCTCGATCGGTTGCACTTCTCGTTCAACTTTGGCGGCGAGCTCGTCCTCGGCGACCTCCAACTCATAACGGGTTTGTAGATTCATCCAGAAGGTCGGGCTGTTCTTGAAATAGCGGGCGAAGCGCAGAGCTGTTTCGGCGGTGATGCCGCGCTTCTCGTGACAATATCGGCGATGCGAGTCACCGGCACGCGCAGGTCCATGGCCATTTTGTTCATGCTCAGGCCGAGCGGGGTCATGAACTCTTCGCGCAGGATCTCTCCTGGATGTATTGGCTTCAGTTTTCTTCTGGCCATAGGAGTACCGCTAGGTTTGCGGAAATAGACTAACACGGAGGACCTGAAGACGAGGCCGGAGGCACAGCCAAAATCGCTGTGCCACGATTTAGGCGGCGGGGCGCTGGGAGTGCAGGGCCAGGACTTGCTGGGCTACTTGCTTTACGTTGGGGATGCCGCAGAGGGCGACCTTGATTTGGGAGACGGAGTTATTTGTGCGCATGGTGCCGGTGGTCTGAATCACTATGTCGCCGGAGCCGTCTGGGCGTTCGCGGTGCTCGACGCTGAGGATGTCGGCAGGGGTGTAGGACTTTACGGAAACGTTGCTGCCGCCGGAGATGACCATGACGCGCTGATTGGTTACGGCGTAGACGGTGCTGCGGCCCTTGAGGTATGCCCAGAGCGGCGCGAGGACGATGCCGAGGCCGATGAGCAGGAACGGCAAGCCGAAGATTGGGAATACAGTGAAAGACTTGGTGAACGCGTTGTTGGAGGATTTGTGCATGGAGTTCGTGGCATGGAAGGCGGTGTTCATCCAAAAAAGAGCGAAGCCGGCGAAGGGAATGCCGAAAATGGAGGCGGGAAGCGCGCTGATGGCGGCGCGACCGGGATCGGCAGTGCCCGTCCAATAGAGGCTTTCGCCGGATTGGAGTTCGGATTGTGCGCGGAGCTGGGCGTCGCCGGGATTCATGGGGTGCCTCCTGATTCAAGTTTAGAGGGCGCCGGCGCGGGGGATTGTCAACAAATCGTATGGATGCTTAAAGGAATACTGAACTAACGGGCAGAGGGCACTGCAGGGTCCACAGGCACAGAGAGAGACCGAGAAAACGATAATGCAGAGACGCTGAACTCGCCGGAGTTCGCAGAGAAGCGTGACTAGCGGTTCGCGGCGCTTACCGCTACGCCTAACTCTTTTAACTTCGCACGGGCTTTGCGCTCTTCGTCGGTGCCGGGGTAGCGCTTGACGACTTCACGGAGTTCGCGGACTCCGGAGGTTTTTTGGCCGAGCTCGATGAGGGCCATGCCTTTGCGGAGGCGCGCGGGAGCGAGTTTGAAGCTCTTGGGATAGTTGTTGAGAACCTTGTCGAATTCGGAGACGGCCTGATCGTAATTCTTTTGGGAATAGGCGATTTCGCCAAGATAGAACTGCGCGTTGGAAGCGAGGTCGGTGTCGCCGTAATACTTGAGGTAATCCTGAAATTCCTGGCGGGCGAGATCGTATTTGCCGCTTGTGATGTCGCGGAGACCGTTGGAATAGAGGGTGTCCGCTGACGGAGCAGGACCGCTTGCGCTTGCGGGCGCCATGGTGCCGCCTGACGGAGGCTGAGAGCTCAATCCGGCTCCGGGATTCGAGACGCCCGTGGATGGCGCGGTGCCGCCGCCCGAGATTTTCGCGTCGAGGCTTTGCACGGTGTTCTGCAGATCGACCAGTTGCTGGTTCAACTTGCCGAGGCGGGACTTGATTTCCTCGAGATTATCGGACAGCCCCTGAACTTGCGTGGACATGGTGTCGAGACGCGCGCCGGAATTGGCCTGAACGTCCTGCATGGATTTTTGCAAGGCGCTCATGGTGCCGTTGAGTTTGCCGACCGTGTCGCCGGACTGCTCGACGAGCGTCTTCATGACGGTGTGGTCCTGCGTCGTTTGCGTGGACAGATCTTTTTGTCCCTGAAGAATGGAAGTGACGTCGCGCTGGAGCTCGATGATTTCACGAGCGACGGCTTCGGCAGGGCGCGGACCGATGAGGCTGCCGCCGAGGGCCCCGGCTAAAACGGCGGCGCTGAAAATGGCAATGTTGCGTATACGCATGAACAATCCTCCTGGTGTCCGGCGAGCGACGGCTGAGCCGGAGTCCTGAACGCTGGCGTGATCTGACACAGGCTAGGTGAGAATACTTTTACAGAAGAATGTGAAACGGTCAATTCCAGGTTCACTTTATAGATAGAGATGTTGCTTGGTTGTGGGGTTGCTCGGGGCGCGGGGCGGTGAATGCGAGTGGAACGTCCGGCCTTGGGCTGCGCGTAAATTGGAATTTTCGATGCTGTGGCGGAAGGCGCCCGCCACGGTCGGCGGCCGCTACGGGTGCTCGCACGCTGCTTGTTGCCAAGCTTCTGACGACGGCGCAACGACGCATCGGTAGCGTTCGCCTGGATGTTTAGGGGCGCAACATTTTGCGCCCCTACGAGGAGGACGCCTCGGGTCCGATGATCCAAGGCGGAAGTTACTGGGCGCGGACGAAGTGGCCGCGGCGATTTTGCTGCCAGCAGGCTTCATTGCTCTGCGTGCAGAAGGGCTTTTCTTTGCCGAAGCTGACGGTGCTGATGCGATCGGCGGAGAGGCCCAGCGAGACGAGATACTGCTTGACGGCGCCGGCGCGGCGATCTCCAAGCGCGAGGTTGTATTCCGTGGAACCGCGCTCGTCGCAATGGCCTTCGATGGTGACGCGAATCTGCGGATAATTGCGCAGGAAGTCAGCGGTCTTGGCGAGAGCTGCGCGGGCGTCAGGGCGAATGTCTGCCTTGTTGAAATCAAAATAGGCGTCCTGGACTTCCTTGGTGAAAAGCGAATCCACGTCCGCAGAGGGCGCGGGTTCTACCGGTGGCGTGGGGGCGCTGACGGTGACGCGCGTTGTGGCGTTTGCGGAGCCGCCGGGACCGCTGGCGGTGATGGTGTACGTTGTGGAATCGGATGGCGTCACTTTTGTGGTGCCTTCGGCGGTGACGGTGCCGACCTCAGGCGCGATGGTGAGCTGCGTCGCGTTGGTGGAGGTCCAGCTGAGCGTGGAAGAGTCGCCTTTGCTGATGGAAGTCGGATCGGCGGAAAGCGTGACGGTCGGTTGAGCGGGCGCCGGTGCTGGCGCCGCTTCGTGCGGCGGATTTGCTGGAACAGGTTTCTTCTTGCAGCCAGCGGTAAAAACGGTGGCTACCAGACCTGCCACCAACAGAGCGCGGTACAACGGACGCGAGACCACAGTCATTCCTATCCTCCTCAGACGTACTTGAATTTTTCCCGAGTTCGACCCACCGAGGCGAATATCGTAACACCGGCAGGCTGGTTCCGGGCGATATCTCGTATCACGATATATTCTACATGCAACGAGCAAAGCCGCTAGCAAAAGTTCGACCGAAGTGTGTAGACAACATTACATCTTGCAAACTCATCTGTTGGGAGCTAAAAGACGCAGGGCTCCGCGGACTCCGCCCTGCGCTACAGGATTTCGCTGGCTGAACTCCACCCGTCTGATGCAGAACGGCGATGCGTTGATTCATTATTTCGGCGACCAGTTGGGCGATTCGTTGTGCCCGTTCATGGTTAGCTGATGGGCCTGGGAACCGTCGGCGAGCATGGTCCAGATCTGGCGCTGGCCGTTGCGCGTGGATTCGAAGACGATGTGGCGGCCATCAGGCGCCCAACTGGGCCGCTCGTTTTTGCCACTGTCGCGCGTGATCTGGCGGATATCACGGCTGGTCGGTTCCATGATGTAAATGTCGAAATTGCCGTCGGGGCGGCGCCAACTGAAGGCGACCATTTGGCCATTGGGAGACCACGCAGGGTCGATTAGATAGCCCTTGTCGGGCAGCTCGAGTTCGCCGGTGTTGGTGCCGTCGGCATTCATCATGTACAGCTTGGGAATGCCGCCGCGGTCGCTGACGAAAACGACGGACTGGCCCGTCTTCGGGTTCCAGGTGGGCGAGGTGCTGGCGGCGTTGAAGTACGTGAGGCGCTTGGGACGGCTGCCGTTGGCGTCGACATCGTAGAGTTCGGGGTTGCCTCCCATCGAGGACGAAAACATGATTTGCGAGCCATCGGGCGACCACGCGGGGGCGCTGTTGGAGCCGCGGAAACGCGGGAAGGAGACGACTTTGTTGGCGTCGACCGAGTACATGCAGATTTGCGGGCTGACGACACGCGTTGGCCCGGCTTCAAAGCAGGTGAAGGCTATACGGGAGGCGTCCGGCGACCAGCGCGGGGTTAGCGAGATGGTGTGCAGGGAAGTGAGCGGATGCTGATTAGCGCCGTCGTAATCCATGACCCAGATTTCTTTTGTGCCGGTGCGCGAGCTGACGAAGGCGATCTGCGTCGACGCGATTCCCGGTAGCCCGCCGGAAAGGCGGCTGATGATTTCGTCGGCGAATTGGTGCGCGAATTTGCGGACTTGCGCGTCGGTGGGCGTGCCGCGATAGACCTTGCCGACTACCGCTTGATTGGAGGAGCTGCGGACGTCATAGGCCCAGGCGGAGATTACGACTTCGCTGGTGGACTCGGTGAGATTGCCGAAGGCTACGAGGTTGGCGTTGATTTGCGGCGTGGTCCAATCGAGATTGCGTAGCTCGGAAGGAACCGTGGGAGCTTGTGTGGGGTAGAAGCTGGGACTGACTAGATCTAGGATGCCGCTGAATTGCAGGTCGTCGCGAACGACTTGCGTGAAAAGTTGCGAGTGAGATTTGGCGTTATCGGCGCGCGGCGCGAAATCGGCGACGGCCACGCGCGGCTTCTCTACGCCGAGGCCGGTGCCGGACGTGAACCAGGCTTGAGCTGCCACCCGACCCGGCAAAAACAAACCACAAAACAGTAATATGCAAACACCAATGTAACGTGAACGATGCACCATCACTCTCGCTTCCCCCTTGACGCGGACTGTGCGGCCGGGCATAGCCAGCTTCATCGCGTCATAGCCAGATCGAAATCGAAAGTCACGTTGACGTACGAACCTGAGTAATCGCTGGGCAGCGCCGGCATCGGCGAGGAACTCAGCAGAGCGCGCTGCGCTGAGGTGTCCATGGAATAGTTGCCACTAGTTTGCACGATGCGAATATCTTTCACAGTGCCATCGCGAGCAATCGAAAACGTGGCCGTGCACTTGGCAGTTCGCCCCGCGCGAACGGCGGGGTCAATGGTGGACTGCAGCCAATTCATACTAATCTTGCGGCGAACGGCATCGATGTACCAGCCATAGCGCGAAGCGAAGTCCCCGCCCCCTTGCCCCTGGACTTTTACGCCGGGTGCCGCAGCACCAGCCACGTTGCTTGTGCCGGTCGGAAGATCCATCTTGCCGCCGTTTTGCGCGACCGCATTGTCGGGAACAGGAGTTGGATTGTCGAACGTTTTCGAGCGGTGCTCGATTTGCTTGGGCGGCTTTTCTTTCTTGAACTCTGGAATCTTAACTTCCGGCTTTGGCGGCTCCGGCGGTTTCGGTTGCGGCGGCGTTTTATACAGGCTGTCGGTAGGGTCGAAGGTCTTACTCTCGGTGACATCGGGCGGTTTTGGCATGGGCAGACCAATGCTGCCGACAAGCTTCACGTTGACCTGGCCCTCGCTACCGCCTCCGACATCTCCCCAGCGGTTGCCTTGAAAATGGAAAACGATGGATACGATGACTGAGGCTGCGATCGCGGCGTGCAGAATCAAGGAATAGATGAGAAAGCGGCGGAGACTCAGTTCGTCTGCGCTGGGGAAAGGCGGATTGGCGGCATCGGCGGTCATGTTATTGGGTGCGGGCCCGGTCGGTGATGGGCTCGGTGACGATGCTGATATTGCCGATGCCGGATTGGCGCAAGGTGTCTACCACGCTGGCGAAGATGCCGAAGGGGACTTTTTCGTCGCAGCGGAGGAAGACGGCGTCTTGCGGTTTCTTTAGCTGCGCTTTCACTTTGGCGCCGAGCTGGTGAATATTAACGGGATCGTTGCCGAGATACACTTTTTGGGCTTTGTCGATCGAGACGACGAGGCGCTGTTCGGTGATTTCCTTGACGGAGTGCGTTTTGGGGACGTCGAGCTCGATGCCGGATTGCAGGATGGGCGCGGTGATCATGAAGATGATGAGAAGCACGAGCACGATGTCGATGAACGGCACCATGTTGATCTCGGAGAGCGACGTCTGCGTGGATTTGGTGAGCGAAGGCATAAGTCACGTTCTATTAAGCCAAAGAAAGAAGCTCCTTAGCTAAAGGTTTTTTCGATTTGGGCGGCTACTTCCAGGGTAAAGGTGTCGAGGCGCTGGGCTAAATCTTTTATGTTTTGCAGAAACTGGTTATAGAAGATTACCGCGGGGATCGCGGTGGCCAAGCCGGCGGCGGTGGTCAGCAGCGCTTCGGAAATTCCTGGCGCGACGGCGCGGAGACTGGCTGCACCCGCGTTGCCCAGGCCGGAAAATGCGTCGATGATGCCCCAAACCGTGCCGAACAGGCCGACGAACGGCGCGACCGAGCCAGTGGTGGCCAGCCACGACATTCCTTTTTCCACGCGGCGAACTTCTTCGGAGGAAGCTACTTGCATATTTGCGGTTACGGCTTGCAGGCTCTTCAATTTGGGCGGATGCGGATTGGTGGGCTGACCGCCGACCTGGCTTTGCAGTTCGCGATAACCGGCGGCATACACGGAAGCGAACGGTGAGCCTGCGGAAGCGAGCGCTTGCGGATTAGCAACACCGCGCGTGGCGCGAAAGATGCGCAAGAACTGATCGCTTTGCCTGCGGACGCGACCGAACAAACCAAGCTTCTGAAAAATCATGGCCCAGGAAATAATTGAAAAAAGAAGAAGCAGAGCCAGAACACCGCGCGCGACCCAGCCGGTGTTGGCGAGAATGCCTCCCAAATCGATCAGAAAAATACTAGCTAGCAGAAAAATCGTCATCCCCCTCAGTTATGACAAAAATTTTCCCAACTTCAGCACCGTAGCACACGCTCTGCACGGAATCAAAGAAAAGTACCGGAAGAGTGTTGTCGCTTTCACAGCGCTGTGACTCGTTGGCGGAGCGCCCACTCGGCTGGAGATTGGCAGGAACTCAGTGGTGAGATGCTTTTTCGCGTTCCGAAGTTTGTATACAGGCTCTGGTGTTCGCATCGCCAAAGAGGGTTGTTATGACCTGTGCTAAACTGCCCAGTGGAAGATGGCCGAAACATTTGACATCAGTTTGAACTCGCTGGCTGGGCGTTCGGCTCCCCCGGAGAACGTGAGCAGCGAATGCATGTCTGAGCTACCTCAATCCCCAAGAAAAAACCGCCGGGCTCCGCAGACTGCGCCCTGCGCTACAGGGACGCAGGAAGGCGCGACATTTTTCCTAGAAACATTTGGCTGCCAGATGAACGACCACGACTCCGAGAAAGTCGCGGGCGTGCTGCTCTCGCGCGGATACAAACAGGTGGAATCGCCAGACGCAGCTTCGCTGGTTCTGTATAACACTTGCAGCATTCGGGAGAAGGCGGCGCAGAAAGTTTTTTCCCGGCTTGGGGAATATCGCACGAAGCAAGCTGCTGGGCAGGTGATCGGTGTGCTCGGTTGTGTGGCGCAGCAGGAAGGCGAAGAAATTTTCGCGCGCGCGCCGTGGGTGAGCCTGGTGTGCGGTTCGGCGAGCTACCGGAAACTGCCGGAGTTACTGGCGCAAGTGGAGGCAGGGCACCAGCGCGTTACAGGGCTTGAGACCGATACGGACGAAACGTTTGAGACACCAGTAACAAGGCGCGACAATCCCTGGCGCGCGTATCTGACGATTATCGAAGGCTGCGACAAGGCTTGCGCGTATTGCGTGGTGCCGTTTACGCGCGGGCCGGAGCGGAGCCGCGCGAGTGACTCGGTACTGAAGGAAGTGCAGGAGCTTGCGGAGTTGGGCTATTCCGAAGTGCAACTGCTCGGTCAGACGGTAAATTCCTATGCTGATCCGTCTTCCCGCAGGATGCGTTTTTCGGAACTGTTGCTGGCGGTAGCGGATGTGCCGGGAATGCGGCGCGTGCGGTTCACCACTTCGCACCCGCGAGATTTTGGCGCGGACATTGTCGCGGCACTCGAATCGGAGCCAAAACTGTGCAACCACGTGCATTTGCCGGTGCAATCCGGCTCGACGAAAGTACTGCGCGAGATGGTGCGAACCTATACGCGCGACGAATATCTCGAAAAGATAGCGATGTTGCGTGAAGCGAGGCGGCCGATTGCGATCACGACGGACGTGATTGTGGGATTTCCGGGCGAGACGGAAGCGGACTTCGCGGAGACGCTGAGTTTACTCGAGGGAGTTCGGTACGACAGCTTGTTCTCTTTCAAATATTCGCCGCGGCCGAATACGCCTTCGCTCTCCATGCGGGATGCAATTTCGGAAGAAGAAAAGAGCCGGCGGCTTACGTTTTTGCAGGAAAAGCAGCGGGAAATTCAAGGTCAGCGGAATACGAGCATGGTCAATACCAGGTTTGAAGTACTCGTCAGCGGGAAATCTCGACGGGAAAATCAGTGGAGTGGCCACACTTCTTGTCACCGGGTGATAAATTTCGCTTCCCAACAGCAAAACCTTCTGGGAACCTACGTGCAGGTGCTGGTGACAGGTGCCGGACCGAACAGTCTGGTGGGCGAGCAAGTGACGTAGCCGAGGGAGGCCTCGATGGAAGTGGAGATGAAAATCCGTGGCCTGATGATGGACCCCGTCACAAACATGCCCATCGTTGTCTTGAAGGATGTGCAGGGGCAAGCGATCCTGCCGATCTGGGTGGGAGTTTATGAAGCGAACGCGATTGCGCTGGAAATCGAAAAAGTACAGACGCCGCGTCCTATGACCCATGACCTGCTGAAAAATGTTTTGCTCGGACTCGAAGTGCGCGTGCAGAAGGTGGTTGTCAACGATCTGAAGGACGACACGTTTTATGCACTCATTTGGGTGGAGCGCGACGGCCAGATGATGACGATTGATTCGCGGCCGAGCGATGCGCTGGCGCTGGCGCTGCGCATGGATTGCCCGATCTTTGTCGAAGACGAAGTACTGAAGAATTCGAAGATTTCCAGCGCTATTTCGGAACGAACTACTAACGAGCAACTGCGATCGTGGCTCGAGGGACTGTCTGACGACGACCTCGGCCGCTACAAGATGTAGGTCCCTCCGCTGGCGAAAAACTCTGATGATTAAGAAACAGGACTAGCAGGTTGCAGAGCCGGTTCCTCGTTTCCGGCCATCAGCCTCTTGACCGTGCGGCGCCATGCTAATAGCAGGACGATTCCTATCAAAATTAGGGCGAGGCTTAGGCCGGACCAGAGGCCGAAGGCGCCCCATCCGCGGCGGAAGCAGAGCCACGCGCCGAGCGGCAATCCGATAATCCAGTAAGCCGTGAAATGGCAGAGCATTGGTGTGCGAGTGTCGCCTGCGCCGCGAAGCGCGCCGGTGGCGACAGTTTGCAGGCCATCGAAGAGTTGGAAGGCTGCGCCCGCAGCCAGCAGAACAATCGTGGTGTGTATGACCGCTTCGTCGGGCGTATACATGCGGGCTATCGCGCGAGGAAAGACGAGCAAGAGCACGCTTGCGGCGAGCATGAAGGCTGCACCCACGAAGATGGCAGTGTCGCCGGCGTCGGCTGCGCCGGCTGGGTCTTTTCGGCCGAGGGCCTGGCCAACCCGCACCGCGGCGGCAGAGGAGATACCTAGAGGGACCATGTAGGTGAAGGCGACGGTGTTGAGCGCGATCTGGTGAGCGGCGAGGGGTATTGCACCCAGCCGGCCGATGAGCGCGGCCGTCAACGCGAACACGCTGATCTCGAGCGTGATCTGCGTTGCGGCGGGGAGGCCGAGAATGATGAGGCGGCGAATGCGGGTGAGATCGATATTGACGGGAGTCTTGAGCAATTCGGTGCGATGACGGCGATCGTACCAAAGCAAGTAGCCGACGAGAATCATCGCCATATAGAGGCGAGCGAGCGCGGTGGACCACCCGGAACCGACCACGCCCATCGCAGGAAATCCCCATTTGCCGTAGATGAGCACCCAATTAAAAAGAAGATTGATGAGATTGGCGGTAACGAGCGCGAATGCCACAGGCCGTACCATGTTCATGGCCTGGATGCAGCGGCGCACGGCGAAATAAAGCATCAGTGGGAAGAGACCGATGGCCAACGCTTTCATGTACGGAGCGGCGAGGCGCGCAACTACGGGATCGATGTGGAGCGCTTGTAGCAGCGGACCGAAGAACCAGACCGGAGCCATGAGGAACGGCGTCATGACCAGGCTGAGGTAAATTC
>JAOAPV010000072.1 GCA_025463055.1 Candidatus Acidiferrum typicum
CTTGCGTTTACCTCTCCTATTCATCCAATTTGGGTCTTGCGCCGATCGTTACTTCTCCAGAACAATCGTAACGCTTGAAATGTAAGCAGGAGAACTTCATGGCTACTGCAACTACTTCCCCAATAACTGATTACCGCCAGGAATGGTTCGAAATCGAAGACGCCACCTATCTCAATTTGGCCGGCCAAAGCCCCATGCCGAAAGTCGCTCACCGTGCTGTTCAGACCGCTATCGAATGGAAGAAATTTCCGCACCACGTTGCCGATTCCGCGTACTTCGAGATCCCCAATCGCATCCGCGCTTCTATCGCGAAACTCATCGGAGCCATGCCCGAAGAAATTGCTCTGACCACGGGCGCAAGCACCGGAATGTCCGCGGTTGCCTTCGGACTCACATGGAAACCCGGCGACGAGGTTCTCACCGCCAAAGGCGAGTTTCCCCTGCAGTACGCCACATGGAAGCCTATGGAAGCGCGCGAAGGC
This sequence comes from Candidatus Acidiferrum typicum, assembly GCA_025463055.1. Taxonomy (GTDB): domain Bacteria; phylum Acidobacteriota; class Terriglobia; order Acidiferrales; family UBA7541; genus Acidiferrum; species Acidiferrum typicum_A. The sequence goes on from JAOAPV010000072.1 coordinate 483, forward strand.
ATCGTCATGAAAGTTGTTGCGCCGCGCGAACGCTTCATCAGCGCCGATGATTTTCTCGCCGCAATGACCCCGAGAACGCGCATGGTGTCCGTGAGCCTCGTGCGGTTCGACAACGGTGTGTTGCTCGATGCCGCGCGTATTGCTGCTGCGTGTCACGAGCAGGGCGCGCTGCTGCTGCTCGACGTTAGCCAGTGCTGCGGCGGCATGCATCTCGATGTAAACGAACTCGGCGCCGATTTTATGGTCTGCGCTGGATACAAATGGCTGCTCAGTCCCTACGGCACTGGATTTTTCTGGGCCAAAAATGAACAAACAGATAAAATGCGCCCCGGCCCGTTTTACTGGGCCGCAGCCGAAGGCGCGGAAAATTTCCATTCGCTAGCCTTTGAAAATCCCAAGCCCGCTCGCGGCGCGCGCCGCTGGGACATGGCCGAAACTTCCAACTATTTCAACTTCGCCGCCATGGACGCTTCACTGCGATTCGTTTTGCAGTTCGGACCGGAAACCGTCTCGGCTCACAATCGCAAACTAATCGACTTCCTGTTTGAACGCTTGCCAAAAGACCGCTGCGTTCCCGCCAGCCCACTAGACTCCGCGCACCGCGGCCCCTACGGCTGTTTCACCGCACGCTCGCCGGAAAAAACCGCCGAGCTCTATCAAAAACTGGTGAAAGAAAAAGTCATCACAAGCTTGCGCGAAGGAAATATCCGCGTCTCCCCGCATCTTTTTAATACCGAGCGCGACATCGATCGCCTGATCACCGCAATCACGCTATGATTTCCGGTGTGCCCGCATCAGTGCCGCTGTCGCAGCAAGATCGCCGGTGTCAGCTATGATTTCTGCAATCCGGTATCGGCGCCGGACTCAAGATATGATTGCTGCTGTCACGTTATAATTGTTTTCATCACTATATGAGTTCATCTGAAAAATGGCCGCGCATTGCCGTAGTCGGTGCCGGCGCGGTCGGCGGTTACTTCGGCGGAATGCTGGCGCGCGCCGGCGCTCCCGTCGTGATGATCGGCCGTGCGGCATTCGTCGACGCCGTTCGAAAAAATGGCTTGATGCTGGACACGCTGCAATTCAAAGAAACCGTGCGCGTGGAAGCGTCGACTGAACTTGCGGCCGCACGCGCGGCCGACGTAGTTCTCTTCTGCGTGAAAACCACGGACACGGAATCTACTGCGCGTGCACTTGCGCCGCTGGTTTCTTCCTCAGTTTCTTCTTCTCCGCTCGCTTCTTCGTCGCCGGTCTTTTCGTCTGCGACCGTGGTTAGTTTGCAGAACGGTGTGGACAACGCGGAAAAGCTTCGTGCTGCGGGAATCGATGCGCTCACCGCCGTCGTCTACGTCGCTGCATCGGTGCCGGAGCCTGGGCGCGTAAAACATGTTGGGCGCGGCGATCTCGTGATCGGTCCTCGCAATGCTCGCTCCGAAAACTTTGCGGCGCTTTTTGAGAGAGCCGGAGTTGCTTGCCGGATTTCCGACAATATCGACGGCGAGCTTTGGATAAAACTGATTTGGAATTGCGCGCTCAACGCTATTTCCGCGCTGGGACGTGCGAAGTATGGGCTGATCGCGGAAAGAGAAGACGCACGCAAAGTTGTCGAAGCCGTTGTGAACGAAGTTCTTGCCGTCGCAAGCGCGGCACGCATTCAACTTCCCGGCGTGGAAACTCCGCAAGCCGGATTGGCCGGCGCACTGAAAATCGCGACGCAAATGTCTGGCGCCATTTCCTCCACGGGGCAAGATTTGATGCGCGGGAAGCGCACCGAAATCGATTCTCTCAATGGCTACATTTCTCGCCGCGGCGCGGAACTTGGCGTTCCTACTCCGGTGAATCACGCGCTGTACGCGCTGGTGAAGCTTGCGGAAGAAAGCAACGAACTTTCCGCTCGCTCTGCGCCCGCGGCGACTGCGCGGTAAGGCCGGCGAGGACGCTTTCACTTCTCCGCTCGCCTACTTCTTCTCCTACCTACTTCTCTGCTTTGTTCTCGCTTTGTTCTCGCCTCGTATCTCTATTTTGATTTTCCCACGCCCAGCGCGCTGCGCGGCTACAAAGAACCGTCTACTTCATGGGTATTCCGGGAGGCGGAATGGGATGTGCACTATTGCTTCCAGCTCTACAGGCGTTCCTTGCTTTGCTCCGGGGCGAAATTTCCATTGGCGTAGGGCTTTTATGGCGTTGGCGTCGAGTTGCTGATCGATTCCGCGCACGAGCTGAATGCTGTCGACGGACCCGTCTCGGCGAATGACTGCGTAGAGAATGACTTCGCCGCTGACGCGGTCGGTTATTATAGTTGGCGGATATTTGGGATCCACTTTTTGCAGCGGCACGGGCCCGGACAATTCCACGCTCTGCTGGGAGTAACGCCTGTTTTCCGTGTCGGAATGCAACTCGGAAAAATTCAGGATCCAGCTTCCGGTGGCGCTGTTCAGATTCGGCATGTTGACGTTCAACGTGTAAACCTTTTTGTAGGCGAAAACGGTTTCTGGTTTTGCGCCGGGCGGAAGCGATGCAAAATCCGGCGGACCGGTACGCTCGGCTACGTCTTCGCTTTCGCCTTTTGGTTCCGGGCGCGTCATTAATTTGCGTGCGGGCGCGCTCATTTTTTCGCCGGCGCCTGCTGCGTTGGCGGATGGATTGCCGCCGCTGATGCTGATACCCACCGCGCTCTTCCCTACTCGATTGCCCGAACTCGCCGCCGGCGAATTTGCTGTGCCGTTCGGTTTGCCTCCTGGCGCGCCGGGCTGCTTGCCCTCGGGGGAAATGGAGACTCGCGCGGCGAGATTGCCTTGCGGCGGTTGCACGGGCGCGGGAGGAGCGGGATTCGCGGAGAGCGCGATGAGAGCGTTGGGACCGCCATTGGCCGCAGTCAATTGGGTTGCGCCGACATCGGGAGCGGAGACGGCGCCGCCGGCTTGCGTTTTTTGCGCGACGCGCGGGGCGGCTCCGGCGTTCAACTCGAGTTTGGGCCGCGCCGGTCCGCTTTGTTCGGCAGGAAGATTCATTTGCGCGACTTGCTGCTGCATGTTGGGAATATCGACTGGCGGAGCCGCAGTTGTTGTGGCCTGGCGCTTTTCGTTGGGGCGCGCCTTCTTGAGCATTTCTTCGCTGATTTCCAGGCGCGGCTTGGCGGGTCCGGCTGCTTGCTCGAACAGGACGATGTTGGGCAAATTCGGGAGCAGCTTTGGCGGCACTGGGGGCGCTTTGGGATTGATTAGCGTTTGACGCGGATGCGTGGGGTGCACGGGATCGGTAAAGATGCGCTGGCGCGGGTGAAAGGCGTCGGCGCCGAGCGTCGGCAGCGGCTCGACGGGTTTTGGTTTCGGGGCCGGAGCCTCTTTGGGCTTTTCGCGGGCGATCTCCAGCAGCGGAAGGTCGTCGATCGGGCCTTTCCAGGCTACTTGCATATTTTGAAGTAGAGGATCGCGGCGCGGCATGGCCTTGAAGAGAGAAATCGGCAGGGCCAAGATGGCGACGTGCCAGAGTGCGGCGGCGATTACGGCGCGCTTGGGAATGCGGCCTTCGACCCAACTGTCTCGAAAGGGGCTGGACTTCAAGGCGTCCTTGCTTGCCCACGGGCCGAAGAGGGCGGCAATGCTGCTCCAAAATCCTTGGTGGAAGGCTCCCCAGGCGATTTCGAGCTTTGGCTCGACTTTGCCGGTCAGCTGCTTGGGCGGTTGCTGGTCCTGAGGCGGAGGGGGAGGCGGCGGTGGTCCTAAGAGATCGATGGCGTTCTGGATACTTTGAAATTGCATGTAAGGGCTGATTATACCGTGCTCGGTATGGAGTGGAAGGAGTTGCCGAAGAAAAGTGGGTAGTGGGCAGAGGGTAGTGGGTAGCTTCCGGAGTAGCGTCCAGAGGGATGGACAGCAACGGACCCGCTCGCCTGCCGGATTGGCAGCCGAGAAGGGCATCGGCAAAGTCCGAGAGGGGTACCACCCCCGTTGCGATAGAAAGAGTGCGGAAGCGATTGAAAATGAGAGGGATAGCTCGGCGCCGTTGCGCAAAAGAGTGCGTAACTGCATGAAGCTGCTGGAGTTACATGGATGTAATAGGAAGCAAAGGAGTTGGCGGTTTGAAATGAAATGGGCTCGCCGAGCAGGGCACACCCCGCCGTTTTGCATCGATGAGGAAAGAAAGGGGTTGCTGGAAGAGGGATTTGTAAGTTGATAGTAGGAAAGGGGTTGAAAATCGATGGTTCGGGATGGGCGAAGGGATTCAGACGATTTGGCGATAACCGGAAAGCGATGGCGATCATGGGCTGGGGAAATCTTATTTGCCCTTTTTATGCGGCCGCGAAGTCGAGGTGCGCGGATGTGAACCCAGGGTCGTGGTGCCGTCCCTGTTAGCGCTGGATTGGTCGCTGCACCGGAGAGCCCGCGGTAGCGTGGCGGTTAGGCCCGCCGGAACTCAGGCGGGCAAACTTCAGGCGCGAGAATCGGGAAGAGAATACCAGACCCGGGCACTGTTAGTCAATTGTTATTATAAACAGATGGTTAACCGTTCGAACGGCGGAAACGTCAAAACCCGCAGCCTTAAAAGCAAAGGCAGCGGCACCCGGCTGCGAAAGGAACCGCGTAGCACCCACACGCACCGGCGGTGTGTGGGCGCTGGCGGTAGGTTCTGGCCTTCAGACGGTTCCACAAGCAAGGTGGAAATCTGTTGTCGGTAAGCGCAGTTACGGTGGAGGGCTAAGGTGCCGTGTCGCGGCAAATCGCCCTTCCGGCTTGCGTCACGGTCAACGTATCCGCGCGGGGTACTCCATGATTGGTTACGTTGAACATCTCGACGGTATTTTTTCCCGCCTTGAGAGGAAGAAGGATGCTCGAGCAGTCGTAATCTTCGAAGCTGTAAGTGATCGGGAAATGCATATTGTAGCTGATCACTACCCCGTTCACCTTGATGCCCTCAGGCCGATCTGTTACGCCCGGAAAGAGTCCAAAAGCAAACGCATACCGGATGGTCACGTTGTAGTTCCCGTTCGATGGCACAACAATGTTAAAGAATGTGGCGCTGCCGTGAGCGGCGTAAGCCATATCAACAATCACGTGGTGGGGACTGAGGGAGTTTGCGGAGTTCAGGTATGCGGGGTACCAAGCCTTGAGCCGTTCAAAGCAGTCGAACCCACCAACCTTAGCGTATTCAAAACTGTACTGACGAGCGCCCCCAGGCAAAAGTATCCCCAAAGTGGTGCCATCGTAACGGGATGGCGGTGGACCCGGCGGGCAAGTCTGCGCACTGGCAACCCTGCCTTGAAGTACTAAGAAAAACAGAACAAGAACGCTTCTTTGCATGTGACCCCCTTTTCCATGTCTCAGAATTCGCAGGAATCCCGGACTGCGGATTTGCGATTCACAGACACGGTTTGGCTGGGTCGGATTTTGCAAGCTCCGGGAGCTAGCGGTAGGCGGATATCTTACGACAAGCTTGCAGGAAAATTACACTACTGAGAGATTGGCGTGGCGCCAGCGGATTGCGCACGGCTTAGTGGAACTTGCTCACGAAAGGCTCGGGTAGGGGCGCTCGGCTCGCCACGTCTCCACACTCGAGTGCGGCGCGATTGCCGCCACCGCTGGAGCTTCCATGGATTCTTTAAAGGCCTTCTTGAAGGCTTCCATCTCGGGCTTTGTGCCTACCGTTATTCTCACGTGCGTCGGCCAGACCGGCCATACTCTTCCGATGTAGACTTTCTTCGCTTCCATAGCTTGAATGAACTGCTTACCTGGCCGCTTCACATCGATCATGAAACAGTTGGTTTCGGAAGGAACGAAGGAATACTTGTTTGCCGCGAGCCAAGAAAAAACGTCGTTTCGAATGTCCGCATTGATCTTCTTTCTCTCGGGAACCAGTTCCCTGCTCTTCAAGCTGGTCTTGGCGGCTACGACCGCGGTGACCGGCATGGAGTTCCACCCATAGGGATCGAGTTTAGCCAGCAGGTCCGGCCGGGCAATGGCAAAGCCGCAGCGTAATCCGGCCATGCCGTAAATCTTGGAAAATGTCCGCAAAACTACGATTTCCTTATCCGCAGCAACCAAATCCAGTACTGGCTTGGCGTCCGAAAAGTGGATGTAGGCCTCATCGACCATCAGGATGGAACCCTTTGGCTTGTTGGCGAGTGCGTATTCAATGTCTTCGCGGGTGGTCGTCGTGCCGGTCGGGTTGTTTGGGTTGCAAATGTACAGCACACCGGCATTGGGGTCGGCAGCCACCATGGCCTTAACGTCATGCGCATAGTTCCTGGTCAGAGGCACCTTGAGAATCCTTGCTTTGCTATACGACGCGGCTTGCATGGGAGCTTCGTACGCGGGATCTCCCATAACCAGACTCTTCTCGGGAGACGTAAGGGCCAGCACCATGTAGTGAAGAGGCTCGCTCGAGCCGGCGTATGCGCGTACATACTCTGGCTTGAGTCCCTCGATTTCCGCGAAGGTTTTCAGGAGTTCCTGCGTCATTCCATATTCGTACCGGCCGCCCCTGACGCCAAGGTCAGCCATGGCAGAGCAGGCCTGCGCGCAAGGGCCCAGGGGATTTTCGTTTGCATTGATCAGAATCGCATCGGCAGGAACGTTCGTGAGGGGGCGTACTCTCTGTGCGAAGGCCAAATCCGCTTCCGTTGCGATGCGCGCCAGAGCCACGGCTGAAGCCGCCGAGGCTATCCTTACAAAGGTTCTCCGGGTAACGCGGTATCCATTGGGGAGGGCAAGCGTTTCGGGTTTCATCGTAAGTTCACCTCGCAAGCTCGTTGGGGTGCACACCTATCTTGGTGCGCGTGTACCGCACAACTCTGACTTCTTCTAGCTTCTGCGTCCCCGCGAGTCAAGCGAATGTTTTCAATGAATCAGAGAAACAAAACCATCGTTGTCCGCGCTGTCGTCGAAAAGTTAGAAGGCCGGGGGAAGTGCCGGACAGCATAACCGACAAGTTAAGCTCGCACGACGCGGGAGTGTCTCAGCATGTCCTATTCGCCTACGGAATATTTCGGAAAACTTGTGCCGAACATTGGAGCCTTACTCTTCGACTGTTCTTCCGTCGCTTCATCCTGAAT
>JAOAPV010000078.1 GCA_025463055.1 Candidatus Acidiferrum typicum
TCGCGCGCTTCTCCGTGGCGGGCGGAGATCCCGAGGCTTCCGACGCTGAGAAGAGTCCTCGTGGCATGGCACTCCAGTTCCGGATGCCTGACGGTGGGCTGCATCATATGACGATGATTCACACGCCGATGTTCTTTGCCGCGGTGCCGCAGACTTTCCTCGATAAGTTCATCGCTCTCGCGGTGGATCCGGCGACGGGCAAGCCAGACCCGGAGAAATTCCAGGCGTTCAAGGCCTCACACCGGGACAATGACGGGCAGGCGAAATTCTTGTCGGAAAACAATCCTCCGCCGAGCTATGCCAACTGCGCCTACTACGGGATTCACACCTTCAGATTCATCAACAGAAAGGGAGAGACCACGCTGGTGAAATTCCGCTTCGTCCCGCGGGACGGAGAGAAGCAGCTGTCCAATGCAGAGATGCAGTCGGCGCCACGCGACTTTCTCGAAAGAGCGCTCATCGAGCGGACCAAGAAGGGACCGGTACGTTGGGATATGATCCTGACAATCGGAGAGCCGGGCGATCCGGAGACGAATCCGACAATTCTATGGCCGAAGACCCGCAAGGAAGTCAATTCGGGTACGCTTACGATCACGTCGGCGACTCCATCGGCCAAAGCGGGAAGCTACAAAATCAACTACGATCCCCTAGTGATGGCTGACGGCATCGCCCCCACCGAAGACCCTGTTCTGCTATTTCGCTCTCCGTCCTACGCCACGTCCTACACCCGACGGCTGCGCGACTTGTGATCGTGATAGCAACGAACGTGGTGTGATCTGGAATGCGCTGAATCGCGAGTCTCCACAAGCAACAGCATCGGAGGGTCTAGCTTGCTGCAAGAGGACTCGCGACGGATCGCTCAGTTCGGTCACGACCAGGAATCTCCGGCGATTAGTACGAGACGCCGACCTTTTGACGAAGCATGATCAGATGAGATCCCACCGACTCAGTCTCGTTCGGAAGACCTGGCTGATGGCAGCGCTCCTTCTGCTGCTGCCATCACCTGCCGTGCGCGCACAAACATCCATGACCGCCTTCCTCCCCGAAATCGATTCATACTTCCGTGTCACGCCTAATGTCCGATTGGTCTTTGATGCCAAGGGCTACATGGAAGACGGCGACCTGAATCGCGCGCAGATTGGACCAAGCCTTCAGTTCAACATCCGGCCCCTCGAAAAGCTCAAGCAAATTACCACTCACGACATGGACGACATGAAGCCCATGCCAGTGGTGTTCTCCATCGGATATCGCTATCTCCCATCGAGCGTGCAGCCTGCCATCCACCGTTTGCAACCGATTGTCATGTTTCACATCCCGTTTCCCGGTACCATTCTGCTGTCGGACAGGAATCGCGGGGACCTTGACTGGTCGAACGGCAGTTACCGTTGGACGTATCGAAACCGATTTACAGGCGAGCGGCGATTGACGATTCACTCGTACCATCCCGGGGCGTACGCCAGCGCCGAGTTCTTCTACCAGAGCCAATACGCGAAATGGAGTGCGACGCACCTCTTCGCGGGTTGGCTTTTTCCACTAAGCAGGCACATTCAGCTCGATACCTACTACGAGCACGCGAACAACACGGGACCACACCCGAATCAGCAGGTAAACGCCGTTGGCTTGATCATCGACCTCTATTTTCCTCCATACAAGCACTGATCAAGGCCCAAGTAGCCACAAGCGAAACTTGCCGCTGTCAGGTCAAACCCTTTTTCAATTCACCTGCCGTTGGGTATTCTCATACGGATTAAGATGGTGATTCGTTTCGTCAACCGTCACTACTCCACTCTGCCGCCGTCTCCCGCCACCATGTCGCAGCGAGAGGGCTCGGTTGCTCCGGCATCTGAACTCTTTTTGTATGCGCTGCTGGTTGTACAGCCGCTGGTCGGTTGGGGAATGTTGTCAGCGGCGCGCTATCCGATCGTACTGTTTGGGTCGCTGCATCTTTCCCCATCCTTCCGCACAGTGTGATGTTGTACGCGATGCTGCGGAGAACGCACACGGTTCTCGCCTACCTCTTGTTCCTGACATTCATCGCGCATTTTGGAGCGGTTTTGTTTCACACGCTAATCGTGCGAGACGGGATGTTCAGCCGTATGGCGCCGTGGAGAGTCCGGGCGAGCTAGCGAGTTCGGGCAACACAACAAGCCGAACTCGGCAATCGTGTTGTCGGTCCGCGACGGGCGGTCGCGAGGAAGCCAAGGCTGGCCAGCCGCTCATGACCGCCGCAACAATGCTCGGAAAATCCGGCTCACCTGCAGCGAATCCGCACTCTGGCAGCGTTATGCGACGCGGAGCGACGCGTGAGCTGGGCACGAATCGGAACTTGTTCCTATTTTCGCGGAATCAGACAGTCGCATGTATCAACTTTGTTTGGGCCAAAATCTCATGCAGGCGCTAGCGACAGCAATTCCTTGGGTGAATGTTCGCTTTGAAGAGTAAACCACTGGGACTCTTGGAATCCGAACGGATGGCATTAGCCCTGATGGCTTCGCAAAGAGGCCATTGTACTCAGCACCAGGATTGTTGCCTCGCATTCTGGGCGAATCACGTGCAACTCGGAAAGTAATGCAAATGTTGCAGACGGCGGCATTCGCAAGGGTACCCGTTCGAACGAGATTCGCCCAATAATTCGTCCCTGGCCACTCCCTCCGCTACGACCTAAGCGCGCCGCCTCCGGCGTCGCAGGTCTTCGCTATGGGAGTGGCCAGCACAAGACAAACCATGCTCTAATGTCTGAAACGTCGGCGGGCAAACCTCAGCTCAAAGCTATTCCACTTAACATATAGATACATATTTTGTTTCTCCATTTCTGCCCCATTTCCTTGGGGCACTCAAGGGCGAGTGGATACGGCTCCCAAGGCAAGCGGCTGCATTCGGGGAGGGACCCAAACGGTTCACAGGGAGGAGCCGGGAAAGCAGAAGACGCGAAGCTGCCGGGCGCAGGAATGATCCCGAAGCCGTGCCCAAGGAAAGGAGTGGTGGAAATGGAAGATCGTTCGAGTCACGTTCGCAGCTTCGAGGCAAGGGAGCCAGGTGCAAATGGACGGCAGGGAAAACGAACTGACTTAGTCTCGGTCCAGAGTATGCGAGCGGCGCTCGCTTCAAGTCCTGAAGACGAGGCTGCAATTTCCAGGCGAGCATTTCGGCGGCCTCGTGCGGAGTTCTGAATAGCCGCAGCCGGCGGATCAGCAGGACACGCAAGTTGTGCAGGAGCGGACCTTTTCCAGATCCGAAACCTGGGATCGGTGGGTACGTAGCGAGACCCGAGGATGGACGGATGAAAGGATTGCCGACCGGGATTGGTCCTGCGGCGCCAAGACCCCGGGGGCGTTACGAGGAGGAACGCGCTCGACACAATAAGCTAATAATGACACAACATAAAAAGCTAATTACCATACGGCGCCATACGCTAATTGGAGGACGCGGCCGATGGCTACGCCGCCAGAAAAACCTGCTGAATCACTCGAACCGCTTGAAAAACTCCAGGTTGCCGGCCGCGCGGGCCGCGATCCGCGCGCGTGACCTGACGCGTACGCACCGAGAACGCCTGATGGCCATTGGCTTCCTACGGGAGGTTATCAAAGGTTAGTACATTCCAAGCCGTCCCGACGGGGCCAAAGGGGAAAGCACGGCCTGGTACGCTTCCTTCTGGCGTTTTTGCGCTGCCTATCTCGATCAGCGGTTCGGCCCGGACTGGTCTCTCGCCCGAACAATCCTTGTCCCTGCATCCGGGGAACTGGACCGTGCCCCGTCAGCTGATGGTGCGGTCGGCCGGTGCGCGCAATAAGATTACAAAACTTCCGCACGGCACATCGTTGTTCGACCTTCGCGCCTCGTTGCCGGCTGTCGCCGACCGCGCTGAAAAAGAAGGATTGCGTCTTTTTTCGCCGGAATCCGCGCTGATCGTCGCTGCTTGAGCGCTTGCTCAACGGCGGCCACACGGTGATCGCCTGCCGCTTGGCGGGCGCGTTCCGCAACGTCGGCGGCGAGCAGATCGCCGACGAGATTGTCAAGACGATGGCGGCCGCCGGCTACGACGCACGCGAAAACGTCCTTTCGCCGACAAACCCGCGCTCGTCTTTGCCGCCCGCGAAACCTCGCCCTACGTCAACCGCATCCGGTTTCTGTGGGAGAAGATGAGGGGGCCTGTCATCGAAAACTTCCCGAAAGCGCCCGGTGTGCCGCGGAATATCGATGCCTACATGAAACGCGTCGACGATGCGTATATCACGGACGCCTACCATTCACTGTCGATCGAAGGCTATCGCGTGACGCGCGACCTGATCAAGCGCGTGAGAACCGGAACCGGGAACCCGGACGCGAATGAGGGCGACCGCGAACAGCGCAACGCCATGGCGGCGCGCGGCTACTGGCTGGCATACCAATCCGTGCAAGGGAGCGTGCGTCGCGTAGTCGGAGGCGCGAACGCCGGCGCGGTGGCCGGCGACGATCACCGCGCCTGGTATCGCGAGCTGTTCGCACCGAGTGTTACGGGCGGTATCCTCAAGCCCGGCGACCTCGCCAGTTATCGCAACGGCCCCGTCTATATCCGCAAGTCTATGCACGTGCCGTTGAATCGCGAGGGCGTGCGGGATACGATGCCGGCATTGTTCGACCTGCTGCGCGCAGAGGCAGAACCATCGGTCCGGGCCGTGCTTGGACATTTCATATTCGTCTACATCCATCCTTATATGGATGGCAACGGCCGCGTCGGACGGTTCCTGATGAATGTGATGATGGCGTCAGGCGGCTATCCCTGGACAGTCATCCCGGTTGAAAATCGGACAGCGTACATGCACGCCCTCGAAAAGGCGAGCGTCGGTGAGGACCTCGCGCCGTTCGCGGACTTCGTCGCGGGACTGGTGGAAAAACGGATGGCGGGCGAGCCGCTGCCACCCGTGCCGAAAGGAAATACGGGAAGGTTCTAGCGCTTCGTCGGGTGATGGGCGAGTGGGACATGCTCGACACCGGAACAATGTCGGACGTGGCGCTACCTTCGCGATGAGGGGCTGTGCTTTCAGCCGTTTGGCTGCCGCGTTCGACAGAGGCCGACGGGGTAAGCGACGACGCGGGCTTTCCCAAGACCAGCCCGCAGAGTGTCCCGAACAAGGCCAGAAATTCCTGGGCAGGCAATCAACAGAAAACTATGGCTATCCGCCCGTGCCGCGCGAACGGCTCTCGCTTTCGGCAAGGGCCTTCTGTGCTTGCTTTAACTCTTCAAGGCGCAACTCGAGTTCGGCGGCGTAGATTTCAGCCCGCTCGAAAAGGCGCGCGTTCTGGATGGCTACAGCTGCGGGAATAGCGAGCGACTTGGCCAAGCGCAGGTGTTCCGGCGCAAACGCAAGGGGCTCGCGTGCTCCGATGGACAGCAGCCCCAGTACGGTTCCTGAAGCGGCAAGAGGAACAGCGATCCAGGAGCGAATACCCGCGAGCAGTTTGGTTTCTCTCCATTCGAGCTCTTTCCGAGTATCCAGCAGCAGGACACTCGTGCGTGCGATGAGAACTTTTTCAAGAAAGAAGTTCTCACGGGCATCCAAGGTCAGAAAGTTGCGCTTTGCAGAAGGAGCCTCGCGGGCAACAAGCAGGCGCGTGCCCCCTTCCGCGAGCAGGACGGAAGCGGAGTGATAGGGCACGAGGTCCGCGAGGCATTGGAGAAGGGTATCGAGGACCACATCCATGGCCAGATTCTGCGTCAATGCCAAAGTGGATTTTCGGAGCGCCTCCGCCTCGGCTCTCGCGGCTTCGGCGTTGGCCACGTGTCCGGCAATCTGGAGTTCTGCGCGTTTCCGGGTAGTGATGTCCTGCGCCGTGCCCACCAGCCAGCGGGTCGATCCGGCATCGCGGACCGCGGATGCTTTGACCCAGACCCAGCGAACAAGGCCGTCCGATCGCACAATACGGATCTCCTCATCGAAAGTTCCCGCGATTACTGCTTCCTCCAGCCGGGCAAGGACGCGCGAGCGATCCGCCGGATAAATCACCTCATGATAGGACAGCGGGTTGTCGTAGAGACCGGAGACAGTGCGGCCGGTGATCGCTTCATACGCGGGATTAACGTAAACAACGTGCTTGGTCTGAGCCTCCATCATCCAAAAGACCTCCTGAATGTTGTTAGCCATCTGCTGAAAGCGTTCCTCGCTTTGGCGCAGCGAATGTTCGGCGCGTATCCTTTCCGTGGTATCGCAGAGGATCGCGAGGTGCCGTCCGGGGATATAGTCGGCGACCGAGGCATAGTCCACGAAGACCGTTGCGTTGTCGCCGCATCGGAGCTGAATGCTGCCGCGCTGGTATTTCCGTTTCAGAAAGGATGTCCAGTGGCGCGCATATTCTTCAGGCTCGACATAAAACTTGGCGATTGTCTGGCCGATGAGTGCGCCGCGCGCGACGCGAAAAATTCCGCACGCCGCGGGATTGGCATCGAGGCATCTCCCCTCATTGTCGAGAACCAAAATGCCGTCAAGGGCGTGCATGAAAACGGAAGTGAATTCACAATCTACGGCATGTAGGGCACTGGCCGCTTCTCGCTGGTTTCTGCGAATTTGCAGCAGAAACGCAGCATGAAGGACAGCCGCAAAAGCCAGGGATACGACCAGAGCGGGCATAAGCAGGCCTGAAAGGCGGGAGCGGTAGGCCACGAAGCTGGCGGAAGCGGCAAACAGGCAAACGGCCACAAGCAGAAGAGCCAAGGAGCAGACCCAAAACCACACCGGCGGGGGAACCTGCGCCGCGAGAGTCGCGAAGCGTTGCCGCACGTTTTTATTTGCGCCCATGACCATCTGACGTCTTGCCGTTTTTTTCCCGGCGAGTTACCGCTGCGATGCTACGCGCCGCAATTCGCTTGCGTCAAGAGGGCTAGAAAACGGTGCCCTGGTCCCGACGGTGGCGAGCCGCACACGAACTCCCATGTTAAGGCTGTATTCCGCTGCCCGTTACGGGATCACGCGTCGTTTCCCCAGCGATGCTCATAGCAATTCCCGTAACTCTGCCGATAATCTCCGCCTCGGCGGGATGATCGAAACGCCGTACGTTCTGCTTCGAGAGCGGATGGGGGATGGCGATCAGCTGGCCATGGTCGAGTTGGCACCAGGTGCACAAATATCCATCGCGCAATTCCACAAAGTAGATCGGCCGGTCAAATTCCGTTTCCCATCTCGCCACGATCTTTCGCTGGCTAGGATCGATCTGGACGAGCGACCCTGGGCGGATGAGGGGATACAACATGTAATCCTTCGAACCGATGTAGCCGTACACGGATTTGCGCAAGTAGAGGTGCTGCAGCATAGCGACGGGGACGTGGTCCCACTGTTCCACGATGCGAGCGAGGAGATGGGTAGATTGCAGCTGCGAGCCGGGCTTGAAGGCCACGGGTAGCTGGACGGTTGGAATGTCCGGATTCACGGACGGCGCAAGGAGATGTGTTTTGGGCGTTGGCAGCATCGCCCAATCGCGCGACAAGTCACTGAAGCGCAGCCCGAAGTAGGATGCCAGCTCAGTGAAATTGCGGTGATATACGGCGCTGAGCGTGTAGAACTTGTAGATGCTGGGAGTGAACTCGCCATTTTCGATGTCGGTCAGCCAAGCGTGCGCCATGTAGTATTCCTGGTTGCCCCGCTCTTGTGCGATGCGGCGGCTCCGCGTTTCCACGTCACGAGTCGTCAAACCGAGGCGTTCGCGCAAGAGCTTTAGCCGGGCGCCGGCCGTGGGGCTCGGGTTGGGTGCGTCCATGGGTTGCGGTCCTAATCCTTACAACGGATGAATGTAGCGGAACCACGTATACGGGAATCTTGGACAGGTTTGCGCAGAACTTGCCGGGCGGTCGTAATTGCGGCCATTAAAGGGATTTATTTTCCACGGCCCACAAGAAGCGGCTATATCGGTTTCCTGACCACGAACCCGTGGACTGTGCCGACCGCGTACGAGAGATTCTTTCCAGTAAAGGCTTGACGCTCTACCGGATTTCGCAGCAATCCGCGGAGACGTTCGGCCGTTCCTCGCCCTATTACATTCCGCATCACCTCTACAGCGATCTCGCTATTCCGTTGCGTCGCCCCAGCATTCATCAGTTCATTGCCCTGAGCCGTCTCTCCAATTACCGGTTGTCGGACTGGCTGCTAGTGTTTGGTTTTGACCTAAACCAGATTCCACGTATTCAGCTGTCTCTTCCCCGAAGACACACGGTCCTGCTCGATTCTTCCGTCTATGACGAGAACGCGGGGACTTCATGGTTTGAGGAGAAATTCCCTCTGGGAACAATTGCTGGAATCGCGCCGCTGGGGTCCTTGTTGCGATCCGGACCGCGAGGATGGGCAGGCGCGCGGACCAACGTCCATAGCCAAGAGTTCCTGTATGCCAAGCTTGGAGACGAGGATCAGTTGGGCTTTCCCGATCTCATGCCGGGGGGTATTGTGCGAGTGGATGCGAGGAGGGCGGCCGAACGACCGGACAGGGGCGCCGGCCCGAGCCGGCAGATTTTTCTGGTGGAGCATGATTCGGTATTGCGCTGCGGCCGGTTACAGCGAAGCGGGAAAGACCGCATCGTACTCTGTTCCCTGAAGTTCCCCTTTTCGCGGATCGAGCTGAACTCGGATCCAGCGTTCCGGATCTACGGAGCAGTGGACGGCGAGATACGGCCATTGGCCCACGCAAGTGTTTCCTGTCGGCTTCTTTCGTTCGCCAACAGGCGCCACCTAGATCGCCAAACCTCAACCGGCGTCAGTGGGCTCGGAGGATTGGTTCGGTCCTCTCGGCTGCGAGCGGGATTCTCCTTCCGGGAAGCGTCCGCCCTGAGCTGGCGTATCGCCCGGGCTTTGCACGATGACATGTACTTCATCGCCGTGGGCACACTTTCCGAATATGAAACGCTCGTTGTCCTTCCTCGGAGCGTTCACAAGATCCTTTCGATCTGCATTCTCTACGGCATCGGGTTCTGGGAGCTTCTCAGTGCTTCGGGCCTCGCGCTGGGACCGACGGAGGGGGACCCTATCGCCGACGCACTGGTTTCGGGACGGGTTCCCGGGATGGACCGCTCCAGTGATCAGACCGCGGCAGAGCGCGGCGTCGACGAGCCAGGGCTTCTAGCCACGGTTATGGCCGAATGGTCCGAAATTCCGTTATTCGCGAAAGATGCTTTGGCGTTCGTGGCAGGTCTGAAGGATCTGTCGCTATCCGACGTATTCTGGGTGGGCGGAGATCGCAACCCGATCCACCCGTATCTCGTGCATACGCTAGAAATACGCGATTGAAAGTGGTGGCGGCAGGCTGGCGCCGCTGCTTTTAGCCTGCTGCGGAAAGAGATAAAGATGAAGAGAAGGGTCCTCTCCACGTTCCTCATGTTCCTGACCGCACCGATGGTGGTGCAAGGCGCCAGCACTTCCTCGGAAGACATTGCCGCAGCGGCGAAGGCCATTCAACTCGAGGATGTCCGCGCCAAAATGTTCTTTCTTGGCGGGGAGGAAATGGCGGGCCGGCTGATCGGAACACCCGAGCATCGGGTGGCCGCCGCCTACATTCAGTCGGAGTTTATGAGCCTCGGACTGAAGCCGGGAGGAGACGATAACACCTACTTACAGGGATTTGACGTCGTCAGCGCATGGCCGGACGAAAGCAAGGGCACTGTACTTGAGGCCGCGGTGAACGGCCAGCGTCGCGCCTTCCAACTGGGTCACGATTTCAACCCCTGGTGGGTCCAGGCCGTGAAATCGGAAGCCTTCGAGGGCCCAGTCGTATTCGTCGGATATGGGATCAAAGCGCCGGAATATGGTTACGACGATTTCGCCGGTGTGAACCTGCATGGAAAGATCGCGTTGGTGCTCCCACGGGAGCCGCAAGCCGACCATGAGAATTCGAAATTCCGAGGCCGCTGGGATACATATCACTCGTACGACTGGTTTAAGATTCAACAGCTCCAGGAAGCCGGGGCCTCTGCGGTATTGATCGTGAATCCGGCGTTCCAATTCAAGGAAGCGCGGATTCCCAGCGCGCCGCCGAATTACACGTTGCCCGAGCCCAAACGCGGAATGGCCGCGGGCTTGTGGGACTTTCCCATTTTCATGATCACACCGGATACGGCGAATTTCCTGTTATCCGCCGCGCAAAAGACTGTTCAGGACCTGCAGGCGCAAATTGATGGCAGTTTCAAGCCCAGCTCATTCGATCTGCCGTCGGTGACCGTAAGGTTGGAAAAGAATTTCAAAGCGCACGAGCTCATCCGAGGGCTGAACGTGATCGGGATCATGGAGGGATCCGATCCTGAGCTCAAGAAGCAATATGTGGTTGTGAGCGGCCACTACGATCATATGGGAAGAGTGAGCGGCCGGCTGTACGCCGGCGCCGACGACAATGCATCTGGGGTTGTCGCAACGATCGAGACGGCGCAGGCGTTTGTTCGCGCGGGAATCAAGCCGAAGCGTAGCGTTGTCTTTGCGTGCTGGGATGCGGAAGAAGAAGGGCTGTACGGTTCTTACTACTACACTGTCCACCCTACAGTGCCGCTAGCCGATACTGTGGCCAACATCAACATGGACATGATTGGGCGAGACGAAGAATCGCTGACATGGGAAAATACAGCGGAGCAGAACCGCAACATGGTCAACATCGTCGGGACGCTTTACAATCCGGACATTCGCAGGATTATCGAACAGGAAAATAAGCCAATAGGATTGAAGCTGGATTTTAAGACAGATACGCGCGATCCCGAGCAATGGTTCGCGCGCAGCGATCACTTCTGGTTTGCCACCCGGGGAATTCCCCAGGTGCTTTTCAATACGGGGTCTCAGCCAGACTACCACACCGAAAACGACACCTGGAACCGCATTAATTATCCGAAGATGACGAAAATCATTCAGTTGATTTTTCTCTCCACCGCGCAGGTGGCGAATGAAGCGAAACAGCCCAAGTTTACGCGATAAACCTCGTGCATGATGACTTGGGCTGGACAGCCCGGATATACCTATTGCAAGGACGTGCAGGAAGAATTGAAGCAACGGAGTGACAAAGGATTTTCAGTAGTTGATCGGAAAAGACTTCGCGGCATTCTACTGCATGCTGCGCGAGCAACATTTATCGCAAGACGCCCTGAGCTGGGTCGTTTATTGACAAAGGCTCGGACCCAGTATGTACTACCCGTTCTGCTATGCCCTCTGCGAGCGAACTCAACGACGATCTGACAAGGCGGTTCGTTCGGTGGCTACGGGTTCAGGAATACACCGCAGACACGAATCGTCATTATTTAAGTTCCATTGTCTCGCTCTGTCGTTTCCTCAATGACGTTCCGGCCACGGAGGTTACCCATCTCGACGTCCGCGATTTCTTGGCGTCCGTCGCGCAAAGTGGCGTCAAACGAGCAACGATCTGGAGGGCCATGAGCGCGCTCCGTTGCTTCTTTGATTTTCTCAACATGGGTGGATTAATCGCCTGGTCTCCCCCGCGATTCGTCCGGCTACCACCACTGAAGCGAAGGGTTCCGCGTGTGCTTACCGAGAGTCAGATGCACTTGCTCTCATCCGGCGCCCGCGATCTTCACGAGCGAACGATGATTGAGGTTCTCTACGGTACAGGAGCACGCGCAGGGGAAGTCCGCTCGATGCGTGTTGAGGACGTAGACATAGCGGCTCGGCGCATACGGGTCTTGGGAAAATGTGGGTACAGATATGTTTTGTTCCCCAGGGCAATTTCGAGCCTTCTCCGCAGGTATATCGGAAGACGAAGGAGCGGATATTTATTTGTTTGTCGCTCGTTCCCCCGAAAGCTGCACCTCATTCACCACCCCGATGGATCCTGGCGCTCCTACTTCTATAAATACAACCCAGCGACGCAGCGTTCAGACCGTTTTTACTGGTATGCGTCTCGCAAAGAGCGTCTTACCTACAAACAGGCATTGAGCAGACTGAAGCGAAGAATTCCGGGTCCGACTCCGGAAATGTTAATTGGCCGGAAGCCGTTGGGCATTACAACCGTGCGGTATGTAGTCATGCGGGTGGGACTCAAGGTCGGCATCCATGTGAATCCCCAGCTCATTAGGCATACATTCGCGACGCATCTGCTTGACCACGGAGCGGACATAAGGATGATTCAAAAGATGCTGGGGCACATCAGCGTGGGCACTACACAGACCTACACGCATGTGAGCATGAAGCAAGTTCAAAAGGTGCTAGATAAATGCCATCCGAGAAATCTTTAAATTCCCGTAAACCGGCTCGTAGACTGGGACTCGTGACACCTGCCAGGACAAACCTGCAAAGTGTGCCGCCTCTCTTTCTAACGAAACAATTGCGAAAGACCATCGAGCGGCTGCTGCCGATTGGGCACCACCAACGTTTGCGTCAGTATTTTGACGTTTACGGCTGTCTGCATTGTTCACGGCGAGCGGTAGTATACGGCGCCAATGGATTTTGCAGGCTTTGCATCAGTATGCTTGGCAAGCGCATCAGAAAAATTGACAAAGAACTGCAAGCGAGAAAACCAGCCGCTGCACCGAACCTGCAAGAAATTTATCTGCGATCCTATAGCTCCGCACGTCAGTTGCTGGCTGACCTGAGGCCGACGATTGACAAAGGGCCATTTCGGCGAAAACCTGATCTCAAATCTCCTCCCAAAGTCTACTTGAAGTTTTGACTCAGAGATCTTCATCGGACGGCCCACCCTCGATAAACACCGCAAACTGGTGGGTCGGTTGCCTGATTAGCGCGCTCGCCAGGAAATGGAATCGGCTCAAAAACCACATAATCGCATAACAATGTTGGCTTCTCGACCAGAGTAGACTCGAGGTGGGTTTGGACGTAATGATGGAATTGCTCAGGTTTCTTTAGGATATGGCGGCAACCGGAAAACTCCCCGTTTAGAATTCCTGTTGCACCAGTTTTAAGATTTCGGAAGCATGAAACACCCGATTTCGCCTACGGGTCTTGTCGACATCCAGGATTCTCGCGCTTACTAACTTTCTGACCAGTAGCTCCGCGTTGCCTTATCGGACTCCTGCTCCATTTTTTCACGGTACTGATTGCGGAGTTCCAGTATCGCTTGAAGCCACTATCAGTTCGAGGCCATACAATTGTATGACCGGATGTGACGCCCGATTCGTCCATTTCCATCTTTTGTGAAGGGCTCGCCTTTTCGGCCGATATAGGTCTGGCATGTCCGGAATTCACCAGGCCGGCGATCGTGTCCGCGAACTCCTTTCATGAGCTTGCCGTGCAGTTCACGGATAAGCCTCAGACAAACGGGAATATCCTGCAGCCGCTTCAGTCCATATTCAAAAGCGGCTACGTAGTTCCAGAGCTCGCGCACATCCGGTTTGTCCGCGGCGGTTTGGCGATCCAGTTCAAACAGAACCAGTTCCTCTTGATTGGCATAGGTGCCTTCAATTCGGCTAGATAATTCGGCCTCGCGCCGCATAAACGGCCTCACCAGAATTTGCGGGTTGGGGAAAGATTGAACGGGCCCTTGCAGCAAGCCAAGTGCTTGGCTGGCTTCGGCAAGAAGGTGCACGGCTTATGGGTCCATGGGTACCCCTGCCGGAAGGGCGTGCGGAATAAAGGCATGCGCGCCATCCGGGAGGGGGATAAGTTCCCCGGACTATCTGCCGTGAAATCAGTGGGATTCATAGCTTTTCGGGTGATTTTAGCAGAATTAATTAGGCATTCCTTGTTAAAGATTTGGCTTGTTTTCTTTAATAAGGATTTCCTTGTTTAGGTCGTCTTGAATACGGGCATAGAATGCAGGATCGAAGTGAAAGCAAAGAAGATCCCGGGGCTCCGCGATAGCGTGACTAGCGTAGCGCCATGACTTGGGTTGCCATCAGCCGTTCAGGGAGGAGCTTGTGACTTACCACCACCAGGGCGAATCGCGCTCTTCTTCTTTCGCGCGACTCGTGAGGAACAGGTAACCGAAGACGGCGATGAGCGTGGTTCCGTAGTAGAGCTGATTAGCCATTTCGCTCTTGGTGAGACTTTGCGCAACAACAAGCACCGAAGTGATCAGCAACCCCAGACCGGAAGAGATGCGTAGCCAATTGTTTCCGTACATAAAGCGACCCTCATTTTGTTGAACACCGAACTTCTACTAAAACACCGAACATCGGCGCTCACGGCGCCGCACAGCAGAAAACTGTTTAACGGATTTTATTCGGACCGGGTCGCGGAGTCCAGCGCAATGATGATTCGAGTTGAAATAGGGGTAATGGGCTTGCTGGCAGCGGCGATTAGCGGCGCGGCGGTCGGGGTGCTCACCGAACTTACGGCGGTCGGCATGCATTTTCTACTGTGTGGTTCGCCAAAACTCTGGCCAACTTTGAAATCAATGACTTAGCCACCCGGATTTGGTGGAGCATTACCGCCGCACGGAGTTGGTCCCCGACAACAACCAATGGAAAAGCTATTCGACCCGGAGCGGATACGAATCTTATTTGAAGATTTGGATCGTTCCGCGCTGGGGCGGTACACGCTCAGGCGGATGGAAAATGGCGTTGCGGTTCACGTCGAAGGGTGGCTCGGCTCGATTGAACGGAGCCGGGGAACCAAGGCGAAGCTCCGCAACATCATGAGCGCGGTTTGCAGCCACGCCATCCGTTACGGCTGGATGAAGCTAAATCCGATTCGCGCGGTGCGGCAGAGCGCCAAGCGAGAACGCATCACGGCCCCGCTGACGGCAGAGGAAGTGCAAAGATTCTTTGCCCAATTGGGACCGAGAGAGCGGACCCCGGTGCTGCTGGCCGTTCCGACCGGCATGCGCCGAGGAGAGATCCTGGCCACGTAATGGTGTGATATCGACTTCGTGAAAAAAGCCCTGAACATTCGCAAGTCGATTTGGCATCAAGAGCTGGGCCCGGTGAAGACGGATGAAAGCAAAAAGGTGATGCCGCTCGACGACGAGATGATCGCCGATCTTCTGCGCTGGCGTTCGGAGACGCCTTGCGCCGGGGACGGGGATTGGATCTTCACCAGCGCGCGCATGGATGGCCGGCAACCGGTGTGGCCGGAAGCCGTTCTGCGCAATTACCTTCGTCCGGCAGCCGAGCGGGCCAAAATCGCGAAGCACATCACGTGGCACGTATTTCGTCACACATTTTCGACGCTGCTTGCCGAGAATGATGAGGACGTGAAGACGGTGCAATCGCTGATGCGGCACGCGAACTGTAACATCACCTTGAACATCTACACCCACGCGGTAACCAGCAAGAAGCAGCGGGGGCAGAGCAAGGTGGTGCGGATGATTTTGCCCGAGGAGAAAATGGTGCGGTTACAAGGGGCTACGGCTTGATGTGTATCTTCTTGTGTATCGCGGCCATTTTCCAAAAGTGAACTAAAGCTTTTGGAATGAATGGCGGGGACGACGGGACTCGAACCCGCGGCCTCTGCCGTGACAGGGCAGCGTTGTGATGTAATCGCTTGAAATCAAACGGTGTCGGCGGACATCTTTTGATACCACAAGGTACCGGATGTCACTTCTTATCGTCCCCTTATTGTACCCAGATTGTACTTAGTCGGCCCGCCCGGTTACTGTCGACCTTCTTGACGTTTCTTGCGTTCGGCATCCTGCTCCAGCATGCTCACCATGAGGCGAACCGGTGACCGGAACGTGGTCGCGTGTAGCCGTTCGAACATGGTTTGCAAGTCAACGAGTCCATGGGCTGCAGCAAGGTCCAACGCTGCGAGCGTGCCGACCACTTTCAATCCACGATGCCGAGCTATAGTCACCCCGTCTCGTTCGTCCATCAACAAAAGGATGGCTTGGAGTTCGGAGGCAAGGGATATAGCTTCGCGCTCGCCTGCGTCGAGATGTGCCAGTGCCGAATCGACGGGCTGCTTAAGGCTCACTACTTCCAACCACTGGGGAGGCTGTGAAATCCACGCACGCACAATAGCGGCGTGTTTGCATGAGCGAGCTCGGCCTTCACGGCGGGAGGGATCAAAACTGTTCCATATAGGTTTGGAAGAATCTCGGCTGCTTGGATGAGTACGAGGTAGTTCAGGGGAGTTGTGTCAGCTACTATCGATTGCATCTACAAGCCAAG
This sequence comes from Candidatus Acidiferrum typicum, assembly GCA_025463055.1. GTDB lineage: Bacteria > Acidobacteriota > Terriglobia > Acidiferrales > UBA7541 > Acidiferrum > Acidiferrum typicum_A. Next base: position 16,013 of record JAOAPV010000078.1, read on the forward strand.
TTGTCGGTGCGTCTCGCGATCCCGCTCAATGTCTTCCACTGTGTATTCCAATTCGACGCCATGGCTCTTCAGAAATGCATCGACTTCCATGCGTGTCTCGTAACCCAGCAACTGGCGCAACTGGGCAGCCGAAATCTTGTGCTCGCGGTATGCTGCCAGAGCCAAGGCCTCAAAGGCCGCCCGGGACAAATCTTGGCCAGGAGCAGCCAGGGCCGCTGAGAGTTCGTCAGGAAGGGCAATCGTGACGTGTTGCATTATGCAGAAATTATAGCATCATCCGACAAGAAAAATGTTGTGGTCACCTGTATGGTCGTTAAGAGTGAGGCTCTTTCAATGAAATCAAACGCGCTCAAGTCGAGATGCCAGCTGTGACCCGAGGTGAACCGTTCTGGCCACCGGTATCCAGCTCGCCAACCCTCATCGATTTCGACACACTTTTGCCTCCGACATGATCCGCACCCTCAGTGCTCGTCTCCCGTGAAACAGTCATCCTTTCGCAGCTGTCAGTGAGACGCCCGTCATCGCGGCTGTTTCCTCCATGGAGAGCTCTTGCAACTGAAACTCAACAGCCTGTCGAATGGTCGGTCGTAGGTCGCGCACCGCTTCCCTAAGAATTCTTTCTTCCTCGCGCTGCGCATACAGCTTCTCCGGATTCGCGGAATGGTCCGGTACATCCCACCCAACTCCATTTGCGCCCAACTCGCCGGCACCTATGAGTATTTCCCGCGAACTACGTTTCTTGCGAAGCTTCATAAGGGCTGAATTGATCGCGATGCGTGTCAACCATGTGAAGAAGCTGGACCTGCCGTCAAAATTCTTAATGTGAATGAAGGCACTCAAAAAGGCATCTTGGAGTGCATCCTCTGCGTCTTCACGATTTCTGGTGATGCGCTGCGCACTCTGGATAAGCTTTCGCGCAAGAGGTTGGCACAGTGCGCCGAAGGCCTCCGCTTGCCCTTGCTTTGCTGCCGCTACCAAGGCCTGTTCGCACATTGTCGTCGCCTCCCCAGGTTTTACACCGGGATGATGAAATGTATTTGTTCTGCGAACAAACCTAGATGGAGTCCTCTTTTGGTGACCCGATGGCGGCTGGGCGCGCTACAACTTTAGAGGGGGATAATAACAACTCTAGTGGTGTCGGATCTCTGACATTGGGGAAAACTTGCCCGAGTCAGAGTACTATCATTCTGCTTTGACGTGGTTCGACGAAGAAAGAGACGAACCTGAGTTTTCGCCAAACAAGACGCG
>JAOAPV010000079.1 GCA_025463055.1 Candidatus Acidiferrum typicum
TTCTGACCGCTACGATCCTTGTAATTGTGGCGTCATTCGCTGTTATAGCCCCCATGCTTGTTCTCGGAACGATGGCAGGGCGCGACTTTCCGTTCCATCTAGCATCCTGGATGGACGTTGCGAGGCAGTGGCATGAGGGAACGATCTATCCTCAGTGGGCAGAATTAGCGAACTGGGGTTTTGGTGAGCCGCGATTCGTCTTCTACCCGCCCGGCTCATGGATGCTTGGCGCTGCTCTTGGCTCGCTGCTTCCCTGGAAAGCGGTTCCCCTTTTTTTCGTTTGGCTCGTTCTTATTGGAGCGGGCCGCTCCATGTTTCTGTTAGCGCGAGAATCCATGCCTCGGCAGCAGGCTGCCTTGGCCGCGATGCTTTTTGCCGCGAATCCCTATCACCTGCTGCTTGTTTACTACCGGAGTGATTTCGCGGAGCTGCTAGCTAGCGCATTCTTTCCACTACTGCCATGGGGAGTAATGCGGATCGCACGGGGAGGTTGGCGGGCGGTGCCAGCGCTGGCGTCGGTCGTGGCTTTCATCTGGCTCTCCAACGCACCGGCAGCAGTGATCGCTGTATATTCTCTTGTTCTTTTGTGCGTCGTTGCTTATGCGGTTCGGCGAGAACTACCCTTTCTCCTGTACGGATCCCTGGCTCTTGCCGGCGGATTCGGCCTTGCGGCGTTTTACATTTTGCCGGCCGCGCACCAACGCGCCTGGGTACAGATCAACCGAGTACTTACAGATGGGCTCCGTCCAGAACAAAACTTTCTTTTCTCACGGTCAACCAGTATGGCCGTGAACACCGATTTTAATTTAAAGATATCGTGCGTAGTGCTCCTTATGGGAGTGCTGATTGCTGTGGCGGCAGTTCACCTTGCCAAGTCGGCAGCGATCCCCCGGCTTCACTACTGGCTTTTACTTGCGCTTGGAGCTATATCGTTTTTCATGATGTTTCGTTTTAGCCTGCCGCTGTGGGAACTCGCCCCGGAACTGCACTTTGTGCAGTTTCCGTGGAGGTATGCCGTTCCGTTGGGTGTCGCGTTTGCGTTTTTTCTGGGAGCGGGGGCGGGCAAATTCCGAGGGCTTTCGATACTGGCTATCTGCCTATTCATCTTGGGCGGACCCCTTGCGAAAATAATGCTTGCGATAAACAGACCGTCATCGTGGCGAAAAGCGGAAATTTCTCGATTTCAGCGGAGCATCGATAACGGAAAGGGATATCGCGGTATGCCGGAATATCTTCCGAACGGCGCCAAGAGCGAAGTGTCGGAGGAGAGTGCGGCCGCGAGGCAGGGCTCTGATTTTGATGAATTCGCAATCACCAACGGAAACACGTTTCGTGTTCAGGCCACGGTGCCTCGAGAAATCGCCTTTAATCTGTTCGACTATCCGACATGGCAGGTAGACGTAGACGGCTCTCGAGTGAATCCGAAAGGGAAGGATAGCGACGGCCGCCTCGTCGTGGCTGTACCCGCCGGGAACCACTTGATACATATTTTTCTTCAACGCAAATGGGACGCGAAGCTGGGCATTGCTATTTCCCTTGCCACGGCCATTCTGCTCTTGTGCTTGACATTTCTGGCGTGGCGTCCGAACGAGCTGTCCGATCAGCTTGACAGTAAGTCTGCGCGTAGCTTTTCAGCTGCGACGGTGGAGGCCCCGGCTTTGTCGATGGGGAGCAATGAGCATAGCTGAACGCAATCTAAACCCTTGAGCTCCTGACGCACGAGTCAGGAGATTGACCCAGATTTGGTTGGTACCCGCTTTACCTCCCGCCGTTTAGAGGTCCGATCAACAACCGCACGGTGGAGAGGTAACATGCAGTCAAGTATTCAGGAGTCTCTATTCAGAGCGTCAGCACGATTCATGAGGCGCCGCTGGCCCCTAACGCTCGGCATTTCAGCGGCTGTGCTCGTTCCATGTTTCTGGCACAGGCACATTGAGGCTGGCGACCTCGGCAGCCATATATACAATGCGTGGCTTGCCGAACTTGTGCGCCGCGGCCAGTTGCCGGGGCTCTGGATTGTTCCGCAATGGCACAATGTTGCCTTCGATCTCCTCCTCAGTGCTTTTGGAAAGATATTCGGCTGGCTGTGGGCAGAAAAACTGGGGGTTTCCGTATGTGTGCTGATTTTCTTTTGGGGCGCATTCGCTCTGGCTAGTGCGGCCGCGCGGCGCGCGCCCTTGTTCCTGACTCCTGTAATCGCAATCATTTCCTTTGGATGGACTTTCCAGCAAGGCTTCATCAATTACTATCTCGCGGTGGGACTGGCGTTTTTCGCTTTGGCGATCTTGTGGAGAGGTATCGGAAGGGAGCGCTTCGCTGCTCTCGCATTCGTGCCGCTGATTTTCTTAGCGCATCCTTTGGGGCTCATGTGGCTAGTGGGCGGTGCGGCCTACATTTTGGTTGCGGAAAGGCTCCAGCGTTATCGCATTTTCCTTTTTTCGGCGGCGGTCCTGTTAGTTATCTCGATAGGCCTTTACGTGCAACACCATTATTTCGTATACCGCTCCAGTAAACCTCCCTACATTTTCAATGGCGCAGATCAAATTGTTCTTTACAGCCGAGCCTACGGGCTCGTAGCTGTCGGAATTTTCTTGTTTGTCTTGGTGGCTCTCGCAAGCGAGGTGCGGAGGCGGCGGACCGACCCGGAATTCCTGAAAACCGGCGGCATACTTCTTCAGCTCTACCTTATATTGCAGTGTTTGGTACTTGTGCTGCCGTTTGGTGTGTACTTGCCAGGATATTCGGCTCCGCTAACCTTCCTGCCCCAGCGCCTCACAACCCTCAGCGCCGTCCTTATCTGCGGCCTGCTGGGGCTGATAAGACCGCGCAAATGGCATTCGCTCGCCTACGCAGCGGCGGCAGTAATGTTTTTTTCGCTTTTATATAGAGACACTGGAATTATAAACAACATGGAAGAGCAGAGCGACCGGCTCGTCGCGAATCTCCCTTTCGGACGACGGGTGCTGTTCACGATTCCAGAACGCGGATCGCGGCTGAAGATCGGCCATTTTGTTGATCGATCATGTATCGATCATTGCTTCAGCTACGGAAACTATGAGCCGAGCACCGGCCAATTCCGACTTCGCGCCATGCCTGGTAACGGGGCGGTTATGACGCAGGTCCCGGATGTCTGGCGAATGGAAGATGGTGCATACGAGGTTACTTCGAATGATCTGCCTGCGGATGAAATTTATCAATGTGGTGAAAAGGGAAGACAGGTTTGTCTTCGTCCCCTCGAAGCCGGCGAAAAAAACTATCGGCCGCTAAAAATTAAGGGCTCCCCTTTTGATGTCGGCTGGCCCATCAGCGTATCTTCTGCTTCAACAAGATAAGCGTGCAGTTGTACGCCACAGCGCCGTCCAGCGAATTCCACGTTTTTCGCATGACGCCGCAGTTTTCTGCCGTGAAGGCTGAGCCGCGCCGCTCAAGGCCCCGCTTTGACACCGCTCCGTCGATGCACTACTGTACCGCTCCGGTTCCGGTAATTCGTTGCCGGTTTCGGCTGCGAGGCGCACCGCACCTTTACGAAGAAATTAGTGAGCCTGGATTCGGTCCCTCGCGCTGGAAAGTGCGGTGAGATGACTCCCGAGGGCCAAAAATCCGCGACCCTGGCCGTTTCCGGGGCAGATGTTTCATCCCGCCCGGATACCCACACAGGTTCGCGACTGTTGCCGGCAGGGCAGCTCGTTCCTTTCATTCTCGTTACTGGCCTATTCTTTTTGTGGGGCATTCCCAACAATCTGAACGACGTTCTGATCCGGCACTTCATGAAGTCCTTCGCCATTACGCGCTTCCAGGCCGGATTGGTGCAGTCCGCGTTTTACATGGGATATTTTCTGCTGGCCATGCCCGCCGCCTTCCTCATGCGGCGCGTCGGATACCAATCGGGGTTTGTCATCGGCTTGATTCTCTTTGGTGCGGGCGCTTTCTTGTTCTGGCCTGCGGCCCTGGCCGGCAGTTACGGCTTTTTTCTCTTCGCTTTGTTCGTAATCGCCAGCGGCCTATCGTTCTTGGAGACCGCGTCCAATCCCTTCATCGCCCAGTTGGGTGACCAAGATAGTTCGGAACGCCGCTTGAATTTCGCGCAAGCCTTCAACCCTTTGGGTGCGATCAGCGGAGCTTTGATTGGCACGGTCTTTATTTTTTCCGGGGTGGAACTGACGCCAGAGCAAATCGCCGCGCAGCAAGCGGCCCACACCTATGAAGCGTACCTTCGCTCCGAAACATTGCGCGTCGTGAAGCCATATCTTGTCATCGGCGTAATCGCCCTGGTCTGGGCAGTGCTTATCTTCCGCACTAAGTTTCCGTCCATCCGCGCTGAACACGAAAATGAGTCTGGCGACCGTGGGCGTCTTAGCGATCTGTTCCGTCATCCCCATTTTTTATTCGCGGTTCTCGCGCAGTTCTTTTATGTCGGCGCTCAAGTCGGGACGTGGAGCTACTTCATTACTTATGTTCAGGAATACGCACATCAATCCGAAAAGGTCGCCGGCTATTTTCTGACCGGCACACTCATTGCTTTCGGCATAGGCCGCTTCGCCTCCGCCTGGCTGATGCGATTTATTTCGCCCAGCAAGCTCATGGGCGCCTATTCTGTCGCCAATATAATTCTCGTAGCGATTGCCGTGCTCACTCCCGGTTGGCTGGGCTTGTGGTGCGTTTTTCTGACTAGCTTTTTCATGTCTCTCATGTTCCCAACCATTTTTGCGCTTGGGCTCAAGGGGCTCGGTCCAAACACGAAACTAGGCGGTTCCCTCTTGGTGATGGCGATTGTGGGTGGTGCAGTTCTCACTCCAATCATGGGATTCATCTCCGTAAAGACACAAAGCCTCGCACTGGCGTATTCCGTCCCGTTGCTCGCCTATGTGATCATCGCGCTGTATTCGTTCTGGGGCTCGCAGCAGCGCAAAGCCAATCTTATTGCGCTCTGACGAGTCGGATTGACCGTCGTATGAGCAACTCACTTATCTTGCGGAATTTGTTCTGCGTCCGGTCGAGCGGGGCCAGGCAGTTGCAACGGAACTTTCGGATCTTTTGATGAAGCTCGTCCTGCGTAGACCCAAGCCCATCTTGTGATCAGTGAGCCGGCGATGGAGCTGATCGCCGCCGCTTTGCGCAATTTGACGCTGCGTGGAGATCGTGGGGGTGACGTGAGCGACAGCAGGCGCAAGGCCAGCGGCACAGGACCAGAGAGCAAGCCGGCCACGCGCATTGTCCAGCCAGTCGGACCATGATGGAGCGGCTCCGTCGCTGGCTCCTTTCCAAACTCCAGCGATGCACCAATCGCGGTCTCGACCACCGTAGCTCCGATCCCGATCTTGTTGAGCGCGCTGCTGGCGTGACCTCTAAGCTCCAGCACAGACACGGCTGTGGATAGGCCCGAGGTGGCGAAATGTATGGGAATGAGAGAAACCTTTGCATTCCACACAGGAATGGCAGTAGCACCTACGAGAACTCCGGTGTACGTCGCCAGGACGAGACCGGTCAGCGCGGCGCCGATTTCAGCGACATCGGTAAGGACGGGAATTCGCGGAAGCACACGGCGTCTCTCGAGCTCGGAGAGCACAGCGGATGCTGCGGCCGCACTGGAAAACGACACCAACGTCCATGAGCCGACCGACATTGGGCTTTGCACTTTAAAAACGCGAAGCATGTTCAGGAAGCGCTTGGGGAACCCCAGGTCCGCAATAAGGAGCGGCGGAGAGAGCGCAGCGCCGATTGCCGCAACCCAACGCGCGTCGCGAATCATGCGCTGGTCCGCGCCAGTGAGCTTTCCCACCGAGGCGAGCATCGCAGAGGCACCTGCCGCCCCGCCGACGAAAAAGTAGATCGGCACTTCCCATGTCCATGCGGGAGTTTTGAGCAGCGGCATGCCGTAATAGCCGGTTTGCGGAGATGCAGAGGCAGCCGGCTCGAAATCTTGAAGGGCGCCATGGCCATTGCTGGGACGCGCGTCCATATGCGAATCAGATGGCAACTTAGAAATGGACGTAGCGCGCAATTCAGCTTCGCGCCGGATTTGCTGGAGTCGCAGCTCGCGAGTCTCACGTTCAGGGGAAATGCTCATCTGTCGCTACTCCCGGTAAAGGCAAGGAATGCGCCCGCTACCATCGCAGCTGCCGCAATGCCTGCTGACATCCAACCTTTTTTAAGATACGTGGTAGGCACTTCCGGCTTGGGCGGCAGATTGTATGTCTTGGGATCGCCACGCACGATAAAGAAAGCGTGAATGCCGCCGACGCTCGTGTCAGTGGGATCGTACAGGTTCACGTCATCGAAGCCTTTTTCTTCCAGGTCGCGAACTCGCTCGCGCGCCGTGTCTCGCAAGTGCTCGATTTCGCCAAATTTGATGGATTCGGTCGGGCAGGCTGTTGCGCAAGCGGGCTCAAGGCCTTCTTTTTGCCGGTCGTAGCAGAACGTGCATTTGAACGCGCGGCCGTCTTCGGGCCTGCGTTCGACAACGCCGAAGGGGCAGCACACCACGCAATATCCGCATCCGTTGCAAACGTCCGGTTGAATGTACACGCCGCCAAATTCTGTGCGCACGATCGCGCCTGTGGGACAAGCTTCCAGGCAGCCCGCGTTAGCGCAATGTTTGCAAACGTCCGAGGAAAATCCCCAGGAGAAAACTTCCGAGGCATTGCCGCCGAAACCGGGCACGGCCCCGTTCTCGACAAACTTTACGTGCCGCCACGTGGAATGCCCCAGTGAACCAGTGTTGTCATAGGACAAAGCCCGGAAGTCGAAGCCATCGGCGGGTACCTGATTCCATTCCTTGCAAGCCACCTCGCAAGCCTTACAGCCGATGCACAGCGTGGAATCGGTGAGGAACGCCGTGACGCTCATTGGGCCACCATCCTGCGCCGCGTCGGTTGGCGCATGGCATTTTCCAACTGCTTGAGGGCACGCGGGCCGCGTTCTCTGCGCCCAGGGAACACGTTGCAGAGCAGCGCCTTGGACTCCATGATTCGCACATTCGGCTCTTCGGACAGTGCGAGCAGGTCGTTGGCACTGTCCCCCTTTACCAACCCTTTGTACCCCCAGTGATAGGGCAAACCTACTTGATGAACGGTCTGCCCGTTGAGGTGAATCGGCGGCATGCGCGAGGTGACCATGGCGCGGGCTTCCACAATCCCGCGCGCCGTCACGATCGTGACCCAGCCGCGATGCTCGACTCCAACCTGCTTCGCGAGTTCGGGAGAGATTTCACAGAAGAACTCCGGCTGAAGCTCGCAGAGATGCGAAAGGTAGCGGGACATCCCGCCGGCTGTGTGATGCTCGGTGAGGCGGTACGTTGTGGCCACGTACGGGAATCTCTCATCCGGAGAGTTTGCGTACTGATTGTCAGGCCGCTCCAGCCTATTCGCCCCGGGGTCCACTTGCTGCGCGGGATAAACGGGATTCCTAATTGGCGATTCGAGCGGCTCGTAATGTGTGGGAAGCGGACCGTCCTTCAGCCCGCTCGGCACATAAAGCCGGCTCAAACCTTCCGCATTCATAATGAAGGGTTTGTCGCCGCCAAGTGCGTCGTCGCCTTCCGCATTTTCCGGCGGACGGTAGTCAGGAGATTTGTTTACCGTGAAGTCGGGCACATCAAAGCCAGTCCATTCCTTCTTGTTCTCGTCCCACCAGATTAGCTTCTTGCGTTCGCTCCACGGCCGGCCATCCGGTCGAGCAGAGGCGCGATTGTAAAGAATCCGTCGATCAGCAGGCCAGGCGAAGCCCCACCCATGCCCGTAGAAGTCTCTTGGCTCGCGCTTGCGTGCGACATTTTCGTCAGGCTTCGGGAAAATACCGGAATAGATCCAGCAGCCGCAGGAAGTCGAGCCGTCCGCTTTGAGATCCCGAAAACCTGCCACGAGCTTGCCATCTTTCAATGTTCGGCCGTTGATCTCCTGCAAGACTTCCTCGACCACCGGTTCTGCATTTGCGCCCTCCGTGGAGTAGTCCCACGTGAGCGCATTCAGCCCGGCGTTCCTTGGTCGCTGGTCCTTGCGCGCTCGCTCCTTTAGGCGGCGGCCGAGGTGATATATGAACCAAGTCTCGCTGCGCGCGTCGCCCGGCGGATCGACGGCCTTCTCGTGAAATTGATTGAGCCGCTGCGTGTTTGTGAAGCAGCCGCCTTTTTCCGTGTGGCCCGCGGCAGGGAAGAGGAACACCTCCGTGTCGATCTCCTCGGGATTCAGTTCGCCGCGGCCAACTTCTGGCGAATCCAACCAGAAACTTGCGGTTTCGACTTCTACCATGTCGCGCACGACCAGCCACTTCAGCTTGGCCATCGCCTTGCGCTCCATACGCGAATGGGGTCCGCCGACGGCCGGGTTTTGCCCCATCACGAAAAGGCCTTCGACATTCCCATCAGCCATTTGGATCCAGTAACCCTGGTGCGAGTGATCTCCGGTGACACGCGGCAGGAAGGTAAAGCCAAAATCATTCTCTTTAGCGGCCGCGTCGCCGTAGTACGCCTTCATCAGGCTCACAAAATACTTGTCGAAGTTGTTCCACCAACCTGTTTTGGTTTTGTGATGGTTGAAATAAGCGGCCAGATTGTCAGCGTCTTCTGCGAACAGAGGCATGGGCATGTAGCCCGGAAGAATGTCGTAGAGTGTTGGAATGTCCGTGGAACCTTGAATCGAAGCATGGCCACGCAGGGCGAGAATTCCGCCACCGGGACGCCCGATATTGCCGAGGAGCAGTTGCAGGATAGAAGCAGCGCGAATGATCTGCACGCCGTCGGAGTGTTGAGTCCAGCCTACGGCATAGCAGATGGCAGCAGTTTTGTCGGGGCCGGAGGCGGAACAAAAAGTTCTCGCGAGCTTCAGAAACACATCCTGCGGCACACCGCAGGTGCGTTCGACAAGTTCCGGTGTGTATCGCGCAAAATGGCGCTTGAGGACCTGATAGATGCAGCGGGGATTTTGTAGTGTCAGGTCCTGCTCGTAAATATTTTCCTGAAGCTTTTCCCCGCCGCGGTCTTTCGCATGCCCGCCAGTCTTCCCAGAATTGGTCACGTCTTTGAGCGGCGAGCCCTTGTACGCCCACGAATCCGTCTTGTACATCTTCGCGTCTTCGTTCCAGCCAGAGAAGAGGCCGTCCAAATCCTCCGTATCGCGAAAATCGTCGCGCACAAGGATTGAAGCGTTGGTGTAATTCACGACGTACTCGCGAAAATCCTTTTCGTTTTCCAGAACGTAATGGATGAGCGCGCCAAGAAAGACAATATCGGAACCGGCGCGAAGCGGAACCCACATGTCGGCCATTGCCGAAGTGCGGCTGAAGCGGGGGTCGACGTGAAGGACTTTTGTGCCGCGCTCGCGTGCTTCGACTACCCACTGAAAACCGACCGGGTGATTCTCTGCCATGGACGAGCCCATGATAAGAATGGCATCTGAATTCACAAGATCTTGTTGCGCTGTAGTTGCTCCGCCGCGTCCGAAGGATGCGCCCAGACCGGGCACAGTCGAGCTATGTCATATACGGGCCTGGTTGCTGACGCACACCATGCCTAAGCCGCCTGTGAACAGCTTCTTGATCAGATAATTTTCTTCGTTGTCCAGGGTTGCGCCGCCCAGGTGGGCGATCGCGGTCGTCTGCATCAGCGACTTGCCGTCCCGCTCTTCTACAAAAGTGCGCTCGCGCGATTGCCACACGCGATCGGCGACCATGTCCATGGCCTTTTCCAACCCGATCTCTTCCCACTGTTTCGAGCGGGGCCGTCGGTAACGAACTTTCTTCAGCCGGTTCGCATGAGTGGCCAATTCAAAACTTGCCGAACCCTTCGGGCAAAGGCGGCCTCGTGAAATCGGCGACGCGGGGTCGCCTTCGATGGAAAGCAATTGGCCGTCTTTGTGAAAGACAAGCTGGCCACAACCCACTGCACAGTAGGGGCAAACCGATCGTGCGACCTGCGCTCCCTTGTTCCTGGCGCGTAGATTGCGAGTTCTCTCGCTCATCGATTCCGCGCCAGTGCCGTCTGCGCCCTCTACGATCTGACGAACAAGCGGCCATTTCAGCAGTAAGTCTCGTAACATGGCTCTTCTCTCAGCCGCGCTCCATTAAATTGGATGTGAGCTTGGCAAGAAAGGACAGATATCGCGGGAATATTAAAAACACGCGCCCGCGGAATTGCCTCCGCGGGCGCGAAAACAGCTTTGCCAAAGGTGATTGGCTGATTCCAGCGCTCTCACCCCCGCATTTCGATTCCTGCACCTACTTACTGCGTTCTGAACCTTTCTTTCCTGTAGTCTTCTGTGAGTCTTGTTTCTTGGGTCGTCCGGCCACTTTGTTTCTCCTCTCGATTTCGCGCCAGGTTTATTCCGGTGGAACTCTGCACAGCGTGCGTACTGGCGCCGAACTGTCTGAGCGGTAAGTATCAAAAGCCGCTTGCAACCGTCCTATCGGGCTCTTGCTGTAACGTCTGTAGTACGGATGGGTACAAGGCCTGAAACGCCTCGCACACGAGTTGTTCGGCCTACGTAGCGCTCAGTTCGTCAAACGAGCGATCACTTCTTGACAGGAGGCGTCGCAATTGACGCTGCGGGTTGCACAGGCGGCGGCGTGCTAGTCAGTGCTGCCTTCACTGCGGGCGAGATCTTGTCCGCATTCGCAAGCAAAACGCTCACCTGCCAAATCTGCGTATCGTCTAGCGACGCTTTGAAGGCCGGCATCCCAGTCAGCCGAATTCCGTTTTTCGCTTTCCAATATGTTTCCCAGGTTGGATCGTCCGTCACCCCCGTGCCATGGAACAGCTCCGGTGGCTTCGGAAACATCCCTTTCGCGATAGCGCTTTGCGCTTCCCCAGGCAATCCATGGCAAACGGCACAGTTCTGTTTGTAAACGTCAGCCCCGGCGAGGTAAGTTGCTTCGTTTAAAGGAACCGGCGCGGGATCGGTGTGGGCATCTTTGCCGATCCGAGCGTTCAATGCTCCGTGGGCGAGCTTCTTCTCAAACAGCATTGGTGGATCCTCTACCGCGACCGGCGCCCATCCCGTCGTGAAGTAAAGCCAAGCGCCTGCCGCAACCAGCAGCACCCCTATCAATATTCCAATTACGAAGGCTTTGAACATGATCCGCTATTCTCCCCCTCGAGTTTGTCGATCGACCGCAGACGCCTGTGTCGAGTGTCCACTTTACTCACCCGGTAAGCTTTTGAACGCGCGATAGTGTACTGTCCGGAAGCCAATTGTGCACGCCAATTTCTACCTCCAAACTGACGAAAGCCCACAATCGCTTTCGTAACCTTTTCCTCCCTTGAGCCGTCCTATTCTAGGAGTGAGCAGGGTTTCCCGATAAGCTTTGGCCGGTCGCCTGGAGCCGCCTGGCGTCTCCCCCGAAATGTCTTGCCCGTGGCAGACTTGCTCGCATATCCCTGCAATACAGGAGCATAGGAATGGGCCATTTGAACGCTAACCCAGCGGGGCCGGACCCTTCGGACGAACCACGCCTGGGACGCGAACCTGGCTCAAAAGGCCATCGCTGGTTGTGGATCGTCGGTTTGGCCGTTCTTATCGCCATCGGAGTTTGGTACTTCCGCGGGTCGCACGCGAGCACAGAAGCACAGGGACCAGGCACTCACGGTGGGGGAGGCAAAGGACAAGGCCGCCAAGGGGGCGCAGCTGGGTTCGTAGTACCTGTTGTCGTAGCGAAGGCGGAGCGCGGCGACCTTCCGGTGTATTTCAATGGACTTGGAACCGTAACCGCATTCAACACCGTGACCGTTCGCAGCCGCGTGGACGGCCAAATCACGAAAATCAACTTTAAGGAAGGTCAATCCGTCCGGCAAGGTGAGGACCTTGTGGACATTGATTCCCGTCCGTTCCAAGTCCAGCTCGAGCAGGCCGAAGGTCAACTTGCTAAAGATCAAGCACAGCTCCGCGATGTGCAAGTGAACTACGAGCGTTTTCAGCTTCTGTACAAAGAAGGTGTCATCCCTAAGCAGCAGGTCGATACGCAGGGTTCACAGGTCGGTCAATTTGAGGGCTCGATTAAAGCGGACCAGGGCGCAATCGACAGCGCCAAGCTGCAAATCGTCTATTCCCACGTAACTGCCCCAATCAGCGGACGTATCGGGCTCCGTTTGGTGGACATCGGCAACATCGTCCACGCCACCGATGCCAACGGCCTGCTGGTGATCACGCAATTGCAACCCATCGCGGTCATATTTTCGCTGCCCCAAGATGAGCTTCCGCAGGTTGCCAGCAAACTCCAGAAAGGCGACCAACTCATTGTCGAGGCTTATGATCGCGCCGATACATCCAAGATCGAATCGGGCAAGCTGCTGACCATCGACAATCAGATTGACACGAGCACCGGCACCTACAAGCTGAAAGCCGTTTTCAACAACGATCGCAACCTCTTGTTTCCGAATCAATTCGTGAACGTGCATCTTCTTGCCGATATCAAGAAGAACTTAGTCATCGTGCCCTCCTCGGCCATCCAACGTGGGCCGCAGGGCACATACGTCTATGTAGTGCAGAACGGCGACACCGCCAAGATTCAACCCGTTACCATCGCGCAAACGACCGCGGACAGCGTTGGCTTGAGCGCCGGTCTAAATGCGGGCGACCTCGTCGTTGTCGATGGCCAAGACAAACTGCAAGACGGCAGCAAAGTCACCCCCACGTCGCCACCAAACGCACAGAGCGCAACCGGCGCGCAGCAGCCGTCTTCGCAACAGAGCAACACGAAGACCGGCGCGATTGGCGGGCGCCGCCCTCAAGCTCCGCAACCGAATAGCTCCACAGGGAAGCACTGATGAGTCCATCAAGGCCGTTCATTTTGCGGCCGGTCGCCACCACGTTGCTGATGGTGGGGATTCTGCTGGTAGGCTTTGTCGCGTACCGCCAGTTGCCTGTTTCCGCCCTGCCACAAGTCGATTACCCGACGATTCAGGTGCAAACCTTTTATCCGGGAGCCAGCCCGGATGTAATGGCGTCTTCCGTAACGGCGCCGCTCGAGCGCCAGTTTGGCCAGGTCCCCGGACTGAACCAGATGACCTCCACGAGCTCCTACGGCAGCTCGCTGATCACCTTGCAGTTCGATCTCAATCTCAATATCGACGTGGCTGAGCAGGAAGTGCAAGCGTCCATCAATGGCGCTTCCAATCTTCTGCCGCAAGGGCTGCCCAACCCTCCGATCTACAGCAAGATCAATCCCGCCGACTCCCCGATCCTCACGCTTGCGATTACTTCCGATTCGCTGCCGCTTCCCAAAGTCGAAGATCTTACCGACACCACACTCGCGCAAAAAATTTCGCAGCTCACCGGAGTGGGGCTCGTCAGCATCAGCGGTGGACAACGGCCGGCCGTACGCATCCAAGCCAATCCCACAGCGCTGGCTTCGTATGGACTAAGCCTCGAAGATCTTCGCACGGCGCTCACGCAGGCCAATGTCGATCAAGCTAAGGGGACTTTCGACGGTCCGCACCAGGCCTACACTATCGGCGCAAACGATCAATTGGTTTCGAGCGACAGTTATAAGCCGCTCATCATCGCCTATCGCAATGGCGCGCCGGTTCGCCTGACCGACGTCGCCACTGTGCTCGAGGGCGTCGAGAACGTGCAGCAAGCCGCCTGGGCCAATCAGAATCCCGCCGTCATCCTCAATATTCAACGTCAACCCGGGGCCAACATCATTGCCGTCGTGGACCGCGTCAAGAAATTGCTCCCGCAGTTGCAGGCCGCACTTCCTTCCGCGGTGCACGTGGAAATTCTCACCGACCGCACCAATACGATTCGCGCTTCCGTTGCGGACGTGCAATTCTCGTTGATGTTGACCATCGCGCTCGTAGTGCTGGTCATCTTTGTTTTCTTGCGCAGCGTTCGAGCCACCATCATCCCCAGTTTCGCCGTGCCGCTCTCCATTGTCGGCACGTTCGGCATAATGTATTTGCTGGGCTACAGTCTCAACAACCTTTCCCTGATGGCGCTCACCATTTCCACCGGCTTCGTGGTGGACGACGCCATCGTCATGATCGAAAACATTTCTCGTTACATCGAAGAGGGTGAATCGCCTTTACAAGCGGCCCTCAAAGGCTCCGAGCAGATCGGCTTCACCATTCTCTCCCTCACCGTCTCCCTGATCGCTGTGCTAATCCCGCTGCTCTTTATGGGCGACATTGTGGGCCGTCTATTCCGCGAATTTGCTGTAACTCTCGCCGTAACCATCATCGTTTCCGCATTTGTATCGCTGACCCTGACTCCGATGATGTCCGCCAAGCTCCTCCGCCATATAAAGGAAGAAGATCAGAGCTGGTTCTATCGCAAGTCGGAGCACGTCTTTAATTCCGTCATCGCGTTTTACGGGCGCACCCTGAAATTTGTGCTGCGTTTTCGCACCACCACTCTACTCGTCACCGCCGCAACGCTGGTTGGCACGATTCTTCTATACATCTATGTCCCCAAAGGTTTCTTTCCCGTGCAGGATACCGGCGTAATCCTCGGCGTCTCAGAAGGGCCGCAGGATGCTTCCTTCAGGTTGATGTCCGCAAAGCAACGCGCGTTAGCCGACGTCATTTTGAAGGATCCAGCCGTCGCCAGCCTCTCTTCCTTCATCGGCGTGGACGGCATCAATACCACGCTGAACAGCGGCCGCATCCAGATCAATCTGAAGCCGCTCGACCAGCGCAAAATTTCCGCTTCCGACATCATCCGGCGGCTGCAGCCGGAGCTCGCCAAGATAGACGGTATTTCACTCTTCATGCAGCCTGTGCAGGATCTGACCGTCGAGGATCGCGTCAGCCGCACGCAATTTCAATACAGCCTGGAAGATGCGGACGCGAAGGAGCTCGGGTATTGGGTTCCCCGTTTCTTGGACAAAATCAAAACGTTGCCGGAATTGCGCGACGTAGCTAGCGATCAGCAGAACAGCGGTTTGCTCGCGGTGCTCACCATCGATCGCGACACGGCCTCGCGCCTCGGAATTCTTCCCGCGGATATCGACAACACGCTCTACGACGCCTATGGTCAGCGCTTGGTCTCGACCATTTTCACCCAGTTGAATCAATACCACGTCGTCTTGGAAGTCGATCCTCAGTTCCAGCAGAATCCGCAAGATCTCAAAAATATTTACGTGCACTCGTCAAACGGACAAGCTGCGCAAGCGCCGTCGTCCGGCTCAGGGTCTTCGATCAGCGCCACGACGGTCCCGCTCAGCTCCGGTCCAACGACCCAGGTCCCGCTCAGTGCCTTCACGCGGTATGAGCCCAGCAGCACCCCTCTCACCATCAATCATCAGGGCCAATTTCCAGTTGTCACTCTGTCTTTCAACCTTGCTCCCAACGCCTCTTTGGGCGAGGCCGTGAACGCCATTAATCAGGTTAAGGACGAAATTGGCATGCCGCCAAGCATCAGCGCCACCTTCCAGGGGACCGCGGCGGCCTTCCTGCGCTCGCTCTCCAACGAGCCGATTTTGATTTTGGCCGCGCTAGTTACGGTCTACATCGTGCTGGGGATTCTTTACGAGAGTTACATTCATCCCATCACAATTCTCTCCACGTTGCCGTCCGCCGGCGTTGGCGCAATTTTAGCTTTGCTGCTGTGCCGCACGGAATTCAGCATCATCGCCCTGATCGGCATAATCTTGCTGATCGGCATCGTGAAAAAGAACGCCATCATGATGATCGACTTCGCGCTCGAAGCCGAGCGCAAGGAAGGGAAGGCGCCCCTCGACGCCATCTACGAAGCGTGCCTTCTCCGCTTTCGGCCCATCATGATGACTACGATGGCCGCGCTTCTCGGCGGCTTGCCGCTGGCTCTTGGCAGCGGTGTCGGCTCCGAGCTTCGTCGTCCTTTGGGAATCACCATCGTCGGCGGCTTGATTTTGAGCCAGATTCTAACCCTGTACACAACGCCGGTCGTCTATCTCGCGTTTGACTGGATTTCTCGCCGCTTTCAATTCCACGTTGGCAATCCGATCGACCAAGTCATGCCTGGACCTCCGCACGGCGATCCCGCCGGCGCTACGGGAGACTAGCTCGTGAACGTCTCCGCAAACTTTTCCGTTCCCTTCATCCGCCGGCCTGTCGCCACGTCGCTCATCACGCTGGCGATCCTTCTTTCCGGCATGGTGGCCTTTCGCTTTCTTCCGGTTGCACCGTTGCCCCAGGTGGATTTCCCCACAATTTCGGTGGGCGCGAACCTCCCGGGCGCAAGCCCGGAGACGATGGCGTCGGCCGTGGCCACCCCGCTCGAACGTCAGTTCGGCCGCATTGCCGGTGTTACGCAAATGACTTCCTCCAGCGGCCTCGGTTCCACTGGAATCACGTTGCAGTTCGACCTCAATCGCGACATCAATGCCGCCGCCCGCGATGTGCAGGCCGCTATCAACGCCGCGCGTAGCCAGCTTCCTCCCGATCTTCCCGGCCAGCCAACCTATCGCAAGGCCAATCCGGCCGATGCGCCCATCCTCCTCCTCTCGTTGACCTCCGATAACATTCCGCCAGCGGAAATCTACGACGCCGCCGATTCCATCTTGGCTCAGAAGCTGGCCCAGGTGGAGGGCGTCGGGCAAGTCTTTACTTGGGGCAGCTCACGTCCGGCCGTTCGTGTGGAAGTGAATCCGAATCAGCTCAATGCCTATGGCATCAGTCTGGAAACCATTCGGCGCTCGCTGCAGGCGGCCAACGCCAATCTCGCCAAAGGTTCACTGTCCGATGAAAGAAAAATGCGGAGTATCGCGGACACGGACCAGCTTTACAAAGCTTACGAGTATCAGCCTCTGATCGTCGCGGGCCATGTCGGCGCGCCCGTGCGCCTGCGAGACATTGCGGAGGTCACGGATTCTGTCGAGGATACGCGCAACCTCGGTCTCACTAATGGGCAGCCTTCGGTCATGCTCGCCATTTTCCGACAGCCCGGCGCAAACATGATCGAAACAGTGGACCGCATTTTCACCTTACTTCCGCGTTTGCGCGCGTCAATCTCTCCGTCACTCCACTTGAACGTAGCCATTGACCGCACAACAACCATCCGTGCGTCGGTTCATGACGTGGAAATTACCCTGCTTATCTCCGTCTCCCTGGTGATCCTCGTTGTCTTTGCTTTTCTGCGCAGCTACTGGGCCACGATTATTCCCAGCGTCGCCGTGCCGCTCTCTCTTATCGGCACCTTTGGCGTCATGTATTTGTTCAACTACACGCTCGATAATCTGTCCCTTATGGCGCTGACCATCTGCACCGGTTTCGTTGTGGATGATGCCATCGTGGTCATCGAAAACATCACCCGTCACATCGAAGCCGGCATGGCTCCCTACGAAGCCACGATCAAGGGCGCGAGTGAGATCGGGTTCACTGTTCTTTCCATGAGCACATCGTTAGTCGCGGTCTTTATTCCGATTTTGTTGATGGGCGGCATTGTGGGGCGCCTGTTTCGCGAATTCGCCGTGGTGCTCAGCGTCGCCATCGCCGTTTCGCTATTTGTTTCGCTCACTACCACGCCTATGATGTGCGCGAGATTCTTGAAACACGAATCCGGCAAACATGGCCGCGCGTATCGGGTTTCGGAAAGCATCTTCAACGGGATGCTGCATACCTACGACATTGGCTTGCGTTGGGTCCTGCGCCATCAATTTCTAATTTTGCTTCTCACCATTGGAACGGTTTGCCTCAACGTGTATTTGTTCTGGGCCACTCCCAAAGGCTTTTTCCCGCAGCAGGATACCGGCCGCCTCAACGGAATGATTCAAGGCGATCAGGATCTCTCCTTCGCGGCCATGTCGCAGAAGATGCGCATCTTCACCGATATCGTCGCCAAGGATCCGGCAATCGACTCGGTGACGTCATTCACGGGCGGCGGCAGCGGCGGCAGCACCGCGCGCCTTTTTGCGCAGCTCAAGCCTCTCAATGAGCGGAAACTAAGCGCCGATCAAGTGATCGCTCGCATTCGCAGAGCCACTTCACGCGTCCCCGGAGCGGCGCTTTACTTGCAAGCCGTCCAGGATCTAACCGTCGGCGGTCGCTTCGGCGGCGCGCAATACCAATACACGCTGCAGGCTGATAATCTTGCCGACCTTACTCATTGGGCCCCCATCATCCAGCAGCGCATCAGCAAAATCCCCGAGTTGCGTGACGTTAATTCCGACCAGCAGATGCGCGGCTTAGCCAGCAACATTGTCGTTGACCGCGATACTGCTAGCCGCCTTGGCGTGAGCGCCGCGAATATTGACAACACCCTTGACGACGCCTTTGGCCAGCGCCAAGTCTCCAATATCTACAAAGGATTGAACCAGTATCACGTCGTCATGGAAGTGATGCCCCAGCAGCAACAGAGTCCCGACGCGCTGAAAAGCATCTACGTGCCTGCAAGTTCCGGAAAGCTCATTCCGCTAAGCGCCTTCACCCACTACGAGTATTCCAATACGCCACTATCCGTGAACCATCAGGGTCTTTTCCCATCCATTACCCTCTCGTTCAATCTTGCACCCGGCGCCTCCCTGGGCCCCGCTGTCGAGCATATTTTGACGGCGCAACGCGAGTTGGGCGTCCCCACCAGCGTGCACGCCACATTTCAAGGAACCGCTCAGGCCTTTCAGGATTCCCTCGCCAATCAGCCGGTGCTGATCGTCACCGCGCTCTTCGCCGTCTATATCGTGCTCGGCATTCTTTATGAGAGCTTCATTCATCCGATCACTATTCTGTCAACCCTTCCTTCGGCCGGCATCGGCGCGCTTGTTGCCGTACGGTTTGCCAAATCCGATCTCAACATCATCGCGTTGATTGGCATCATTCTCTTGATTGGCATCGTGAAGAAAAACGCCATTCTGATGATCGACTTCGCCGTGCAAGCGGAGCGCGTGGAAGGCAAGTCCACCGTCGATGCCATTTACCAGGCGTGCCTGCTGCGCTTTCGCCCCATCATGATGACCACTATGGCCGCGCTCCTCGGCGCCCTACCTCTTGCCCTGGGCAACGGAGTCGGCTCGGAGCTGCGCCGTCCGCTCGGCATCACCATTGTCGGTGGTCTCATCCTCAGCCAGATGCTCACTCTGTTCACCACCCCGGTCGTTTACATCTACATGGATCGTATTCAGACCTGGATGCAAGGGCATCGCGCGCGCGGCGCCGCTCCCGCTCCTCTCCCTGCGCACTCCGATTAGCAGCCTTTTACCTCAGAATATACTGTATCTCTGAGTAAAGACGGGGGTCCCCCTTAGCCCCCATTCTGTACCCCTGTACAGCTAGCCTCCTGTAGACGCCCTGACGCAAAATCGCCTCATCCTGAACGGCGCATTTCAGGGCAATTCCAAGTTTACGGCGGTAATTTTTTGCGTGGCTCTGGTCCGGCACATTCTTCCTGGTAATTCTCTCGCCCTGCTCGGCCACTTCCTCGTTGGACAGATCTGCTGTTGCGCCGCGGCCAGCGCTGTTTTTCAAAAGCAGCGATTGGCGGAACCGCGGCGGTTCGATAGCCGAAGTACCGCGACAAAATTTAGTAGGTCGGGGGATATAAGAATGGTTTTACGCAAAGTCGTTTCTGTGTTTGTTTTGGCTCTGGCATCTTTGGTCGGGGTAGCTTCTGCCAATGCCAAAGCCTTCTATATTTCAGGGACCTCGAGTCGCACGACTGGAGGCACCAGTTGCTCCGATGCGCTCTCGGTGGCGTGGTTCAATAATCCTTCAAGTTGGGGCACTGCTTCGAACCAGATTAGTGCTGGCACGACCGTGTTTCTTTGCGGTAGGTTCCAGGGAAGGCCGGGTCAGCAGCTATTGGTTGCCCACGGCGACGGCACGGCGTCGGCACCCATCACCATCAAATTTACGACCGGCGCAATCCTCAGTGCTCCGTACTGGTCAGGGTTGGGCGCGATTTACATCCAAGGCCGCAGTCACATTACTGTGGACGGTGGTACCAACGGCATTATTGAGAACACGGCGAACGGTACGGGTCGCGCCTATCGGCAAAACTCCGTGGCTGTTCACGCGCCGTCGTGCAACAACTGTACTGTGCAAAACCTGACCATTCAGAATCTTTATGTCCGCACATCCTCAACCGACACCGCGGCGACTCATTCCGTCAACTGCGTTTACTCGTTGAACGCCAACAACTTCACGATTAATCACATCACCTGTCACGACGCATCTTGGGCCATCGCCAGCAACGGAAACAATTTCACGCTTGAAAACTCGGACATCTACCATGTCGATCACGGCCTCGCTTGTGGGGTTACCGGGACCATGGGCAACTACAGCATCCACAACAATCATTTCCACGACTTCGCCAACTGGGATTCGCCCACTAACACCTATCACCACGACGCCATTCATATCTGGGGGCAGGGCGGCAACAAGTTCAGCGGAGGCGCCATTTATAACAATACTTTTGATGGCGACTTCGGCGTCAACGTGACGGGCCACATCTTCCTTCAGGACTCCGTCTCGCACGTCGCCGTGTACAACAATGTTTTTTCAACCCCTGCCACTCGCACTATCAATTCCCTTTGGTTTGCTGCGTCCTCCACGAGTCTGCCCGGCGGCCCCGCCACAGGGAACTCCGCCTACAACAATTCCATTAACGCTGGCGGCCATCGTACTGGCACTGCTTTATTCGTCGCGAGTCAGTTGTCCTTTACCGCGGTGAATAACGTCCTAGCCGGTGGGTCGTCCAATATTACGATTCAGGGCGGCGGAACACGCTCATCCACCGGAATTAACAACAATATCTACCGGGATTTGTTCGCAGAATTCGGAGACTTGAACACCTTCGGATTTCAAGGCCACACCTACCACGTATTGTCCCTGTGGCGGGCTGCTTGCGGCTGTGATGGTGTCTCCAAGCTCATCACCGGCGCGCAAACCACTGCTTTTTCGCCTGTAACTTCCGGGGCCGGAGCCACGGTCGCGAGCGCTAGCGTCACTTCACCAGTCGACGCCAGTACTCCTGCCGCTTCCGATGCGGTCAATATGGCCGTCGTCTCCACCCCAACTACCAAGGAGCCCGATCTTGAGCTTCTGTATACCGTGGGCGAAGGCAACGGCCTCAACCTCTCCGAATTGGCTGTTGACGACCTCGCTCCCCTAGCCTTTGACAAAAACGGCGTCGCTCGCCCCCCTGGCGGCCCCTGGAATGTCGGTCCTTTCTAGTCCTAACGCTTCTCGCCCTACCGCATGGTGCCGCGGCTGCGTCCTCCCAGGACGAAGCCGCGGATTTGTTTCCCCGTTGCCAATAACTCTCGTACAGTATTCTCCCTATAGATAGACACCCGAGTATAGAGCATACTCGCCAACCTGAATCCTCCTTTTGCGCGCTGCGGCGAGGGCACGCCGTTTCGACTGATCGGTTTCTGGCCGCCGCAGTAAGGGCAAGACATGACACCACGTCTACGCGACGTTCTAGTCGGCCTCCCTGTTTACGTTCCAATTCGTTTCGTTTATCAATCGCTGTTCAATCGCGATGCTATTCTCCGGCGAAAAGCCCGCCGGCAGTTTTATTCCAGTTTTCTCCAGCCAGGAGACCTCGTTTTCGACGTCGGTGCCAATCTCGGAAACTACGCCGAAGCATTATGCGCGGTCGGCGCGTCGGTGGTAGCAATCGAGCCAGATCCACGCAATGTCAAAATTCTGAGAAAAAGGCTCAAGAGCGATCACGTTCATGTCGAATCTTGTGCGCTTGGCAGAAGTGAAGGCAGTGCTGACCTCCGCATCGCTTCCGATCGCGTGGACATCAGCACCCTTTCAAATCGATGGGCGGAAAACCAGAAGGCAGACTGGCAAGGCACGGTGCGGGTTCCCGTGCGAACCCTGGATTCCATTGCGAAGGAGTACGGTATTCCGAAATATGTGAAGGTGGACGCGGAAGGATATGATGCGGAAGTGCTGCGTGGCATGTCGTTTCGACCGGAAATCGTCAGTTTCGAGTTCCTGCCTGAGGATATGGACATAGCCCGGGAATGCATCCAACTCTTCCCGAAATGTGCGTTCAACTTTGTTATTGAGCAGCGGTCACGGTTTGAACTGAATCGGTGGGTTAGCAGCGAAGAGATTCTCCCTGCGCTCTTCGATCTTCCTAAGACAGTCCTGTACGGCGACGTGTTCACGAAGAATCTTGCCGGGCCAGTTTCGTAGCGGGTGTTGATCCGGAAGGCGGTGAATTAAGGGCCGAGAGCGCATCTCGACTCTCCTTTGAACGCTAGCCCCCCTTCCAGACATTCCTGCTTCTGCCGCCCAGTCCTACAAGGTTTACCCTATTCCGCAAATCTGAAAACACGCTGAAAATCTGGACCGCGCGGGAGAGAACCTCAATTGTTCGTTGCCTTTGGGTAACCGCTTCCCGTCACGTTAAATAGATGAGTTCAACGGAAATTTCTCCGCTATCGGCGGGAATGCCTGCTTCCCCCACCCAATCAGCGCCCGCACCACACTGGCATGACGGCGAACCGGGTGGCCACGTCGTCCAGTTCTACGCCGACGATTCTTTTCTTCTGGAATCACTTAGCAAATTTATCGGCACCGCTTTGGTTGCCGGCGATGCCTCGGTGGTCATCGCTACTCAGTCACACCTCGATGGTCTTGCGGAGCGCCTCGCCAGCCGTGCCCTCAGCGTCCGCAAAGCCGCACGAGAAAGCCGTTACATACCACTCGACGCCGCCAAAACACTGGCCAAGTTCATGCGCAACGGCCACCCCGACTCCGCTGCATTCGCCGCGACAATGGGCCCCGTCCTAAGCCGCGCAGCTGCCGCCGTCGAAAGCCAGAACTCCCGAGTCGTGGCCTTTGGAGAAATGGTCGCCCTGCTCTGGGCCGACGGAAACATCGACGCCGCCATCAAACTCGAGCAACTTTGGAACGATTTGTCTCGCCAACACGCCTTTTCCCTGCGCTGCGCCTATCCCATTACTGGATTTTGCAACGAAACGCATGCCGCGCCGTTCCTAAAGATCTGCTCTGAGCATTCCGCCGTAATTCCGGGTGAAAGCTACACCAGCTTGGCCTCCGAACAGGATCGCCTGCGCAACATTGCCCAACTCCAGCAAAAGGCTGAGGCACTAGAAACGGAGAAAGCTCTCCTTCAGGCACTGCGTCAGACCAAGGACGCCCTGGAAAGGGAAGTTGCCGAGCGCCGCGCCGCCCAGCGCAAGTTGCGGCATTCCGAGCTGTCCCTCCGCGAGCTTTCCGCGCATCTGCTTCGCACCCAGGACGAAGAACGCCGCCGCCTCGGCAGAGAGTTGCACGATACCGTCGGCCAATACCTTGCCGTCCTCAAAATGGGTCTCGATTCCCTGAACTCCGGCAACGAAGTCCCGGGCGAGATGGCCGCAAAGCAAATGTCCGATTGTCTCAAGCTCGTCGATCAATCCATCAAAGAACTGCGCACCATGTCCTATCTTCTTTATCCGCCCATGCTAGAGGAAATGGGCCTCAAGACCGCCATTCTCTGGTATGTAGAAGGCTTCGCCAAGCGCAGCGGCATTGACGTTCAGCTCGATATTTCCCCTGCTCTTCACCGCCTGCCTCGCGAACTGGAGCTCGCTGCCTTCCGCGTCTTGCAGGAGAGCCTCACTAATGTCCATCGCCATTCCGGCAGCTCCACCGCGCAAATTCGCCTTCGCGTCGAAGAGGGTTTGCTTCTTCTCGAGATCAAGGATTCCGGCAAAGGGATGCCACCAAACATTTTGGAAGCCTTCCGCGATACTCTGGGCACCATGGGCGTCGGGCTGCGCGGTATGAACGAGCGGGTACGTCAGTTGGGTGGTACGCTTGCGTTGCTCTCTGACGGCGGTACTACCGTCAGAGCCTCGCTGCCCTGTGCGTTCGAAAGCTTCTGTTCCTAGCAACTCCCAGAAATGACCTGTCCCCCAGCAGCTTGATGTATGTTTCGGGATCATCGCTTTTCGACTTCAACCAGGTGAAACGAGATGTCCGCCAGAATTTTACTTGTCGACGATCACGATGTAGTGCGCCAGGGACTCAGGTCTCTTCTAGCCACGCGTCCGGACTGGGAGATTTGCGGCGAAGCCGCTGCTGGCGAGGAAGCGGTTCAGGCCGTTGCCAATCTCAAGCCGGACGTCATCATCCTCGATGTCACCATGCCCGGCGGCATGAGCGGGCTCGAAGCCGCGTCTCGCATAATCGCCCTCGGCAGCAGCACCCGCATCCTCATCTTCACCATGCACGAATCTCAGCGCATGGCGGTCGATGTGCGCGAAACCGGCGCTCACGGCTTCGTCCAAAAGTCCCAAGCCGCGCGCGATCTCATCGTCGCCGTGGAACGCCTCCTCGCCGGCGGCACATTCTTCGGTACCGAGCCCAACGACCAGCCTGGAATCAAGAAGTCAGACAAACCTGCCTCCGCGGCCAAAGCCGCCCCCGGCTCTGGCTATACCTTCTGCACTGTTTTCTCTTTCGCTTGATTGCCCTTACGAGCTGCCGATCAGATAGCCGGCTAGGAACACCAAGAATCCTCCTACAACCACCTGAAATGTGGCCTGCAAGAAGGGCGTATCCATGTAGCGGTGCCGAATGTAAGCGATCGCGGCCAGCTCGAAACCGACCACAATAATGGCCACCAGCGTCGCAATGTGGAAATTTCCTATCAGAAATGGCAGCGTATGCCCCAACCCGCCCGCCATTGTCATGAGACCGGTTATCGCTCCTCGCAGCCAGGGCGACCCCCGACCGGTCAGCGATCCGTCGTCCGATTGCGACTCCGAGAAGCCCATCGAAATGCCCGCGCCGATCGAGGCTGCCAGCCCAACGCGAAACGCGTCCCAGCTATTGTGGGTCGCAAAAGCCGCTGCGAAAAGCGGCGCCAGGGTTGAGATCGACCCGTCCATGAGCCCCAGAAGCCCCGGCTGTACCACCTGAAGCAAAAACAATCTTTGGTGCGACGCGTCCTCCGCGGCTTTTGCACTCAGCGTAAGGTGTTTTTCCTCCAGATCGCCCGCCGTTTGCGTGTGCTTCCGCTCCTCATCCGCCAGCCTGTTCAGCAATTCACGTGTCGAAGCATCCGTGGTCCGCGCAATCGCCTTTTGATAAAAGCGCTGCGCTTCCATCTCCATGACTTCTGCTTGCCTTCGCGCTACGTTCACGCCTAGCGGCCGCACCAACCACGTCGGGTTCCGCCGGATGAAGCCTTTCACGTTCTCCCGCCGGATCAGCGGAATGCGGTCGCCAAAGCGTTCCTTAAACATCGCCAGCAGCCGGTCGCGGTGTACCGCTTCCTCTTCACGCATTCCCTCGAACATGTCCGCGGTAGCCGGATAAGACTCGCGCAACGCGTCCGCAAACTCGCCGTAAATCCGCCCATCCTCTTCTTCCGACGAAATCGCCAGCGCCAGAATCTCCCGCTCCGTCAAATCCTTGAATTTCTTCAGCATCCGTCGCGTCCCTCACACATTCGAACCCGCAGCATCGCATAAACGCACATTCAAGTCATCTTGCTTTACCTCACCGCGGCTCACGCCAACTCCCGAGAATCTCCCAGTGATTCACAAATTCCTGGAGAGTTCTAGGTTTGACCGCAACCCAGAACGCAAGGTCCATTAGGCGGGCAGGCGCATTTTTTTCAGCAATTCAGCAAACCGTGGATCTTGGTGGAGGCTTTTCATTAGCGGACTGTTCTTCACTTCGGGTGCACCGGGGTCGCGCTGTCGAACAGCGCGATCCATCCAGTGAAACGCATTTTCGATGTCTCCGCGGTAAGCGTAGGCCTCGGCGATTTGGTATGCGCCGTCATTTTGATGGGTGGCGATGAGTTTTTTCAAAGCGTTCTCGGACTCCTCACCACGACCGGCCCCATAGTAAGCTAGCGCCTCGCCAGACAATTTCTCCCATTCACCAGTCTCCTTCGCCATCTCCGCCAGCGCCTCCTGCTGGCGCCCTTCCGCTAAAAGAATCTGGCCCTCAGTGAGGTGAAGCGATGAAAGCTGCGGGTTCAACTCTTGAGCCTTTTGTAATGCGGCGCGAGCCTCTTCATGTCGCCCGAGAACATATAGCTCATAACCTAACGCCAGATGAAAATTGGCCCGCAGCGGGTCAAGCGCGATCGCCTGCTTGTACAGCGCTAGTGCTTCCTCCATCCGTCCCAGGATTCTAGCCAGGTACGCCTGATTGCTTAAGACCGTAGCGCTACCCGGCGCCAACAGCCCAGCTCTCTTCAGAGAAGCATCCGCTCCTTCCCAATCCCAGTCGCAGTTAATCTGAACCATGCCCAATCCCAAGTACCCGGCGGCCAGGTTGCGATCAAGCGCAATCGCCTTCTCTGCGCTTTCGCGTGCGCGCCGAAACCCGTCGGTACTCTCAATGACCGCGACTCGGGCCATTGATACCAAAACTTGCGCTCGCTGTGCCCATGCAGGCGCATATTTCGCGTCTAGCTTGATCGCTTGTTCTGCATAGGAAAGCGCCTTCTGGAGATCCTCTCTGTCTTGTCCCCGGGCCGCAAAGTATTGGCCCTGCAGGTAAGCCTGATAGGCTTCGGGACTCGTGCTTCGCGAGGTTGCCGACACCTCCGCACCCGTGGAGCTCAGCAGTTTCACTTGCAAGGCGTCGGCTACGGCTCGCGCGATCTCGTCCTGAGCTGCGAAAATATGGGGGATCTCACGATCGTATGTTTCCGACCAAAGTTGAAATCCATCGTCAACTTTCGTGAGCGCTGCCGTGATTCGTACGTGATCGCCTTCCTTCCGCACGCTTCCTTCAAGCACATTGGCGACTCCAAGCTTATGTCCCACACTGCGCACGTCTTCGTTCTTGCCCTTGAACTGAAACGCCGAGGACCGTGCAACCACCTTCAGTCCCGGTATTTTGGTGAGATCGGTAATCAGTTCCTCGGCCAGCCCATCGGAAAAATATTCTTGATCTTTGCCCGCACTCAGGTTGGCAAACGGCAGCACGGCGATGGAAGTAGTCTTCGCCGAACGACGCGTCGCCTTCTTTCGAACGAGCCAAAGCTCGCCCGCCGTTGCGGCTGCCGCGACCAGCGCTAACACAGCTACCGCCACCAGCCTCCGGAGATGCCTTCTTCCGAAAGATTTTCGCCGTTCGGAAGCTCCCCTTTCGGCGCCAACCTTTTCTTTGGCCCCGCCTGAAATGGGCAAGTCCGGACTTTCGGTCGAACCCTCCTCTATCACGGGTGCAATGAACCGGTATCCCCGTTTGGTCACCGTTTCGATAAACACAGGTTTGTCGGGCCGGTCCCCCAGGGTCTTTCGGATTTCCAGAATGTACTTTCTGAGGATCTCCGGGTTGACGTAGGTTTCCGGCCACACGGCCTCCAGAAGCTCGTCCTGGGTGACGACCCGTCCCGCGTTTTCGACCAAATAACGCAGCACGTCGTACGCTTTCGGCGGGATTTGCACGCGTTCTTGCCCGCGCAAAAGGGAATGGTTTGCAGTATCAAGGCGGAAAGACTGAAAGGACTTCATCTAGCGGGCCCGTTTCGCTCGGAGGAGAGCATCACGCCGAAGTTTATATAGATTATC
Source organism: Candidatus Acidiferrum typicum (assembly GCA_025463055.1). Taxonomy (GTDB): domain Bacteria; phylum Acidobacteriota; class Terriglobia; order Acidiferrales; family UBA7541; genus Acidiferrum; species Acidiferrum typicum_A. Next base: position 27,415 of record JAOAPV010000079.1, read on the forward strand.
GCGACACCCCCTTGGATACCTCACGTCTTCAGGTTGACAGCCTGCGGATGTTCTGGTCCCGTTAATCATCCTGTTTTCAATAGCATGGCTCTTCACAAGGACTCCACACAAACCGGACGCGAACTTCACACCTGTTTCGGCTTAGCTTCGTACTGTGCTCCCCTGACGAGCCAGGTCACACATCGTAGCTCGTAAATTTTGGTACGTATCGGCCTCCCGACCCGGCCGAGAAACGTAGGAGGAGCAAGCACAATGGTTCTACTTAGTGACGAAGACAACAAGACGCTCGGGGGTGTGCCCCCTAAGGCCCAAACGCTGGGGTTCGGGCGGACGCGTTTGGCTAGAGAGCTATTTAACGGCCGTTACCGGCCGGGAGAGTCCCTGCAACTCGACAGAATTGCCACCGAACATGGCATGGACAATGACTCGATCTTAAGAGCCTTTGCCGAATTCCAGGCACTTGGGTTGGTGACTCTTGCCGGCAACTTCTCTGCGATCGTTCATTCTCCTAATCCGAAAGAAATGCAAGAGGCCTATGAGATACGGGCCGCATTGGAGGAAATCGGGGGACGCACTGCGGCGCGAGCTCTGAAAGGCAACACAGCGGCATTACAACGCGAACTGGACGCCATGCGCTCCGCATTTCGCCACAGCGATCTGGATTCTTTCGTGGAACACGACGTAACATTTCATCGAAGCATCCTGCAAGCGTCTCGCAACGAAGTCTTACTTCAGGTGTGGGACAGCTTGGCTGTCGACCTGCGAATTCGAGGAGCCATAGGAAAGGTCTTGACGGATCTTCGCGAGGTAGTTGAATCGCACCAACCCATTGTCGACGCTCTTGAGAAAGGCCGGGGAAGGGAAGCCGGACTCCTGTTGCGCAATCACGTCGAAACGCTCTCGGAGTACATAAGAAACTCCGAATCGGACTCGGGACCTCACGGGGCTCTTCGCAGTGATTTGGAGGGCGCCAAGGATGTTCAACGGGCGTTCTTCCCGTCACAGAGCCTATCGATTCCATGTCTATCGTGCGAAACCTTTTACAAGCCTGCTCAGGAAATCGGAGGCGACTACTACGACTTTTTCCCCCTGCAAGAGGGGCGATGGGGCATCGCGATCGGAGATGTGTCCGGAAAGGGAATCGGCGCGGCCTTGATCATGGCTAGTCTCCAAGCTTCCCTTAGGGCCCAGGCATCGCATTCCCATTTTGACCTTTCCACGCTCATACGGGACGTTAATCGGCTCGTGTATGAATCCTCTCCGACGCATTTCTTTGCATCACTTTTCTACGCGGAATATGAGCCGGCCACGCGCATGCTCAAATACGTGAATGCCGGCCACAATCCACCAATTGTGCTCCGCCCGCACGAAGGCCAACCTCAGATGTTCCGTTTAAGATCCGGCGGTATGCCCGTGGGGATCTCCCCGGACTCGCAATTTCCGACGACGACCTTTCAGTTCGAAATTGATGACCTTTTCGTCGCCTACACGGACGGAATCACAGAAGTAGAGAACTCTAACGGCGAACTGTGGGGAGAGCGAAGCCTTAAAAAACTTCTATCCTCGTCCAGCCATCGGGCGCCAGACCAAATCATAAAGTGCATCCTCGACGAGGTCGCAACCTTTGCAGATCGTCTCCCACAACGAGACGACATGACCCTCGTAGTGATGCAAGTACAACCTGGCTGCAGCGTCTGACGTCCTGTACGCGGGCTTATCTAGACAACTCGTTCGCTCCATGTTTTAAGATGGCTGTGATAGGCCCTCCTCGTGATCATCGGCCTAGCTGCTCGTGGTACAAGAAATACGCGTAGGCATTCTGTGCGTCGGAAGAATTCGGGAAAACAAAATAGACGGAGTTTTCCGTAGTCGCGTAATTGACGGCAGGAAACGTCCCTCTAGTGGTCCTGCGTTGCGGGCTGTCAATTTTTTGTGGAAACGGAGCGCGGCTCGCGTGAACGCGTACCGTCCACGTATCATCGTACGTTGGCGTTGGCGCTACAAGATCGATCGTTCCAATATCGTCGTACGGAATGGTTGTGAGAATAGTGGTGCCGGCCATGCTTCCATCGCCGCCTGTCCACCTCTCTTGAACGGAAACACCGGATCCGATTTCCGCGATTGCAATTTCCTTGGTTCCATCCCTGCCCGCATTCTCTGTCTGTGACATCCAAATCTTGCTCGAGGGTAACCTCACGCTTGGTAGGACAGCAGTAATCTTAGGCGCGTCTTTCTCTGCCTGCGCAATTTCTCGCTGTGCCTTCGCGATTTCGAGCTTGATGGATGGAAGTTGCGGGTGGACACGAGCCACTTGGCCGGAGAGCTTGCTGACTCTCTGCACAGCATCCCGAATCTGGTCAAAGTATTCTTTGACGGGTGAGCTCGGACCCTCGCTTTCGTTATTTTCGAGCGAGGGCCCAGTGGTCGTTATCAGTTTGTCTAGCCGGTCATCCAGCCGAATAAGTTGATGTAGTGCTTCTAATTCAGGGGGCTGGGTCTCTGTGAACTGGACCTCATTGGACCGGGTCTCGGTGGGCTGCTCCACTACGGCGATCGGGCCCAATGAATTCAAGAAAGTATATCGGCCCCACGTGCCCGGGCCGAAGAACTTCAAATACGCTTCCTCAAATTTTTGAGCAGCCTTGAGCCGCTTCAGAATGCGTCCGGCTGAAGTGTCTTCGATCACTCCCCAACGCGAATATTGCAAACCAGCGTTTGGGCGCGGGATGCGAAGGCCCTCTCGATAGAACCAAACCTGCCATCGCACCTGTTTCGCATACGCCGGATTGTCATTCGCGATTTCGAGAGTCTTTCCATTGAACACGTAATAGCCATTCGTGTCGCTGTCATCTTGCCGTTGCGTTCGCGCGCAAGGGACTATCGCTAATAAACATAGACCAAGCGCAAGAGGAGAGAGCGTTCGCATGTACGTGCCCCCCGCAAATAAAAAGAACACTTCTGCGTCTTTCCGTGTTCTGCTAAGGTCCTGTCGCCTTGGAGCGAATCGTAAACACCACACCCCGCTCTCGGTTAAGTTTGGAAGTCATCTGGAAATCGAGTTCCTCAAGCTGTAGGATCTGTTGCGTCCCATCCGAGCCGACGAAAAAGAGCTGGCCTCCCTCGATCCAATAGTTCGTTGTAACGTAACCCCGGCCATCCTTGAGGATCAGCAACGTCGGCCTGGGTGACTGCGACGAGCGTTCTGCCGGCAAATACGTTTCGCGGATGCTCGTATTCTCGATGCCGGCTGGAGACCCGATCCACGAACGTTCCGATTCCTCCGCGGGTCTGCTCGTACCTCCATACACGACCCTCGGGAATGTGCTAACCCTAAAGGTTGAATTCACGTTTGAATTCACGTCCGAATTCACGCTTGAGTTCAAGCTTGAGGATGGTCTTGAAGGCTCCTGCGTGGGGGAAAGCTTCTCATTAGCGATGACGACCGCATCCGCTGGGATGTACAGATCGTCCATAAGCCTCAGCAGAAGAGGTGTTTCGCCCTTGAGTGTGGGGCGAGGTCCGCGCGCAGGAAGGGTGATTATCTTCTCCGGCCAAAGAATCGGAATAGCCCACTCAACCGCATCGCGCCGCGCATGGCCGCGGCCCCGGATGTCGCCTGCTGCATCGACCCTGTAGTGCGGAACCGACACCACCTTGGCGGATAGCGGAAATGTGCCGCCTGGCACGGTCAAGCTCACGAACTCCAGCTTAAGCCGGCCTTTGCCGTAGAAGTGTCCCGGGTCGCGAAATTCCGCCAGCCGGCCAGACAGAAACGCGCCGCGTGGAAATACTGGACGGCCGAACATCGTTAACGAACGGATGTGACAAAGCATCGGATCGCCGACATGTGCCGTCCGGGACGAGAAGTTTGGCTCATCGAGAGTACATTGCAGGAGAGTTCCAGCCGGGACGGTCAATTCCTTTGTTTGTGCGGTGGCGATCTTCGCCGGAGACAAGATGGTCGCCAGACACAATACGGCGGCAACTGATAAGGAAAATCTTCGCATATACACCTCCAACTTCAGTTCACGATTTAGCGATTGGGATCCCGCAAGAGAGCCGAAGGCAAGCTTGGCTCAGGATCTGCGCAGAACAGGGAGGCGGGGATACTGCAACTGACTATCTGACAGATACCCTGAGTCGAGTGAAGCATGGCACTATCCCAGGACAAAACTGCTTATACACCTCAGTTGTGCCCAATTCAATCCCAGAAAATGAGGATGGGTGGCGGCAATGATGACACGGCTTAAGAGAGAATTTTGCGGAGGAAGGCGCCGCCGACTCCCAAATCCACGCTGGAAGCGTCAACCCTCACGTCATGGCCGGAGTGGCATAGTTGGCGGACCTTTCACGAATTTGGTCAAAGCATGCCAAGAATACTTCCAAGAAAAAAGGTGCGAGCGAACCCTGTCGATCTCGTTGGCCCTCGCAAAGGCCGGCGTGCTGCTCGCCGCCGAGGGGCTTCGCCCGACCTCCAAGGGGATGCGCCTCCGAATGTCCAAAGGCAAGCGGGTTGTAACCGACGGCCCGTTTACCGAAGCGAAGGAAGTGATCGCGGGATTCTGGATGATTCAGGTGAAGTCGAAGGAGGAGGCTCTCGAGTGGGCCAACCCGTGTCTCCTGCCGGAGGGCGGCTTGATGGAGATTCGCCAGGTGTTTGAGAATTGCGACTTCCCGCCTGAACTGCAGAAGAAGACGGCGGACCCGTAGGTTTACGCAATATTCTCAGCGTCGCTGCGTTCACTTTATGATGTTCTTGCCGAAGTTGAAGCATGGACCGATGGAGAAGCGCGTCGTGAGTCGGCCATCTTTCAGGAGATCGCTGAACAGATGGTCATAAACGAGGTCCGCCCGCACTCGAAGACCGACGTGCCTTGAGAAAAGAAGGTCGGCGCCGCCGCCGAATCCATAAAATCCGGTCCAGTCCGTCTTCTGCCCGGAAGGTACCAATTGCTTTGCGATGGCGGGAACAATGCCGGCTTCCTGCTCGCCACCGAAGGCTGTCTGCCGAGCGCCGGGTGCCGCACCCCTTGATTTTGAAGTGTGCGGGGGTTCACGTTTCTGATTGGGCGCTAAACCAGAAAGCCCTGCGTTCGGTAGAGCTGCACAATATCCAACCGGTCCTCCGCGCCAACCTTATGCTTCATTCGATACAGGTGATTCTTCACCGTCTGCTCGGATAGCGAAAAATGATTCGCGATTTCTTTGTTGGTCAAACCCTTCGCGATCAGCGGGACCAACTGCTGCTCCCGGCGCGTCAACCCCAGCCTGCGCCGAGCGCTAGCGCACGGCAGCGACGCCGCTTCACTCTCAAAATACCGAAACAGCGCCGCGCACAACGCGCCCGGACAAACTGCCTCCCCGGCGTGCACCGCGCGCACTCCCTCCAATACCTCCTCGGAAGAAGCGTCGTGCAACAAATATCCGTTGATTCCCGCGCGCACGCATTGCAGGAATTCTGCCCCATTCCGTACTATCCCAAGCAGCAGGACGCGCACCCCCGGAGCTGCCGCGCGCACTTCTCGAATCATTTGCAAATCATCGTTCAGCGCACCTCGCGAAGTCAGCAGCAAAACGTTCGCATTCGCTTGGGCCACCTGTTCCGCTTGCAATGGCCCCTGTGACTTCATGCCGCTTACCTGGATTCCGCCTTTCTTCGTGAGCATGCGCGCCAGCGCCTCCCGGAGCAGGCGATTGTCCGCGGCGACAAACACGGTGAGCTTGGGAGCTTGCGCTACCGCACAATCCGGCTGCGATTTTCTCTCCGATTCATTTGTCGCTAACTGCGTTGCTCCATTAGATCGTACGGTCCCCGCTGCCACCCTGTCGGTCGCCGGAATCCCACGCACGCTCGCACTCATGCCTTCAACACCCCCCAGGTATGTCTTCGCCTTCCGGACCTAAGCCGCCATAACAACCGGTACCGTTGTTGCAATCTACGCTGCAATTCCGCAGCCGCGTCCCTGAGCGACTTTTTATCTAACTGCGGCCCATGTTGCGTCATTCTTGTCACTTGGCGCAGACGTTTTGCCGCCCCAGTTTTACGTCAGTGCCATTACGGTACCAATTTAGAGTCCGATTTCAGTTTGAAACTATTGTTACGTTCTATGCATTTTTTCGTTAACGTTTCGCTACCAACACTTCCTTTCCTGGTACGCACGTACTACCATCTCTGGGAGACGTTCCATGCCCGTGAGTACGTCTCCTCTATAGAATCTCTATTGCGCTTGGCTCAGGCTTGTCTCAGCGGACATTTACGTCGCGCGGTCCGCCCGAGCACCAGACAATGCCGGTTCAGAATTGGCCAGTTCAGAAGTGAACACTAAGGTTGAATGGATAAACTTCAGCAGAATTCAGCAACCGCGAAACGCGGAAAGTCCGAGCGGCGTTCGAGCCGCCGCTGCAAAATCACCCAGCTCATGCGCATTCGCCCGTCCGATCCGCAGAGGGCCCATTTCGACGACATGCGCGGCACCCTCAGCGTTTCGCGCACCGGCGTCTATTTCCAGACCAGCGAAGCCGGCTACGAAATCGGCATGCGCCTGTTCCTCATCATGCCGTACTCGAATGATCCCGGCTCGACCAACCGCGAATATTTGGCGGAAGTCGTTCGCAAGGATCCTTTACCGAACGGCTTGACCGGAATCGGCGTTAAGCTCCTCCTGGAGGTTGGCCCGCAGCACTCCTACTCCTTCGAACCGCCGCCGCTCCGTAAATAGATTCCTTCCGGCCGAGCGAGAATTTTCACCGAACCTCGCAGTAAAAAGAGAAGGCGCCCCGGCAGAGCCGGAACGCCTTCTCTTCGTGTTTGGGGGGTGGAGGAATTTCTAGAATTTTGTGTCAGCACAGCTTTCTGAATTGCCCTTGTCGAACTCAGCCGAATTTAGCTTCGCCAACTTAGCTTCGCCAACTTAGCTCAGCCCAATTTAGCCTCGCCAACTTCGCCCTCCCGAATTTAGCCGAGCTTAAACTTAGGTCAGCCTGAAACTAGGCTTGCCCAAATGCTTGCAGGGCCCGGTGCCTAAGTCTGCCAAGCTGCCGATTTACCGGATGCTGTCGCGACAAGAACGCGAGCACTGGCGTCTTGCGCGGCACCAGCCTGTTCTTCGCGATCGTCAGCCGGATGTCGCGCCGTGCATATTTCAGTCCGGCTTCCAGCACTTCCAGCGCTTCTTCGCGGCGCCCCGCCGCGGTATACACTTCCGCAAGATTCAAATAGAGCTGGGCCTGATTGCGCTTCATGCGAACCGCTGCATCGCACAATCTTTCCGCTTCGCCCCATTTTTCTTCCGAGCGCGCCAGGACCACACCCAGGTACGACATGTAGTAGGGATTATTCTTGTCGAGTTCCGTCGCGCGCCGCATGTGTGGCAGCGCCTTTACCGCATAATCGTCACGCAGAAATGCAAGCCCTTGCTTAAATTCGCGGAAGGCTTCCGTATCTAGCATCAGCTCACCCCCAAGGGACTCAGAGGAATTTGTGGATTTTGCGGCACGCGAAGCCAGCCGGAATTTATCGCTGCTTTGGATTCTCTTGAGGCGCTCCGCCATCCCCCCACAGCCCGGGAAAGCCATCGAAGCGGTTCGCGCAGTCGCAATCACGTTCCGTCTCACTGCTGCGAACCTACGCGGAATCGGTGCCTCAATCTACTGACCCGCCGTCCAGTCTTGGGACAGCGCGAAAAACCCGCAGTAAAGTTTTCCGACTGGCCCACTGGCCCCGCGATCTGGCCAGCCGCCAAAACACGCTTTTAGCCAGTTAAAATGCGGCTAAAATGCGCGTTTCCAGCCGTCGCGCCAGTCTTCCCAGTCAGCCAGAGTCGCCGCAAGCATCGCCTTTGAAGCTTTGTGCAGCCAGCGCCCGCGGCGCGCCGCCAAGTCTCGCTTTACCTTCGGGATCGCGCTCCTGGTCCCGAAATGCATGTTGGCCGTTTCCCAGCCCATGCAATAGAGCAAGCGCGCTTCGTCGCGTTCTTGCGGGACAGAGGCCAGCTCGATTCGCGAACAATCCGGCGCCAGCCGCCGCACCAGCCAGTGCCCATGAAATCGCACGCACGGGTCCTGCACGCGAATCGCGCTCTGCACCAATTTCGGACCGTAAAGATCGACCGATGAATCTCCGCGATACCACGCCCACGCGGAGGTGCGAATCGCCTTGGCTTCCCGCGCGACGTATGCGCCTTCCCAGGCAGACAACGCGAGAATGCGCGGATGCCCCAGGCTCCCCAGCCCGGCAATCCGCCGCTTCAGCACATACGCGGGACGAGGCCGCGGAAACGACTCTTCCAGCAGGCGCCGCACTTCCGCGGGCGGCTTCGCAGTGTACGGCGGATTCTGTGTCATTTTCGCCCAGAAGCGCACAGGGTCGCGCAGCTTGCTCAGCGCGATCAAGCGGAGCCAGCGATTGCGCTCCGCCAGGACAAAGGCGCGCCCACCCGCGGTGAGCGCGTCGCGATAGCCTTCTTCGATCGCTTCCGCGGCTTCGCGCCGCGTGAGGCTTAAATGCTCTCCATGAATTGCGAGGTACGCGCTGGTGGTCAGCCGGACCAGATCCAGCGCGTATGGGCCGGGCCAGGTTTCGTCCAGATCGTTTACGCCCCAGATCAGGCGGCCTTCTTCGTCGCGCCAGGTGCCGAAATTTTCGATGTGGAGGTCGCCGACGGCGAGGACCGCGGGCGCTTTGGCCAGATCGTCGCAGCGTTTGTGCCACTGTTGCAGCCAGCGGTAAAACGTGGCGCGAAAAAACGCGAACGGCGATTCCGCCATGTGCTGGTGCTTCAGCGCCACATCGCTTCGTACCAGCGGGATTTGCTTTGCGACCCAGTGCTCGAAATCGCGAGTCGCCTTAATTATGTTCATCTACGTTCTGCCGCATGGTCGCTGCGCCGCTGCGAAGAGAAAAGCAGGGTCCCTCGGCTTCGCTCGGGATGACAATTTCGCGGGAGCGCTAAACCCGCGCGTGTTCGACCCTATCCGACTGGCGCGTCAGGCGCGATTCGTAAATCGGGAAGCGGGCGGCGAGTTCCGCTACTTGCTTGCGGACGCGCTGCTCTGTGGCGGTGTCGCCCATGTGCAGCAGGATTTCCGCTATCCAGACGCCGATTTGGTCCATTTCCGGTTCGCGCATGCCCCGGGTGGTGATCGACGGGCTGCCGAGGCGGATGCCGCCGGCTTTCATTGGCGGTAGCGGATCGAAGGGGATGGCATTTTTGTTTACGGTGATTCCGGCGCGATCGAGGGCTTTTTCGGCGTCGCTGCCGGTGAGGCCGCGAGAGTGCAGCTCGATCAGGAAAAGGTGATTGTCCGTGCCGCCGGTGACGATGCGGAATCCCTGCTTGGCGATGGAAGCAGCGAGGGCTTGCGCGTTGACGACGACTTGTGTCTGGTAGTCGCGGAAACCGTCTTCCATGGCTTCTTTAAAGCACACTGCTTTGGCGGCGATCATGTGGACCAGCGGGCCGCCTTGCATGCCGGGGAAGGTTAGCCGGTCGATTTCTTTAGCGTAGGCGGCACGGCACAGCACCATGCCGGCGCGCGGACCGCGCAGCGTTTTATGCGTGGTGGTGGAGACGATATCGGCGTGCGGAATTGGGCTGGGATGCACGCCCGCAGCTACCAGGCCGGCGATGTGCGCCATGTCCACGAAGAAAAGGGAATCGACCGCTTTGGCGATTTTCGCCATCCGCTCAAAATCAATGATGCGCGAATACGCGCTGGCTCCCGCCACGATCATGCGCGGCTTGTGTTCGTGGGCGAGCTTGTCCACTTCGTCGTAGTCGATGCGCTCGTCTTCCTGGCGCACGCCGTAGGCGATGAATTTGTACATGCGGCCGCTGAAGTTCAGAGGATGCCCGTGCGTGAGGTGGCCGCCGTGAGAGAGGTTCATGCCCAGCACGGTGTCGCCGGGCTTCAGCGTGGCCATGTAGACGGCGATGTTTGCCGAGGTACCCGAATGCGCTTGCACGTTGGCGTGCTCCGCGCCGAAGAGTTCCTTGGCGCGATCGATGGCGAGTTGCTCGACTTTGTCGGCGTACTCGCACCCGCCGTAATAGCGCTTGCCCGGATAACCTTCCGCGTACTTGTTGGTGAAAATCGAGCCCATGGCCTCGAGCACCGCTTCGGAGACCAGGTTCTCCGAAGGAATCAGCTCGAGCCCGGTAGCCTGGCGCTTAGCCTCATCGCGCAGCAGCTCTGCAATTTGCGGATCGACGGAGTCGAGCGGGCGATTCATGCGGTCGTTGGCGTCAGTGGTGTGCGTCATCGTTTAGTCCCCAGCGTTA
>JAOAPV010000081.1 GCA_025463055.1 Candidatus Acidiferrum typicum
TCTCGCCCCCGGTGTGAAGGCAGCAGACTCCTACGACCCAACTAAGAACCGCTATGCGATTCTTTCTGTGAACGGCCAGGGCGGACGCAACGTCAATGTCACGATCAATGGCGTGGACAATAAGGACAACACCGTTGGCGGCCCGGTGATGCAACTGCCGCTGGAGGCGGTGCAAGAATTTGTGATCAGCACGCAACGCTTCTCGGCAGCGAACGGCAAATCCGAAGGCGCCGCGATCAACATGATCACAAAATCGGGCACGAATAGCCTGCATGGTTCCGCATTCGGGGCGTTCCGCGAGAACGCTTTTAATTCTCTCAATGCGCTGGAGAAGAAGGGTTCGGGCGAGAAATCACCCTACAGCCGTCAGGTTTTCGGTGGATCAATAGGCGCGCCGATTATTAGGGATAAGCTTTTCGGTTTCTTCGCCATGGAACGCCAGAGGGAACACACCAGCTTGACTGAGACCCCAACCGCATTCCAGGAGCTGTCGCTGGTCACGAGCCTAGGGGCACAGCCTGCGCAAGTCATCCCGACGCCGTTCTTCGAATCGCGCTATAACGGGCGAATCGACTATCGCATTAACCAACGCCACTCTGCTTATTTCAGTTTTTCTTCGCAAGAGAACAACAGCACAAACGATCAATCGGACAGTCTTGGCGATCTTACCGGTGGTAATTTCACTAAGAACCATTTGCAGGTGGCGAACGCGACACTCAATTCCGTTTTTTCGAACTCCCTCGTCAACAGCTTCACGTGGGGCTATCAGTTCTGGAACAACATCATCGACAGCACTCAAAAAGTGCCTTACGTGACTTTTAACAACGTTAGCGAGTGGTTCGGCACCAACGTCAACGTCCCGCAGCAATCCTATCAGCGCAAGTTCCAATTCCGAGATGATGTCACCAAGACCTTGGGGAAACACACGCTAAAGGGTGGTGTGGATTACATCTATAACCCGAAGCTCGGTGGGTTCTTCAAATCAAACTCTACTCTGGAGATTGATTTCCTGGATGACCCTAGCGTCATTCTCGCAAACACCGCGCTTTATCCTCAAGGATTTGCGACACCGGGTGCTGTGGTGGGTATGTCTGCGAGTTCGGGCAATCCTTACTTTGATATGCCTGGAGGCACCAAGCAGCTGGGTCTCTATTTCCAAGACGATTGGAGGGTTACCAATCGCTTGACCCTAAATCTCGGTGTTCGCTGGGACAAGGACTACAATCTCGTGGGAGCAGCAGCAATTGCCGGGAGCCGCACATTTGAGGAACTTACGGCTGTCGGCAGCCCTTATGCGAAATTGCCCCATGACGACAATAAGGACTTCAGCCCGCGCATCGGGTTTGCGTACGACATTACAGGTCAGGGTAAGCACGTTCTACGCGGCGGTTACGGTCTGTACTATGGCAACGTGTTTCAAAACATTCCGTTGTTCATGATCCAGCAGGCCAATCCAACCATTTATCAAGGTCTCTTTTCGATTACTGGCAACGGTCCGGGACAGGCATGTTCTGATTGCGAAGTTCCAGGCACCGGTATCCCCCTCAGCAACTGGAGTTTCGGAAACAGCCCGTTTCCGGTTATTCCGCCTGATTCGGCAACCTTAGCAGCTGGCGCAACAGGCCGTCTAATGGATCCGAAATATCGCAATCCGGTGTCCGAACAATTCAATCTCGGCTACCAATGGGCGCTCACGAACAGTTCTGTGTTTGAACTCGAATATGTTCATGAACTCGGATTGCACGAAAATAAGACTATCAACCTCAATCCCACCATCGCCGTTCTAGGAACTGATTCGAGCGGCAATCCAAAAATCACTAGCGCGCCGCGTCCGCTTTCGGCTGCTTTCGCGGCCGCCGGCGTGCCGGTTCTTGGCCGCGTGATGGATGAGCAGTCCGTCAATCGTTCGCGCTACGATGGATTCAACTTTAGCTATCGCCAGCGTATGACAAAGCGCTTCAGTGTCAACGCCAACTACACGCTGTCTTGGGCCAGAGGCTGGGACGTGAACGCGAATGGCTCCAGTTTCCGGAACTATCCGCATGACCCTCTCAACCCGTGGAATCCACTCGACTTCGGTTATACGCCGAATGACGAACGGCACCACATCACAGTCAGCGGCATCGTAAGTCTTCCATTGGGAATCCAGGTCGCGCCAATTCTGCAATTTGGAACGGCACGCCCCTACGATCTAACGTCGAGCTTCGATGTTCTGTCTCGGGGAAGCGGATACACTCGGCCGGTCATCGTTCCCAATTCTGATCCGACAAATTACCTCGCTTTCAGCAAGGCGGCGGATGCCTTGGCCTGCTTACAGGCCGGCAATTGCCGTGAAGTCGGCTACGACACTGTGCGCGGTGACAACTTCTTCCAATTGGATGTTCGCTTCAGCAAGAATATCCGGTTCAAGGACAAGTACAACGTGCAGTTGTTTTTCCAGGCGTTTAACATGACCAACCGAGCTAACTATGGGAATAATTTCTTCAATACGCCCAACTCCAGCTCCTTCATGCAGCCCGCGGGCTTCATCAATCCAAGCAGCACTTCGGTGCCGCGCTCCTTCAACGGAGAATTCGGTTTCCGCTTCACGTTTTAAGCGGCGAAGGGCTCAAAACTAGCAACACGCGGGGCTGACTCGACAAGTCAGCCCCTTTTTTTGCCTAGGACAAGCGAGTCACGGCTGCCAAGCGCCATTCTCCGGCGCTCTTATGAAAGGTTTTGCGCGCCTGAAATCTGCCCGCTAACTTGACCGGAGGTACGGGTGCCTCTACAATTAAAGATTCACAGTGACGCATTTTTTCGATCTTATGAATTCTTTCTACGGCCCAGCGGCCACCCGCTGGGCTGCGCTGTTTTATGGAACATCCCGCAGCGCCCCGCTGACACCGGTTATCCGCGAAATGAGGACGCAATGATTAACGGTTCCATCCCCGAAGGCCTCACGTTTGACGACGTTTTGCTCCTTCCGGGCAAGTCCGCGGTTCTCCCTGCCGACACCGACACGCGCACCTGCTTCACGCGCAAGCTCGCCCTGAACATTCCCCTGGCCTCCGCCGCGATGGATACGGTAACCGAATCGCGCCTCGCCATCGCCATCGCACGACAGGGCGGCATCGGTATCGTCCACAAAAACATGCCTATCGACCGACAGGGCGAAGAAGTCGACCGGGTCAAGCGCTCAGAAAGCGGCATGATCGTCGACCCGGTAACCATTTCTCCCGACATCACGCTTCGCCAGGCCCTGGAGATCATGAACAAGTACAAGATCTCCGGCCTGCCTGTAACGCGCGGCACCCGCCTCACCGGCATTCTCACCAATCGCGACTTGCGCTTCGAGAAAAATCACAATCAGTTGGTCAGCTCCGTGATGACCAAAGATCATCTCGTCACCGTTCCCGTGGGCACGACGCTTGACGAAGCGGAACGCCTCCTCCAGAAGCATCGCATTGAGAAACTTCTGGTTGTCGACCAGGACTTCAATCTCAAAGGCCTCATCACTGTAAAAGACATCCAGAAAAAACTCGAATATCCTCGCGCCGCAAAAGACGAGCAGGGCCGCCTCCGCGTCGGCGCCGCCATCGGCGCTACCGGCGATTTTCTTGAACGCGCCGTTGAAATGGCGAAATACAAAACCGATGTCCTCGCCATTGACACTGCGCATGGTCACTCCGCGCGTGTGATGGATGCCATCAAAGCCATTCGCCATCGCTTGCCGGATGTGCAGCTCATCGCCGGCAACGTCGCGACCTACGAAGGCGCAAAGGATCTCATCGCGCTCGGCATTGATGGATTGAAAGTCGGCATGGGTCCTGGTTCGATCTGCACCACGCGCGTAGTCACCGGCGCCGGCGTACCGCAAATCACCGCCATCACAGAAGCGGCGCGCGCCGCCGAGGGTACCGGCATTCCGGTCATCGCCGATGGCGGCATCAAATATTCCGGCGACATCACCAAAGCCATCGCCGCCGGCGCGTCTTGCGTGATGATTGGCAGCCTTTTCGCCGGCACCGAAGAAGCTCCGGGCGAAACCATTTTGTATCAAGGCCGCACGTTCAAGTCCTATCGCGGCATGGGTTCGACCTCCGCCATGGAAGAAGGTTCTGCTGACCGCTATGCGCAAGAGGAAGAAGACGTCCAGCGCGGCAAGTCGGTACCCGAGGGAGTCGAAGGCCGCGTCCCCTACAAGGGTTCGCTGGCCGCGCTGACCGATCAACTCGTCGGCGGCTTGCGCAGCGGCATGGGTTATGTCGGCGCCGAAAACCTGAAAGCACTCACCGAGCGCAGCAAATTTGTGCGCATCACTTCCGCCGGACTCCGCGAAAGCCACGTTCATGACGTGATCATCACCCGCGAAGCCCCTAACTACCGCATGGAGTGACGAAGGGGACAGCTATTTGCGGCTGTCCAGCCTGAATCATTTGCAGGTCTGTACACTGAGCACTACCTGATGAACGGAGCCAACCCACTTGTCTGATCAACCCTGGCGCAACCCGCGGCCAGCGCCACATCTTCCCGAAATGCAACCGCGCCTTAGCCAATTCTTGATTCCATCCTGGCTACGCGCCTGGTGGCCGGCTCTCCTTTGGGCTGCCGTCATCTTCACGATGTCCAGCGACACCTTTTCCGCACAACACAGTGCCTACTTCTTCGAGCCCATCGTTCGCTGGTTCAAGCCCGATGTCACCAGGCACCAGTTTGAGATCATTCACCACTACATCCGCAAGACCGCCCACTTCACCGAATACTTCGTTTTCTGCATGCTCCTTTATCGTGGCATTCGCGGAGCTCGCGCCGGCTGGCGCTGGACCTGGGGACTGACTGCCCTCTTCATCGCATTCACCTACTCCGCCCTGGACGAAATACATCAAGCCTTCGTTGCCAGCCGCCAAGCCTCCCCGTACGATTCCCTGCTCGACTCCGTGGGTGCCTTCTTCGCTTTCACCGTCCTCTACTTTTTGTTCCACTTCAACAAACGTCCGGGCACCCCTTCAGCAGTTCCTGAATCCCCAAGCAATTCATGAGAGAAATGGCGTAAGACCTCAACAATGAAGCTGTCGTGCTTGTTTTGTTTCGCATGCCTCTGCATGATCGCGATGGCGCCTTCGGCGTCTCCTCAGCAAGTTGCCATCACCGTTGACGACCTGCCATCTCATGGCCCACTGCCTCCCGGCATGACTCGCGCGGACGTCGCTAAAAGTATTCTCGGTACCCTGCGACAAGCGCACGTGCCCAAGGTCTATGGCTTTGTCAATGCCAACAAGCTGGAGCAGCACTCTGAAGAGATCGAGGTTCTAAAGCTCTGGCGCCAGGCCGGCTTCCCGCTCGGGAATCACACTTATGCTCATCTGAGCCTGAACGACAGCAGCGCCGACCAGTTCGACCAGAACGTCGCCGACGACGAATCCGCACTGAAATCCCTTATGGGCCACCAGAACTGGCGCTGGTTCCGCTATCCATATCTCTGGGAAGGCGACACGCTCGAGAAACGCCACGCCGTGCGCCAATACTTGAAAGACCACAAGTACCACATCGCTCAGGTGACGCTCGATTTCGAGGATTACCTGTGGAACGCGCCTTACGCGCGATGCGCGGAGAAGAACGACGCGACTTCCATAGAGTGGCTTAAGTCGAGTTACATGAGCACCGCGGCAGAGTATATGGGGGTCGGGCAGCAGATGGCTAAGCTCGTTTACGGGCGGGATATTCGTCACGTTTTGCTGCTGCACATAGGTGCATTTGATGCGGTGATGCTGCCGGAGCTATTGGATTTAATGAAGAAGCAGGGTTTTAAGTTCGTGACCCTGGAGCAGGCGGAGAAGGATCCGGCGTATAAGACTGATCCAGACGTGGCGTTGAAGGATGGAGGGACGCTGCTGGAACAAATGATGGAGGCGAAACACATCAAATTTCCGCAGAACGAAAAACCTTACGACAAGCTCAACGCAATTTGCCGCTAATCACGGGCGCATATTCCAAACCGATTTTTGTTGCCAATTAAGTAATAATCGTGGTATTGTTCGGATCGGGAAATCTCGCGTCCGGCTCCGCCCAAAGTTCTTGTAACCCTGGCTTCCAACCGTAGGCCCCGACCTCTTCACCAAAGGCATGCTTTCGGTTCTAGATTTCAGAGAATTAGCCGCAAGTCCAGTGCTTCCTATCACATCGATGTAAACCTAGCAAAATCAGTAAATTATGGACTCTTTTGCGCAACGGAGTTCGACTAACTCTATTTTCCTGAAGGGCTTACGCACTCTTTCGTCGTTAACAGGGGGTGGGGGGCAGGCGTAACAGCCGGAGATTTGTCACAAAAGGAAACGCCCGCTTCGGCAAACCGGAGCGGGCGTCTGAAACAGAGCGTGCGCTATTCTCTAATCTGAGTAGCCGGCCAAAGCTGCCTCTAGCTGGCTTCGGCGGTTTCTTCCTTCTTGGTCTTTTCTTTCTTTTCTTTGGGCTTGAGCTCGTAGCCGACTAGCTCCAGGATGGCCACCTTCGCGCCGTCGCCAACGCGGATCCCGGCGGAAATGATGCGGGTGTAGCCTCCCGCGCGGTCCGCGAACTTCGGCGCGATCTCGCTGAAAAGCTTCTGCGTGACACCCGGCGTCATGATGTAGGAAGCCGCTTGCCGCCGCGATTGCAGCGTGTCGCGCTTCCCCAGTGTGATCATCTTCTCCGCCACCGGCCGCGCCGCCTTGGCGCGCGTCAGAGTAGTGGTGATTCGCCCGTGCTCGAACAAGTTGGTCACCAGGTTGCGCAGCGTCGCGCGGCGATGCCACGGATTGCGTCCTAGCTTTGACCCCGAATTCAAATGTCGCATGGCTATTCCTTTAGCTGTCGAGCACGATTCTTAATCGCACCCCGTAGCTCAGGCCCAAATTTTTGGGCCTGAGGCTTTTTCTTTCCGTTCTGTTCTACAGCCCGCCGACCGCGTCTTCAGAACTTGAGGGTGGCGGCGCTGTTTGGCTCGGCAGCGGCGGCCAGATAATCCGGCCGTGCTCATCGAACTTCATGCCCAGGCTGAGGCCCATCTTGGTCAGTATATCTTTGATTTCGTTGAGCGACTTGCGGCCGAAGTTCTTGGTCTTGAGCATCTCGTTCTCGCTCTTCTGCACGAGCTCGCGAATGGTTTGGATATTCGCGTTCTTCAAGCAGTTGTACGAGCGCACGGAAAGCTCAAGCTCTTCCACCGAGCGGTCCAGATGCTCCAGACGCGGATCGTTGGCGATTTCCTGCGGCAATTCGGTCATTTCCGTGGGCTCTTCAAAGTTGATGAAGATGCTCATGTGGTCCTTCACCAGCTTCGCCGCCAACCCGATCGAGTCTTGCGGGGTGATGGCGCCATTGGTCCACACTTCGATCATCAGCTTTTCGTAGTCGGTCATTTGACCGAGACGCGCCGCTTCCACCGAGTAATTGACCTTGCGCACCGGAGAGTGCACGGAGTCCACCGGGATGTAGCCGATCGGCAGATCCTCGTCATAGTTGCGGTCCGCCGGTATGTAGCCGCGCCCGTTCTTCACGCGCATCTCGATCTGCAGCTTGCCGCCTTCGCTGACCGTGGCGATGTACACGCTCTTGTCCAGCACCGCGAAATCGGCGTCTTCTTCGATTTGCGCCGATGTCACCGGCCCGGGATTTTCCACGTTCACGTAAATGGTCTTCGGCAGATCCGTGTTCAGCTTGATCGGAACCTGCTTGAGGTTGAGAATAATGTCCGTAGCATCTTCGACCACGCCGGGAATCGAAGAAAATTCGTGCAGTACTCCTTCGATTTTAACCGCGGTGATGGCTGCGCCTTCAATCGAACTGAGCAGCGCGCGCCGCAGCGCGTTTCCTACCGTCGTGCCCCAGCCGCGCTCAAACGGCTGCGCAGAAAACCGGCCGTACTTTTCGGTCAACGACTCCAGCTCGGATGCAAGACGCTTTGGCTTTTGAAAACCCTTCCACATCGTGTTCCTTCCTTCTGGCAACCGAGTTTATCGGTCACCCAAAACTTTTACTTTGCCCGCGAACCGGCCGGGCCAAAGCCCGGCCTCTACAGGGGACTAATTACTTCGAGTACAGTTCGACGATCAACTGCTCGTTGAATGCCGGGGTCTGCACGTCTTCGCGCTTCGGCATGGCCACCACTTTGGCTTTGAGCTCGTCCCGGTTGATTTCCAGCCACGGCACGGTGTTCTGGCTTTGCGCCACGTTGCGCGCTTCCATCACCATGGTGTTCTGGCGCATCTTGTCCTTGATGGACACTTCATCGCCGGCCTTCACCAGGTACGACGGGATGTTCACTTTTTTCCCGTTGACGCGCACGTGCCCGTGCAAAATAAATTGCCGAGCTTGCGCGTGCGAACCGGAGAAGCCCGCGCGCCGGACAACGTTATCCAGGCGCCGCTCCAGCGTGATGATCAGGTTTTCGCCGGTCGGCCCCTTGATGCGCAGCGCCTTCTCGAAATAGCTGCGGAATTGCCGCTCCAGCAGCCCATAGGTGCGCTTTACCTTTTGCTTCTCGCGCAACTGCAGGCCATAACCCGCTACCTTCGGGCGCCGCGACTGTCCGTGCTGTCCCGGAATGAAGTTGCGCTTCTCGATGGCACACTTCTCCGTAAAACACCGCAAACCTTTTAAAAATAGCTTCTGCCCTTCCCGGCGGCACAGGCGGCAAACCGCTTCTCGATGTCTTGCCAACTTCTTATTCTCCCTTCATCAAACCCTTAACAATCTCTTTTAGCCCAGCCATCCTCGCCTGCGCAAATCAGACCCTGCGGCGCTTTGGCGGACGGCAGCCATTGTGCGGAATCGGCGTGACGTCGCGAATCACCACGATGTGCAATCCCGCGGCAGCCAGCGCGCGTACGGCGGACTCGCGTCCGGAGCCCGGGCCTTGTACGCGAACTTCCACGCTCTTCATCCCGTACTGGTCGCGCGCGATCCCCGCGGCAGCCAATGAAGCTTGTTGCGCGGCGTATGGCGTTCCTTTGCGCGAGCCTTTGAAGCCGATCGCGCCGGCGGAAGACCAGCACATCACGCGGCCATCCGTATCCGTGATGGTGATCTGCGTGTTGTTGAACGACGCTGCAACGTGCACGAACCCGTGCGGCACGACGCGACGCTCGCGCTTCTTCTTGAATTCCTTCTTGCGCTTTGTTGCCGCTGCCGGTTTTCCCGGAGTTGCTGCATCCGGTGCTGTTCCTGCGGCCTTTGGTTCTTTCGCCACGTTTTGCTCCAATCCTTCGATGCTCTAAAATCTTGCAACCCGTAAAAGCGGCAGCAAGCTGCCGCACTCCAAATTAGCCCTTCTTGCCGACGGTCTTCTTCTTCGCTGCAACCGCGCCGCGCCGCGGACCTTTGCGGGTACGCGCGTTCGTGTGCGTGCGCTGGCCGCGCACCGGAAGATTCCGGCGGTGGCGAATGCCGCGATAGGCCTGAATTTCAATCAGCCGGCGAATGTTCATCTGAATCTCTTTGCGGAGATCGCCTTCCACCCGGCCTTCCTGCTCGATGGCCTGGCGGATGTGGTTGATTTCCTCTTCGGTCAGGTCGCGAATCTTTTTGGTGTGATCCACGCCGGCTTTTGCGGCCAGCTTTTTCGCGCGCTCCCGCCCGATGCCATAGATGGAGGTTAAGCCAACCCACAGCCGCTTCTGAACCGGAAGATCAATGCCTGCTATACGTGCCATGCCACATGTCTCCTAAAATTCGTCTCGAAAATCCGCACTATCCCTGGCGCTGCTTGTGCTTCGGGTTGATGCAAATCACGCGCACCACGCCGCGCCGGTGAATCACCTTGCACTTGTCGCAAATCTTTTTTACCGATGCCCGTACTTTCATGATCCCTCTTCCTGCTCTACTTGTAGCGGTAGACGATGCGGCCGCGTGTTAAATCGTAAGGCGAAAGCTCCACGGCTACTTTGTCTCCCGCGAGAATACGAATAAAATTTTTGCGCATCTTGCCGGAAACGTGCGCCAGCACCTGATGCTTGTTTTCCAGCTCCACTCGAAACATGGCGTTGGGCAACGGCTCGATGACCGTGGCCATGACTTCGATTGCGTCCTCCTTGGAATTACCGGAGTCGCCTTTCTTCTTTTCATCGCTAAACTGCTTCGCCATAGTCTCCTATTTAGTTCCGCTTACCAGGACGGGCCGGTTACCTCTTTGGGCCGCGTCAGAATCCAGGGGCCGTTTGCGGTTATGGCCACGGTGTGCTCGAAATGCGCTGAGGGGCTGCCATCCGCTGTTTCCGCCACCCACTCATCGCGCATGCGAACTTCCGGGCGTCCCGCATTCACCATCGGCTCGACGGCTATGACCATGCCTTCTTGCAACCGCGCGCCGCGCCCTGCATCGCCATAATTCGGCAGGTTGGGTTCGTCATGCATCTTGGTGCCGATGCCGTGACCGACAAATTCCCGGACCACCGAATATCCGTGCTGCTCGACCCAGCTTTGCACCGCGTTGCCCACATCGCCGAGCCTGTTGCCCGCGCGCATTTTTTCAATCGCACGGTCCAGCGATTCACGGGTCACTTCCAGCAACTTCTGTGTTTCCGGCTGAATCTTGCCCACCGGCACAGTCACCGCTGAATCCGCGAAATATCCGTCCACTTCCATCCCGAAATCAATCGAGACGATATCGCCTTCGCGCAATTTGCGCTTAGGTGACGGAATCCCGTGAACGATCTCGCTGTTCACCGAAGTACATAGCGAGCAAGGATACCCGCGGTACCCTTTGAACGCCGGCTTGCCTGGCTTTCCGGCGATTTTTTCCTCGGCTAACTTCTCGAGGTCCATCGTCGTAATTCCCGGCCGCACCGCATCGCGCAACGTCGTTAAAACCTCGTGCACAATGAGCCCGGCACGGTGCATCTTTTCGAGCTCATCACGGCTGCGCAAATAAATCGCCATCTTTTCGCTTCAACGTCAGTTCAACGCGCCGCGCGCACAATGTCGAGCACTTGCCGCTTCACTTCGTCGACGCTTTTCGCGGCGTTGACCTCGTGCAAGCGTCCCAGCCGGCGGTAATACGCAACCAGCGGCTCGGTCTGCCTTTCATACGCTTGCAACCGAGGCCCGACAATTTCTTCACGATCGTCCGGCCGCTGCTCGAGCTGGCCGCCATCGTTGTCGCAACGCAAATCGCATTTCGGCGGACGCTCGTAAATATTGTAAATCTCGCCGCCTACCTTGCACATCCGCCGGCCGGTGATCCGGCGCAACAGCAGCTTCGGATCAATCACAAAGTGCACGACCAGCGCCGGCTTGTAGCCATTCTGCCGCAGCAAAATCATCAAGTACTGCGCTTGCGCCACGGTCCGCGGAAAGCCGTCAAACACGAACCCATGCATGCAATCCGGTTGCTCGATGCGCTGCGCCACCATCTTGAGCACCAGCGAATCGGGAACCAATTCGCCGCGCTTCATGACCGGCTCAGCCTTTACACCCAGCGGCGTGCCCTTGGCGATGTTCTCGCGGAGCATGTCGCCGGTCGAAAGATGCGGCACACCGAAATACTTGGCCAGCTCTTTCGCCTGCGTACCCTTTCCCGCGCCCGGAGGCCCGAGAAAAATCACAGCGCGGTCCAACTGCTCCACGGACTTGCCGTCCGGCGGCGCTCCGCTGGTCTTCATTACCGCCGGCCGCGCAACCGGCCCTTCCGCGCAAACCCTTCGTAATTCCGCATGACCAACTGCGCTTCCAACTGCTGCACGGTATCCATAGCGACGCCGACGACGATCAGCAGCGACGTGCCGCCAAAATAAAACTGCACGCCGAGACCTTTCAGGAACCAGGTCGGGAAATGGCGATCGAACCAGCCGCCGATGCCCCAACCAAGATGGTCGAGGTGGATGCCGGTAATCAGCCACTCCGGAAGCAAGCAAACCACCGCAAGATAAATGGCGCCAATGAATGTAAGGCGCTTCAAGATTTTGCTGACGTGCTCGCTGGTGGTACGGCCCGGCCGGATGCCCGGGATGAAGCCGCCATTCTTGCGCATATTGTCCGCGAGCTCGGTCGGATTGAAGACGATGCCGACGTAGAAGAACGCGAACAGAATGATCAGGACGACGTAAACCAGGTTGTAGAGCGGCTCGCCAAAGCTGATGGTCTTACTGAAATCCTTAATGAAGGCGTAGCGCGTGCCAAAAACCAGCGCCGCCGTGGCGGGAAACGCCAGCAGCGAACTGGCAAAAATCGGCGGAATTACGCCGCCGGAATTAACGCGCAACGGCAAATACGAGGATTGCCCGCCCATGACTTTGCGGCCGACTACTCGTTTAGCGTATTGCACGGGAATGCGCCGCTGCCCGCCTTCCACAAAGACGATGAAGGCGACAACAGCAATCATCAGCGCCACCAGGAAGATCAAGGCAATCGGCGTGAAGGGGCCCCAAGCTCCGGTTTTTGCCAATTCGTAAAGGTTCAGGATAGCGCGCGGCAGGCCGACAACAATGCCTACAAATATGATGAGCGACATGCCATTTCCGATTCCGCGCTCGCTGATCTGTTCCCCAAGCCACATGATGAAGGCGGAACCGGTGGTCAGGGTCAGAATGGTCATCAGGATAAAGCCAAAGCCCCGGTGGTAGACCAGAGACTGGCCCTGCATGTTGGTGCTCTGCAAGGCCGTGGCGATAGTCGTGGACTGAATGATGCTCAACAAAATCGTCAAATAGCGCGTGTACTGCGTAATCTTGCGACGTCCGAGCTCGCCTTCCTTTTGCAGCTTCTCGAGGTAGGGGAACACCACGGTCATCAACTGCAAGATAATCGAGGCCGTGATATACGGCATGATGCCGAGCGCGAAAATCGTCAGGCGGCGCAGGTTGCCGCCGCTGAACAGGTCGAAAATACCCAGGACCGAGCCTTGGCCCTGCTGAAACAGGCTCTCCAACACACGGGTATTGATGCCCGGTGTGGGGATATGCGCACCGATGCGATACACCGCGAGCAGCGCCAGGGTAAACAACACCCTATTCCGCAGATCGGGGATGCGGAAGAGATTTCGGAATGCTTCGATGAATCGGTTCATAACTTGACCCTAATTCCCGTTCCTTACGCTACCACCTCGAACGTGCCGCCTGCCTTGGTGATCTTTTCCTTGGCAGACTCGCTGAATGCATGCGCGTGAATCGCAAGTTTCGTGGTCAGTTCGCCATCGCCGAGAATTTTTATGCGATCGCGGTGGCGGCGAACAAATCCGTGGGCACGCAGCAGGTCCGGAGTTACTGTTTCGCCGGCCGGAAAAACGTTTAGCTCTTCCAAGTTCAGGACCGAGTACTCGACGCTGAACGGGTTGTGAAAGCCGCGCTTGGGCATGCGGCGATGCAGCGGCATCTGGCCGCCTTCAAATCCCCGGCGGCGCGAATAGCCGCGGCGGGACTGTTGTCCTTTGTTGCCAGCTCCGGAGGTCTTGCCGAGTTTGGAGCCTATGCCGCGGCCAACGCGCACCTTGCGATGACGCGAGCCCCGAGGCGGACGCAAATTCGAGAGACTGGCGTTACTCAACGCCCTCGCAGCGGGTTTGTTGGCCGGCTTGCGGCGGCTGCTGACTTTCTTGGAGGGCTTGCGGCCCTTGGAAACCTTTTTCGCCATTTTCTCTATTCCACCACTTCCACGAGGTGGCGTACTTTATGGATCATGCCGCGCACCGACGGCGTATCCTCGCGCTCGACCACCTGATGCATCCTGCGCAATCCGAGTCCGCGAATGGTCTGGCGCATATCATCGGTGCAGCTTATGAAGCTGACCACCCATTTCACTTTCACGGTGCCGCCGGATTTTTGACCTTCCGCGGCTTTCTTCTTTACGGCCATTAACTCGCCTCGCTGACGGCAGCCTTTTGTTCTTTCGGCGGCCTGCCGCTGATTTCGTCGACGGTCTTGGAGCGCGTTTCCGCCACCTGTGCCACATCTTTCAAGCTTAGCAACGCCGCGAAGGTCGCCTTGACCACATTGTGCGGGTTCGAGGTGCCCAGCGATTTCGTAAGCACGTTCGTGATTCCCGCCACTTGCATGACCTTGCGCACGGGACCGCCGGCGATTACGCCAGTGCCTTCCGGAGCCGGCTTGAGCAAAACCTGCGCCGAGCCATAGCGGCCAAGCACCTGATGCGGAATGCTGGTGCCCTTCATATTGAGCTTGATCAAATTCTTCTTAGCTTGCTCAATGCCCTTCTTGATGGCCATGGGAACTTCGCGCGCCTTGCCCATGCCGAATCCGGCATGGCCGCGGCTGTCGCCGACAACGACAAGCGCGGAGAAACTGAGGTTCTTGCCGCCCTTGACGACTTTCGTGACGCGGTTGATGGCGATGACATCGTCCTTGAGGTCGGAAAGATTGACGTCGAAGAGGCGCCGAACCGCTAAACTGTCTCGCAAAATTTGCTTCGACATAGGCTTAGAACTGTAACCCCGCTTCCCGCGCCGCATCCGCGAGCGCCTTGACGCGGCCGTGGTACTTGTACCCGCCGCGGTCGAACACTACCTTGCTGACTCCAGCGGATTTGGCGCGCTCGGCAACCGCTTTGCCGATGACCTTGGCCGCGGCGACGTTGCCGCCGCCCTTGAGATTCTTTTTCGTTTCTTTGTCGACCGAACTGGCGGAAACCAGCGTCTTGCCGGTGCGGTCGTCAATGACCTGCGCGTAGATATGGCCCAGCGAGCGATACACGCAGAGGCGCGGACGCTCGGTGGTGCCGGAAACCTTGGTGCGCACGCGGGCGTGCACACGCCTGCGGTGCAGATCGCGCGATAATTTTCCAACTCGTACCGAAGCCACTGTTGTCTCCTTTTGCCTTACGCGGCGCCGCCGGCCTTCGCGCCAGCTTTGCCAGCCTTCTTCTTCAAGCGCTCGCCGGTAATGCGAATGCCTTTTTGCTTGTAGGGATCGGGCGGACGCAGCGAGCGAATGTCGGCAGCTACCTGGCCGACCTGGCCTTTATCCGCGCCGCTGACCACAATGTGCGTCTGCTTGTCCACCGCGATCTGAATGCCTTCGGGAATCTTGAACTCGATGGGGTGCGACTTGCCGAGCGCGAAGGCGACCGCTTTGCCCTTTAGCTCGGCGCGGTAACCGACGCCCACGATGTCGAGATCCTTCTTAAAGCCTTGCGTAACGCCGTGAACCGCGTTGGCGACCAGAGCGCGAGCGAGCCCGTGCAGCGCGCGATGATCTTCGGTGGCGCGCTTGGCGAAAAGCACGCCGTCTTTTTGCTCGAAGGTGATGCCGTGCGGCACACCCACATTGAGCTTACCCTTGGGGCCTTGCACTTCGACTTCGCGGCCCTTCAGGGCGATTTTCACGCCTTGCGGGAGTGGAATTGGTTTATTGCCGATACGTGACATCGTTTACCAGACCTCGCACAAAAGCTCGCCGCCGATTTTCGCTTTGCGCGCCGAGCGTCCGCTCATCAAGCCTTTCGGCGTAGTAAGAATGCTGATGCCCAAGCCGCCAACGACCGGACGAATGTCCATGGAGCCAAGATACGCACGCGCGCCGGGACGGGAGATGCGCTTCACCCCGGTAATGACGCTCCGGCGGTCCGGCGTATACTTCAGGAAAACGCGAAGCATCTTGCGCGTCTTGTTTTCGTCCACGAGCTTGAAGGTGGAGATGTAGCCCTCTTCCTTCAAAATGCGAGCGATTTCGGTCTTCAGCTTGGACACCGGAACGTCCACGCGCTGGTGCTTGGCAGCGGCGGCGTTGCGGATGCGCGTCAGGAAATCGCCTATGGGATCCGTTTGCATAATTTTTTATAGCTCCTACCAGCTTGCTTTCGTGACGCCGGGGATTTCACCCTTGAGCGCCATGCCGCGAAAACAGATTCTGCACATTTCAAACTTGCGAATAAAAGCGCGCGCGCGGCCGCAAACGCGGCAACGATTGCGCACACGCACCTTGAACTTGGGCTTCTTACGCGACTTGGCGATTTTTGCTAAGCGTGCCATTTATTGCGCTCCCCCTGGAGTGCGCAGCGGAAAGCCGAGGCCCTTGAGCAGCTCGCGGCCTTCTTCATCGTTGCGCGCGGAAGTGGTCAAGGTAATGTTCATGCCCTTGATTTTGTCCACGCGCGTGTAATCAATTTCGGGAAACACCAACTGATCTTTCAGACCCAGCGTGTAGTTGCCGCGGCCGTCGAACGCGTTCGAGGGCAAGCCGCGGAAGTCGCGCACGCGGGGCAGCACCACATTGCACAGGCGGTCGATGAATTCGTACATGCGATCTCCACGCAGCGTAACCGCGCAGCCGATGGGCATGCCTTTGCGAATCTTGAAATTCGCAATGGATTTCTTAGCGCGGGTGATGATGGCTTTCTGACCGGTGATCTGGCCGAGCTCCACAGCCGCGGTGTCCAGCAGCTTGGCATTCTGGCTGGCTTCGCCGAGGCCGATGTTGACGGTGACCTTCTGCAGCTTGGGCACAGCCATCATGTTCTTCCAGCCGAAGTGCTTCATCAGCGCCGGTACGGTTTCGCTTCGATATTTTTCCTGCAATCGACTCTTCATTGCCGCTCTCGTTAGTCCTTTTTTTACTTATCCAAAGTGCTGTTGCAACGCTTGCATGTCCGGACCTTGGTGCCGTCCGGCAAAATGTTGTGTCCGATGCGGCTGTGCTTGCCGCAATTCGCGCAAACGACCATAACGTTGGAAACGTTGATGCCCGCTTCTTTTTCGACAATGCCGCCCTTGATGTTCTTGCCGGGATTGGGGCGGGTGTGGCGCTTCATGATGGCGATGTGCTCGACCACCACCGTGTTCTTCTTGGCGTTGACGCTAAGCACGCGGCCGCTTTTGCCGGCATCGCGGCCGGCGATTACGCGCACCTGGTCACCCTTGCGGATGCCGATAGTGCTGCGCTCGGCGCGTTCGTGTGTGAGGGCCATTGCTTACCAAACCTCCGGAGCCAAGGAAACAATCTTGGCAAATTTCTTTTCGCGCAGCTCGCGAGCGACGGGACCGAAAACGCGCGTGCCGACAGGCTCGCCGGCGTCGTTGATCAAGACCGCGGCATTGTCGTCGAAGCGGATGTAGGTGCCATCCCTGCGGCGGCGCTCTTTGCGCATGCGCACAATCACTGCTTTCACCACCGTACCCTGTTTAACCTGGCTTTCCGGTGTGGCTTCTTTGACCGACGCGGTAATGATGTCGCCGAGTCCGGCTTTCAGGCCGACGTCACCGCCGACCGGCAAAATGCACATCAGCTTGCGCGCGCCGGAATTGTCGGCCACGGTCAGCCAGGTTCGCATCTGAATCATTGTGCTGCTCCCCTGTCGCGCTTAATTTCCGCCTTCATTTCTTCCGACGCGTTGCGCGCCAGCACTTCCTTGAGGCGCCACCGCTTCAGCTTGGAGATGGGCCGCGATGCTACGATGCGCACGGTGTCTCCGGGCTTGGCTTGGCGCTTTTCATCATGCGCGTAAAACTTTTTCGAGATGCGCACAACGCGGCGATACTTCGGATGCTTCACCAGGCGCAACACTTCAACCACGATGGTCTTTTCCATCTTGGCGCTGGTGACACGGCCGGTGAGCACCTGATGCTGATGGCGCGCGTCGGCTGCTTCGGAAGCGGCCGGGGCGTTGCTGTTCGTTTCGTTAGCCATTCGTTTGTGCCTTCTTCGTTGCTGGCGACTGCGAGGCAGTCGACAATTCTTGCGCGCGCAGCAGCGTTTTTACCCGCGCGAGATCTTTTCTTGCTTCGCGAAGCCGCTTGAGCGCTTCAGCTTGACCGGTGGTCAACTGAAAACGCAGCCGGAAAATCTGTTCGGTAAGCTCTTTTTGCTGGGCGTTGAGCTCGTTGACACCGGCCTCGCGGATTTTTTCAATGCGCCGCGGCATGATCAGAAACCTCCTGCTCTGCTGACGAATTTCGTGGGGATCGGCAGCTTGTGCGCCGCAAGTCCCAGAGCTTCTTTAGCGGTAGCTTCGTCGATGCCGGCCATTTCAAACATGATGCGCCCGGGCTTTACCACCGAAACCCACTTTTCCGGAGCGCCTTTGCCCTTGCCCATGCGCGTTTCCGCGGGCTTTTTCGTGAATGGCTTATCCGGAAAAATGCGGATCCAGAGTTTGCCGCCACGCTTAATGAAACGCGTAATCGCAACGCGCGAGGCTTCAATTTGCCGGTCGGTGATCCACGCGGCTTCCATCGCTTTTAGGCCGTATTCGCCGAAGGCCAAATGGCCGCCGCGCCAGGCTTTGCCGGTGCGCCGGCCGCGCATTTGCTTTCGGTACTTAACTTTCTTGGGCATCAACATCGCTGTGTTCTCTTTTCCCTGGGCTCGTTCGTTGCTTTCGCTGCCGACGAGCTAAAGCTCGCCGCTACAAAAACTTCCTGGTTAGGCCGCCGCTACTCCCTCGCGCTCTTTCTGAATCTTTGAGGCGCGCTTGGGCACGTTTTCGCCTTGATAGACCCAGCATTTCACACCGATTACACCGTAGGTGGTGTAGGCCTGTGCGAAACCGAAATCGATGTCCGCGCGCAGGGTCTGCAACGGTAAGCGCCCTTGCAAGTACCACTCTTTGCGGGCGATTTCCGCGCCGTTCAGGCGGCCAGCGACGCGCACCTTGATGCCTTTGCAACCGAAACGCAGCGCGGAGTCCACCGCTTTACGCATCGCGCGGCGGAAGGCCACGCGCTTTTCGAGCTGAAGCGCGATGGATTCGGCGACGAGTTGCGCATCGAGCTCTGGGCGGTGCACTTCCTGAATGTCGATGTGCACTTCACGCTTGGTGCGCTTTTGCACTTCCTGCTTGAGTTTGTCGATTTCCGCGCCCTTGCGGCCGATGATGATGCCGGGACGCGCGGTGTAAATGCGCACGACGAGCTTGTTGGCGGCGCGCTCGATATCGATGGAGCTGATGCCCGCGCTCTTGAGGCGCTCTTTCAGCTCGCGGCGCAGCTTCACGTCTTCGTGCAACAAGTCGGCGTAGTCGCGGTCGGCGTACCAGCGCGACTTCCATGGCTTGTTGTAGCCGAGGCGGAATCCGTAAGGATGTGTTTTCTGTCCCACTGCTTCCTCTTTTCTACAGTGGCCTGATCGGCCGACTTACTTCTTGCCCTTCTTAGGACCGCCCTGCTTGCCGACGAGAGCTTTGCGCACGCGACGCGCGGTTCCGCGGACGCCCTTTTGCGCTTCGGCTTCGGCTTCGATAGCGGCAACGCGCTGCGCTGCGGCGACGTGATGCTCCGCGACGCCGACCCAGAGATGCGCGGTGCGCTTCTGATAACGGAACGCGCGACCCATCGGCGCGGGACGCAAACGCTTCCAGCGCGCGCCTTCGTTGACGAAGCAGGTGTTCACGAACAGCTCGTCAACATCGAGCGGAGCGCCGGCGTCTTCCGCCTTGCGTTCGGCATTGGCGATGGCGCTGCGCAAAACTTTTTCGATATGCTTAGCCGCGCGCTTGGGCGTGTACCGCAATGTTTGCAGCGCTGCCTGCGCCTTCTGCCCGCGGATCAAGTCCATCACCAAACGCGCCTTTTGCGGCGACATACGAACGTGCCGCGCATGAGCGTGGGCTTCAATCGAGCCGTTCTGTGTTTGTAGCTCAGCCATGGCTTATCCCTTCGGCGCTGCCGGAGCTGCGCCGCCTCCGGGAGCCGCGCCACCCGCGGGCGCCGCGCCCGCCGCCCTCTCAAGCGCCGCTTTCACGGCGTGGCCCTTGAAGGTGCGCGTCGGCGAGAATTCGCCGAGCTTGTGCCCGATCATTTGCTCGGTCACATACACGGGAATGAATTTTTTGCCGTTGTGCACGGCGATGGTGTGGCCGATCATGTCCGGAACGATCGTGGACCGGCGCGACCAGGTCTTGACCACTTTCTTTTCATTGCGCGTGTTGAGACCTTCGACTTTTTCGCGCAGGTGGCCGTCGACAAACGGCCCTTTTTTAAGTGAGCGTGCCATCTTTCTTTGTTACTCCTCGACTCGGCGCAAGCGGCCCCACTGCGCCCGCCGCATTTTCTTGAAGCCGCGCACCGGACCCGGAACGCGATGCGACTTGGGGCAGAACGGGCACACAAAGCGAGTACCTTGCGCGTTGGGAATGCGTTCCACAATCACCGACCAACCGGGCTTGCACAGCTTGTAGAGCACCGGCTCCGGCGGCGCTACCACTACTTTTACCGGCCGCGCTGGCTTGCTGGCCTTGACTGCTGTTCGTTTTGCAGACGCGCGCTTCACGGGCCGGCTGGTTCTCCGGCTGGCTGCGCGTCCTCGAGTTGTTCTTGTTGCTCGCATGGTTTTTACTCTCACCGGGCTGCCATTCGCTGGCGGCCTGGGTTATGGCTTGTCTTTACTTCCTTACTTCCTGCGTTGCACGATCTGCTTGTCTGTACGCTTGTTCCTGCGGGTCTTCTTGCCCAGCGTCGGGAAAGCCCAAGGCGTCTGCGGGTGATTTCCCTTGACGCGGCCTTCACCGCCACCGTGCGGATGATCCACAGGGTTCATGGCCACGCCGCGCACAGTGGGCTTGATGCCGCGCCACCGCGTGCGTCCGGCCTTGCCGAACGTTTCATTTTCATGGTCAAGGTTGCCAACCTGGCCAACCGTGGCCATGCAATCGATGGAAAACTTGCGCACTTCGCCGCTGGGCATTTTCACGAGCGCGAGGTCCCCTTCCTTGCTGAGAAGCTGCGCTGCGCCGCCTGCGGAGCGAACCGCTTGTCCGCCGCGTCCCGGATACAGCTCAAGGTTGTGCACCATCGTGCCGGGAGGAATGTGGCGAATCTTTAGTGCGTTGCCAGGAAGGATGTCCGCAGCCTCGCCGGTTTGTACCGTGGCGCCGACTTCAAGGCCTACCGGATGCAAGATGTAGCGCTTCTCGCCGTCAGCGTAATGCAGCAACGCGATATTCGAGCTGCGATTCGGGTCGTATTCGATGG
Organism: Candidatus Acidiferrum typicum; assembly: GCA_025463055.1. GTDB lineage: Bacteria > Acidobacteriota > Terriglobia > Acidiferrales > UBA7541 > Acidiferrum > Acidiferrum typicum_A. Next base: position 20,873 of record JAOAPV010000081.1, read on the forward strand.
CGGCAACCTTCGCGGGCACGCCGACCTTGTCGCGCCGGAAATCCACCTGGCGGTACTGCTTCTTGTGACCACCGCCGCGATGCCAAATCACGATTTCGCCGTGATTGTTGCGTCCGCCAGAGCGCTTTTTCGGCTCCAGCAACGCCTTTTCCGGCGTTTGCTTGGTGATATGGCTTTTGTCCAGGACGGTGATAAACCGCCGCGACGCCGTATATGGATTAAAGCTTTTAAGTGCCATCGCTGCCTCTTACCTTCTTTGAGTCGACCGTGGCTCGACTGCCGCCACGACAAAATTTGTTACAGATTCTCCGCGTACTCGATCATCTTTTCGCCTTCCGCCAGCTTCACGTAGGCTTTCTTCCAATCGCGACGATAGCCTTCGTTCTGTCCGCGGCGGCGCATCTTGCCGTGGAAATTGGCGGTGCGCACGGCATCTACCTTCACTTTGAAGATCTGCTGCACCGCTTCCTTGATTTGCGTCTTGGTCGCGGTGGAAGAAACTTCAAAGACGACCGTGTGCTGCGTCTCTTTCACGCCCAGCCCTTTTTCCGTAATGATGGGCCGGCGAATAATTTGATAAAGCGGGGCTGACATCGCTTATTCCTTCCCCTTTTTATTGGCGGCTTTCTTGGTGTTTTTCGCCTTTTCTTTCTTTGCCGCCGGTTTCGCCGCTGCCTTAGGCGCTGCTTCTTTCTTGGGCTTCGGCGCGGGCGCAATCGACGTAACGTCTGGTGCCGCAATCGGCGTGCCGGCGGGATCGAGCGAATGGGTCAAGCGCGCGACGGCCTCTTTCGAGAGCAACAGCAAGTCGTGATTCAGCAAGTCGTACGGCTGCAAGACATTGGTGGCGACGAGCTTCACGCGCTCCATGTTGCGGCTGGCGAGTTCGAGATTGCGATTCTCGCCATATGCCACAAGCAACGCGGATTTGACGCCGTTGAGTTTGTCCAGCACGGAACGCAGCGCCTTCGTCTTGTGGTTCTCAAGCGACCACGCATCGACGACGGTCAGCTTCTGTTCCGCAAGCTTCGCGGAAAGGGCCGAGCGCAGAGCGCCCAACAGCATTTTCTTTGGCAGCGCATAACTGTAATCGCGCGGCTTGGGTCCGTGGACCGTGCCGCCATGGCGCCAGAGTGGCGAACGAATCGAGCCGACACGCGCCCGGCCAGTGCCCTTTTGCCGCCAGAGTTTGCGGCCCGCGCCGCTGACTTCGCTCTTGTCCTTGGTCTTGTGCGTGCCCGCGCGCAAACCGCGGAGATACCAGCGCGAAGCTTCGTGCAGCAGGTGCGGATTCACCTTCGCGCCAAATACCGCGTCGGCGAGCTCCACTTGCCCGACCTTCTTGCCATCCAGATTGACTACATCCACGACCGGCATAATCGCTACTTCGCTTTCTTGGCGGTTTTCGCCCGGCGAATAAAAATGTATGCGCCGCTGGGACCCGGCACGGAGCCGCGCACCAACAGCAGGTTTTCGTCTGTATCGACTTTGACGACTTTCAAATTCTTGGACGTCTGGTTCGCGTTGCCCATGTGACCCGGAAAATGCTGGTTCTTCCACACGCGCGACGGAAACGAACTGCCGCCAATGCCGCCCGGGGCGCGATGGAACATCGAGCCGTGCGTCGCATCGCCACCGCGGTAGTGCCAGCGCTTAACGCCGCCGGCAAAACCTTTGCCCTTGGTCACGCCACTGACGTCAACCAATTCGCCCGGCTTAAAATTCTCCACCAGCACGCGATCGCCGACTTTCGTTTCGTCCTTCGACTCTTCGATGCGTACTTCCTGAAGAACCTTCATGGGCGCCACGCCGGCTTTTTTGAAATGTCCGGTCATGGCTTTGTTGACGCGCTGTGGCTTGACGAATTCGACGAGGCCGAGCTGCGCAGCTTCGTAGCCGTCTTTTGCCTGGGTGCGACGCTGCACGACGACACACGGACCTGCCTGCAAAACAGTGCAGCCGACCAGCGAGCCGTCGTCGGTGAAGACTTGCGTCATCCCCAACTTGATTCCGATTATTCCGTTGACCGCCATCTTCTTTTCTCTCTCAAAAACTTTTATCAGAAGCTAAAACTACTTCCCTGCGTGTCCGAACGCTTTGATCTCCACATCGACTCCGGGTGGCAGATCGAGTTTCATGAGCGCGTCCACCGTGTCCGGCGTGGGCTCGAGAATGTCGATCAGGCGCTTGTGCGTGCGCATCTCAAATTGCTCGCGCGATTTCTTGTCCACGTGCGGTGAACGCAACACCGTCCAACGATTGATGGTAGTGGGCAGAGGAATCGGGCCGGCAACATCGGCGCCGGTGCGTTTCGCTGTTTCCACAATCTCTCGCGTGGATTGATCGAGAATCCGGTGGTCGTACGCCTTCAAACGAATGCGAATTTTGTCGCCTTGTCTCATAATTTACTCGATGATGTCCGTGACTGCGCCGGCGCCCACGGTGTGGCCGCCTTCGCGAATCGCGAAACGCAAGCCCTTCTCCAATGCGACCGGGGTGATCAGCGACACTTCGCAGCTTACGTTATCGCCGGGCATCACCATT
>JAOAPV010000141.1 GCA_025463055.1 Candidatus Acidiferrum typicum
AGAGTGGAATTTTGCTGATTAATCGTCGCTGCATTCAGCAGAGTGACATCGCCGGGACTGCTGGTGAGATCGCAGTTGGTGGGTATTCCGCCCTGAAAGTCTGCCTGCGTTGTGTCCGTAATGCAGCCGCTGGTCGCTGCGGTTGCTAACGCGAAATCCTGCGTGGTGGTCAATCCATCGTTAATCACAATGTTGGCGATCGTGATGGAGTTATAGCTGGCCAGACTGACCGTCACGCTCGGATAGGTACCGGACGGAAGGCCGCCAAAGTTGTAGTTTCCGTTCACATCCGTAGTCGTTGTACGGCTCCCCAGAGCGACGGTGACGCCACTGAGAGGATTGCCGGAAGCTGTAACTGTGCCCTGCAGAGCGCCGCTTGCCGCGGGTGTACAACCCGGAAAGCTGAACGCGCCAACGCGCGTGTTGAAGGCCAGCCCAGTGACCTGGTAATACATGTTGGTGTACCAGAAGGTGCAGCCGTCGGGATCCAGCGTCATTGCGCTATAGTCACCCCAGCGCGTGCAGGCGGACGCGCCGCAATTTCCAGATTGCGTCCCGGTTCCTTCAATGAGCGATTGTTCCGTCTGGGTGATCGAATTTACCGGATCGCCGGCGAGGCGTCCTGCATAACGGATGGCTGGATTTAATGTAGCGTTGGTAGCGTTGTAGCCGATGGCCAGGTCACCCGCACGGTCCACTGCTACACTCGGCATGAAGCGAAAAACGGTCGCATCTGGGCTGTATGTGAAAGCCTGGCTCGCGTTTGCTTCCACCGCGCCGCCGGTGACTTTCACCTGATAATACCGGACCGCTGCCTGCGCTGAGGTCGCGCCCGCCGCTCCTACGGTGTGGGCGTTCCACAGTGATTCCTCTCCACCGATATTGGTGTACTGGTTCTGCATCATCAGCCGAAAATACAACGTGTCAAGTTTGTTGCCCGGGGATTGCTCGGTTTGATTGGCTGCGAGGAGCTGAGACCAGCTTGTGGCGGTAAGGGACTGGAACGGTCCGCTGAATGTTGAAGTGGAGATGTTGTTCCAGTCCGCGTGCAGCTTATACACGCTGACCACGTTCAGGAATTGTGCCACCACTGAAAAGTAATTCGGACTGCCGGACGGCGGCGTGCCTGTCTGCAGTCGGGCGTTGCTCGGAAGCAGCGTGAATTCCGCTGACGGAGCATCGAAGGAGAGGATTTGGACCGTGGGATTTCCCGCATACATCTGGGCTTTGTTAAGTGCCCACACGCGGACATTCTGGAATGTACCGCCGGCGCCGAAGCCAAAGATATTGGCGGACATGTAAAGGCCGTCAGGCCAGATGCCGAATTTTGGATAGTCGCCTAAGCCGCCATTGACCGGAATCGAATAGAAATTCCAGCCGCCGGCGACCGGATCACCTGACTTGGAAACGGCAAAGCATTGAAACTCAGGAGCGACTACGTTTCCGCCACTCAAATTGAAAGCAAAATCCGTGATGATCCAGCGGTCCTCAAAGGTGTCATATAACACCACCGGATCACCGAAATTGCTGGTGTCGCACAGGTTCCCGAAATTTCCCTGGCTCATCAATGTGTTGAAGATGAATGCGGTGACACGGGAGCCATCACTCTTGTTGTAAATGCCCACTGAGGTGTTGATGGTTTGAATGTAGTATTGCGGTCCAACATCGCCGTTCGTATCCGGCGGATGTCCCGCGCCCCAGTTCGTGAAATCCAAGCCCTCGAAGCTGCTGGTTGCGGCAGGCGCCGGTACGCTGGGACTGAGCGCGTTCTGCACGGGCGCCGTTCGAATACTGCTGGCGGGTGTGCCCGGGAAAGGCGCTGGAATCAGCTTTGGTTCTTCAAACTCTGGACGCTCGAATTTATCGGGTGGTACCTGCGGCAAGGTCCGCAAGTCGCCATGAAACGAATGCCCCCGCACCAGACGCTCTTCGCGCGGATGGCTCATCACCCGGAACGTTGGCGCTTCTATCGGCACGGGACTTCCCCCGCTCCCGCCGCTGGCCTGTCCGGATGGTGTCCGCCTGTCTCTGGTGATCGGCCCTTGCACCCTGCGTTCTGGACCTTCGTCAGCGTGGAGAATGCCGCGTTCAGTCTTGACCGCGTGCTTTGGCTTTTTTGAAGCCTGGTTTTGACCGAACAGTGAAATCGGCACGATGGAAACAAGGAAACACACTGCCACACTCAAGGAGCGGACACGCTGGCGCATCAAATGACCTCGCAGTAGCTGCAATTTGTGGCTGAGAATCTGGGGGGCGTGACTTCAACCTAACCGTGGTTCGGCCGGCACTCATACAGTGCAACTTCTGCGGGGATTATCGGCCAGGAACTCTGAATCGCCTAGTTACCGAAGGCGATATTTGTGCGATACCAATGTCGGCACGGAATCCGTTAGAGATTTTTGAGGTGAAAAGTATGCGACAAGTCGGGATAGAGCCACTGTTGATTGAATATGACCAAGTCTTGTCTTAACTCGCTCACTATTACCACAGGGATTGCGAAACCCTTTGCGCTTGTAGCGCTACTCGGCTCGAGATCGAGTTTCTCGATTTGCGGTTCACCTTCGACCGATCCCGGGGGCGATCTTAGAGGCTTGTTTCACACGGCGAGAATTCTTGAATCCCTGTTTCGTTCCCCTGCTTCTTTTTCGTTCGCTCCCCTTTTCGAACAACCGGCGACAAGTCAATCCTTGGTACTTGTTCCTCCAGGGAGGACCTCGCGCAACGCCCATTCAATTCGCTTCACGGAGTCAACAATGAGCTGCATTTGTCTTTCCTCCTCGGAAAAAATCCTGCACCCAATGATTCCCTGAAGAGCATTGCGAACATGGTGGTTCATTTGAGCAATCACGCGGAGCTTGTCCATTGCTGCCTTGTAGCGTTTCTGCTCATATGCGAAAACCAAAAGCGCAGCCATAATTCCGGTTGAAATGTTATCCAATGAGTCAAGGCTCAGGAGCGGGTGGTTCTCTACAAAGACCTCCAACACGACTCCGATCCCCGAAATGCTCATCCCCAGAAGAGCACTGATTCCGATGCGGCGGAATAGACTGCGCGTCTGATGTCTCGCTGTGTTCCTCGCGGCGAAATTCCTCTTCAAACTATTTGGAGATGGAAACTGCATCATTGCGAATATTTCCGCTAGTGGGATTAGTCTGAATCGTTCTTGGAGCGTCTCTGTCTTTTAGATTGTGCAGCAGACCCAATCAGCATCATGTCGTTTTAGCCTTGAGAAGATACTTTACTTGCCGGATGAAGGCGTCATTTTTCTCCGCTGGTGGAACTGAGTGTCCGATGACTAAAAGGCGGTCCCGGTGTTTCTTACATGGCGGGAGTACTGCCTCGGGTTTAGCAATCATCACCACATGCAGCCCTGCGGATTCGAGCGCTTTCTGTCGCTTCTTCGCGACGTCTGGTGCGAAAGACACATATAGAAGAAGCATGCAATTTAGTCGCCCTTTAACTGTCGAATGCGACCTGGGTC
>JAOAPV010000084.1 GCA_025463055.1 Candidatus Acidiferrum typicum
GTTGCGGTAGAGAGTTTTGTTGTCGTCGGAAAACGTGGTGACGAAGAGGTCCAGTTTGCCATCGCGATTGTAATCGCCGAGGGCGATGCCCATGGAGGCTTGCGCGCGGCCTTCTTCGCTGAGGGCGAAACCGGACGCGTAGCTGACGTCCTCGAAGGTACCGTCTCGGCGATTGCGATAGAGATAGTTGGTGCTGGAATCATTGGCGACGGCGAGGTCGGGCCAGCCGTCGTCGTCGAGGTCAGCGAAAACTGACGCGAAGCCATAGCGAAGTTGCGGGTCGGAAACGCCCGCGTGAAGGCTGACGTCGGTGAAGGTGCCGTCTCCATTGTTGCGGAAGAGGTGATCGGGCTCGCCGAGAAGGCCGAGTGGACCGCAGAAAACATCCACGCCGCGATATTGACACGCGCCGGGCGGGACGCCGCCCTTGCCGGCGAGGACAGGATGATCGATGTCGAAGTGCACGTAGCCGGGGACGAAGAGATCGAGGAAACCGTCACGGTCGTAGTCTCCCCAGGTTGGTCCGGTGGACCAGCCGCCGAGAGCTACGCCGGCTTTTTCCGCGACGTCGGTGAAGGTGCCATCGTGATTATTGTGGTAGAGGCGATTCTTGCCGAAGTTAGAGACGTAGATGTCGGGCCAGCCGTCGTTGTCGTAGTCGGCGATGGCGACGCCGAAGCCCCAGCGCTCGTTGGCGACGCCGGCCTTAGCGGTGACGTCGGTGAAGGTGCCGTCGTGATTGTTGTGGAAGAGAGCGGCGCGCGGTGCGGGTTCGGTGCCTTTCATGGCGGCAACGGTCGAGCCGTTGACGAGGTAGATGTCGAGCCAGCCGTCGTTGTCGTAATCGAGGAGAGCGACGCCGGAGCCGGGTGCATCGAGGATGGTGGATTTTTCTGGGGAGCCGAAGCGGTGATGGAAGCTGGCGAGGCCGGATTGCTTGGTGATGTCTTCGAAGATGACGGGAGCGTCGTCAACGAAGCCGCCCGCGGTAATGGGGCGATGGAGCGCGTCGCGAACGGGAGCGTGAGCGCCGCCGGTGGCCATGCCGCGCGAACGAACGGGCGGCGGACTTTGCTGGCTTAGAGCAAGCACGGCACAAGAGAAAAACACGAGTGCGGTGCCGAGTGAGACCTTCACTTGGGGGAAGCTCCCGCGGCGGGCTCGTCGATTTGGAGGATTTGGTCGGCGCGGAGGTTGCTGAGTTTTTGTTGGAGGCCGCTGGGCCAGCGGATTTCCAGGGATTGCGCTGTGGTTTCCAGGCCGAGACCGAAATGGACGCGTTTGTCGCTGGAGGAAAGATAGCTGCCGGTCGTGGTTACGGTGGCGAATTGCGAGCCTTTTGTGGTGGTGAGCTTCACCTCAGCGCCGATGGCGTCGCGATTGGATTTGTGGCCGACGAGAGTGAGAGTCAGCCAGTGATTTTGCGTGGGGGTTTCATTGTGAAGGATGTGAGCGGGGCCGTCGTTGGTGGAGACGACGACGTCGATGCGGCCGTCATTGTCGATGTCACCGACGGCGAGGCCGCGGCCGAGCCAGCGCTGCTGGAAGACCGCGCCGGATTGCGCGGAGACATCCACGAAACCGGTGCCGGTGTTGCGGAGGAGAAGCATCGGCTCCTTGTAGCGGAGGTTGGGATAATTGATCTCGACGGTGTCGAGATCGTGGCCCTGCGCGACGATTAAATCTTTCCAGCCATCATTGTCGTAATCGAAGAACCGCGCGCCCCAGCCGGAATGCAGCATGGTGATGCGGGCGAGGCCGGTGTTGAAGGTGGAATAGGAAAAACTTGCGTCGCCGTTATTTTTGTAAAGAGCGTAACGCTGGTTGGCGAGGTCGGTTACCAGTAGATCGGGCCAGCCGTCATTGTTGTAATCAGCGAAGTCGACGCCCATGCCGGCGTAGGTGCGGCCGTCGCCGTCGACGGCGACTTGTGAAAGCAGACCGACTTCTTCGAAGGTGCCATCACCTTTATTGCGATAGAGAAATTCGACCATGGAATCGTTGGCTACGAAGAGGTCGATTTTGCCGCCGTGGTCATAATCGCCGAGAGCGATCCCCAGCCCCTTGCCGGGCTTTGAGAGTCCAATTTTCTGGCTGACTTCGTTGAAATGACCGTTGCCGTCGTTATGGAAGACGAGCGGGGTGATGGGCTGGAAGATGTCGGGATGGCAGTAGGAACGAAAACCTTCCTTGTGCTCACCGCACCAGACGTCATCGAAATCCCATTGCACATAGCGGAGGACGACGAGATCAAGCAGGCCGTCATTGTCCAGGTCGACCCAGGCCGCGCTGGTGGACCAGCCGCTCCCTGCGACTCCGGCCTTATCGGTGACGTCGGTGAAGGTCCCGTTGCCATTATTGTGATAGAGCTTGTTGCCGCCTAATGCGGTCACGTAAAGGTCTTCGAAGCCGTCATTGTCGTAATCGCCGACGGCGACCCCCATGCCGTAACCGGCGCCCTGAAGTCCGGCCTTCTCGGTAACATCCTCAAAGGTGCCGTCCACTTTCTGGTGAAACAGGCGGTTCCAATATTTCGGCCCTGATTTCTCTGGGACGGTGCCCTTTGCGGTGGGGTCAGCAAGAGGGGCGCCATTGACCAAGAAGACGTCAAGCCTGCCATCGTTGTCGTAGTCAAATAGGGCGACGCCGGCTCCCATAGTTTCCGGGAGGTATTTTCTGGAGGTGTGAGAAGCGAGGTATTGGAAATGGACGCCCAGCGAGGATGTTAGGTCCACGAACGATCCGGGTGTGGACACGACATGGTCAGCGGATGGCCCTGAACTTTGTGGCGGAGCCAGCGCTCCGGCGGTCAGAACGAGGGCGGCCAAACTAAGGGAGATTCGCATGGACCGGACATATTACCGCGAGGGAGGCAAAGCGAAGGAAAGAGTTATCCACCATTATCCGCCGCATTTTGTTTTGGTTATGGGGGAATGCAGGAATGACACGAGAGTGCATTGACACGCTCGGAGTATCCCCAAAAATGACATTGAACGAACTTCTGTTGCGGGCGACGTCTGGTCGCACGCCGCCACTTCCCGGAGCTTTATGAGACCGACAGTGTTCCTTGTCACAGCGTTGTTGTGTTCGCCTAGTAGCTTTGCTGACGCGAAAACCGATGCCGATCCATATAAACCCGTGTTGGACCGGCTCGAGTCGCTGACCATCTTGGCCCAGCCGGAATGGCGCTATCACGCGGATATTCCCCATCCCGAGGACCGCGAATTGAACGACGGGGACTGGCCAACGGTGAAGACTCGAGAGGTGTGGAAAACGGGAACGCGAGTGCTGCGACGTTGGGTGGAGGTTCCGGAAAAGATCAACGGGTACGGGACACTGGGCGCCAAAGTAAGCCTGGCGCTTTATTTCGGAAGCGATGAACGGCTGCTGATCACGGTGTTTTCCAACGGATCTCTGGTTGCGCGGGGCGATGATGATACGCAGCAGCCGATTCCGCTGACGAACAGCGCGCAACCGGGTCAGAAGTTCCTGATCGCGGTGCGTCTCGATTGTCCCGAGGTGAATACGCAGATTTACGAAAGCCAGTTGCGCATCGAACCGAACGCGTCGCGACCTGATCCAGAAACGATTCGAACGGAGATTCGCTCCGTGAGGCCGCTCATCGCAGCGTTTCCGGAAGGAAGAGCGGAGCGTGAAGGCGCGGTGGATGCCGCCGTGAAGGCTATTGATTTTGCAGCGCTCGATAAAGGAGATCAGGGGGCGTTTGACGCGTCGCTGAGGAACGCACAATCAAAGCTGGAACCGCTCAGGCCATGGCTGCAGAAATACGCTATTCAAGCGGTGGGAAATTCGCATATTGATATGGCATGGCTATGGCCGTGGACGGAAACGGTCGAGGTTGTGCGCAATACTTTCCGCACGGCGCTGGACCTGATGCGGGAGTATCCGGATTTCCGGTTCGCGATGTCATCGGCGCGGACCTATTCGTGGATGGAAGAGAAATATCCGGACCTTTTCAAAGAGATCAAACAACGAGTTCAGGAGGGGCGGTGGGAGATTGTCGGCGGGATGTGGGTGGAGCCGGACTTGAACATGCCTGGAGGGGAGTCGTTGGTGCGGCAAATCCTCACGGGAAAACGATATTTCCAGCAAAAGTTTGGTGTTGATGTGAAGATTGGCTGGAATCCGGATTCTTTCGGCTATAGCTGGCAGCTTCCACAAATCTACAAGAAATCCGGGATCGATTACTTCGTTACGCAAAAACTCTACTGGAACGACACAACAAAATTTCCCCACAAGCTTTTCTGGTGGGAAGCGCCCGACGGCAGTCGACTGCTGGCGTACATTCCACACGACTACGCCAACGACACCGATCCGGTGAAGATGGCGACGGACTTGGCCGCGTTTGCGCCGGCGATGTATGTGAGCGATCCAGCCGGAGGCCGCGAGATGATGTATCTTTATGGCGTTGGAGACCACGGCGGCGGTCCTACGCGTTCGATGCTAGACACCGCGAAGCGCTGGATGACAAGCGATGCTGTTTACCCACAATTGCGCTTTGGCACGGCGCGCGGCTTCTTTGATGATCTTCAGAAGTCATCCGCAAACCTGAACATCCCAACGTGGCGCAACGAAATCTATTTTGAATACCATCGCGGCGTGATGACCACGCAAGCGGAGACTAAACGGCGCATTCGTAAGGCAGAAGAGCTTTTGCTGAACGCAGAGAAATTTTCCGCGATCTCTAGTCTGTATGGGCGCAGCTATCCTGCGGAAGAGTTCGACGGCGCATGGAAGGATCTGCTGTTCGACGACTTTCACGATATTTTCCCCGGCTCGGGCATTGCGGTGAACTATCTCGATGCGAAACGCAACCTGGAAAACGTGGAGCGCACCGGCAATGAGATTCTCGGCGGCTCACTGAGAGAAATCGCTGCGCGAATCAACACCTCGGGCCCCGGAGTGCCGGTCGTCGCTTTCAATTCTCTCTCATGGCCTCGGCGAGAGGTCACTGAGATTACGGTCCAACTCCCTGCCCCAACGCGACAGATTGAAGTCGTGGACGGATCCGGCAAACCGGTGCCCTCGCAATTGCTCTCGATGGACGCAGCGACGAACCGCGCGCTTCTACTGGCGCAGGTGAGCGTGCCATCGCTAGGCTACAAGACTTATTACGTTCGCCCAGCGGTGAAAGCGGCGGCCGCTTCCTCCGGCGTTATGCGCGGCTCGGTTGATACGTTGGAAAATGAAAGAGTGCGCGTAAAAGTGGACACAAGAACCGGGTGCATCACGAGCCTTTTTGACAAACAGAGCAACTCTGAAACGTTGGCGCCTGCAGAGACGGACACGGGCGGCCCAAAAGATTCTATTTGCGGCAACCTACTGCAAGCGTTTCGAGACAAACCGAAAGATTTTGACGCGTGGAATATAGACGCCGATTTTGAGAAGGAACACTGGGATTTGACCACGGCGGATGAAGTCGGTCTGTTGGAGAGCGGGCCGCTACGAGGCATCATTCGCGTCAAGAAGCATTTTCAGAATTCAACCTTCGTGCAAGACATCATCGTCACAGCGGGAAGTGCGCGCGTGGACGTTCGGATGAATGCGGACTGGCATGAGAAACACATTCTGCTCAAAGTGGCATTTCCGGTGAAGGCACGCAGCGACACAGCCACTTTCGAGATTCCGTACGGCACGATCGAACGCCCCACGACGCGCAACACCCCGGCGGAGCAAGCGCAATTTGAGGTCCCGGCGTTGCAGTGGGCGGACCTTTCCGATGCGCAGCATGGTTTCAGCCTGCTGAACGACTGCAAGTACGGCTATGACGCAAGGGGAAACGTGCTGCGTTTATCGCTGTTGCGATCACCGGAATGGCCCGATCCGCACGCTGACGAGGGAAAGCACGAATTTACGTACTCGCTTTTCCCGCATCCGGGCACCTGGCGCGAAGCGCAAACGGTTCGGCGGGGATATGAGCTGAATTATCCGCTGCTTTCGCGGCAAGCCGAAAGGCACCAAGGGCTTCTGAAGGATGAGTTTTCCTTTCTGAAAGTGAGTGCGGAAAACATTGTGGTTACGGCGGTGAAGAAGGCGGAGGACGATGGTGGGTTGATAGTGCGCTTCTACGAATGGGCCGGAACGGCCGCCGATGTGAAGCTACAACTGCCCGCGGGAGCGGAAGCGGCGGCGGAAACGGACCTGATGGAGAGAAAGATTGCTGATCTACCTGTCGAACCAGGAAGCGCGTTAATTGCGACAAAGCCTTATGAGATTAAAACAGTGCGCTTTCAGTTCGCTGCGAGGCCGGCGCATTAGCACACTAGGGATTCCATCGGCGCCGTAAAATTACAACTAGTTACCTCTGGATGCTGCACCGTCACGGCAGCGGTCGCCAGAGATTACCCTGAGAACTTTAGCCTAGTGCGCCTGCCCGAAAGGCACCCTGCAAGGTTTCCATACATTCCATACAGTGCTCCTGCTTTGCAAACACATTCACCCGTTCTATTAACCCCATCCTTCACTTAGATTTTTCAATGTTTTCAACAATTTCGGGGAATCCGCTTCTCGCTCGAAGTACCCCCCGACAACACAATTGCATAGGGTTTTGGCACAGTTACGGCACAGCTCGACTTCCGAGCTTATAATAGGTTGTGAGACACAACCAGTAATAATTATCTTCGGCTTCCTTCACCCGAGCTCCTTGGTTGGCACCACCAAGTCTAGGAGCCCGTCATATTTATGGAGTCATCACACCAGCAACCGAGTTGAGAGCCTGAATTTCTATTTGAGTCGCATCTACGCGGCCCTTGCTTTGTAGGCATATAACACTGCCAGCAGCAGTGGAGCGAGAACGAATCCCCAGAACGGAATTGCAAACCCCAGTACGACTGGCGCCAATATCGAGGCCCATATGGGAACTTTGGCAACGCGGCGCATGATGTAGGGCTGGAGCAACAGGCCGTCCACGACTACGATTACTGCGTACAGGATCAGGACGTAGAGGGGATGTTCCCAGTCTTGCCAGCGGAGCAATGCCGCCAGCACCGGGCCGACCAGACTGAGTACTGGTCCGAGGTGCGGCACGATTTGCAGGGCGGCAGCAAGCGCTGCCCACAGCGGAGCCCATGGCACTTTGAGGATCCAAAGACCTAGCAGCCACAGTAGTGCGACCGCGATCGAATCCTGCACTTGTGCGACCGCCCAGTTCTTCAGGGCAAAACCGGTGACACGAATGTGCTCTCGGGGGTCCATCGGTGGCCGCAGTCTATTTGTTGTTCTCGGTAAACATTACCTGCCGGTTCCGTCCTCAGCAATAGAGCGCAAACAGTTGATGAGACTTTCGCTCCCGGCATTGGCGACCCAGACCCACGGTGGCCTAGGTCCGGACCGATCGTTAGTTCGTGATCGCCAAAATTCCTCGTCGCCTTTCCTGCCGCAGTGCTAACTGACGATAGATCCCGATAACACTCACAATGCCGGATCAGGTCACTTCGTGGATTGTCGGCAAGTCGGAAGTTAACCGTGGCGCACCGGGCTTCAGTGTGGCTCGTGAGTCTTGAGAGGGTTTTGTTACACGCTCTTATCAGAATCCTCATCGCATTCGCGCCACCATCCAGGTCGCGCCCGGAGGGGAACCAACGGGACCGCTGAGCTTCACCGAGTGGAAGCAGAAAAGCATCTTTGCACTTGAATGCGCCAGTCCGGAAGTGTGGCGCCGAATTGCTGGAGCAGGTGCGCGTTCGAGAGGACCGAATAGGCGGGACGACGCGTTGGCGAGCGGAACTCCCCTGTTGAAATTGGCAGGACACGGCGCGCAATTATGGGGCGCGCATTTGTTGCTGAAGTGAGCCATGGCAAGTCCTTGGGCGCGCGGGACGCTTCTTTGAGAATGGCTTTTGCGAATTCGTACCATGTGGTCTGGCCCGCAGCGGTCATGTGGTAAGTCCCAGCTAACCGCTGAAAAGCAAGTTCGCTATTGGGTGCGGCAACAATTCCGTCCACAATTTTTGTGGTGGCTTCAGCTAAGTCAAAGGCGCAGGTCGGAGCGCCGGCTTGATCAGCAACAATTTTCAATTCTTCGCGCTCAGTGGCCAGCCGCAAGATTGTTCGGAGGAAGTTTTTGCCATGCGTGGCATAGACCCAGGACGTGCGAAATATCAGGTGGGACACGCCGGAATTGCGAATGGCCTCTTCCCCGGCGAGTTTCGTCCGGCCATAGGAGTTGATTGGGTTCGGGGAATCCGTCTCAAGGTACGGCGATGTCTTTGAACCATCGAAGACATAGTCCGTCGAAAAATGGACGAGCAGGGCGCCGAGCTTTTTCGCTTCAAGAGCAAGCAGTCGAGGTGCTTCGGCGTTGACGATCGAGGCAGCGGCTTCGTCGGTTTCGGCGGCGTCAACGGCGGTATAGGCCGCTGCGTTGACCACCACCTGCGGCTTTGCATTCCGCATGATTTCTCGAATTTTCTCGGGCTCGCGAAGATCTAGCTCGTTTCGCTCCGGAGCGATCACTTCGCCGAGCTTTGGCAGCAAACGACTGAGCTCAGAACCTAATTGGCCGGTCCTCCCGGTCAGCAAGATCGTGGGTTTCATTTCGGCGCGTATCGCGGCAGAAACTGCTTTTGGACGTCAGCGAGTTTCGGATTGTTTGCGTCTCTTTGCGAGAGTTCCGGACTAGCGGAGCCCCAATCGATGGCAAGAGCTGGATCGTTCCAGAGAATGCCATATTCGTCGGACGGGGCGTAGTAATCGCTGCATTTGTAGAGAAACTGAACGGTTTCCGTAACAGCCAGAAAGCCGTGGGCAAAACCGACGGGAATATAAAGCAAATTTTGTTGCTCGGCGGAGAGGCGGACACCTGTCCACTTGCCAAAAAAGGGCGAGCCCACACGAATATCGACTGCAACATCCATGGCTTCGCCTTCGATAACGCGACAAAGCTTGGCTTGTGCGTGTAGCAACTGATAGTGAAGGCCGCGAAGGGTTCCGCGGAAAGAGGTGGAGTGATTGTCTTGAAGGAAGGTGTCTTTGATGCCGAGGTCTACAAATTTGGCGTGGTTGTAAATTTCAAGAAAAGAGCCGCGAGAGTCACGATGGACCACGGGACGCAGCTCATAAACACCTGGCAGGGACGTTTCGAATCGCTGCATTCGATGAAATAGTACGCATGTTGGTCTACGCGGGCAACTTCGAACCTGTGCCGGCGATGGCGTTCAGTGAATTTTCGCGATTGTCGTAGTATTTCGCGTAATAGGAACGGTAATCACCCGCACGCACGTCGGAAACCCATTCGCTGTTCTTCTTGTACCACTCGATCGTCTGGCGAAGGCCATTCTCCAACGAAATTTCCGGTTTCCAGCCGAGCTCAACTTCGATCTTGGTGGAATCGAGAGCGTAGCGCCGGTCGTGGCCGGGGCGGTCGGCGACGTAACCTAGCAAGCTCTCTGGCTTGGCGATCAAACGGAGTAAGCGCCGCGCGACAGCGAGGTTCTCCTCCACGTGCGATCCGCCGATGTTGTAGACTTCTCCGATCTTCCCTCGCTCGAGAACAGCTAGAATGCCGCGGCAATTGTCTTCCACGTGTAGCCAATCGCGTTGCTGCTTGCCGTCGCCGTAAATGGGAAGAGATTTGTCGTTGAGCGCATTGGTGATCATCAGCGGCAGGAACTTTTCCGGAAACTGATAAGGACCGTAATTGTTCGATGAGCGGGTGATCAAAGCGGGAAAGTTGTACGTGCGCACATAAGAGCGAACGAGGAGGTCCGAGGCAGCTTTGGAAGCG
Source organism: Candidatus Acidiferrum typicum (assembly GCA_025463055.1). Classification (GTDB taxonomy): domain Bacteria; phylum Acidobacteriota; class Terriglobia; order Acidiferrales; family UBA7541; genus Acidiferrum; species Acidiferrum typicum_A. Next base: position 9,746 of record JAOAPV010000084.1, read on the forward strand.
GAATAGGGGCTGCTCGGCTGAATCGGAGAGTCTTCGCCGGCGAAGGCTCCAGGAGCAACGTCGCCGTAGACTTCGTCTGTGGAAATGTGAACGAAACGCGAGACACCGAGTTTGCGAGCGACCTCAAGGAGAGTGAACGTCCCTGTTACGTTTGTTTGAATCACCGGAGCGGGTTCGTAAATGCTCCGGTCGACGTGCGATTCAGCGGCAAAATGGACGACCGCATCGCAACCGCGCATGGCGGCTTCCGCCACTATGGGATCGCAAATGTCGCCTTTGACGAATTGATATCCGGCATGGTCATCGATCGAGTGGAGATTGGCCAGATTGCCTGCATAGGTCAATTTGTCGTAGTTAATGATCGCGTGATTATTTCTTGCCTGCAGAACATGGCGGATGAAATTGGAGCCTATGAAACCTGCTCCGCCGCTGACGAATATCTTCATCGGGCGACTTCCCCGCTTGTTGGGCGTCCCGCTAGCTCTTCAGTCGGGATCATATTGGCGCCGGTTTCTGCCACGAGATTGTTAGCCCGCAGGAGAGAGTCGAACGTGCCGGCATCGGTCCACCAGCCGTCGAGAATCTCATAGGTTAAATTGCCTTCCTCGAGGTAGAAATTGTTCACATCGGTAATTTCGAGTTCGCCGCGGCCCGAGGGTCTCAAGCGCCGGATTTTTTGGAACACGGTGGAATCGTACAAGTAGATTCCGATTACGGCGTAGTTCGATTTGGGTTTGCGCGGTTTTTCTTCGATGCTGACGACACGATCACCGCGGACCTCGGCGACGCCGAAACGCTCAGCGTCTTCAACTTCTTTAAGTAGAATCTTCGCCCCATGGCTTTGCTTTTTGAAATTTTCGACGGCTTTGCGGACGTTGTTTTCAATAATGTTATCGCCCAGGACTACGCAAACGGGCTCGCCATCCGCAAAATGCTCGGCCAGACCCAAAGCCTCCGCTATGCCACCCTCGCCGTCTTGGTAGGTGTAATTGATGTGCTTCAAGCCAAAGTCGCGGCCATTGCCCAGGAGTCGGAGAAATTCTCCGGCGTTCTTTCCGCCTGTGACAAGCAGGATCTCCTGGATTCCGGCATTAACAAGCGTCTGGATGGGGTAGTACACCATTGGCTTGTCGTAAACGGGCAGCAAATGCTTGTTCGTGACGCGCGTAAGCGGATTGAGACGGCTGCCGGTTCCACCGGCAAGGACCACGCCTCTCATCTATGCCTCCTGCTAGAGGACCTAAATCATCGAATAAGAACACTGTATCTTCCCACCGCCAACTCCAATTTGCCATCTTTGTTGAAGTTGACCGCCACTACGTTCCCATCGCCAACGATGTCCGCGTGAGCGCCATTACTGGCGCAGATCAATTCTGCGTACCGGGAACGATCACGGAATTGCGATAAAAGGAGGAGCGTGCCTAGCAGAAGAGATTCGCGAAGGGACTAGATGAGGGTGCCAAGTGGACGGAAAACTGTGCCATTAGACGAGAAGTGCCGGAGTTTCGCGTATGAGAGATCGCAAAAATTTGGAACAACGGAGATCGCTCCGGCAGCAAGTAGAGTGGACGCGCGGTCAGCCTGCGCGATACCGATACACATCATGCCAGATGATCTAGCAGCTTTGACGCCTGAAACGGCGTCTTCGAATGCCAAGAGCTCTGAAGGACAGATTCCCAACTTTCGGGCTGCCTTAAGAAAAACGGCTGGGTTGGGCTTGCCCTGATCTACTTCATCCGCTGTGACAACTACTGGAAAGTGTCTCCTCAGCTCGAGCCGATCTAAAAGGAAGGTAAGCCGACTCCTGCTTGCTGAGCTGGCTATACCTAAGGCAACCTTTGCGTCCTGCAGATCTTCCAAGAAATCAGAAAAGCCCTCGACCGTCTGAACATCTGCCGCTTCGTCTCGAAATAGCTCCTCTTTTCGAAGCCCGTATTCGACAACTTGTTCTGGGTCTAGTTCACCCAAAAAGTGGCGGAGAATGTCTTCCCGTTTTCTACCATCGAGCACGAACTGCAATTGCGATTCAGAGACAGTTTTTCCGATAGATTCGAGGAACTTCTTCCATGCGCGTTTGTGTACTGGATGGCTGTCGACTATAACCCCATCGAAATCGAAAACGACGCCCCTAAACAATGAGGTCACCTCGTTCGTGAGTTTGAGAGAGCCCAGGCCACATCCGCTGAGCAATCTGGTACGTTTCAAGGGTTCCGACATCAATCAGGAAATCCTGCAGTCGATAAGCTGCCATTTGACCAACCGCGAGGGGTAGAGCGTGAAAGCCGAGATCCGCCGGCAACGTCCGTGGGATAACATCCAGAAAAGACGGTGTGGCCAGCATCAACCCAGAAAAGGCTAGATTTCCGATAGGCGCCTTAGGCTTTTCCACAAAATCACGGACTACATCTTTCTCGTCAACCTGGACGATGCCACACCGCGACGGGTCCGGAACTTCATATACGCCAATTGTAGCGATCTGGTCATGGCTGTCATGGAAAGCGCGCATTCGATTCAGATTGGCCGTGGTAAGAACGTCCGCATAGAACACCCAAAAGGATTTTTCATTCCTAACCCAGTCCTGGTTCGCGAGAACAGTCCCTGCACTACCGAGGAGGGTTGGTTCTTCAAAAAGCAGCACGCCTAATTCCGCCTTGTTTGTTTCGATGAACTTACGAACAGCATCCCCATGAGAATGAACGTTGATCAAGATTTCATCCACGCCATACCGACGGCAAAGCTCGAACCAAATTTGCAAAACGGGTACTCCTCGGATTGGTAGCAGACACTTTGGAGTAGCATCGGTCAATGGCCGCAATCGAGTACCCAGACCTCCTGCGAGCAGGAATGCTTTCATCAGATGAATTTATTGGCGAGATTGAAGAGCAATTAGAATTTAGAGAGAGCTTCCTGTAGACCCATACGTACGGCTCTTAGATTTGTCCGCAACCGGAGCGAAGGTCCATCGCATGCCGCCGTTTTCATCTCCATCAATGAATGGGTCGTCCGCGACAACCTGCGCACCCTGAAAGTCGAATTCAAAACCCATCTCGCGGGCTCCCAAGGCTGTTAGATCTTCCCGAACACCTTGCTGGTGCTGTTGCGGACAGAACAGAAGAAGGAATCCGCCTCCTCCTGCGCCGGTGATCTTACCTCCGATTGCGCCGTTTCGGAGTGCGGTGTCATACATCTCATCGATACGAATGTTGGAAATCTTCGACGAAAGCCGCTTCTTGATTTCCCAACCTTCATGGAGCAAAAGGCCAAATTTGCTTAGTTCTCCGGCGTGCAGCGTATCCTTCATAGGCTGCGCCAGTCTGCGAATCTCGTGCAAGTACTCAACCATACCACTGTCCATGCTTCGTGTGGACTTTTCTTGTTCCTCAAGAATTGTCCACGAGTGATGGGACGCACCCGTAAAAAAAAGCAAGAGGTTCGACTGAAGCTCGCGAACAAGGTCAGGTTCCAGGTTCAAAGGCTCAACGTGAGTCGTGCCGTCCTGGTGAAAGGAGATGAAATTGAGGCCACCGAACGCAGATGCGTACTCATCTTGCTTACCGACAGGTTTACGCAGGACGTTGCGGGCAATATGGAACGCGCGCTCGGCCAACTCATATTTTGATAGATGGATATGGCTATAGGCCGCAAGAATCTTTGTGAGATTGACGCAAACACTGGCTGATGAACCGAGTCCCGTTCCTGGAGGGATTTCGGAAGCAAGAAACAGATTAACGGAGGCATCACAACCAAACTCTTTGAGAACGGCCAGGGGAATTTCCAAAGCGTTGCCACGAATCTCCATCCGCGCGATATCTTGCCAGGTTTCCACGACTCGGAGATCCGCCGAGATGACTTGGATCTTGCCATCACCTCTTTTTTCCAGGACTGTATAGAAGTGCTTGTTGATGGCAGCACTGAGAACACACCCACCGAAGCTTTCATAATAGGATGGTAGGTCTGTTCCACCACCTCCAAAGCTGATACGGACGGGGCTACGAACGATTAGCATCGATCAGCTCCTCGGCTACGAGGTTGTTCGCCTGGCTACGAAAGCTCGTAGCCTGAGGAGCAACGGGCTCCTGTCTGAGACCCCGGATAAACACAGTCCATACTGTCTGCACGATCAGGCTAAGATCCAGAAATGGCGACCAGTTAGAGATGTACTGCAAATCGAAACGTGCTTTCTCATCGGATGAGTGTTGCTCGCGCAGCCCATGTACCTGAGCGAGACCGGTCACACCAGCTCGAACCTTCAAGCGCTGCCGCTGCCAGTCCGAGTAGTATTTCACTCTCTCTGCCGATTCAGGCCGCGGGCCAACAAGAGACATATCGCCCTGCAAAACATTCCACATCTGCGGCAACTCAGTGAGACTCCACCTGACGAAGAGTCGCTCATATCGCTCCGGATTTGCCGCGTGCCGATCCACATTCAGCCGATACATTTCAAAGGGTGCTCCGCCCCGGCCGCAGCGGGATTCGCTTCTAAACGCCTTCCCCTTTTTGTTGTAGACCACTAGAGCAGCGAGACCAAGAACGGGCGAAGCAAAGACCAATATTCCTAGGCTCAATACGAAATCAACCGCTCGCTTGATGGCGAAACGAGCGGCCGAACGGTTAGGTTCCCGAATTGACAAAAGCGGGAGCCCATCGACCTCCACTAATTCCGCCTTTGAAATATATAAGTCATACCAGTACGGAACGAGATATACCCGGATGGATGCTCGCCGACAAGAGGCAATGAGTTTTCGAACTTCTGGGCTATCGGGTTGCGGCATCGCGATAATGAGCTTCACTATCTTTTGTTGAACCAGAAGCTCCTCTACCTGCAGAGTCTTGACAGAAGTGAACGGTCCCTCCAGTGAACTCACGAAGCCGTTCGAGATCTCGGGGTCTCCAGGAAATAGAAATCCTACGATTTGAAAAGGCATTTCTGGGTGCGATGCAATTTTAGTCGCGAGTTCTCGAGCTACAGGTCCGTGCCCAAGAATCACGCAGCGACGATCTGCCGCATTTCTTAGCTCGGAGGTGACCAGAAAACGGACCAGACACCGCCCCCCAACGATCCCGGGGAGATATGCAAGGGCAAAGTAGAACAGGACGAGACGGGAGTAGTAGAAATGCTGAGTGACGAAGGCAGCGGCCAATAAAACGACCATTAGAAACGAAACGGCTACGAACAGCTTGGAAACAATCGTGGGGAAATGCCACCCGCCCTTAAAGCCATCTAGGCTCATCTCGAAGTAAAGAAAAGTCCACGCCACAATGGCAGCGACCATCGCAAACGAATAGCTTTGAAAATGTTGCGCAAAATCGTTCACACCTTCCTGGCGACTGTATCGTAGGCTGATGCCAATTACTAAGGCACCGAGGACCCAGAGCAAATCGGCAGCCAGTATCAAATAGCGGATATTCTTAGCTCTCATTTTTTAGAAGGACTGAGATTATGAGTTTCTTTTGAATTTAATCTTAAGATGGGTGAGGCAGTTAGGCCTTGTGCGCAGGAAGCTTTTCGGTCGCCAGCCATCGCTGCAGCGAGATTGAATCTATCCCGTGCAGGATGCAGAAATGCTACGCTGAGACAACCTGCTGTACACAATTCGAAAAATCGAGTGCGCCATGGCGAGATGCAAATCTTCGATAATTTGCATGTTGTTAGAAGGAACGACGACGCAGGTGTCGCAGAGAGACTTCATCTCACCTCCTTGGAAACCCGACATACCAACCGTTGCTGCTCGCGCCTCTCGCGCCACCCGCAGAGCATTTAGCACATTCTTGGAATTTCCGCTTCCGCTTATGGCAAACACAATGTCTTGTGGCTGGACAAAGTTCCTCAGCTGTTCCGAAAAAACATCTTCGTAACTCGAATCGTTCGCCCAAGCTGTCAGCGTAGGCAGATTGTCAGTCAAGGCGAGCACACGAAACCTCTTGCCTCCGTTGCAGTACGCTGTGCCCTTTCCGAGATCGCAAGCAAGATGTGACGCCAATGAGGCGCTTCCGCCATTTCCGAACAGATATACCGTGCGGCCGGCTTCGTGAGCTTCCACGAGGTTATCAGCGATCTGGTCAATCTCGTCGTGTGAAAGAGAAACCAGAACACGTTGTAATTCCTCAAAATACTGCTTTGAGCCCAAAATCTCGTTGTCACTGTTCATGCGGCGTTCCTCGGGATTCACACATCTACTCTCGGACCGTTTACTAGCAAAACGAATTACAGAAACTGTACAACGTATTTCCGGGCCCGCAACTTTTTATTTGCACCTTGCACCTTTGACGTGAATTTATTCTTGAAGGTTTTAGTTTTTGCGGCTCTAGCTTAACGACCATTACTCGCCTGAAGAACGACTCCCGCTCTTCTCATTGCACCGTGCGCGTCGTGGATTTGCGCTGGGATTCCGCCAATACTTTCAACCCATGTAAGAAAATCATCCAAGATTGTCGAGAGGTCGTATTTGGGACGCCATCCGAGCCGCTTAAGTTTGTCCACCTTCGACACACTGTTCCGATTGTCTCCGCGTCGGTATTCTCCACCGAGGCTTATTTCTACGTCCGACGAAAGCTTTTTGCGAACAAGGTCTGCATACTCCAGCACAGTTGTCGACTTGCCGCTGCCGACATTAAACGCTTGAAAGTTTGCATCGTCGCTTTCCAAAACTCGAAGGTTTGCTGCTACCACGTCATCGATATGAATAAAGTCTCTAGTCTGAAGGCCGTCCTCATAGACGATTAGCGGCTCTCGTTGGAGAGCTCGCCCCACAAATATGCGGCAGACTCCAGAGTACTGGTTGAACAGAGACTGCCGCGGGCCCTGTGTAATCGAATAACGAAGAGCGACGGTCGGAATTCCATGAAGCCAGCCGATGCCAAGCGCAATTTTCTCCTCGGCGAGTTTCGAAACCGCGTACTGATTATATGGATTGGTGTTTTCTTCGGTCAGCAAGTGTGCGTTGGACGGCTGATTACATTCGGGACATTTCACATCCCAATCCGCCCGAAAGAGCTGATCCTGACTCCTCGGGTGTGGTTGGAAGAATCCATGAACTGAGCAACTATATTGACCTTCCCCGTAAACCGCTTGAGAAGAGGCCACTATGACTTTCTTGACCTGCAGCTTCTCTTGAACGATCAGCTCGTAAAGCAAAGCCGTGCTAACAGCATTTACATGCAAGAATCGAGAGAAATCTGGCATGTAATCCTGATAGGCTGCCTGATGGGACACTACATCTACATCCTTCAGGGCCGCAAGTAGTGTGTCGCGGTCGGTTACGTCTCCTCGAATGAAATCCACTTCGCGAGGAAGGTGTGTTGCCTGGCCGCTCGGATGGACTTTCCGATCGAGACTGTCCAGGACGCGAACTTGGAAACCCTCCTTCAGAAAGCGATCCACCAAATGAGACCCAATAAAACCTGCGCCACCTGTTATCAAAACTCGCATTCTCGAATTCCTCCGCATGGGAATGGCTCGTTTAGGTCATTTTTTCAGAGAAACCTGACAACAGATTCTATCTCCCTGATCCAGCAAAAACCTCACCAAGAGTCTTCAAGAGAATCCACAAGTCCAACTTCGGGCTCCAACTACGGATGTATTCCAGGTCCAACCTGACCCAGTCGTCGAAATCTTTGACCTCATTTCTGCCGTTAATTTGCCACAAACAAGTTACGCCTGGTTTCACTGTAAGCTTTTGTTTTTGAAAGTCGTTGAAACGGACATACTCAGTAACAAGTGGAGGCCTAGGACCAACCAAACTCATGTCGCCCTTTAGCACGCTATAGAGTTGCGGTAGTTCGTCCAAGCTATGCCGACGCATCCAGGCGCCGAGAGAAGTAATGCGTGGGTCATTGGTGAGCTTGAATACCGGCCCATCCATTTCATTTAATGATTCGAGTTCACTCTTCAACCGATCTGCATCGGGGACCATCGAACGAAACTTATACCCAATGAACGGTCTTCCTCTCTTCCCGACGACTCGCCAGCGGTAAAACACAGGACCTGGCGAGCTCAGCTTCACTGCAATCATAAGTGCGAGATAGAGAGGGGACAGAATTATCATTGTAATTGCCGAGCCCACGATGTCCATGAACCTCTTACACCCCACATTCGCGTAGCTGCCCCAGGCGGGGGAAAAGCTAACCATAGGGTATCGACTATCGCCTTGGTCTGAATGGGTGCACCCGGTCGAGCCAACCTTGGGCGGTTGAAATTCGAAATCGCTCATCTTACTCTCTGGCTTCACGGTTGAATCTTTTCAGCCCGAGCACGCTGTGTAAATCGCCCAAATAAATCTCGGACGGGATTTCGGATAACGTTTCCACACCCTCGTCGGCTCTCGTAGGAGTCGCGTCGGTCTTCTTGAAGCGCTGGGAATAACTAGTTTTAAAGGCCTAACTCAGCGGCAGCCGTTCTTTACTGGTTGAGGTAATGTTTTCTTTAGGCGTCTTAGTACTGCAACAAGTTTCTCTAATTGCGACTTCAAAACGGCTTAGAATCTCACCACGGTCCATATGCTCCACGGCATATTGGCGCGCGGCCTTGCCCATTAAATTTCGAAGGTTTGCATCTTCCGCGAGCTTAGTAATTGCAGAGACAAAATCGTCGACGTCTCCTGGTCTAGTAACAATTCCTCTTCCTTCAAGAACTCTCGCAAGTTGCGTTCCCGCATGAGCTGTTGCAACAACTGGGCGGCCACTCGCCATCATGCCAGTTAGTTTCGAGGGCATAACCAAATCGGAGGCGTCGGCCAACTGTGGAAGTAGATGAATATCCGCCAAGTTAAGCAATTCATTCAATCGATCGGCCGGCTGTAACGGAAGGATAGTAACGTTGTCTCCCTTCTCTGCGAGAAGTGTCTCTCGATATGGTCCATCACCGCAGAAAATGAATTGAATGTCCGGACGAGCAGCGATTTGGCGGCTGGCATCGACCAACAACTTTAAGCCTTGCTTTGTCCCCATGCTGCCGGAAAAAAGAGCCACAATCGCCCCGTCAGCAATCCCAACCTGTTCACGCAAAGCAGTTGCGCTGGTAGTCATGGGATAAATCGCCGATGTATCCGCCCAATTTGGAAAGAGGACGCTCCTTGCGGAGTCTACGCCTTTAGCGGAGAGTCGCTGGATCATGCGATCCGAAATTGTGGAAACCCGATCGAACTTAGACATTAGAAATCGTTCCGCTGCGTCAGCTAGCTGTCTCAGTCGAGGGGGCAGACTTCCAAGCTGAAACGCCGCATCTATCTCGAAGTCCTGCACGTGAAGCCACGAACTTGAGCCGGTTGCCATCGCGACGAGGAGTGCATGAGGTGCACAGAACATAGTCGGCTCGATCATCAACACAATGTCAGGGCGCCAGAGGACCTGCAGCAGCATAGCGGGGACACTGCTGAACGCAAAGCTCACCAAATGAAGTATTCGCTTCCAGCTCCGGGGATCGCCAGGGATCCACGCAGGGCAACGAGTCACTCTCAGAGTGCCCCTTGACCCGTTACTTGGTAGCCACACTTCCCGGCTGTACCGCCACGAAGAATACCCCTCAAAAGTCTTCCACTGTGGAAAGTGGGGGGCTATCGTCACAACTCGAACCTGGTGTCCCCGGACAGAGAGCCACTTGGCCATCTCCCCCGTATATTTTCCGATCCCAACCTCTACTGGGGAAAAGTCTATACCGTGAATTAGCACGCGCATCGCTTAGGCTTTCGTTGCCACGGTCAGCAAACAATCGCCGCGGCCGCACTTGTTCGCCAACCACAAGACGGGGAATAGTACGAATCTAGCGAAAAGCATGATGAACAGAGTCAGGAACGGGTTTCGTAGTTGCCGATTCTTCTTACCTTTGGTCGCAAAGAAATACGCGATTAGCGATTGGGCGAACCACAAGGCAGGCGTGATCTGACGGACTTCTATTTGAGCGTACCCAGCTTCTTCCAACGTGCGACGAAGAGTTACGCCGGAAAAATGAAAAATATGAAATGGAACATGCCAGTTAATCCAACTTCGTCCGAATACCTGCCTGAACCAACTTTCACTATTAGGGCAACTGATCCACACTTGGCCGCCACCCGCGAGAATTCGATGAACATTCCCTAACATTTGGCGAGGATCCAACGAGTGTTCCAACACGTTTGACAACACAACAACGTTGTACGGCCGTCCGGGAACAAAATCCGGCAGCAAACATGTGTGAACACTGAAGCCGGATTCCCGTGCGACAGCCGCCGCCGTTTCGTTGAGCTCGAGGCCTTCTACCTGAAAACCGTTCCTAGCGTAGATCCGTAGACCGCGACCCTCGTTACAGCCAATATCCATAAGCCGACCTGTCCCCCGCTGTTGATAGAAGGAAATGTCGCCATCGAGAACAGACCAGAGCCGGTTCAAGAATGAAAGGAAAAAATGATCTCTCCACCGCGTGTAACGAGTGCCTTTCTCTCCACCGAAGTTGTAGTACGTCTCATAGAGCGTCTTCAGCTCGGACATGGACGGTCTAGGAAACATTTGTTCAAGGTCGCACCGAGTGCAGCGGTAGATGTCGTACGAACCGGGAACCCCAAAACGCGTGTCCGACAATCCCCCGACGCTCATTTCGAGGGCTGCTCGGCAAAGAATGCAGCGGCTCTCCGACGGAGCAGCCACAAACGACAGAGCGGGCTCGGATGCAGCGCTGCTTATTGACTGCTCGACTTCCGGAATCGTTCGCTCCAATGCTTATTCCCCGTCCATCCTTATGAAAACATCCGATCTGCGCCGGCAATCAGCTGATTGTTCTCCAGGAAGCTCTCATAGGCCATTGCCAGACCTTCCCGCAGAGAGATACGTGCCTTCCATCCCATAGTCCGGAGACGGCTAACATCCAGAAGTTTTCTCGGTGTTCCATCCGGTTTGGAGTGATCAAACAAAAGATGGTTCTTGAACCCTACAACTTTCGCAATGAGTTCGGATAGTTCCCGTATCGTTAGGTCTTCGCCGCAACCAATGTTGATGGTGGGCCAGGTCTGATCACTACCGGTAATAGTCATCAACTTGTCGTCGGGTAGGTTCATTAAAAATATGCAGGCGTCGGCAGCATCGTCGCTATAGAGAAATTCGCGGCGTGGCTGGCCTGTTCCCCAAATAACTACTTCATCTGCGCCACTCGCCTTGGCTTCATGCATTTTTCGGATCAGCGCCGGTACCACATGCGAGTAGTTGCGGTCGTAATTGTCGTTGGGGCCGTATAAATTGGTGGGCATTCCCGCTAAGAATCGCGTCCCGTACTGCCGGTTGTAAGCGCTGCACATCTCGATGCCAACGATTTTTGCAAGCGCATATGGGCGATTCGTTGACTCCAAGGGCCCGCTCAGCAGCGCATCTTCATTGATTGGCTGGGGCGCATGCTTCGGGTACACACAGCTTGAACCCAAGAAAAAAAGGCGATCGACCCCACTCTCATACGCCTCATGAATGGCATTGAGGGTGATTTGAAGATTTTCATGGATGAATTGCGCTGGAAAGGTATCGTTTGCCAAGATTCCGCCGACCTTGGCAGCCGCTAAGAAAACGTATTGAGGCCGCTCCACTGCGAAAAATTGCTTGACGGCATCATGTTTTGCCAGATTGAGCTCCGCGTGCGTCTTCAATATGAGGTTTTCGAATCCGAGAGCTCGCAAACGTCTCACGAGAGCGGAGCCAACGAGTCCGCGGTGACCCGCAACATAGATCTTCGAATCGTAATTCATCGCTAGGCGTGATATTGATAGACGTTGTAGCCGTTATCTTTGACTAAGCGGTCTCGCTCAGCCCCCTTTAAGTCTGAAGCGGCCATTTCCTTGACCAGATCTCTGAAACTTACGTTAGGCCTCCAACCCAATTTCGTCCTGGCCTTCGTCGCATCGCCGAGTAAAGTATCTACCTCGGTCGGTCGAAAATATTTGGCATCAACGCTTACGATGCACCTGCCGTCGGAGATGTATCCTTTTTCTTCCGCACCTTTACCCTTCCACTCGATGTCCATGCCAATTTCTCGTGCGGCCAGTTCCACAAATTCCCTCACGGAGTGCTGCTCGCCAGTTGCGATCACAAAATCTTCTGGGTGTTCCTGCTGCAGCATGAGCCACTGCATTTCAACATAGTCCTTGGCATGGCCCCAATCCCGTTTGGCATTCAGGTTACCGAGATAAAGACAATTCTCCAGTCCCATCTTGATGCGGGCAAGACCTCGTGTAATTTTTCGAGTCACAAAGGTTTCTCCGCGCACCGGAGATTCATGATTAAACAAAATACCATTGCATGCATAGATGCCATATGCCTCACGATAATTCACGGTTATCCAATATGCATAAATTTTTGCCACAGCGTAGGGTGACCGGGGATAGAAGGGCGTCCGTTCCGTCTGAGGGATTTCTGCCGCCTTGCCGTAGAGTTCAGACGTGGATGCCTGGTAAAAGCGCGCTTTCTTCGCGAGGCCGAGCGTACGGATTGCCTCCAGCAGCCTCAGAGTTCCCAAAGCGTCGGTATCGGCAGTGTATTCAGGTTGTTCGAAGGAGACCCCCACATGGCTTTGCGCCGCGAGATTATAGATCTCGTCTGGTTGTACCCTCTGTACTACGCTCATGACGCTGTTGGAATCGGTCAGATCACAGTAATGCAGAATGAGACTCCGATGCTGGACGTGTGGATCCTCATAAAGGTGGTCAATACGCGCGGTATTCAACTGCGAAGCACGCCGCTTAGTTCCGTGGACTTCGTAACCCTTTTTCAATAGAAACTCTGCCAGGTAAGCTCCATCCTGGCCGGTGATTCCGGTGATGAGCGCCCTTCTCATAGTCCTCGCTTCAAATTTATTAAATCATCAGCTCCTACGTGAAACGATCATTGCGTCAAGGTTTCTAGCTAGCTTCCACGCAAACGCCCGCCCATCCGTCACACTCTTCTACATCCTCGATACCTGGAATCTCGCTCCGGACAATTCCATGCTGCGGATGCGCTTCGTTGAAGCCCAAATTGATGAGCGCGGCGATGGTGGATTCAGAGTTTACGGAAAAAAGCCGTTCCGCGTCTGTCAGAAATCTCGATGATTTTCTCCGGCTTGTCACGCAGGAAGTTTGTTGTGGCTCGCCGGACGGCCCAATCGTACTCCTTGTTGTTGAAGTCATGCAGGAAGAAGTAGCCGCCCGAAAGCAACCGTGGATAGAAAAATTCAAGCGCCGCCGCGGCAGGCTCGAACAAGTCAGCGTCATACATGACAAGGCTAAATTGTTCACTCTCGAGTCCCACGGCCGTGTAGGGGAAGAGCCCGACGCGGAACTCTACATTGGCCGGATTGCCAAGCAAATTCTTAACGAAATCTACGCTGGTGTCCCTGAAACGCTCATCGCCATTCGCGAAGCCCTGAAATGTGTCAAACAAATAAAGTTTCCTCGATGGCGCGGCACTGTGCAGGAATTTGCTTGTGGCTCCGCGCCACACGCCGATCTCCGCCATGGCGCCAGGAATCGATTCTGTTTTCAGTCGTTCGATGGCGAGAGCCAAAGTACCAAGCCGCACGGGATCTGCCGACGAGAATAGTTCTTTCTCGACACTCGGCGAATAAGGGGGAAATGCCATTTTGGGATATAGTAGCTTTAGTAGCCGACCCCACGCTGGTTTCAGCGCAGTTCTTGTGCGTAAGGCCCAGTGTGACATGCGCGGTAAGATATCTCCTTGAAGAGGGATTCATGAATCCAGTGAGGGACGTTTATTTGACCAAATCCTCGTAAACATGAACCATTTGCGCGCCAACATTGTCCCAGGGAAGGTTTTCCGCGACCCAGCGACGTCCGTTGCTTCCCATCTGCCGCCTCCGAACGGGATCGTTGACCACCGCGCGCAGGGCCTGCGCTGTCGCGTCCGCATCGCACGGCACCACAAGTCCGGCGTCCGCCTTCAATACTTCCGGCCAGATGTTCACTTGGTCGGAAATCACCACCGGCAGCCCGCTGGCCATGGCTTCCGCCACCGCTTGCCCAAAATTCTCTGTGTATGAAGATAATGCAAAAACGTCGGCTAATTGCATCACGGCGAACCGGTCTTCGGCTTCCATCAGCCCGGCAAACGTAGTCTTCTCCAGAACACCGCCGTCCGCCAGCCACCCGCGCACCTTCTGCTCGTAGCCCTCATCCGCCGGCCCCGCCAGGAGCATGTGCAGGTCATCGCGCTCACGAGCAATTTTCGCGAAAGCACGGCACAAAATGTCCAGGCCTTTCTTGAAGGTGAGCCTTCCCATGTAAAGGACCACCTTACGCCCGGCAAGCGCCGGGTACCTGCCTCGCAAGCGCGCGACGGCGGCGGCATTCGGTTCCTGGAACCATTTCGAGTCCACACCTATCGGCACAACAAAGCGTTTCTGCATCGCGCCGTTGCTGCCATTCGGCCGCGCGAAACCTGACCAGTCCGATGCCAGGCGCATTTCCTCACTCGTGTTAAAAAGGACCGCCGGCGCTTTCCGATAATCGCGCTCCGCAAAAAGTTTCGTATAGATCCATTTTCGCGGACGGTTTCGGCGACGCAAATAGGGATCCAACGAGCCGTGAGGAAAAACGATATAGGGTACGCCGCGTTTGCGGCACCAGTACGAGGCCGCCGTGGTCGAAAAACTGTACACCGCCCAGACTTGCGCAACGTCAAATTTCGCGACGTTTTCACCAAGCGCCCGCCACAACCCCGGCGAAAACATGTACTTGCCCAACCGGCTCCAGCCGTGATAATAGCGGACTTCGACGCCGTCCTTTATCACCGGACGGTCCAGCGGAACATCCAAATTCCCCGAACCATCGCAGTTGCTCGTGAAAATCGAAACTTGATGCCCTTGCCGCACCAACTCGCGCGAGAGCTCGGGGCACGCCACGGCTGGCCCCCCATATCGCGGCGCCAGCGTGCAAACAACCTGTAGAATCCTCATCGAGATTGTACTTTCCTGAACCCGCTGGTCACTCGGGCTGTGCCGTCTACCCAGACAAATTTGCCGGGTCACTTCTTTGACAGCTCCTTCAGCCAGTGCTGCACACGTATGCAAAGAATACGAGCCTTCAATTTTATCTACGCAAACCGCCCGGATATCGGCCCTCTGACTACTCGCTCATAAAGTGCTCTCGGACTCCGCAGATGCTTGCGAACGCGACAGGCGTGCGCGACCAGCCGATCGGCGCCGCCACTATCGCGCCCTAAGATCTTGCGGAACATTCGCTTCTGGTCGTCCTGTTGTTGTTGCAGCAGCTTCCTCGATGACGTAATACTCTGGGAATGAAGTCTGTACCCGCTCCAAACCCCATCCGCCAAAGTAAAGCGTGCGCCCGAAAGTGCCATATCCACCCACAGTTCGCCATCCCAGGTAGCCCTGTTTTCAACGTTGAATCCCTGTGCGCGCTCAAAGGCTTCGCGCTGGAAGAACGTAGAGGGCTGAACCAACACACAAGCTCCATAGGCAAACATCCTTAGGGAGAAGGGTTCAGAGTATGCCATCCTCAAGTGTCGGTCTTCTGCGTCGATTACCGTGGCATGCGCGGACACCACGTCCGCTTCGTTGGAGTTCAGGAATGCGACCGCGTTCCGAACTGCTCCCGGAAATAATACGTCATCTGAATTTAGAAACCCGAAGATGTCACCCGTCGCCCTGGCAAATCCCTTGTTCAGGCCATCGGCAGGTCCGCGATCGGGCTCGTAGATCACCCTCGCTATGCGCGACCGGTACCGCTCGATGATGTCACGGCTGCCGTCCGTCGATCCCGGATCGACGACGATGTACTCAATATCGGGGTAATCCTGTTCCACGACCGACCAGATCGCGCGCTCCAGGAACTCCCCTTGGTTAAACGAGATGGTTACGATCGAGACTTTGTGCATCAGTGGCTGTACGTTTTTGAGCTTGCGTGTGCAGGGCAAACAGGATCATCGCGTACACGAAGTACGTAGCCGTGAACCGACCGTCTGCTCCGTAAGGAGAAAACAGCACGTTCCATATAAGGAGCATTCCAATCAAGGTGAAGAAAGGAAACAAAGGCTCTCGGCCAGAGGCGCGGATCACCGTCCTGGCAGCAAGCCACAAAACCCAGAACCAGAACACCGCACCCACGATCCCTGATTCCACCCACGCCCCGAACAGGTAGGAATGCGATGGAATCAGATCGTCTTCGAACTCGTCAACTACACTTTCATTTTCGTACCCTAGCTCGACAATGCTTGCTAAAAGAATGCCTTTGTATATAGGATCTTTAGCCCATGAGCCATGGCCGAGGAGAGGGGAATCGATAATCGCGACCGATGACGCCAGAAGGGCGATTCGTCCGCCCAGAAGCACGCCGCCGGCCCCGCTGCTCTGCATTTGATACTTCTCCTGCTCAGTCCCACCAAACCAGCCGCCCTGAACGCCATACGCGTAAATTGCGGCTATTCCCAACACTCCGACAGCCAAACTTGCGACTGTCAAGATCGTTCGCCGCTTCCGCAGCCGGCTATCAGCAAGTTTGGGTGAGAGCTGGAAATAGGAGTAAATGGCCGCTACCGCGCAAAGAGCGCCCATGCTGCGGAATCCCGCGGCTAGGTTGATGGCGCCGATGGCCGCAAGCATGGTCACGGCCGCCACTCGCCTCCGCCGCCCTAGCATTCCGGCGACGAGACAGACCAGCAGCGTTATTGGCACGCCCAGGCCAAACTTCCAAGGATAGTCCTCCGCGAATACACCGGGCGCGATGAAGAATGTCAGTACACCTCCCAGAACCAACCCGGCGCCGTAGAGGACGAACCGCCTTTGCGATTGTCGAATCAGCAGCGCAATCGTGGCAAAATGCGTCAGAGTAAGCAGAATCTTGAGCCAGCCTCGAGAATAATCCTCAAACGCCGAATGACGGATGATATCGGTTATGACTTGAGCGGCCAGCCACAATAAACCCAAGTACAAAAATTTTCGGACGGGCTTTAATTGTAACCACCTGCGATGCCTATATGCGACGAACGGGAATGCAGCCAATAGGCACACGTCGGTTGCGTAGAGCACTCCCCCAAGACGCACATACAAGAACGCGAGGGCAGGCACGAGGAAGCAAGCCATGTCGCCGATGGTGCCCTTGGCCACAATGGGTCGCACTCCTAGGGCGGCTTGTGGTTGCGATATAGCGCTCATGGTTCAATTTCCTCCAGTGCCCGCTGACCATTTGAGCGCGCATCAGGACGAAAGAAAATGCCGTCGACTTGCAGCGTCCGGCCTGTTTTCTTGTCGATGAAGCTGGGCATCAAGCCCCACAGATCGAAGCCCTTCCTTGCCAGGCAATCTACTTGCGACAGAAAGAGCGTTTCCCCGTCATAGAGCGGAACTAGAGAAAGCTCGAGCTGGACGCCTCGAATCCTGTCGAGAAGCCGCGGGGCTCCTCCGAGTACTTTGGGCTCAAAGCCTTGCACATCGATTTTGAGAAAGAGGTTTCGGCCGCCCACCCCCATCTCTTCGGCAACCCTGTCGAGCCTGGAAACCGGGACCGTCTCACACCCGATATAAGCTGACTCGGGCGCTGCATCGAGGTGCGCGTCCAGCATCGACAGGGCGGAGCTGGATGCGCTGTTCGCAGCGACATGCATCAACAAGGTTCCCTCGTCGTCTCCCAACGCCATTCGCGGCGCCACTGTCCACAATGGATCGCGGGCCGCTGCCTGCCTCAGCTTGGAATGCGCCTCTGCCAGCGGCTCGAAAGAGATGATCCTTCCCCGGAAGCCCGCCCGCCGCACCATCGTCGCGTACTGGCCCTCGTTCGCCCCGATGTCCAGGACCGTATCAATTTCGCGCACCGCCAGTAGTCTGCCCAGCGCAGCTTCGTGGGTCTTCTGCGGGTTGTAGCGAATCAGGTCAAAACCGATTCGACGCAGGGTGCTGCGTGTTGCGTTCTTGACCGCCGTTATGACGCTGGGCAAACTTCCCTCTGATTTGAGGTGCTCTAAATTTTGGCCGGTATGACGCAAGGACGGGTCGTTACCGCCGTTTCGGAGAAACCATTTTCAGACGTGCGTGAAAACTACCACCAAGGTTGCTGCTGGGGAAGTTCCGTAACCAGATTTGGGTTGCAGATAGGACTATGGCTAGCAACGAACACGGCTCTTTTTAGGAGGGTGTGTTCGCCCGCCGGCCCGGTCCAGTCGGTCGGGAATTCAGGGTGGCGAGGTTGTGTCCTGGTCGCGTACACATATCGATAGTGGAGTTTCAACTGATCGAATATCCATTCGCGGGTGGGTCGGCATCCTTCTCCATGAAGAGCTTGAGAGGGAATAGAGCTGATTTCTCTGCATTTATTAGGACTGAGTTCGTCACCAAACGAAACGCAGGTCTCCAGAAGTAGACAGTCGCCAACGCGAGAGACCGTGGACAAAAATCGGGCAGGATCTGAAAGATGATAGAGAAGACCGTAGCAATGCACCAAATCGAACCGGCCAAACTGTTCCAACCTTTCGGGTTCCCGGTCGAGATCTACGATCTTCACATCGATCCCAAGCCTCTCTGAAAGCTTCTTTGCGTGGCCCGCACGGCCTTCTACAGCTAGTAGTCGACAGTTTCGATATAGATAGAACAAGCTGTGGTCGCCGATCCCAGCCCCGGTTTCCAGCACGCTCTTCCGGGCCAAGTCTAACCCAAGACTTTCCAGATGTTGCAGGCGCGAGATATTGTGACGCTGGTAACCCGGCGAGAAAAAATCGGCATAGATCTTCCTGTCCCGCAAGAAAGCCAGCTGTTGTTTCCAAAATCCCAACCGCCAAGAGATACTTTTACGCAGCCAAACCATCCCTGAATCACCCGCTTTTTCCGGCGTGCGCGGGTTAACGGCGATAGTAGCCATTGAGCCTCTTCTCCACCTCTAGCTTCCTAGCTCTCAGACGGGCGTCCGATTCCGAACACAATCCCGGGCGCTTTGCCATGATCGCGCAAAAACCAAAGTATCAACAAAGCTGCCTGAACTATCACGAAAACGGTCTGCCACAGGAGATGTCCTTGCAGCATCGTGCCGGCAATTAGTGCTATTGCGAGCCAGAGAAGTGGGAATGCCATCCATTGTAGGTAACGGCTTAAGGCAATTCCCGTCTTCCTCAGGCCTGCCACTACCAGCAAAAACGTGCCCAGATAACCGGCATTGCCCGCCAGCGCGCCCAACAGGCCGAAGTAGCGTGCTCCCATGAGAATCAAAGCCAAGGAAACGACGCCGCTGGATAGTGTCACAGCGGCATTTGTCCGCGCCCCCCCGACGGAAAAGAGAATGTAGAAACCGGGCGCATTGAGGGAATAGAGAGCATAAATAATTGCCGCAATCTTTAATCCCAGAATGTGCTCCCGGGCCGTCGCCCCTGGAGCCAGCACCTGCATTACCCAATCGGCCAAGACATAGAGGAAAATGCCCGCTTCAATAGCTATCAGTGCGTTGACGTGCGTTGCCTGACGAATTCGGCCCTCGACTGGGGCGTCCAGCACTAAATCGCGACTGAGCGATGGAACAAGCGGCTGCACCGCTGTCGCAGAGAATGAATTGATCTTCGAGGTTATGTTAATGATGGCTGAGTAGATGCCAAGAACGGGCGCCCCGAGAACCCCGCCGACAATGAACCGATCGCACTGGCCGAATGCGGCACTCCCCAGCGTAGCGGTCCATGTAGCCAGGTTATAGCGGAAGATCTGCCGCGCCTTGCTCTTGCTCCATTCGAACCTCAGCCCCTTGCTGCGAAGAAGCCAGAGAACCACCCCACAATGTGCAGCTAGCAGAAGGGCGCAAACGAAAACCTGCCATTTCATCATGTCAATCGTTCTGCCGCCTAGCCAAGCCACCACCACCAGCCCCACGTTTGCCAGCACGGACTGGCAAAGTTCAAGAGCGTTAATTGCTGCGTAGCGGTTGAATGCTTGCTCGACCCCCACTAGGGTCCTTTGAAGGATGAAAGCCGAAACGGCAAAGCCCGCTATTTGCAGCGCGTGGCCGGCATCCGCGCGTTCAGCGATCCCAAAGGCAGAGAGTGGCCGCACGATCAGGGGGCCGACATTCCAGAGAAACACGCCCAGCGCGGCCGACAGTAGTACGGCACTGCTCAGTATAAAGGTTAGAGTCCTGCCGGCTTCACGGAAGTCGTTTCTAGCAAGGTCCTTGGATAGGAATACCGACGCCGCTACCGAGATCCCAGCCTCGCTCATAGTCATCAATGCGAAGACCGCGTACACAAGGGACCAAACGCCATACTCCCGAATCCCCAGGAACCGAATTAGGAAGGGAATTGTGAGCAGCCCGACCGCGCCGCGCACAGTTGCTCCCCCCACGTTGTATAGACCGTTCCGAAGCAACGAGGGGCCCTGCCCCCCTCCCATTCCGTCGAGACTGGGCGATGGAGTGTCATTGGACATGGAAGAATCAGGAATTTGCGGACTGTTCACGATTCAAGACACGCGTTCAATATCTGCGGCGTCCACTTCGGTTGGGGGCACTCTTCAAACTCCTTCGACGTCGCCCGCTTCCACCTCAACGGCAACGGAGCGCTGAATCAAATCGAGCGAAATAACGAAGCGAACCCGGTTCTTCTTTCGCACTACGATACCTTCGAGACCCGCGAGCGGCCCGCATTTGACACGCACGCGCCGCCCAACCTGCACATACGGATGCGGCTCGAGGCTCGCTTTGCGCTCCAGGCACGTTTGCATCGCCTCGATCTCTGAATCGCGCAGCGCGCACGGCATCCCGTTGAAGCCCACCAGCCGCGCCACTCCTGGAACCTGCAATACCTGAAGTCGATCGCGCAGCGCCAATCGCACAAAAATGTAGCCAGGGAATAGCGGCATTTGCAGCTTCACGCGGCGGTCTCTCCACCGCCGCACCGATTCATATAGCGGAAGAAAATGCTCAACGGATCTTTGCACCAATTGAAGTGCCGCACGTTTCTCGTGGTTCGCGCTGGTGTACGCCGCGTACCAGCGCGGTTCGGTGTACTCCATCGGCAAATTCCCAAATTCTTCACGCACGGCCCCTCGGGTCGCGCCGTGTGTTGTACTGTATGGATTTACTGTTTGCATAAACGTTGTTAAACCAGCTTCCAGACAGCTTCGCCCCGTCACTTACAGGGCGCTTTGTGACCTAACCCTTTTGCATTAAACTAGTTACAGCAAAAAACCTAAGCTTGCTTGGTGCTGCCGTCGCTCTTGCGGATGCGCAGCCAGCGCCAGGCGCTGCCGTTGCCGGAATGTTCCCCTGAGCCGTTATGCGTGAACGCAGGGATGCGTGCCATCATCGTCGCGAAAACCTCTTGAGCGAACATCTTTCGCGGATCCTTTGTATCGGTTGCTTGCCATGTCTCGTTTCCCAACACCCACGCTCCTGCAAAGCCGAGTCCCAAAATCGTCCCAAGAACAATTAACGGCAAGCGAGGTGGAAAGGACTTCTTATCCGGAATCTGAGCGATGTCCAGAACCTTCACCGTTGGAATTTCCTTCGCTTCTTGGACTTTGGCCATCTCGTATTCTTTTGTGAGGGCTTCGAGAACGGCTTCCTGAATCCTCGACCGCCTGTAAAGGTCCGACCAGCTCACCGCGAGCAGTGGCAATTTCCTGATTGAGGGGTACATGGAGTCGCCTGGCTGGTCCGAAATGCTTGTGGTGCTCTCGCCCTTGCCTCCCATTTTCTCCAGCTGACGCTTTAGTTCATCAACACGAGCCTTTGTCGTGCGCACGCGTGGGTTGTTATCCGTATAAATCTCACGCAATCCTTCATATTGCGATTGCGTTGCAATAAGCTGGCCTTGAATCATCGCGGCCGCCCCAACCATGGCTTTGCCCTGTTCTTTCACATCGATTGCCGTGTTCTTACTGGCAAACTCGCTGAAATTCTTCTCCGCCGCTTCTAAATCCCTGTTGACGCCTTGCAAACGCTCTTCGAGGAAGATTCGCTCGCGGCGCGCCGAAGAGGTGCTCAGCTCGGCCACTAGTTGATTAAGCTCTTCCACGTATGCCTGCCCCATCGCTGCGGCGCGTTGGGGGCTCTTGTCCGTTACGGTGATGGAGATGATCTGACTCTTGCGATCTACGGCAATCGATGTATGCGCCGCCAAGCTCTTCCGCGCATCCTCCATACGCGGATCCCCATAAAGCTTCCTCAAGTCAAACTGCTGGATCAACTTGTCTTGTACGGTGCGGCTGGTCAGGATGCCAACGAAAATGTCACTCGTGCTCCTAATGCCTAACAAGTTCCCAGCCATCCCCGCAAGGCCGCTACTACCGGCGGCACCTCCAGCGCCGGACATCATGTTAGCCACCATGGCCAGACCGGAGCTCGACTGGTTATCCGGCGGCATCAAACGTGCCGTGGATTCGTACCGCGAAGGGATCAGCAGGGCGATCACAGTGCTCGCAAGCAGCGCGTACATCGCCACGCGGGATAACAACCCGCGACGCCGCCAAAGAAGTTGCAGGTGTGCAAGCGCTCCGTCGTTGGTCTCCAGTGTCTCGGGCGCCACAAACGTTTCGGGAACGTCGCGGTCGGGCGATTCGGGCAAAGGCTGTCGGACTGGAGCGCTGCTCGCAAAATTCACGGCTGGTCTCCATTCCCTGACGCGCTTCCCGCTGCACCCTGGTCGGAATGCCTGAACAACTTTTGCGGCTGGAATAAGATCTCTACCGTAGCGGAAACGTTTGTCGAACGGCTTGATTGAATCACAGGGAAGAGCCACTGCTCGTATTGCACCGTGCCTGACAGGCTCAGATTGGGGCGTACCCAATAATCACCGCGGGCCCCCACATCGGTAAGCGTTCCACCTCCGGAAACGAATTGCTGGCTCACTTTTTCATGCCGGTAGTTGACCTGAATGCGATTCTTCGGCGTGAACCAGTAATTCATCCATGCTTGCGCGCCCTGTCCATCCCTGCCAATCCAGCTGCCGATCAAATTCCCGTCATTCCGGTACCCGGTCCTCCAAGTCCCATTGAAATAAAAAAAACCATGGCCAACTAGGCCGCCAGCTGGTAAGTCCGTGAAAACACCTTCGACTCGCAGGTCCAGTTTTGGAACAAGCGGGAAATGAGATAGGTACATTCCCGCGTGCCAGGCCGATCGGTCAGCATACGCGATCGGAGAAAACTGATCGTCTGCAAAGCCGTCGCCGTAGAATGACAGCCACTTGCGTAAACCCGGCAAGCGATAGCTGAAGTCCAATCCTGAACGACGGTCACCAGGTTTGTTCACATTCCCAAATAGTTCATTTCCTCCGCTGAATAGACTCCGGACAAAATTGTGCGTGGTGAGAGGATAGCCCGGTCCCCCGTAAACCGTGGTCCGGGAGAACCCAAATTCGAAGTTGGAAGTCGGTTTGAAGCTGAATCGCTGCCCATGCAAAATCGGCTGAGGCGACAGTGATTGACCGAATTGGCCAACGAAACCGGAGGGATTCACCATGAATTCGGAACCCTCGAGTTGACCGACGAAGACTTCTATTCGCAGCGAGCCGAGCCAACTAAGGATTCCGGGCATTTTGATAGGAGTGACTCGATTTACCCTGAACATGTTGATCGGAGTTGCGTTGTTGCTGTACATCATGGGGCCGCCATCGCCTGGTCCCCACCAAAGACTTTGCTTTCCGAAAGAAATCTGCCAATTCGACCACATGACCCCGACATACGAATCAAGAAGTTTGACGTTGCTGACGGAAGGCCGACCAACAGCAGGGGGCAGGCCGTTATTGTCCGCAGTTTGAATCGCCTCGCGTGCTGTTAAAGGAAGGGCGGGGACAGCGGGGGCAGTTTGCAACTCGCCACGAATGTACGTCACCCATCGTCCTCGTGTAGCGTAAGCCGAAAAGCCGTTCGTCGTGCTCCAGCCTTGGCCATAAGGGCGTCCAAAATCGTTAATTTGCGTTTGCGCAAAATGGAAGCCATCGTTGAGCGGCGCGCCGGAAATGTTTTCAGCGCGCGAATACAGAGACTCCAAACGAAATGCACCACCACCATTACTGCCCGCTCCGTCAGTCTCCGACTTGAATTCGCGCTGAAGCGCATCGACAAGTGTCGATGCCTCACTATTTTCGGTCCCAACGGCCGACAACTGATCTGCCGCATCATTCACAAGCCGCGCACACTCGCCGCGCGTCCACGGGCGCATCCCCATGAACTCATCGTTAATCGCCCCAAGCCCCGCAAGGCGCTCCATCGCCGGGTAAATCCAACTGTCTAGCGGTACATACGGGGAGCCCAAGTTGCCTACGCTGCGTTCCGAACGGTCATGCGCTTCGGCGTAGGTTTCCCATTCGCCGCCGCCAATTCTGGGGTCGTGGTGTTTGCGGTAGACGTACATGCCTTCGAACCAGCCGATGGCGCTGCCGACCAGTACGTCGGAGGGAAAATGCTGCTTGCCAGTTATGCGCGAGGCGCTGACGGCTGAGGCCAGTCCGTAAACGAATAGCGAGGTCAGCGGGCCGGGATATTCATGTGCGATAACGCTGGCTATCGACCATACGGCTGCTGCGTGTTGCGACGGAAATGAAACGCCACCTTGGCCAAATCCGCCTCGATAGTTGTCCTGCAACGGGCGTTCACGACCGAAGGCGTACTTCAAGGCATAGACCGGCGCGAGAGTATCAATAGCGGCTTCGCCTGCAAGAATGCCGGTTTCAATTTTGTGATCGTCGTGCGTGAGGTGGCCCCACAAATACAGACCTCCTCCAATTCCGATCATCGACGCGAGCCCGTAGTTCGAAATATCGTTGCTGTACTTAATACGATTTGGAGAATTAGAGAGGTGCCGACTGTACGTCGAGTCGGTCGCAAACATCGCTGCGGCCGCGCCGCCCATTGGCACGAGCCAGTCCGCATCAGCCCAATGCAGATTCTTCGGGCCGATCCAGAGCGCTTTCTGATCTTCAGCGATGTTCTTCAGCAAATGCAGCCCCACGCTATTCTCGCGGTCTTCCCACTGCGCAACCGGTCGCGCCAACGTTTCGGGCTTGCTAACTTTGCGATCTGGGCTTCCGGTTTCATCCGTGCTCTTGTTTGCCCCAACACTCGCTTGCGGCCCCTGTGGCATGGCATAACAACTCGTGCCCAACACCAAGGCCCCAAGCAAGCTAAGTCCGAGTCCTAAACCTGTCCACCAACGAACCATTAAAGTTCCGATCAGTAACGCAACGCAATAAATATCGTGCTTGCAACAGATGACGCCACTTGGGTAGCCAAGAACAGCGTCTGCCACTGAACGCCGCCGCCGATTGCCTTTTCCGGAACAACAACTGTGTCTCCAGGCTGCAATACAGCGCTAAGAGAGGGTCCCGACCACAAACCTTCCTTCGCGCCTATAACAGAGCCATCCGCGCGGATCACAAAAATCGCTTTCTTGTTAGCCACTGCTGTGGGACCGCCAGATTGACTGAGGTACCATTTAGCGCTTTTTCCTGGGCGATAAGAAACCGCCGTCGGATTGAAAACCTGGCCGGTGACCATAACAAAGCTGGGACGCTTGGGAATAACAAGCGTATCTCCCGCTCTGACTTCCACGTCGCCCGCAGTGTTTTTCCAGCGATTCATGTCGGGCGAGATCCGCATAGTTACCCGCCCTATCGGTACGTTCGTTCCCAATTGGGTCAGAGCGTTTTGATACTGCCGCAACGCATTTTCCTTTGCCCGTTTCTGATTCGCATCGCCTTCCGGCAGGAGTTCCACATTATTTTGCAAGTCCTTCACGCGAAGCATCAGCTGCGTTTGCTCTTTCGTTTGGAGTTCGCGGACTTGAGCTCTCTCCAAGATCGCGCCATAAACATACGCGTCCTGTTGGAACCCTCCTGCGCGTTCGAGAACCGAGCTAAGGCGCTCGCCGGGACGAATTCCATACGTTCCGGGATGCTTCACTTCGCCCTTTACGCTGATGGACGCGCCAATATCATTCCAACCCGGAAGCTGGCGAATCGTGAGCACGTCGCCGTTGCTCAAGGGCAAGTTGGCGCTCGCCTCTCCGGACAGTGCTGCTGAAATTGGGATGGTTTGCTGTTGTCCGGTCAATTGTCCGTGGTCTGGCCACAGATAATGCGTTAGATCGGCGGTTTGCGTATCAGCGCTCGGCTTCAGCCCGCCCCCGACGCGAATCAGATCAGCGACTGTCATGTTAGTCGTCAGCGGATAACGGCCCGGCTTTCCGACTTCTCCCTGGACGTAAGCGCTCGCCGGCTGAATGGCGTTCGGACTGCGGTGAATCAAGAGGCGGTCGCGAGGCTGCAGCACAATATTGGCGGTCGGGTCACCTTCAAGGGCCAGACTCAGGCTGACGCTGAAGATCTTCGACTTGCCATCCGGGAGATATCGAAACACTTGCGCATCTTCAATTTTTGCGTCCGGCGCAAGTCCACCGGCGAGGTGCACGGCATCGCTCAAATGAATTTCGCCCGAGGTGCGGTACGTTCCAGGCCCACGCACATCGCCCCAGACCGAGACTGTGGGTGGGTTCTCAAAATCAAAGCGGCTAAAAATGCGCACCGTGTCCATTGCATGAAGCAGAGGCGATTGAGAAGGATTCGCCAACGCTTCCGCCAGACTGAAACTCTCCACGCTCGGGTGGAAATCAGGCGCATTCAGACGAATAATTTCCGCATACTGGTTCGCGGGTTCCGGCAGCAGATCCTTGTACGATGAAACTACATCAGTGACGTGCATGTCCGCGTGATAGGAATAACGGCCTGGGCGGGACACGTGTCCCTCAAGGTAAACTGCATCCTGGTTATATGGCGCGATGGGGAAAACACGGATACGGTCGCCATCGTGAACCTCGAACGACTCCAGTTTTTTCGTCACTTCTAAATCGCTATCGATCTGTGGAAGATCGAAACTCAACATGGTTTGCTTCTCGTGCGCTGCGAGCCGCTGCACTTCGATGTGACGTAGCGTGGCAGTCGGCAGCAGTCCACCAGCGAGTTCGAGCACGCTGGCCAGGTTCTTCTCGTCCTTCAGCTCGTAGATCGCCGGACGTCGAACCATTCCCTCGACTGTCACTTGGGCTCCGATCGTGGGCACCAGCACGGTGTCCCCGTTTTCGAGCCGTTGCATGTTGGACTTCACTCCGTGGAGCAGCAAATCGTACAAATCCACGACCTCGATTAGCTGGTCGCCACGGTAGTGCTTCACAATTCGAAGCGATCCCTTTTGAGTTGGACCACCAGCAACGAAAAGCGCATTAAGGGGTGTGGACAGCGAGCTCACGTCGTATGCACCCGGATTTGCAATGTCCCCAACCTCATAGATCCGGATTGTCCGAAGCCGGGCGAGCGAGACATCCGCGGACACACGGCGGAATTCGGTCCTCAAAAGCTGCTGTAAGCTCTCCTGCACGTTGGCCAAGCTCTTGCCGCTCACCAGTAACGGGCCGACCTCCGGAAGGCTTACACGACCTTCTCGATCAACTACCCGGTAGATTCGCTGTGTCGTACCGCCCCACAAATTGATCGTCAATCCATCGCCCGGTCCGACCACATAATCCGGGCCTGCGGGTAGATCCATCGGAATCATTTGCAAATCGCGCGTTCCGTTCTGGAAAACTTCCGAACCAAATCGCCTTGGAACTGCGGGCCGCGGTACAGCCTGTATGTACATGTCGTAGAGGGATGGGATGTCGTTATACGGGCTCGCAGCTCTTACCAGCTCGGGTGCTGGTGCCACGGGTCTCGGCTGACGTCGCCGTTCAAGCAGTGACATCGAATTGGGCGACAAAGGCGTGGAAGACATCGAAGGCAAGGCCGCATTAGCAGCGTCAGGACTCAAACGCGACAATTCGGACATGCTTGGTTCCGGCCTGCCTGAACCTACGCCGTACGTCGCGAACGCATCGACCAAGTTGCGATCCCCGGTGTTTGCAACGGATAGAAGGTCACCATTTTGGCCGTTGGCTCCCGAGCTAGCTCGGAGCGTGGTGAAATCACTGGATCCTGCATTGGAGAGGTTGAATGAGGATGCGGCCTCGCTCAGACTTCCTAACGGGAGCTGGGGAGAAGAGCTTCCAAATTCGTCCATGCCGTCCCCGTATTGCGCGCGCAAAATTTGGTTCGAATCCGTTCGGGGCATGCTGGGCAAATTGAAATCATTCGGGCCGATGTTCGATGGCGGCAGATTCTCTTGCAGTTTCTGCATTTCAGGCGACTGCTGGCCCGCCGGCTTTTGGTCATTGTTGCACTGCTCATCAAGTTGCGAGTCGCAGGCGGCGGCTGCGTTCCGAACCTTTTCCATCCGTTTCTGGCTGGCAATTGCGCGTTCCTGTTCCTGAGCCTGCGCGAGCCACTTTGTTCGTTCCTGAACCAGCAAATCGCGCTCTCTAGCTGCCTCGGATTCAGGATTGAGTTTGGGGACAAGGTATCCGTATCTTTGAACGAGTAGCGTCGCTATGGAACGAAATTGAACGTCCAGTTCGAGGCGATCAAATATGGCCTCATCGGTCAGGTCTGAGTCGCTGATGATCTGGCCGTGGCTCGTCGCATCCTTGGCAGTCCAGCGTTTCAATTCCACCATTAGCCCAGCGTCCTTGATCAGCACAGCCTTGATGTCCGTCGCTGAAGCTGCGGCGCGGCTCAAATTTTCGCGGCCGAGTTCCGAAATTTGACGGGTACCGGATTGCCGTTCCTGCGCGCTCCCCAAACTGGCGCACAACAGTAATACGGAAAGAAAACACAGAAACCGAAGGGTTGTCTCTCCAGTGCGGGCGGCTCTTAGTGTGAAACTTTTTTTCTGGATCTTCATTGCTGCCACCTCGGAGTAAGCTGCGTTTTCCCCCTGAGGGCGCCTAGCACACCGGCCTCAGAAGCCTCGATCTCGTTCGACTGCACCTTCAGGGACGCCCAATAAAACATAGAGCTGTTGCGGTCCGCCGATACGGCAATCACCTTCATCTGCGGATAGCTCTGAAGAATCGAGTGGCACACTTGCGGCAATCGATTGAATTTCTCAAGGGCTACGATCAGAAAGTCCGGCCGCGTTTTCGCCACTGCGCTTGCCAATTCCGCCTCGTCCTGTACTTCGCCAACAATCTCGATATCCGGCTGCTCAGAAATGGTCGCCACCATCAGTTCCCGCATAAGTCGGGGCCGATTCGCCACTAGCACACGTATAGGTTTCATCGCTTGTTCTGTAGTCACAAACCACCCCGTTGCGCGTTCAAGCTTTACAAGTTTTAAACTGGTTCCCCGGCCCCCATGGTCGCGATGTTTCGCACCGCATTTAAGATTCCCTGCTCTGAAGCCTCAATCTCACTCGAGTGAATATCAAACGATGCCCAGTAAAACACGCTGCAGTTCTCCCGCGACGCTACAGCGATAATGCGCAAGCCCGGATGATCGCGCAGAAGCCTGTCGCAGAGCGGCGGTCGCTTGGACGGCTCGTCGAGCGCAATCACCAGCAAATCAGGTGTAACTTCCCGCACCCGCTCCGCTATTTCTGCCTCGTCGGCAACTTCGCCGACGATCTCGATGCCTGCCTCATCCGCCAGAGTTGCAACAATCAGCTCTCGCATGAGGTTCGGACGATTAGCCACAAGAACGCGAACTGACCTGGTCATGGCGCACGTACCCCTTAGTGTGGATAATTGTCTTGGAATCTGTAGAAAAATGAAGGCTCAATAAGGCACTGTCTAGGAAACTAGTGCGATAAGGCGGCAAGCACTAAATCACCACCACGCAGTACCCATTCCGTACCAACCTGTTTCTCGGGGGGCTTATAAAAAACACAAACTCGCGGGAATATACATTAGCGGTATTCCTTGACAGGGCAAGTGACTGTGAATAAACTCTTAGCCATCAATTGGTTCGGACGATGCGACGTTAGTGTAAGTAAATGGCACCGCCCTGGGAACTGTCAAAATTGACGGGTTTTCCGTTTAGGTCGGGCTGTGCCACGAGAGCAGAGGGGGCTCTCGCCCTATGCAGATCAGCGAAAAACAATCATTTTCGCCGACTAAAGCTTACGTTCTAGCTGAAAACCGCCTCCTGCGCCAGACGTTAGTGCGACTCTTCCGCAAACGCAGCGAAATTGACGTTGTAGGTGATAACTGCTTTTCCGACTCCGCAATCGAGGACATAGCTTCCGCTAAATCCGACCTTCTTCTTCTCGATTGTCCCGACACGAAACATACGTCGGAAGATTGGTTGGATAGTCTTCAGGAATCTATTCCCGAGATCAAGATTGTCTTGTTCGGGATGAGTGAAGACCCCGACTTCTTTCTACGAGCTGTCCGGCGAGGGATAGCGGGCTACGTTCTAAAAAGCGCCTCCGCAGCCGACCTGCTGGATGCAGTCCGGACCGTGGCTCAAGGCGAAGCCGCCTGCCCACCCAAATTCTGTAAGGTACTGTTCAAAACCTTAGCCGCTGCGACCATCAAAGTTGAGGACGAACGCGCCACGACCCAATTCGATCTCACCCATCGTCAACGACAGCTAATGTCCCTAGTCGCAATGGGCCTAAGCAATAAAGAAATCGCGGCTAATCTGAACTTGTCGGAATTCACAGTCAAGAATCACATCTATCGGGTAATGAAGCAGGTCGACGCCCAAAGTCGACATGAGGCGGTCTCGCTGATTGGGGACGCTGACTGAAGCAACGACTAGCAAAATGCATTGCTAACACTTCAAGTCGGAGCATAAAACCGTCTACAGCATTTGGTTGTAACGCACCGTAAGAAGCGCAATACGCGCGCCGGGAAGTACATAGGCGTTCTGAGTTGGACCTAGACGGCTGGCTCGTTGAGCGGTGGTTTCTTCAGGGCTCCTAATCGTCACTTGTGGCTTCGGGCGGGCGGCAAAAACTTTTTGTTGAAACCCGCTGCGACCAAAAGCTCCGTTTGCCGTTGGTCACCAAATCCGGCTAAAACGCCGCCGTAACCAGTTGGATCTTCACCGGAGAGCAGCAAGCCGCCGGCCTTGACGAAGTCGCGCTCGAATTGCATTTCCTTTTTCAGTAGTTCCCCTCGCAGGACCAAGTGGCTGGTGGCCTTCAGTGTCTTCGTCCTCGTAGGGTCGACCATCGTCGTCGGGTACGGGAATTATCTGGGTGCAGCTCCGAACTGACTTGAAGCGCCATGCCACCTCAAAGGGGGCTTCTCAGCCACTCGCATAGAAAAGCTTGGGAGGACAATTCGGTAGTCGCGTCACCACATCAACTTCAACCCGAACTGGATTTGCCGGGAACTAGTGGAAGTGGCTGTAATCACTCCGGCCGTTGGCGACGGTCCTCCGGTGGCGGATGCGAATACGACCGGATTCGGTACGTTAAAGTTTGTGTGATTGAACACGTTGAAGAACTCGGAGCGGAACTGCATGTTCCAACGCTCTGACAGCGAGAACTTCTTTGTGAGGGACATATCTGTTTCCACGAGAGCCGGGCCGTGCAAAGTATTTCGCCCTACGTTGCCGTAGGTTCCTGGCAGTGGCTGGAGGAATGCGCTGGGATTAAAGTACCCGTTGGGTCCACCCTGAATCACGTGACCCGTGAAATTGGGATTCACAGACGGCCGGACCGGATTGCGAGTGTCGCCATCATTCGATGGGTTGTAAGACAACTGCGGTGTAAACGGCAAGCCAGACTGCAGCGTCTGGATTCCACTGAGTTGCCAGTTTCCGATCAGCCGGGCTACCCATTGTTTGCCGTGAGATGCGTCGTTATGTCCGAACGGAAGATCATACGTAGCATTGATGACCGCGGCGTGCCGCACATCGAATGAAGCGCGGCCGTAATCAGACTTTGGTTGTAGGGGATTCGCAACGAATGCCGGCGAGTTTGTGGCCACGCTGGTATTCATGTTGTCGCCATCATCGAGCGTCTTCGCGAAGGTATAGACTCCGCGAAATTGCAATCCGCGCCCCAACCGGCGGTTCACGTCAACTTCAAGCCCGTGATACGAACTGACGCCTTGCGAGAACCAATGAGTCGTATTCCATACGGCGTTGTTGGCAAGCGCCGCCCCGGCCGCATAGTAATACGCGCCTGCTGGATAGCCAGCCGGGCAAGGTGATGCCGGGCAAATCGTCGGCGTTGGCAGGTTCGCGTCAAGGGAAAGTAATTCGTGGTAAGCGTGCGAACCAATGTAGCTAACGCCGAATGAAGCATTTGCGGAGAGCTGTTGCTCCACCTTCAAGCTCCAGGATTCAACGGTCGGAGTCTTCAGGTCCGGCTGCACGCCGCTAGGAATCGCTTTCGCGCCCGCATACGTCGCATTCGGCGCGATGATCGAGAATGGAATATTCTTTACTGCAAAGACGGAGTTGAAGGGACCATTCTGGTCCAGCCGGTAGCTCAGATTGTCGAGCAGCGCGTAATACAAACCAAAGCCCACCCTGATAACGGTCTTCTTTGATGCGAATGGAGACCAGGCGGCCGCGACGCGCGGCGCCGGTAAAAACTTCGCGTTGTTGACGGTAAAGGCGGAGCTGCCGACCACCGGTTGAGTCATGATCACTCCATTCGGATCAAACGCATAATTCGACGCGCGTCCGTGAGCCTCGTTCCATCCGTTTGTGGACTCTCCCCGGAAGCCGATGCGCAGCTCCAACGAAGGTTTTACTTTTATCGCGTCTTCCACATAGAAGGCGCCTTCCAACGAACGCCACGCCAAGGGCGTGTAGCTTGGCGCGTACGTGTATGTGCTCACTTTGCCTTGCAAAAAAGTCTGCAGGTTGGTGAAGGAAACCTGTCCGTACTGGTCCTGCACAAGAATGTCGTTGGCCTGTAGCCTCTGCAGCCATCCACCGAAAATGACTAAGTGGTTGCCGTGCGCAAACGTAACCTGGTCCGAAGCAGTGTAGAGATTGCGCGCCGCCGTTAGGTTGCTCCCAGCGTTCGTGCCGCCGTTTGTGATCTGCGACGCACCGTTGAGCGTCGTGCCACCGCCCACCACAACCGCACCGACGGGCTGGCCGGCATGGATCCAACCGGGCAGATTCACTGTTGTTCCGCCGTTAAAATAAAATCGTCCGCGGGAGAAACCGAAGGTCGCCCTGTTGAGCAGGCTGGGAGAGAAAACGTGAGTTTCATTCAGGCTGATCACCTGTTCTCGCAAGAAAATGTCTACCAGGCTCAAAGGATTATTTGTGGGCGAATGAGCTTCGCTGTCGTCCACCGTGTAAACCCCGGCAAAGGAATCCGTGTTAGTGAAGGTCTGATCGATCCTCGCAGTTCCAAAATCCTCGCGAATCCTCTGTAGCGGATTGCTGAAAGCTTCAGCGATCCCGCTCGGCGCCCCTGTGGAGGTCAAAAGTTCCGGCCCGTTGGCCACTGGCCACAAAGCTAAGAGCGGCCGGACACTCGCGACAGCGCTGGCCCTCGAAGCAGGGTCCGGCACGAGCGTTAGATCGCTCAGGCCAAGACTCTGTCGGAACCCTTCGTAGTTTCCGAACAAAAAGGTCTTGTCCCGCCGGATTGGACCGCCGAGCGCGCCGCCAAACACATTGCGCCGAAATGCCGGCATACCGCCATGGTCAAAGAAATTCCGCGCATCCAATGCGCTATTTCGCAGGAATTCGTACACGTTGCCGTGGAACTCGTTTGTCCCTGAGGCAGTTACGATGTTGACCTGGGCTCCGGGCCGCTTGCCGTACTCCGCACCATAAGTATCCTTTACTACTGAAAACTCACGTACGGCATCCACGCCCAGAAGTTGCCCGCTTACTCCGCCGGGCGTGTTGTTGATCTCGGAGGCGCTGGTAAACTCGACTCCGTTCAGCAGGTAAAGATTCTCCTGCGGCCGGTGGCCCGACGCCGAAAACATATTGCCCACGACGGAGTTGGAGGTCCCGATTCCTCCCGCTCGCTGTGAGGTGTAATTCACTATTCCCGGATTGAGGGTCATCAGCTGATCGTAACTGCGACCATTCAGAGGAAGTTCCTTGACCTGTCGCTCGCCGACAAGACCCGAAACATCTTCCGTTGTGACGGCAACCGCGGTGGGCATCGCTTCCACTTTCACGGTCTGCCGCACATCGCCGATTTGAAGCACTAAGTTCAGGGATTCCCGCTGGCCAAGTACAAGGGAGATCCGGGTCTTCTCCTCGCTGCGAAAGCCGGTCTTTTCCGCCCGCACTTCGTAGCGGCCTACAGGAAGTCCGGCTGCTTCGTAGCGTCCCGCTTCATCCGTCAGCTGATTTCGCTCTGCTCCTGTCTCCACATTCTTGATCCGGATCGCCACGCCCGGGATAGCGCCACCAGACGAGTCGCTAACCACACCCTGGATAGAAGCCTCTCCTTGCGCGAAGGCGGCAGTCGCGATGCTCGTCCAAAACCCAAGCACTAAGAATCCAACCCAGAAAGCACGTCTTAAATGAGAATCACCACTGATTCGAGAACGCATTGTTTCTCTCCGAGATAGATTTGTCTGTTAGGGCTTGTGCAACGAGTACGCTTGCTCTGTTCTTGGACAGGACGACGGGTGAAACCGCCGATCACTTGCGACAATTCGGATGGGGTCAACAACAAGGGCAAAGATGAATGAAGGACTGCAACGCAGCCAACGTATCGCGGGTTGGCATCACCGCGTGCGCAAATTCAGCCGCCGCCTCGCGCAGAACGTGGATGCTCTCCGCCTCGAGCGCGCTCAGATAATTCAATCGCCGAGGGACAACTGTCGCCGGGCCGCCGCCGCTGGAAGAGGGTGCGGCCAATTCAGAAAACGAGACTTGCGACATATGCGCCATAGACCTCAGTCTAAAAACAAAAAACCCACCTGCCAGGGTTCCAGGCGGTGGGTCAGCTACAATCTTGCAGTAAAGGCTTCTTACAAAACTAGCTTTCACCCCTACAAGACACAGCGGCCCTTGCCGTCATTTGCTGACGACAACAGGCTGCAGTCGTTGGAATAAAGCTATTCACGAAATGAAATGATATCTAACATCCTTTGACGTTGCAAACAATCTTTTGGGTGCCGAGCAATTCAGTTTTTTGTTACTGAGACCTTGATTTTGACTGCGCGCGTAGCGTTCGCCGAGCTCTCGACAACATTTGATCGCCAAATCCCTCGAACTCAAAACCAGCTTTCTGTCCGAAGTTCCGTTTCACAAATCCACATTCCACGCTGTGATACCCTCAAGGCGATGAGGGTCCTCGCACTTCTCTGTCTATTCGCCGCTAGCACTTGCGCCGCCCCCCAACCCACCGACGACCGGATTCCCCATCCTAACGTCTTCCTCATCACGATCGACACACTCCGGGCCGACCATGTCCGCTGTTATGGTTACGATCCTATTCAAACTCCAGCGCTCGATCAGCTCGCAAAGCAAGGCATCCGTTTCACACAAGCATTCACACCTAGCCCGATTACAAATAGCTCGCACACCAGCATTCTGACCGGCCTGCTGCCAAGCTCGCACGGCGTTAGCGACTTCGGCGTTCCTCTTGCGCCCACTCATCCCACGCTCGCAGAATTACTCTCGAAGCGCGGCTACCATACTGCGGCGTTCATCGGTGCCGTGATCCTCGACAGCAAGCGCCTCGCGCCGGGCCTCGATCGCGGCTTCGAGTTCTACGACAATTTCCCGGAGCAGACCGCAACTAAGTCCAGGTGGGGGCGCCTCGAACGTCGAGGCATGCAAGTGGAGCAGGACGCGGAATCCTGGCTCAATGCGCATCCCGCTGGCTCGCACTTCGCCTGGCTGCATTTCTACGACCCCCACGATCCCTACGAGCCTCCGCTGCCATACTCGAACATATATAAGGACCGGCTCTACGACGGCGAGATTGCCTACGCGGACTCGGCGCTAGGCCACTTCCTCACTTACCTGAAAAAACGGGGCTGGTACGACGAAGCATTAATCGTCGTGGTTGGAGATCACGGCGAAGGACTCGGCGAACATCACGAAGATACGCATGGCATTTTTCTCTACGATTCGACCACACACGTCCCGTTGATCGTGAAGCTGCCGCAAAATCGCGACACAGGCAAACAGGTTGATGCGCAAGTCCGGACCACGGACATCCTGCCGACTATCTTGGAGCTGCTCGGCCTCGCCATGCCAGAGAAATTGGATGGCGCTTCGTTGACTCCTCTTATCGCCGATACAGAAACTACCGCTCGCACCGTCTTCGGCCAAACGGACTACCCATTGCGGTTCGGGTGGGCTCCGCTGCGCTCTGTCCGAAGGGAAGGCTTCAAATTTATTGAAGCGCCCAATCCCGAACTTTACGACCTGCGCTCAGATTCCGGAGAACTGCGCAATAAATATGAGCCGTGGAATGCCGACGTCCAGAAGCTGCGCAAGACATTGGCGGAACTGAATTCAGCGTCGCCGGCCTCCGGAAAAGCTTCGGCCGCCGCCGTCCCGGCGGGAACGATCGACGAACTTCACGCGCTCGGTTACTTGGGTCCTGCCGACGCCCGAAGCGCGACCGATGTGCCCGAACCATCGTTGCTGCCGGATCCCAAGGACAAAATAGAAGAACAGAACCTGCTGCACGCCGCTATGATTGCAACGGAAAACGAGGAACCCGCGAAAGCTCGTGCTTCACTAGGAAAGCTGCTGCAATCGGACGACAAGTCCGTAGTCGCCTTGTCTATGCTTAGCCGCATTGAAATCGGTTCCGGAAATTACAATACAGCGCTCGAGTACCTGCGGCGTGCACGTGAGCTGCGCCCCGACGATGTCGCATTGACCTTGGATTACGCGCGAGCACAGGAATTGAACGGCGATCGATCCGGCGCATGCGCCACGCTGCAAGCGACTCTAAAGGCCGATCCAAATCAGTTCCCTGCCCGACTCTTGCTGGGAAAACTCTATTTCCGTTCCGGGAATGCAGATGCAGCGCTGAACCAACTTGAAGACGCAGCGCTCCTGCAACCTGAAAACGTAGAAGCAAAAACAACTCTTTCGCAGGTTTTAATCAGTCAGAAGAAGTTCGCCGACGTGGTGGAGCTGCTGGAACCGGTTGCCAACTCCTCCAGCAACAATGCAGATGTTTTTGAATTCCTCGCACAGGCATACAGTGGGCTTGGAAGATTGAAGGAAGCGCAACGCGCCGAAGCCCGCGTCAAAACACTCAAGAAACCGAAGGCGTAGTTAACGTCTAGTTTTTCGCCGCCACTTTATTATCGTGTCCCTCAAAAACCTCGGCAAGAACTCGCCCGCGCATCTGTTTCGGCTGCTCGATACCATAGATGTGTAAAAGTGTTGGTGCAATGTCATACACGCTAGCGTCCAATCCCATCAACCGGAAGTCGTGCTTGATGCCCGGACCCATAATAAACACTGACCCAGGGACATCATCGCCATCGGCAAAATCATGCTTGGCAATAACAGGTGTAGTCTTTTCGTGATCAGCGTGTGCGTGCGGATCTTTTTCTTCAAACTCGCGCAAGGGCTTGATGCCGTGGTCCGAAACGATCACTACATATGTGTTCTCGTCCGCATGTTTCAGAATCGTGCCGAGCACCTTGTCGAAAGCCGCATACTGATCCGGGAAAGCGCTCTGTCGGACGCTGTTGATGCCGGCGTTGTACCCGACATTGAACGGCGTAATCGGGTACAGCCAGTGGCCCGTGCGGTCCTCGCAGGACTGCGCCAGAAAAGTGAAATTTGTCGGGTGCGACGTCAGCAGGTAATCAAAAAGTTTTGTCTGCTGATCTCGAATGGTTTGTACCTTCCCGAGCCAGTGATCGATCACCTCGGCTTCATGGCCTTTCAAGTCGGCTGCTGACGGCATACGCTCGCAATCGATGTAGAAATCGCCGACGTTCTTCAATAGTTCTTCGCGCATGCTGCGCGGATAAACCGCATCCCCGCCGGTCACTTCGCTCAGCTTGGGTGCGCAAAGCACGCCATCTTCACAATTCTTGCCGCGCGTTAGCATCCCGCTGATCATGTATCCATTCACGGGCATAACCGGAAAAGTGGCAGGCACGTTGGCCATACCCACCGTAATACCGCCCTTCGAGAGCATCGACCAAATCGGTTCCTCTTTCAGCATGTGCGTATTGGCGGTGATGCCGCCCACAAGGAAACCCGTCACTCCGTGCTCTTCCGGCTTAGTGCCGGTGAACAATGTCGTGTACACGCGCGGGCAATTCGGCCCGGAGACGGTCCGCAGTTTTCCATACGCCCCGCGCTCGATGACGCTGGACAGGTTCGGCATCTGCCCCTTCAAGAGCAGCGGACGGATGATGTCCAGCTCCATGCCATTAACGCCCACCATGATGACGCGCGGCTTGGCCTGGGGAGCGCTGTGTTCCTGCGCATAGGAGCAAATCGGCAGCAGAAACACAGATGCCAGCAGCGAAAGTCTCCGAAAATCCATGAGGCACCTCTATTTTGGGGAGACTCGAGTATATAGTTGCCCGCCGCGAGTGTCTACGCCGGCGGCAGCCCGGTCCGATTATTTCTGAACCCCGGCAGTCCAAGGTCAATGAATCCGGTTTTTCTGTGGTTCAGAGCGAGCCAATGCAGGTGTGGAGACCGGGGGCTTGCGATAGTGAGTCGTCTGTTCGAAACCAAATGCGAGCTTTAATAGTTCGGGCTCGGCCCAGGCTCGACCCAGAAATTCAAGTCCAAC
Source organism: Candidatus Acidiferrum typicum (assembly GCA_025463055.1). GTDB lineage: Bacteria > Acidobacteriota > Terriglobia > Acidiferrales > UBA7541 > Acidiferrum > Acidiferrum typicum_A. The sequence continues at coordinate 48,225 of JAOAPV010000084.1, forward strand.
CGGTACGCCTATAGGCGCCTCTGGCGTCGGAGTGGAGAAGCCAGCTGGAACTTCAATGGCCGGAAAGCCGGCCAACGCCGCTATAACACCGTTGCGATCCTTCTGGAATGTGGCGCCTATTGGGAGGACAAGGCATTTTTGATGGGGGTAGATCAGAGCGTCGAGCTGATTTTTGGCCATCAAATTAGCCACTTCGATTTTGATTTCCTCCATTTTGATGCGCCGATCTTTATAATCCGGTGAATTGGGACCGTCTTCATAACTCTGAGCGGTGGCGAAGAATTTTTCCAGCGTAGGCTTGTGATAGTTGCCGGAAGCAATGATTTCCGCAAGCGAATGCACGGGCACGCGTGAACCCTGCTGTTGTAGGTAGCCGTTGAGCGCGGCCTTGAATTCCGGCTCATTCAGACGAAAATTTGCGGTCAACGATTTCGTTTCAAGGAGCGGATCGTCGAGCGGGACAATCACCGCGCCCTGTTGCTTCAGGGCGTCAACAGCTTTGGCGATGACCGCATTGACTGGTTCATATTCGGGCCCGCTGCCAAGCAGGTTCGTAAGCAGGCCCAGGCGAGCGCCTTGCAATCCATTTTTGAGGAAGGCCGTGTAGGTTTTTGGAATATTGCCGACACTAAAAGCCGTCACAGGGTCGTTGGGATCGTATCCGACCATAACGTCCAGGATTCGCGCCGTATCTGCGACAGTGCGAGTCATAGGGCCGATGGTGTCCTGGGTAAAAGAGACCGGCACGATGCCATCTCGGCTTATCAAACCGCGAGTTGGGCGGAGTCCGACCAAACTGTTGGCCGAAGAAGGGGAACGGACCGAGCCTCCAGTATCCGAACCTGTGCCTGCAGCCGCGAAATTGGCCGCGACCGCAGCGCCCGTACCGCCGGAAGAGCCGCCTGGTGTCCTGGTTAAGTCATATGGATTTTTCACCTGTCCACCCAGTGAGCTAACAGAGATGCCGCCGCTGGCAAATTCCTGCAAGTTGGACTTGCCGAGGATAAGCGCACCAGCTTCGCGAAGCCGTTTGACTGCGAAAGCGTCCTTTTCCGGCTGCGCACCTTTGAGTGTGCGCGCGCCGGCAGTGGTGGGCATGTCGGCAGTATCAAAATTATCTTTGAGAACGATCGGGACGCAGGCGAGCGGTTTTAGTTTATGAGTGCGCTTAAAGTCCTGATCCATGGCATCGGCTTGCTGCAAGCTTGCCGGATTGATGTACAGCATGGAATTGATCGCCGGACCGTCCTGGTCATAAGCGCGGATGCGATCCAGATATTGATGGACCAGATCGCGGCACGTCAGGGTACCGGCTAGCATAGCTTGATGAATATCGGCGATGGAAGCTTCCATCAAGTGAAACGAACGATCAGGGGCACAGTCAGCGAGGGGCGAAAGCAAGAGAGCAAACAGAAGCGCAACTTTTTTAGCACGCACGAATTGAAGTCGGCCTCCCGGCGATTGACGTGATGGCGAAACTTTCTTACGAGATTCGGCAGACAGCAGAGTCGGTCTGAGACCGCCTCGTGCCGCCAAGATTTTTCTATCGTCCATAGATTAGGACGCGGAACGTTCCAGGAATTGGCTTTCTCTCCGGATGGGGGTCTTCCTTGGTCGGAGCGGGAGCGGGCCGAAAATCGGCGGTGGTGAGAAAAAGATTGTGCGTTTTGGGGTCGAAGCCCATTGTCTTGGCGCCATACTCGGTTTTGACGGTTTCGACTTCGGTAAGCTTGTCGGGAGAATCCTCATGGAAAATGTGGATTTTGCCCGCGCGGGTAGAGATGTACAACAGCGCTGATTGGGGATCGAAGATGGCGGCGTCGACTCCCGCGCTAATGGGCAAAGACTGAATGATTTTGCCATTGTCAGCATCCATCATGACGAGGAATAGCGGCCCGCGGCCGACGGAAAAAATGCGGCGATGCTCACGATCCATTTCCATGCCAACGGGCGCTCCAGCAGGGGCTACGGGCCAGCGAGCTTTGACGGTCAGATTGTGCGTGTCGACCACGGCAACGTCGTTTTTCTCTTCATTGTCGTCATAGATGGCGCCTTTGCCGTCGGCGACCGGATATTCCGGCGCGCCGCCCATGTCGATCACCTTCACCACAGTTTCCTTGACGGGATCGATGACTGTAGCGTTCTTGCTGTCGCCATTAAAGGTGAAGATGAGCTTGGAGGCGGGATCGTAGACGATGGAGTCGGTGTCAGGGGAACTTTTGATCTTCCCGGTGATTTTCAGGGTCTTAAGGTCGAAAACCGCCACGGCGGCGCCATCGCCATCGGTGATAAATCCCTTTCCAAGGTCCGGAAGGACGAGAACACCATGGCAGCGCTTCAAGCCGGAGATAGTGCCCACTAGGGAGAAGTTATCGGCGTCGAGCACTTTGACCTCGGCACCGTGTGCAAGGTATACGCGACGCGCTGCGGAATCCACCGTGACATAGTCGAAATACTCACCGCCACCTGGTGCCGCGCCCAGTGAGATTTTTTTAATCAGGTGATAACCGGAACCCGCCGGATTTCCAAGAGCAACCGCACCAAGCAATGCGAAGGAAATAAGTAGCAAAGCCAGCGAACGTTTTTTCATCCAAGCTCCTCAAGTGGTAGCTAATATTCGTTCCAAAATTCGCTTGTACACAGTGCAACTGCCGGCTTCGTGAATGGGTTGGTGTGAACTAGTAGCATCGCGACGCGCGCGGAGCCGATTGTACCAGGCAGCATTAGGAATGCCCGGGCTACCAGATAATTTTCAAACCAAGCTGAATTTGCCGCGATGTGGTGGATGTAGCATCAATTTTGCCCGCATTGCTCACCGGCGAGCCGTCTGTATTGAATAGAACTTTGTTGTCGAGAGGGGGCTGGAAGTTGGGGTGGTTCATGACGTTAAAGAACTCGGCGCGAACCTGAACATTGAAACTCTCCGAAATTCTTGTTATGTGGATGTTCTTGAAGACCGAAACATCGAGGTTGATCAAGCCTGGTCCGATAACGCTCGTTCGGGCATTATTGCCAAATAGGTTCATGCAGGTCCCCGGGATCTGATTACCTCTACTATCGACAGCCAGCTGACACAGGCCGGCGAAGGATGCGGGCGCAACTGGAGGACTGAAGCAGCTAAGCTTGAGGTAGTTATTGACATTGCCGGGGTTGACTGGATTGTCGCATCCGGGCCCTGCCACTCTGCTCGGGTAAGGCCATGGGTCACTGCTGTTTTGGCCGAGCGCATCGCCGGCTATAACGAGCGTCATTGGCGTGCCCGTATTGGCGCTGAGGACTCCGCCGAGTTCCCAGCCGCCCAGAATGTGCTGCGCGAGCAGCCCCCCAAATCTCGGGGACGGAAGCAACCAGACATAATTCAGCACAAAGTTATGGCTCACGTTGAAGTCGCACAGGCCACGCCTGCTCTGACGGTTGAAAAACATGAGGCTCGAAAGTGAATTTTTGTACGGGTCACCCAGCAGGCTTCCGGAACCCATGTCAATGCATTTACCCCAGGTATAGCTGCCTTGCGCCTGAAATCCATGGCTCATCCTTTTTGCAACCCCGGCTTGGAAGCCCTCGTAATAAGAACTGGAACCCCATGTGAGCAAGCGAATGGGACCCACGTTGGGGTTGAGCCTAACGCTGGGTACAGGATTGGCTTGCGTGCCGGTCGGCAGGAACCCCGCAGCGCACGGGTTGCCGTTCCCGTCTGGTCCGCACGGCCAGAGATAGCCGGCCGACGTCAAAGTCGGTATGACCATGTTGCTGTCATCGGTGCTGAAAGCCTGATGGACGTTGTGCATGCCCACATAGGCTAGCATCGCTGTTAAATTCGGCGTGATTTCGCGTTGGAGATTAATATTCCAGTTCATTACGTAATTGCGGTGTGGATTCTGTTCGACATACCGGTTTGCCACCGTTGCGGGGTCGAAATTGAGAAGGGACGGCGATACAGTCGGAAATGAGCCCTGAGCTAAATTGGAGGAACCTGCCAACCGCCCGAACGGCAGCGTAGATGTACTGCCGTGGGTATACACCCAGGGAAGAGGCAGCACGTCAAAAATCCCGAAACCGCCACGGACAGCTGTTTTGCCATTGCTGAATGGGTCCCAGGAGAAACCGACGCGCGGCTCGAAGTTGTGAAGGGTTTGGTTCGTTGCCCACAGGTTCTTAACCGGAGTCTCTGCCGGGCTGGTGATGGTTTTCAGGACGGCGAACGAATTATGCGCCTCCGTCGGCAACGTCACCGGCTCGTAACGGACGCCAAGGTTCAGCGTGACGTTGGAGCGCCAACGCCAATCGTCCTGAAGGTAGGCTCCGAAGAGGGTTTGTCGCACATAGATCGGCTTAGTGATTGGATCGTCTACGGTGACAGTAGCAGGCTGGTTGAGGAGGAAGCCCTGGAACGATTGGAAACTGAAGGTTCCATTTGCGCCCGCCCCCGAGAGTTCATCGTTTTGCATGTGCTCCGCGGCAAAGCCGAATTTTAGCGAGTGGGTGCCGTGAGTCAAAAAGGCATCGTCATAAAACTGGAAGGAATTCCAGGTGAGCTTATCTGTTGAGACCGCGCCCAAAGCCCCTGTCATCGTGGTGAGACCAGGCACAGTGAGAGCCGGCGCAAACCGCCCCGGAAATGAACCAAGGTTCGGGTCTTTGGCGAGTGGGTTGATGGCACTCAGGGGCGCGGCGATCAAAGCCCGCACACGGCTAAAACCAGCCCGCGCAGTATTCACCAATCTCGGATTGAATATATGGGTCTCTTCCAGGCTGAACATTTGCCTCAGTGAAAAATTCTCGGTCAAGGAGTCGCCCAGCGGATCAGGCTGCGTAAGGGGCGCCCGGTCATAGAACCAGCTCGCCGCAAGACTGTCGTTGTCCGAGAAATGGTGATCGCCTCTCACAGTCACATAGTTTTCCGTTAAGTGTTCGACTCCTGAAGTATTGAAGATTCCTATATCGCCATTGCCGATAAGACCGCCGTTCGGCAGCGGATAAAAGCCTAGGTACGGTGCAACCTTCGGATCAATCGTGATATTGGAAGTGGCGCAGGTACCATCGGGTGTGGAACACAGTGTGCCCGCTCGAGCTGCGGCGGAGGGAACCTGGTTGCTGAAAGTGTCACTCTTATCCTGGCGGATTCCCTCGTAATCACCGAAGACGAAGGTCTTACCCTTTTTGATCGGGCCTCCACCAGAGGCTCCGAACTGGTTGCGATGAAACGGGGGCAAAGTCGTATCAAAATAGTTTTTTGCATCGAAGACCCTGTCTCGGAGGAACCAGTAAACATCTCCATGAAACTGGTTCGTACCTGACTTGGTGATTCCGTTGATGACCCCACCCGAGGCGCGACCATACTCCGCCGAATAATTGCTGGTTAGAACGGAAAACTCCTGAATCGCGTCGACCCCCAAATTGACGCCCAGCGTGCTGCCAGGCGATCCATTCGAATAGTCATTGATGCTGACTCCATTGACCCGATAATTATTCTCGAACGGTTGATGTCCCGTGACTGACAAAAGACTTCCGAAGCCTCGATTCCCCCGATCCGTGGGTCCGGCTTCAACTCGGATCGAAACGACTCCCGGTTGAAGCGTTGCAAGTTGCGTCCAGTCGCGGCCGTTTAACGGCAATTCGCGCACTGTTGTCGAATTGACCTCCGCACCTATTGTTGACGAATCCACTTGCACTGCAGGCGCTGTGCTGGCAACGACTACTTGTGCGGACACTTGACCAATCCTCAGTGTGATATTCAGAGCTTGTGAAGCTCCCACCGTTAGCGTGAGGCCCGTTTCTAGATACGTGGAAAATCCTTGGGCCACAGCCGTGACGTTGTAGATCCCCGGCAGCAAGTTGGGCGCGCTGTAAAACCCAGATGAATCAGAAACGATGTCACGCGCTACGCCGGTCGCCACGTTCGTGATGGAAACTCTCGCATTGGGAACCGCCGCGCCACTTGCGTCTGTCACAGCGCCAGCGAGGGTGGCTCCGGCCACTTGTGCATACGCTGGAGTGGAAACACTCACGCTGAGGGCTAACAACACGAATACCAAGAAACCGCGAATACTAACCATGGACGACCTCCCAGGGGTTTGACCACACCCCACGGTCGTCAGTGGGTTGCGGTCGCGACCTTTGTGGCGCTGACCTTAAACATCCCGACTCTCCGTGTCCAATCGAATTTTAGAGTGGCTTGGAAAACAATTCTGCGTAGTCCTTCGCGGAGAGCGGGCAGGTCATACAACTCCCTAATCATCAATGCGATCGGGGGCTTTTCGCGTGTTCGACCAACGCTCGCCTAATAAATTAATCTACATCTTCGTTTAATATTTCCGACGTGTATGACAGACGAGAACTCGTGGGCCTCCCCGGACTAGGTTCCACGCCGGTGGCTTTTTCCAAGTTAGGAGCGCGGCAGCAACATCGCCCTCTAGTGAAAGGATTCGCCTCGTAGAAGATTTTCGCGGCAATGATCCGGTTCCAGTTGAAGCGAGATGTCCAAATTAGCTGAGCCTCGGTTCACCAAATTTTCCTATTTCACTTCCAACGGGCAATGCTCCACCATGCGTGCGTTCGAGCATTCCCTGGTGATGCAGATACTCCAAGTCCTTGCGTATAGTGATAAGCGATGTCCGAAAACGCTTAGACAGATCGCGGACGAGGACTCGATTGTCGTTGCGCAACAATTCCAGAATTTCCCGCCGGCGTTCCTCGCTGAGCATCTAGGTGTCTCCGGTCGAAAGGTGTCGTTTTGTTTCCTTTTGACTCTCTCAAGCTTTTCATCGAAAGCTTATAAAGCCGCTGGCACGAGGCGAGATGTTCGTTTTATCAAAGCGGAATGGCGGTACCGCCGCCTGAATGGACGAGAAAAACATCCCGAGGAATCCTCGGCAAACCGAGAAGTTGGTCAGGCCAGGGTTGGTAGAAGGATTTGATAACCAATTCTGTCGACGGCGAAGTGTTCCCTCGCCTCTTATAGGCTTACCGGAAAAGTGCTTTACCCTCCCACGGCCTAGGACCTCCGGTAAGCCGCGGCTCAAAAACATTCTTATTTGGGTTGCGCGGAGGGTTTTAGCTGTTCCGCCTCAGCGTGTTCGCGAGCGGCATTCTCCTGCTGTCCCAGTTTCGCGTACACCTCTGCAAGGAACTGGTGGGCCTCCGCGGACTTAGGTTCCACGCGGGTGGCTTTTTCCAAGTTAGGGAGCGCGCCAGCAGCATCGCCCTCTAGTGAAAGGATTCGGCCCCGTAACAGGTTCGCACGGTAATGATCCGGGTCGAGTTGAAGCGTCACATCCAGGATCGCCATCGCCTCGGGGACGCGATCAGTCCGAGCATAAATAGCAGCCAACGAAAAGCGCGCATCCGTCCAGTCCGGACTGTGTTCGACCACGATCTCTAAATGTGTCGCCGAATTCTTGAGATCCCCCTTCTGATACATGGCGAGCGCAATTTCGTAGTGACCCATCATCGAATCCGGAACCAACTGGATGGCTTTATCCAGATGCAAAACCGCTTTGTCGTACTCCCGCATTTCCTTGTAAGCGACGCCCAAGAAATACTGCGCGTGCGGAATTTGCGGATCAGCCGCTACTACTTGCTCGAGCAGGGGAATTGCCGATAGTACCTTGCCGTCCTCGATTTTCAAATCAGCATCGTGCAAATCGTTAGCCACCTGAATGTGCGTCTTCGGATCGACACCGCCGAATCCCGTGTCCGTTCGGGAGGACGCCATATAGCCCATCGCACGCAACTTCTCCACACTTTGTGGATCGAGTGAACCACGCGCCGCCTCCGGTGCGTTAGCGCTCGCCCGCTTTGAAAAGCTGTCGAGTTCCGCGGCGACGCGTACAGCAGCGAGCTTATTTTTTTCAAACAAGTTGCGCGCTTCACCAGGATCTTCAGTCGAGTTATAGAGCTCCGGCTGGGGCGCCTTAACGTACAGAAAGTTTCCGGTCCGCAAAGCCTCCAGCGAACTCCACCCGAAACCGCGATGCGAATACTCGCTTTCGGAGAAAGATGGGCGGTCCTTTGCGGCCCTCATCCGGACCAGCTGCAAAAGAGATTGTCCTTGCATGGCCGTTGGCGCAGGCGATTGCATAGCCGCAAGGATGGTCGGGGCGACGTCGACCAGGCTCGCACGCGCGGAAATTTTTTGTCCGGCAAAATTTGCCCGCGGAAGTCTGATGAGCAGCGGTACGCGAATTGTCGAGTCGTAGAGAAAAACGCCGTGCGTATTCTCGCCATGCTCGCCAAGCGATTCGCCGTGGTCGCTCATGACGGCAATTAAAGCGTCATCGTAGAGCCCCGTGCGCCGGAGGCCTGCCAACAGTTTGCCGACCGTATTGTCCACGTATGCGACGCAAGCGTCGTATGGGGCGTTCGCGTAGCGTTCTTTAAATGGTGACGGAGGATCGTATGGGTCGTGCGCATCCCAGAGATGCACCCAAACGAATACAGGACCATGGTGATTCTTCTCAAGCCATTTCAGCGCGCGGGTAACCGTATCTTCTCCGCGCCGTTGGATAGAACCGAGACGGCTCTCGCCTTTCTTTCCGCGATGGAATCCGGCGTCATACATATCGAATCCACGCTCGAACCCAGGCGAGAACCCGTTTTGCGGGTCGAGAATAATGGAACTGACAAATGCGGCTGTGCGGTAGCCGCGTGCGCGCAAAAGTTCCGGCAGGTAAGGAATGGATTCTGGCAAGCGGCTTCCGAAATCGCGGACGCCGTGGAAGTGCGGGTAGGTGCCGGAAAGGATGGTGGCGTGGGAGACAGGGGTCAGTGGCGCCTGTGAGTATGCCCGCTCGAAGATGACACCCTGGCGGGCCAGAGCGTCCAACTGTGGCGTCAGACCCTGCGTCGAGCCGAGAAAACCCATGCGGTCGGCGCGGACGGTATCCATCGTGATCAGAATGACGCTGGGTGGATCGGCCGCCGCCGCGAATGACGGCAAAGCAATGAGAACAAAGAGAACCCAGGATCGCCGCATAAAGGAAAATGGAGCCTGATTTTATCAGACTCCCCGGAAAGCTGCTGGTTGATAGAAGTTGTTAGAAAAGGAGCTTCAGCCCAAATTGCATAACGCGCGGTGAGCCTTGCGCGACGCCGGGGTTGAGACCGTCGGGTGTCGTGCTGATAGTTGCGAAACTGGAGGAGGAGAGCTTCGCGCTGGTTGGAGCCGGATTGAAGTTCGGATGGTTAAGGACGTTAAACACCTCCCACCGGAACTGCAGATTGAGGCGTTCGTTCAGCTTGGTCATCTTAATTACACTGCCGTCCAGCTGTTTGAATCCCGGCCCGCGCAAGCTGTTGCGGCCGCAGGTACCCAACACGCCGCCAACCGGCTGACTAAAGGCGGTGCTTATATTTGTGATAAACGTCGTCTGAGAGTAGTCATATTGAGGTGGCGCGATGCAATTGGCGCGCAAGACTGCCAAGTCCTGCCCAGAATTGTCTCCCCCCGACTTCCCTGACAGGGCCGTAAACGGCCGTCCCGTGAGGGCCGTAAAGACTGACCCGATTTCCCAGCCCTGTCCGAAGCGCCCCAAGCTCGAGACTTTCGGAACGGTATAGGTGCCGCCAAGGTTGAAGTTCAGGCGTACGTCCGTGTCACACGGACCCTGAGTGTCCCTTGGATTATATGGATTCTCCGCCTGGAGCGGCAGGGCACCCTGGCCTCCGCGGTTGGTGGAGTTGTTGTCAATACAATTGGACCATGTGAAGTTGTACTGAGTGTTGAGACCGTGCCAGTTGCGCTGACGGAAAGACGCCTGAAGCGCGTTGTAGCGCTGGTATCCGTCGTTGGTGAGCTCCATGATGTAGTTGTACGACGGAACAAAAGTGCCGCCCACGTTGGTCTGGAAAATCGAATCGAACGGCCGGTCGCAATTAAGGGAGCTAGGGTTTGAAGCGCTTCCGGGAGTGCCGGTTAGCTGCTTAAAAGGTTTCCCGGTGGCTGGATTAATTGCATTGCTCCAGCAACCCAGGGGACGATTATTTAAGCTTCGCTCGTAAAGCAGGTTTTGGCCCCTGGTCCCGACGTAAGAAATGGTAATCACGCTATCTTTAAACACTTGCTGCTGAATCGTCGCGGAGTAGTAGTGAATTCGCGGCGTCAACAGGGGAGAAGCCGTCCCAAATATGTTGAAGGGCGGGTTCCCGGTGGGATTAGCTCCGAACGTCTGGAAAGGGACCGTGCTCCCTGGCAACGGCAACGGGCCAATGCACACAAAATCCGCACTCGGGCTGGTCGCCGGATCGTAACAGGTATTCGGGCCCTGAGGCTCCCACATGAGTGAAGGATCAAAGGCGCCGTCCGCTGTGATCGAGAAAACCCCCAGATCCGAATTCGTGAACGCGCCGGCGCGCGCTCCGTGAAAAACGTACGGGGCGCTGATCGCGGAGAAGTTCGCCACGTCGTAGGTCAGGGCGTACCCGAGACGCAAGGCGGTCTTTCCGCTGCCGAAGATGTCCCAAGCCAAACCGGCGCGAGGACCAAAATCTTTCTTGTCCAAATCGTACAGGCGCGGGAAACTGGGTCCTAGCTTAACAAGGCCTTTGTTGGGGAAAAAATTTGAGCCATTCTTGTCCGACTCGCCGAGCGCGCCGTTCAGATCCCACCGCAAGCCATAGCTGACGGTAACGCGCGGGGTCACTTTCCATTCGTCCTGCACGTACAGTCCGACCGAGGGCTGCCCCAGCTTTCGCGCCGTGTCACCAAAGGAACGAAATACTTCATCGAGCCGGCCAAGGAGAAGTTGATCGATGACCGTTGTCCAGTCGGACTCGAAAACTTCAAGATAAGGCCGCGCGCGGTTGCGCAAACTGAATGTAGACGCGTACTGGTAATTGCCACCAATCTTGATCGTATGCGCGCCCTTGAGCCAGCTGAAATGTTCGGACACGTCGTAGGTTTGTGTAGGCCGCGTGCTCAGCGGGTAGCCCCCAATGCCGCCAATGTAGCCGGTGCTGGCATAGCTGTAGACAGGGGGCACACCGAAGTCGAGTGGATCGAGTGGGCCGGTATCAACTCCCAGGCTGAGGGGGTTGATCTTGTTATTCACGTCAAGGATTTGCGAGTACCGGGTCCAATTGAAGCGCGTGTCGAGAATCTTATTGGGTGCCAGATTGTAGGTCCAGGTCAGGCCGGCCAATTGGACGCGCGTGGGCGCGATGGTATTGAACATGTCCGTGGGCCCTGCTCCGCTCCGTGGAGGCATGGTGTATCCGGACGCTGGCGCGGACTGGAGACTGTCGGCAAACATGTAGCGGCCAGAGATCTGCATCTTGTCGTTCATCTTGTGATCGATCTTGACCATGAAGCTGTTCATGGAATCCGTGTTCGGCAAATTAACGACCTGCTGAAACCCGCCTGTGGTCAATGACGGATGCACTGGAAAGAAGTTGAACAGAGCCTGGCCAGCCGGATTGATGGGCAGACCAGCGGTATTGACCGTAGGGTCGCTAAAGTTTGCCAAAGCGGCGTTGACATCGCCTTGCGTCGGGACATTGATCGTATAGGCCGGCTTGGAGATATTTTTCTGCCCCTCATAGTTGACGAAGAAAAAAGTGCGATCCTTCACCATCGGTCCACCGAGTGTCGCGCCATATTGATGATTGTGGAGAGGAATTACCGTCTGCGAAATTGCATTGGTTGCGTCGGTGTAGCTCCAGTGACCGAAGTAATACACTGATCCGTGGAAATCGTTAGTGCCGCTCTTCAGCGTCACATTGACGGAGGCGCCGCCCTTCACTCCATATTCGGCGGAGGGAAGCTGCTGTACCGTGTACTCAGCGATAGCGTCATTTGGCAGCACCGAAGCGGAAACGCCCAGAACACCCGGTTGACCGACCACCTCGCTGCCATAAAAGCGGTCATTGTTGTACATGCCATCGATCAGGTAATTGTTCGCGGTGCTGCGCTGGCCGCTGATGCTGACGTCTAGGAAACCGCCGCCGGGCGTGCGCTGCACTCCGGGGGTGATGGCGAGGATGGATTTGAAATCGCGGCCGTTAAGGGGCAGATCGACGATGCGCTCTTGGTCTACGTCGTTGTTGATGCCGGGCGAATAGTCCACCAGAGGAGCAACCGCCTCGACGGTGACGGTTTCGGTGTTCTGACCTACTTCAAGTGGGAAATCGGCCTTCGTCAACTGAGCGACGGTTACGGTGACATCGCGCACCGTGGTCTTGAACCCTGGCGCAGAAACGGAAACTTTGTAAACGCAGCTAGGCAGATCTGTTAGCCGATACTCGCCAGCGGTGCCGGACTTCGCCGTGCGCGTTAACTTGGTGTCAGGGCAGACCGCGGTGACGTTCGCGCCCGCAATCGACCCGCCACTCTGATCAGTCACGGTGCCAGAGATATCGCCGGTGACGATCTGCGCGGAGGCGGACAGCGAAGTGATTAGACAGAGGAATACAACGGTGCCTGAGAATATAGAAAGACGTTTGAGCATTAACCCCACCCCATCGGCAGACTACGATTCCATGGAAGGAATCCTTGAGTTGGGTGGATTCTATTCCGGCTTGGGTATTTGTCAATAACAATGTCCAACACCATCGGATTGGAAAAGTGGATGTCACATAAGTGCGAAGGCAGCAACTGAAACGTATAGTGACCCGAGCGGCAAATTCGCGGCAGATCTGAATATCAACGCTCCTCGACTCCACTTCGTGGCCAGGGGGGTACCACCCCTATCATCGACAAAAGAGTGCGGAAACTATTGACAACAGAACAGATAGGAGATTGCCGTTGACGAAAAGAGTTCGTAATCGCATGAAACTGCTGGGCTTGCAGGGATATGATAGGAAGGAAAGAAGTTAAGGGCCTTGCGCGACCTGACATAAGGGAGTGTGTTACAGCGCGGGACTTATGTCAATGGTAAACTCTCTAATTTGGACCGAGGGGAACGGATTATGGCGAGACCATGATGACCAGGATCGAAAAACGCACGCTGTGGGACAGGGGCCAAAACCAAGTCAGTGTTACTACGAACCCGGGTCAACCGTTTGCAGAGAGCGCCGCGTTATGAAAAAGCGCGAACGTTCGGTCTGTTTGCCTCTTTTCGCAGTATTGCTCTAGGATCCTTGGTCCCCGCCTGGTCAGATTTTCGTCTTTATATGTTTTCCCTTGACAATGCACACAGCTGGTAGTTAAGTTTGCCCCACTTCACCATCTTCGTGAATGTCCCCAGTTGAGGCCCCTGTAATAAAGCCCCAGGAGTAGTGCTTCCCGTGGGCTCCCAGGCTGAAATTCCTAATCGGTCCGGCTTCCGCGTAAGTTTCGCGATTGAAGGATCAAGCCCTACCTTAGCAAGGAGTCGATAAACATGTTTCAACCCATTCGCTATTTTTTGAGTCTCTTCACGTTGTTGCTCCTCGGGATACTATTGCTACCGCGCCTGTCCTCCGCGCAGGTGACTTCGCAGGACCCGAATTTTACGCCCTCGGTACTCAAGTCGGGACTTTCCGTGCCCAGCGGGCTTGTCTTCCGCTCGCCTACTGGCGACCTTGTGTTATCTCAGAATGGTGCGAACCAGGTCTCACTTGTGAGTCTGCCGTCCGGCGCCACTAACGCCTTTGCGACGCAGGCTTCCGCAGACGAGATTGCCGTTCGATCCAGTGATGGTCTCGTTGCGGTCAAGACGCAGGCAACGGGTCAGACCGCGGGCCCGATCAACTTTTACAGCTCCAGCGGGACGCTTTTGGGATCGATACCGCAAGGAAATCCCAACGGGTGCATCACTGGATTGGCGTTCGATACCAGCGGCAACTTGTTTGTGGCAGCCGGTCCGGCTACTGAGGTACCCGGTGGGTGCCAAACAAACGGTTGGGCTCTCTATGAATTTCCGCAACAGACGGGACAGACGCCCTCCACCACATCGTCACAAAAAGTCTCGTTCAATGCGGGTGATCTTATCGAAGGTTTGGCATTCTCGGCGGCCCCCCTCTCTGAAGGATCTCTGTATGCGATTAGCTCTACCAATGGCAATGTCTATCAGATCGGTCTGTGCGCGGACTGCTCGACGCTATTCGCGACCCGCTTCGCGCAGGTCTCAAATGGGGATTCGCCGAACCGGAGCATCTCGGGCATTGCGATTGATCCGCTTTTGGGTGACATCTACATTTCGGAGTTCACTGGAGGAGATGTGGTCAGAGTTCGACCGCCCGACAACACCTCCGAAGCCATCCAAACCGCCAGTCTATTCGCCACTGGGTTCAGCAATACCTTCGGGTTAGCTTTCGATACCAACGGCAATCTTTATGTCAACGAGACGAATGCGGGCAATCTTTGGAAGTTCACGCGAAACTCTTTCGCAACGCCGCTACAACCGATCTCCAAGGGTCAGACGCTTACATTCACCAATCCCAACAGCGCAATGTCTGACCAGATCCAAACCATCTTGATTCCTCCCAGTGCGAACCTAAACGGCGCTGCTTTCTTGCAGGCCATTTTCGTCCCAGTCTTAGGGACAACGCTCGATGCCAGACTGCTCCCGGGGTCACGGGGTGACACGGAGTTCTTCGGGGGCGGACCTGTCCCTCCAGGATCGACTTGCATCCGCGTCCCGAGCGCAAGCCCCAACCCAGCAACCCCCACCAACTGCCTCGTCACGGTTCAGAAGTGCTACGACGCGAATCATAAGCCCTTCGACATATGCCCGGTGCGGGAGCCTTTAGGTAACACAGATCTGATCCAACTCGGGTCGACGTATAGTAATGGGAGCTTGCCTAAGCCGCCGTTAGCGTTGTTCCTGATAGACTTCGATACGCCCCCGGACAACACGACGCTTACGGACATCACCACCAACCCGCTGGACTGTTGTACCGGGACGGGAGGGACGAAGAGCCTTTGCTCGCAGACATTCTTCGCCGCCCCAGGCACCGTATCTAGCGATTTCTCCCTGGGTCCCATTTCTCCGATTACGCTCAGCTCAGGGTCTGGTTCCGCAACGGTGCCGGTGAAATCGATTGGCACCTTTAACTCAGCGGTTACCCTGGGTGTGTCCGACGCACCGCCGGGCGTAACGGCGACGCTCAATCAACCGTCTGTGACTCCGACAGCTGGCAATACAGACCTGACAACAAGGCTGATGGTCAGTGTCGGGCCATTTGTTTCGGCCTCGACGTTCACGCTGATCGTCACGGGCACAGACATTACTTCGTCGGTGGTCCGTTTGGCCTCCGTAAACGTAAATGTGTGTCACTACGCATCTATCACGCTTTCGCCTTCTACCGTGGCGGCAGGTGGGAAGATTACAGTCACTGGAACACTGATGTCTTGCACGAGCACGACGCAGACTATAGCCGTTCAGTTCACATTGACAGGGCCATTCAATTCGGGCGCGTGCGGCACGTCAAAATCTGTGATGTTCACGACTCCGCCGTTTAAGCTGCCAGCTGGCACGAAGAAGATGGTGTCCTTCCCCTTTTACATTCCGAAGAACACCTGCCCTGGAAGCTACACGATTGCGGCCACGACGTTTGTGAACGGCACAGCTGTAGATACTTCTGCGGCTACGCTCACAATCACGCATTAGGGTTAGGAGGCGAGGCAAGTCACTCAAAAAAGTTACCTTAGTGTGTATCGTCGGGTCCGTGGAAATGTCGCCGAGGGTTGTTTTGGCGGCCACGGGCAAGTAAGAATTGCCGGGCGAGCGGCGCTGCACGAGCGGTTTGCCCTGCGCATTCAGTTGAGGCGTTGCATTCAACCCGGCGACTTAACTTCATCACTGACACGCGGAGTCTGGTCAACAGTGTGGGCGCCCCAGAGGACTGGCCTAGGACTACGTTGGGCCACCCTGCGACCAGCGCGTGGATTCCGTGAAAATAGGCTTCAGATCGGCGCGTTCGATCACCTTCTCAGCTCCGGCTTCTTTGCGGATTTCATCGAGTAGCCGTAGTGCCTCGCGGTAATGGCCCGTGGCTTCGGTTGCGTCGCCGGTTTCGCGGAGGGCCGTGGCCAGCAGGTAGTGGTCCCTAGCAAGCAGAGTTCTTAGCCCCAGTTTTTCAGCCTTGCCGACGGCGGGCTCAAGTTCCTGCCGGGCACGTGAATAATCCTTGCTGTTAACGAGGGCCTCGGCCAGGTCCACCGAACATTCGGCTGATAAGTACTTCGATCCGAGGCTGTTTGCTTCTTGAGCCAGGCTTTCGAGGCTGATGATCGCCTCCCGCGATCGCCCTTCCCTAATCGCTACTTTGGCTAGGCCGACTTTAGACTCGAGTACCTTCTCGGAGTCCTTGGTGTGCGAAGCCTCCTTGAGGCCCTGCCCATAAAGAGTTCGCGCTGCTTTGAAGTCGCCGCGATAAAAAGCGCTCTCCGCTTGAAAATTAAGGGCCTGCGCGATGAGAGGTTGGCTCTTAAGCTGGCGTGCCAAGCTGAGCGCCTCATCCAAGGTCTTCTGGGCTTCTTCTGCGCGCCCCGCATCAGCCAGGGCGCCGCCGTATCGGCTCAAAATGTCCGCCAAAGTGGCGCTGCGATCGTTTAGCTCCCGAAAAGTTTTCAGAGCGTCTTCGTGCGAGTTCAGAGCCGCGCCGTAGCGACCTTGGCGGCCGAACAGAGCTCCCATGCTGTAGGAATCGACAGCCGCGCCACGCTTGTCGCCGGTACCGCGGTAGAGATCGATGGCGCGAAGATAATGGCTGAGCGCCTGATCGTACTGACCAAGCTTCACGTTGGTCTGGCCCAAGTTGTAAACGGTTTGGACGATTTCGCCCGGCACCTTTAATTTCTCGCGTAATTGCAACGCCTGCTGGAAATACGTGAGGGCATTGTCGTACTGGCCGTTTGTAAGATACACGGCGCCAATATCGTTCAGACATTCCGCCTGATAATTTTCGTCGCCTGAGTCGCGCTGAATTTGCAGCGATTCCATGAACATTTTGAGGGCTTGCTCGTGCTGACCGCGGTCTTCGTAGAAGTTGCCTATATCGATCAGCGTGTCTCCAACCTCCTTCTTGGCGCCGATTTCTTTTCGCACCTGCATAGCCTCATTCAGGCTGGCGAGAGCCGCGTCCGGTTTGCCGAGGAGCGAATAGACCTGTGCCATTTCGTTGAGGCTGGCGGCCACGCCACGTTTAAAGCCGATATGACGTTCAATGGCGAGCGCCTCCTGATAATTGCGCAGGGCTTCGTCCGGCTTATTCATTAATCTGTAGGCAATGCCCATCGCTTGCAGGATGACGGCTTTCTTCTCGTCATTTCCAAGCCGGATCGAAAGCGTGAGGCCGCGGTTCAGATAGTCGAGACTGCCCTGCGGGTTATCGCTCATGATCTCCACCCCGCCCATCTTCCATAGGGCCTCGACGGATTGGGGATCGGCTTTAAGTACCGCCGCGTAGTGCTCGCGGGCTTTTTGGTACGCGCCGGTGTCTTGGTACAGCATCCCAAGGGTGTACTGAACATCGGTGTCGCCAGGCGCAGCCTTGGCAAGATTCTCGTAGGACGCTATGGCTTTCGGATAGTCCTTAACTATCCGCGCGTGACCGGCGGCAATCCGGTACTTCTCCTGGGGGGGCAGACTCTCGCTAAGATCGATGGCCTTCCGAGAATATTTTTCGGCATCGACGTCATATCCCAGCGCGGAGTCTGATTCGGCCAGTCGAGAGTACGCTAGCGCGAATTGAGGATCGTCTTTGATTGCGGCCTGGAAGGACTTAACGGCCTCGAGGTTCTTGCCGTCGCGCAAGAGCTGTGCACCTTGATTGTAAGCGCGGAGGGCCGGCACGGATTTTGAGGATGGTTGGAATGAACTGGCCTTCAACTCTTTAAGGACGTCAGGGGAAAGTGCTAAGTTCTGACGGATGAGGTCGGCAAGCCCATCCACGGCTTTGGGGACCTCCGTCTCATTGGCGGCTTCGATTTTTAAGGGGGCGCGGCGATTGTGCTTCAGATCCAACAGGGTGGCATCGATGCGAATCTGGTCGCCGAACTTGGCGTATTGTCCCCAAACCACCGTGTCCGAATTGCTGAACTCGGCGATACGTCCAACCATTGTGGGATCGATGGCAGTCCCAGGAGTGACCCGCAAATCGGCCAGCACCTGATGCAGGCGGTCCGGCGAAATCGTGCGCATGTACGCAGACTGACCCACGTCGGTGTTCAACATGTCTGCCAGGCTTGGCCCCAGCCAATCGAGCGTTGGGTCACCGGACCCGTTGCGGAACGGCAGAATCGCCAGCGATACTTCCGGCGCGATCTCCGCTTTGCTTGCTGTCTTGGACGTAAGTTTGCTGCTCACCGCCCATGCTCCAACGGCCACCGCCACCGCTAAGCCACCCACTGCAACCCACTTCCATGCGAAACGGCGCCCAGGGCCGGGGACAGTAATCGGTAGCGACGCGAGTGTCCGGCGCTTGCCCCGCCACGCATCAAGATCGGCAAGTATTTCGCCTGCGCTCTGATAGCGTTGGGCCGTATCTCGCTCCAGGCACTTGCTCACAATCTCACTCAGCTCACGGGGAATCTCAGATACGAGCTCCATCGCCGGCTGCGCCGCTTCGGTGGTTCGCTTGTAAAGAGACAAGATGGCCGTATCCGCTTTGTACGGCGAATTGCCCGTCAGCAGTTCGTAGAAAACGATTCCGAGGGAAAACAAATCTGACCGCGCATCTAATTTCTCGCCTTTCGCCTGTTCCGGCGACATGTACTGGGGCGTGCCGATCATTGCGCCGGTGCTGGTCATCGCTTCAACCACTTCCACGCTTCGCGCGATGCCAAAATCCATAACCAAAACTTTCCCGTGCGCGTCGACCATGATGTTTTGCGGCTTCAGGTCCCGGTGAACTACCCCTTCCATATGCGCGGCTTCCAGCGCGCGGCAGACTTGCTCCATAATGTCTGCTGTTTCCTTCGGCGCAAATTTTCCCTTCTCACGGACCAGGCTGGACAGATCCCGGCCCTCGATATACTCCATGGTGATGAACTTGACGCCGTCGGCTTCGCCAAGATCATAGATACGCACCACGTTCCGGTGAGTGACCTGCCGGGCGAGGATTAATTCCTGCTTGAATCGCCGCAGAATTTCGGAGCTCAAAGCGAGATTCGGACGGATTATTTTCAAGGCCACCAAGCGATCCAACTCGCGGTCCTGTGCCTTGTAAACGGCTCCCATTCCGCCCTCACCGAGGAGCTGCAAAATCTGATAACGGTTCCCCAGCATCTGTCCGGGCCTACCGTTCGGCAGAGATTGTGCGATGAACTGGTTCAGAAGGTTCTGACCAGCCGTGCGTTAGCGTCTGATTTGCATCAGGAATAGCGGCCGATACACGGAAGGAATCTTCGATGGTGAGGTCATCCAAGGGCAGTGGAGTGCTGCACTGAGTACAAACGCTGGTACCAGGAGGATTGGACAATCCGCACTGCGTGCACTGCATGGATGGAACACCTTCAATCTTGCGAATAACATACACCAGCAAGTAGGTGGTTTCAATTCAGTATCAGGGTTGCGCGCCTCGCTTAGTGAGCAGAGACTGCGGCCCGCGAGTGACACGGATAGTGCCATTTTCAGCGTCTCTAGGGGTAAGTAAGGGCTTCATGGGGGTAAGTAAAGGCTCCGCCTTATTACACCGTCAGAATTCACCCGATACAATCCCTATTACCCCGTGAACCGCAAGCCCCCATTCGCGGCCGAAGTGCACTCGTCAGTTTCGACCGACGCAGTTGCGGCGAAATCGATGCCGGACAGCCGGGAATGCTTAAGAGAACCGGTTGCCATAATCGGTATGGCATGCCGGTTTCCCGGAGCTGATTCCAGGCAGGATTTGTGGAATCTTCTGCGGAATGGGTTACCTGCAATCGGGGAGATGCCGCCGAACCGATTTGATATCGACTCCTACGTTGATCCAACCCCGAATGTTCCTGGCAAGATTGTCAGCCGACGTGGGGGGTTTTTACGAGACGTCGATCGATTTGACACATATTTCTTCGGAATTGCACCTCGAGAAGCCGAACGGATCGACCCTCAACAAAGGTTGTTATTGGAATTGGGGTGGGAAGTCTTTGAAGATGCAGGCTTGCTGCCCGAGCGATTAGCGGCAAGCCGCACCGGAGTATTCGTTGGGATGTGGACCAACGAATATGAGGATTGCATGTTCAACGCCTCCTATGATTGCGACCTGTACACGACCACTGGCGGAGGACGTTACGCAGCGTCGGGTCGGCTTTCTTATGCTTTTGACTTACGCGGCCCGAGTATGACGGTGGATACGGCGTGCTCTTCTTCACTTGTCGCCGTTCACTTGGCTTGCCAAAGTCTCCGCTTGGGGGAGAGCACCATGGCTTTGGCGGGCGGGGTGAACCTGATATTTCAGCCGCATATCTCGATTGGCTATTCTCGGGGACGTATGCTTTCGCCCGACGGGCAGTGCAAGTTCGGAGACGCTAGCGCCGATGGCTACGTTCGTAGCGAGGGTGCTGGCCTGGTTCTCCTTAAGTCTCTTTCGCGGGCACTGGCTGATGGCGACCGTATTCATGCTTTGATTCTCGGGAGCAGCGTAAACAACGATGGCGGAGCGAGCGGCTTACTTGTTGCTCCCAGCGCAGATGCCCAAGAGGAGATGCTCACACGCGCTTATGAGGATGCCGGTGTCGCTCCTGGGCAGGTCCACTATGTAGAGGCCCATGGAACCGGCACGCGCGTTGGCGATCCGGTCGAACTGAAGGCTTTGGCAGCAGTACTGGGGCGCGACCGCCCTAAGGACCGCCCTGCTCAGCTCGGCTCCATCAAAGCAAACATTGGTCACACAGAAGCGGCATCTGGAATTGCCGGATTGATCAAGGCCGTCCTTGTTCTCCAGAACCGATTAGTTCCTGGGAATCCGCATTTTCGAGAGCCTAACCCGAACATTCCCTGGAGCACGTTGCCGATGCTCATGAAACGTGAATTGGCTCCGCTGTGGGTTACGTCGGGCCCGGCAATTGCCGGAGTTAATTCCTTTGGCATCACGGGCACGAACGCACACATCGTCCTCCAGGAAGCTCCAGTGCGTGAGGCGAGAAACGAAACGCCAGAAGCCGATATACCCATGGCGAAACGCGAAGCGCGACCTCCATTCCTGCTGCCGGTATCGGCGCGCAGCGCGGAAGCACTTCGAGCATTGGCTCTCTCTTATGATCGCTGGTTAGGCCAAGAGGGCTTGCCCGATCTTTACGATATCGCTTGCAACGCAGCACTTCGACGCACCCACCACGAATATCGCCTGAGTTTAAGCGTCCATTCGGTGGAAGATTTGCGAGAGTGCCTGCATGCATTTTTGGCTGGTGAGATCCGCGCCGGAGTGACTCAGAGCATAAAACCAGCAAAGCCCGATAAGTTAGTTTTTGTATTCCCCGGCCAAGGATCACAGTGGCTGGGCATGGGCCAGGTGTTGCTGGAACGCGAGCCCGTGTTTCGCAACGCATTGCGGGAGTGCGAGCAAGCTCTGAGGAGATACGTCGATTGGTCCCTACTTGAGCAACTCGCTGCTGCGGAGCCTGAGTCAAGATCGGACGAAATCGATATCGTGCAGCCCATGCTGTTTTCGATTCAAGTTGCGCTGGCCGCATTGTGGTCGTCTTGGGGAATTCGGCCTGATGCTGTGGTCGGTCAAAGCATGGGTGAAATCGCCGCTGCTTACGTTGCAGGTGCGCTGAATCTGGACGACGCCGCTCGCGTCATTTGCCGGCGAAGCCAGATCATGCGCCGCGTCAGCGGCAAGGGTTCAATGGCATTGGTAGACCTTAGCTTCGAGCAGGCTTCTGAAGCGATCCGAGGATTAGAGGATCAGGTGTCGATCGCGCTTAGCAACAGCGCGCGCTCCACGGTATTGGCCGGGGATCCTGCGACACTGGAATCACTGATCGACCGGTTCGAGCGAAAATCCATTTTTTGCCGGCGAATCAAAGTCGATGTCGCGTCACACAGCCCTCAAATGGATCCGCTTCGTTCTGATTTGCTCCAGGCGATAGAAGGCATTGCACCGCAAGCCTCCACCATCCCAACCTACTCGACCGTAACCGGACAACGAATGGAGGGCTCAGGTTTCGATGCGCAATACTGGGCGGATAATTTACGGAAACCTGGTCTATTCAGCACGGCTATTAAGGCGTTGCAGTCCGATGGATCCAGCGTTTTTGTCGAGATCAGCCCGCATCCGATCCTTTTGCCGTCAATTCGGGAAGATTTTCAGCTTTCTGGACATGAGGCGATTACGCTGCCCTCCATGCGCCGCGGTGAAAACGATTTCACGGTGATGCTCGAATCTCTCGGTTCTCTTCACGCGCACGGCTACGTCGTAAATTGGGGCTCCTTGTATCCAATCCCAGGGCCGCACGTCGACCTCCCTAAGTATCCTTGGCAGCGCGAAAGATTCTGGTATGAAAGCTCGACTGCAGGTGTCGCTCGCAGGAAGTTACATACCGAGACGCCAAAGGCGGCGGAGGAAGAGCGTTCCAACGTCGAGGCTGCAGAGGGTGCCAGCCAACCGAAAATCGAGGATTTGCTTTATCGAATTACCTGGCAGCCTCAACTTCTAAAAACTTCGCAGCAATCCCATCTCTCTGCTGACACTGGGGCGCGCGGCAGATGGATCCTTTTCGCCGATACGCGCGGTGTCGCGCATTCGCTCGCGGCTAAGCTGACAGGCTCTGGCGACGAATGCCTGTTTCTATTCCCTGGGGAAATGAGTAGGGACTCAGATGATGGTTCATTCTCGCTCGCACCCGATGACGAACAAGGCTTTCATGATTTCTTTGGAAGAGTTCTCTCGCGGACGTCACCGACTTGTAAAGGCATAGTGTACGCGTGGGGTTTGGGTTCGTGTCCGCCGGTTGAACTTACGGCCGATAAGCTCGATGTCGCAAGTACGACAGGATGCGAAACTTTGCTCCATTTGATTCAATGTTTGTCACGCGCCGAAGCAAAGAGCGCTCCCC
The DNA here is from genome assembly GCA_025463055.1 of Candidatus Acidiferrum typicum. Lineage (GTDB taxonomy): Bacteria > Acidobacteriota > Terriglobia > Acidiferrales > UBA7541 > Acidiferrum > Acidiferrum typicum_A. Next base: position 71,125 of record JAOAPV010000084.1, read on the forward strand.
GATTGTGGCTGGTGACAGCGGGAGCGCACCGCATTGTTGATGAGGATAGATCCGAAGGGATCGCGCAATCTCCTCTTTGGGGGATGGGCCGCGTAATCTCGAATGAGCATCCTGAGCTTCGCTGCGTTCGGATCGATTTGAGCGCAGCGATCAACAAAGACGAAATCCATTCCCTCACCGATGAGATCTTCGGGGAGTCCAATGAGGAAGAAGTCGCCTTTCGCCGCGGGACTCGGTACGTGGCGCGGCTGAATTCCTGGGCCGTTCCGGGTCCAGCTCAAGCGCTCAGGAGTGCCTCAACGGCCCCCTCGAGTATCCGACCCACCAACTCAGAGCAGCCGAGCAATTGGTCGAAAGGCAGTTATCTGATTACAGGCGGGTTCGGTGGTTTGGGTTTAGGGGTAGCAAAGTGGCTGGTCGCCCGAGGCGCGAAACACCTAGCATTGGTTGGACGCAGAGGAACGCTCGAGAGCGCGCAAGCGGCGCTGGCTGATTTAAGGCGTGCCGGCGCGGAGGTTTTGGAGATCAAAGCCGATATATCGCAACCCGATCAGGTCGAGCATCTGTTCGCTCAGACTGAAGAAGCGATGCCAGCGTTGCGGGGTATTTTTCATGCCGCCGGGGTTTTGCAAGATTCTCTTCTGTTGCAACTTACTCCAGAGCGCCTGCGGGCGGTAATGGCCCCAAAGGTTCGCGGGGCATGGAATCTGCATCTGACGAGTCTCGGGAAGCCTCTCGACTTTTTCGTCCTTTTCTCTTCCGTTGTCGGATTGCTCGGTTCACCGGGCCAAGCCAACTACGCGGCAGCGAATTCGTTCCTCGACGCCCTTGCTTCGTATCGTAAATCTATCGGATTGCCAGGTTTGAGCATCGATTGGGGCCCGTGGTCAGAGGTCGGCATGGTTGCAGCCAAAGCGAACGGCAGCGACCCGGTTGCGTTTCGAGGACTGGCGAGCGCTTGCCCGGAGGATTACCTCGCGGCTTTCGCTCTATTGCTAAATCGACCCGAAGGTCAAGTTGCTGTTATGCGGTTCCAGTTGGCTCACTGGCAGGAATTTAATCCCAAGGCAGCAACTTCAAACTTCTTTGCAGAGCTGCGGACGGTCTCAAGCGATGCGCCGGCGAAATCCGGGCCGGCCGGAAAAGAACCTTCCAAATCCCTGCGGGATTTACTTGCAACGGAGACCAGCAGCCGGCGCAATTCGATAATCGAAGAACACGTAAAGGAACATCTCTCGAAAATCGTTAGGATTCCCCCCAATCGAATCGAGGCGAACAAGCCTTTTAAGTATTTGGGGCTGGATTCCTTGATGGGTCTTGAGCTGAGGAACAGTCTCCAAACGAGTTTAGATGTTTCGCTTCCGGCAACCATCGTATTCAACTATCCCACCACTGCACTGCTTTCGCGGTATCTAGCCGACAAAATCGCGCCTCCAGAGGACGAGTCAGAATTGACGCAGGTCTCCGAGTTCGTACCTGCTGAATTCCCGGGAACACTTGAGACAAATGACCGCGTGGATGAAATTTTGGCAGAGATTGAGAGCCTTTCTGAACAAGAAGTGCATCGAAGAATGTCGAGCGAGATAACGTAAGTACCGCAGAAAGCCCAGCCAGATAAGGTAAGCAACGCATTCACATGGACGATCTGTCGAGAAGGATCGCCAACCTATCTCCTGAGAAGCGCGCTTTGCTTGAGAAACGCCTCAAGGAGACGACTCCTCCTTCCGTTCCCTCAGCAGCAGACTCAATCGCAGTGATTGGGATGGGATGCCGCTTTCCTGGAGGCGCGAACGGCCCCAATGCATTTTGGGACTTGCTGACGCGCGGATTTGATGCCGTGACGCAAACTCCGCCTCACCGGTGGGATGCAGAGGCTTTTTTCGATCCCGATCCAGCAACGGCGGGCAAAACGAATACTCGATGGGGCGCTTACCTGGATGAAGTGGACCAATTCGATGCGGGCTTTTTCGGCATTCCACCCAATGAAGCCGCTCGCATGGATCCCCAGCAACGTCTCCTGCTGGAAGTAGGTTGGGAGGCATTTGAAAATGCGGGCCAAACCCAAGAGAGTTTAGCTGGCAGCAGGTCGGGAGTATTCGTCGGAATCCTTAGCCACAGCAGCGATTACTACTGGATGCAGCTTGCCGATCTAAACGGGGTCGACGTCTATACCAGCACAGGCACCGCACACAGCATTATGGCGAATCGTCTGTCCTACCAATTCAATCTTCAGGGACCCAGCATGGCGGTGGACACCGCATGCTCCTCATCTCTGGTCGCCGTACACTTGGCCATTCAAAGTCTGCGAAACCGCGAATGCGACTTGGCGCTGGCGGGCGGGGTTCATGTTCTTCTGGCTCCGCAAAATACAGTCGTGCTGACAAAGCTCAACATGATGTCGCCCGATGGCCACTGCAAGGCTTTTGATTCGCGCGCGAACGGATTCGTCCGCGGCGAGGGTTGCGGATTGGTTGTGCTCAAGCGGCTCGAGGATGCCGTCGCGGACGGCGATCATATCCTTGCAATCGTCCGGGGCTCAGCGGTAAATCAAGATGGGCGGTCGAACGGCATCACGGCGCCTAACGGCTTATCTCAGAAAGCGCTACTGCGCGACGCCCTGAAAAACGGCGGCGTGAATGCTTCGCAGATCACCTATATCGAAGCTCACGGGACGGGGACCGCTCTGGGCGATCCCATAGAAGTGGAAGCTCTCAGCGCGGTTGTCGGGAAAGAAGGTCCATCGGGGCAGCGCTGCTTCCTAGGCTCCGTCAAGACGAACATAGGCCATCTCGAAGGCGCTGCGGGAATCGCCGGCATGATCAAAGCTGTACTTTGCCTTCAGCACAGATGGATCCCGCCGATTGTTCATTTTGAAAAGCTGAACCCGCACATCACTTTGGAAAATACCCGTTTTGTAATTCCTACAGAGGGAAGCGCATGGAGTGCTGGCTCAGAAAAGCGCTTCGCAGGGGTGAGCTCTTTTGGCTTCGGCGGGACCAATGCTCACGTGGTCTTGGAAGAAGCAGCTGAAATCAGACAGTCCTCTCAGACGGATGCGATTCTGCCCACCGAAGCGGCGCCCCCCGAGCCGCAGCTGCTCGCGATCTCGGCGCGTTCACCCAAGTCTCTAAAGGCGCTTGGAAGTTCGTATCAGCAGCTATTCAGCGAGCAGGACGCACCGGGTGCGGCACCCCTCTCTGATATTTGCTACAGCGCGGCAGTCCGCCGGACGCACCACAATTACAGGTTCGCCGCCGTCGCTTCTTCGTTCCAGCAATTTCGCGAACGTCTGGATTCGTTTCTGCAGGACAAAACGCAAGGGTACTCCCTAGGTCATTTGTCACAGGATTCGCATCGCGGACCCGTCTTTGTCTTTTCAGGACAGGGGCCGCAGTGGTATGGGATGGGGCGCGAACTGCTCAATGAAGAGCCGGTCTTCCGCGACATGATTCATCGTTGCGACGAACGTCTGCGGCAATATGCGGACTGGTCGCTTTTGAAGGAATTGTCCGCTAGCGAATCACAGTCACGTTTGAGCGACACAGAATTCGCGCAGCCTGCCATCTTCGCGCTGCAGGTCGGGCTGGCCGAATTGCTCCGTCATTGGGGTGTTGTTCCAGACGCTGTGATTGGACACAGCATCGGGGAAGTAGCAGCGGCTTACGTTTGTGGCGCCTTAAGTTTCGAGGACGCTGTCCATGTGATCTACCACCGCGGCCGTTTGATGCAGCGCGCCACCGGCCACGGGAAGATGGCTTCGATCGAATTGCCGCTGCCCGAAGTTGAAGCAGTCCTCGCACCCTACGCCGGCCGACTGTTTCTCGCCGCAATGAACAGCCCGGGCACCACCGTGGTTGCGGGCGAGCCGGATACTTTAGAGCAATTATTGAAATCGCTGCAAAGCCGCGGCGTTGCCTTCCGGGCCCTGCCGGTGAAGTATGCGTTTCACAGTCATCAGATGGATCCGTTACAGCAGGAGCTACTCGAGTCGCTTCAAAGTATTCGCCCGCAGGCTTGTTCGATCCCCATGATTTCGACGGTTAGCGGAGCGGTGTGCGACGGAAAGGCTCTCGATCACAAATACTGGTGGCGCAACGTGCGCCAGCCGGTGCGTTTCTCGAATGGCATAAATGCTTTGCTAGAAGGAGGTCAGTCGCTGTTCCTTGAGGTGGGCCCTCACCCGGTGCTCTCGCCGGCGATCCTGGAGTCCGCAAGTAATCACGGCACTAAAGCAACTGTTACGCCCTCACTCCGCAGGCGCGAGAGTGAGCGCGCTTCGCTGCTTAACGCGTTGGGAGTGCTGTATACAGCTGGCTGCAAACTGAACTGGGCCGAGCTCTACCCCAAAAATTCCCGATTCGTCGATCTGCCCTCCTATTCGTGGCAGCACAAACGTTTTTGGCTCGAGCCTCCTCCCGCTGAGCAAATGCCAGCCACAACACCACAGCGGGCAGCGCCGGCGCCGATATCTACATTGCCTTTACATACAGCGCCTACACCGCCCTCGTCTCCCGCCCCAGAAACATCTTCAACGGAGACTCAGAAGCTTTCTTCAGATAGCACCAGCAATGAACCTCGCAAGGAGCGGATTCTTCAAACCCTTGTTCCGCTCTTGCAAGACCTCGCGGGCCTCGAATTGGGCGTTATTAAACCCGATCTGACCTTCGTCGAAATGGGCTTTGATTCCCTGTTTTTGACTCAAGTGAGCCAGGCTTTTTCTAAGAAATTTGGCGTCAAGATTTCCATGGGACAGATGTGGGAAGACCTGAATACGCCGGAGCGCATAGCCGCGTTTCTTGACGATAACCTTCCTCCCGAACCGGTGCGGGAAGAACCTCCGAAAATCCAGGCTGCCTCCAGCGCGACTGTTCCCGCTCAGCCGTTTACCGCTCAAGCCACGGGCCTTTCGTCCGAAATGGCTGCTCGAGTTGCCGCGATTCCTGTTTCGCTCAACGGGAATGTCGCTGACTTAGGACGACTCGTACAAGATCTGAAGACCGTGACCAGGCGATTGGAAGTGTTGTACGGGTCCGGGCCGGATCTAAAGGGCAACAATGGCGCAGCTATCGGGGTCGAAGAAGGATTTGCGCCACCACCTTCTCAGCATTCGTCTGTGTCTGCAGCTCCAGTTGCGGCGAATCCAGCACTGCAATCGAACGCAGAAGCAAAGTCCGATGTCATCGCGCATGGTCCGTTCAAACCCATAGCAAAAGGTCCGTCGCAGGGACTTACCGAATCTCAACAAGCTTATCTCGATCTCTTGATTGACCGTTACACGAAGCGCACTCTCGAATCGAAGCGTCTCACGCAGAATCATCGTCCACACTTGGCGGATCCGCGATCGGTAGCAGGATTCAATCGGCTCTGGAAGGAGATGGTCTACCCCATCGTTGTCGAACGTTCTTCCGGAGCGCATGTGTGGGATATCGACGGCAATGAATATGTCGATTTCACGATGGGTTTCGGTACAAATCTGCTGGGGCACTTGCCGGGATTCGTGAGAGCGGCGCTGGAAGAGCAGCTTCGCAAGGGTATCGAAGTCGGCCCGCAAAACCCGCTCGCGGGCAAAGTTGCGGAGTTGATTTGTGAGCTGACGGGCATGGAGCGATGTGCGTTCTGCAATACGGGCTCGGAAGCGGTGCTAGCGGCAATTCGAATGGCCCGCACGGTTAGCGGTCGTGAACTCATCGTCTATTTCACCGGCGATTACCACGGCATTTTTGACGAGGTCCTGCAAAGGCCCACTGCCGGCGGGACGGGGACCCTTCCCGTCGCGCCCGGTATTCCCGGACAGCCCTCGAGGAACGTCCTGGTGCTCGAATATGACAAACCGCAGTCATTGGAAGTCATTCGAGCACGAGGCTCGGAAATTGCGGCCGTAATCGTTGAGCCGGTTCAAAGCCGCCATCCGAACATCCAACCGCGCGATTTCCTCCACCGTCTGCGAGAAATCACGCGTGAGAGCGGAACCGCGCTGGTCTTCGATGAAGTCATTACAGGATTCCGTTCTCATCCCGGTGGCGTGCAAGCACTTTGGGGTATTCGCGCGGATTTGGCTTCCTATGGAAAAGTCATTGGCGGTGGCATGCCGATCGGTGCCGTTTGTGGCAGCGCGACCTATATGGATTCGCTCGATGGCGGTTCCTGGCAGTATGGCGACGCCTCGATCCCTGAAGTTGGCGTCACGTACCTTGCTGGAACCTACGTTCGCCATCCCCTGGCGCTTGCCGCGGCTCGAGTCACCCTGGAACATCTCAAGCGCGAAGGGCCGTCTTTGCAGCAGCGCCTGAATGAACGCACTGCTGGTCTGGTGAAAGAACTGAATGATTTTCTTTCTGGCCATCAAGTGGATGTGCACATCGAGAACTTCAGCTCGCTTTTTTGGGTGGTCCTCAACCCCAAACTAAAATACGCCAACCTCTTATTTTTTCTGCTTCGCGATAAAGGGATTCACATCTTCGAGGGGCGCATCTTTTTTTTAAGCACTGCTCACACAGACGCCGACCTGCAACATTTCATTCGCGCTTTTCAAGAAAGCGTCCAAGAAATGATTGCAGCCGGGTTCTTGCCTGGGCAGATTGGACCTTCCAATCCGCATCATGCTTCGCCGGCGGCTGTTCCAGCCATCTTGCTAAGCTCAGTCGAGCCGAAGACGTCATCTCAGGCGCCAAGTTCGGCAGGTTCAGTCTCGGCAAACGCAGGCCAAAAGGGCCACGAACAGGGAGCGGAGCCTCGTATGCGCGTCCTGCCGCTCTCCGAGGCGCAACAAGGATTGTGGTTGTTGACCAAGATGGTCCCGGGCGCCGACCGAGCCTACATGGAATCCACCACGTTGGAGATGCGCGGCGCGCTGAATGTTGATGTGCTAAGGCGAGCCCTGCAGAGCCTCGTGGATCGGCATGAAGCTTTGCGCACCACAATCGATCCCGATGGCGAGCGCCAAATCGTTCATGATCACCTGGCGCTTGAGGTGCCGCTGGTCGATTTGTCGTCTTTACCGGAACAGGAGCGGAAGTCTCAATTGCAAAATCAATTCAGGGATCTAGAGTCGCGCACCTTTGACTTCTACCAGGGTCCGGTTATTCGAGCGCGCGTTTTCCGGCTCTCTCAACAGCATCATCTTTTGGTCATGGTGACCCATCACATTTTTGGAAACGGTCCTTCCTACGAAGTTTTCTCTGGAGAGCTGTGCGAAATGTATGCCGCTCTGATCAACGGCAAGACGCCTGAGATGGCGCCAGCCATGCAGCTGAGCGATTATGCGCTGTGGCGTGAACAGCAATCCGGCGGTCCTGCCTTCGGAAGCGACCGTAAGTTTTGGCTCGATTTGTTCTCGGATTCGGTACCCGTCTTGGACCTTCCTTCCGATCGCCCCCGGCCTTCCGTGTTGAACTATCGAGGTGGCAGGCAAAGCTTAATCATTGATCGTGGCCTGACGGCGGCACTGCGGAAGACAAGCAGGGAACTTCGCTCCTCTCTGTTTGCAACCTTATTTGCCGGGTTCAACGTCTTGCTCCACCGTCTGACCGGCCAAAGCAGCCTGGTAGTTGGTGTTCCGTTCGAAGGCGAGGTCCGTACTCTCCCCGGTGGCTCGCATCTGTACGCCAATACGACGAATATGCTCCCGCTCCGCAGTCATCTCGGGCCTGATACAAAATTTGTAGATTTCCTTTCCGCGTCGAAATCTTTGATATTCAGAGCCAGTGAACACCAATCCTATTTTTTCGGGCAGCTTACACGCGATCTCGGACTACGGCATGACCCCAGCCGTGCGCCCATTATCGCAGCCTCGTTCAATATAGACGCATGGCGCAACTATAGAAAAACTGGCGGAGGTCTTCAGTTCGAGGTCGTTATGGATGGCGTCCCGTTCAGCAATCCGCGCGACGCCTCCAAATTTGAACTCAACCTTAATATCTTCGACATGGGCGACGAGCTTCGAATTGACTGCGATTATAGCGCCGAACTTTTTGAGGCCGCGACCGTCGCGCGTTGGCTTCGCCACTACGTGAATTTGCTGCAAGCGATTGTAGCCAATCCGGCCCAAACGCTTAGCACATTGCCTCTCCTTTCCGAATCCGAGCGCCGCGAGCAGGTCGTTGCCTGGAACAAGACTGACGTTGTATTCCCGCGTGAAAGTGTCACGGACCTTTTCGAAGTTCAGGCCAACATTTCCTCGGACGCAAGAGCCGTCACTTTCGAAGGTCTTCATCTCACATACAAACAACTCAATAGTCGGGTGAATCTGCTCGCACATCATTTAAAGGGTCTAGGCGTGGGGCCCGGCACCCTGGTCGGGGTGTTGGTGGAACGCTCTCTGGATATGGTCGTCGCATTGCTGTCTGTATTGAAGGCCGGCGGCGCCTACGTGCCTTTGGATCCCTCTTTCCCCCAAGACCGCCTGGCGTACATGGTGAGCGATAGTGGAATGGCCGTGCTGGTTACCCACCGTGGGCTGGATAGAAAGCTACCCTCCCCGCCGTCTTCCATCGTGCACCTCGATAACGATTGGAGTGAAATCGCTAAGCAGACAGCCGATTCTCCGCTGCCTCGGGTGAACCCCACCGATCTCTGCTATGTGCTCTACACCTCAGGATCAACCGGCAGGCCCAAGGGGGTGGAGATCCCACATTCCGCGTTGGTCAACTTCCTGCACTCGATGCAACGTGAACCCGGCTTTACTGCACACGATACGCTGCTGGCCGTAACTACATTGTCGTTCGATATCGCCGGCCTGGAACTCTACCTGCCCTTAGTCACGGGAGGAAAGCTGCTGATCGCCAGCCGCGACGACGCTCGCGATCCCGTGCGATTGATGGAACGTATGCGCGATTCTCGCTGCACCGTGATGCAGGCGACCCCGGCCACCTGGCGGGCGCTAATAGATGCAGGTTGGACCGGCTCGAAACAATTGCGTGTTCTCTGCGGCGGTGACTCGCTCGTTCCCGAGTTGGCCAAGGATCTTCTGCCGCGCTGCTCGGAACTGTGGAATGTGTACGGACCGACGGAAACCACTATCTGGTCGTCGGTACACAAGGTCACTTCGGTGAATGGGCCAGTTCCCATCGGCCATCCTATCGCCAATACACAGTTTTTCGCGCTCGATGCCACCCGTAGCCTGCTTCCTCCGGGAGTTATCGGCGAGCTGTACATCGGTGGCAATGGCTTAGCCCGGGGTTACCTGCATCGGCCGGAGTTGACCGCGGAACGTTTTATTCCTAGTCCCTTTAAGCCGGAGGCGCGGTTATACAGCACCGGAGATCTAGGACGCCGGCGGGCGGATGGCACGCTGGAATGCTTGGGGCGAGTCGATAATCAGGTTAAGATTCGCGGATTCCGAGTGGAGTTGGAAGAGATCGAGGCCATACTGGGCCAGCACCCCGCGATTCGCAAGGCGGTTGTTGCCGCGCGCGAGGATCATCTGGGACTCAAGCAATTGGTCGCGTATCTGCAGCCTCAAAACAACTCTATGCCTTCGATAGGTGATTTACGTTCCTATGCGAAGGAGAAACTGCCCGAATACATGATTCCGTCGGCCTTTCTCACTCTTGAAACATTCCCCATGACGCCGAACGGGAAAATTGATCGCAAGGCTCTCCCAGCTCCTAGCGACCAGCCGCTGGAGGCGAGGCGGCAGTATGTCGCGCCCCGCGAACCTCTTGAAAAGACGCTTGTCGCCATCTGGGCTAAGGTTCTCCAAAAGACCGTGGGCATGCGCGACGACTTTTTCGAGCTTGGCGGTCACTCTCTTGCCGCCCTGAAGGTGCTGACGGAAGTCAAGAAACAAACAGGCAAGACCCTGCCGCTTACTACATTTTTCCAGGCGTCTACCGTTGAGGCGGTTGCCGATATCCTTCGCAAGGAAGTTCAAAATCCATCTGGGTCTTCGCTCGTGCCGATTCAGCCGGCTGGATCGAGGCCTCCCTTGTTTCTGGTTCATGGCGCGGAAGGAAATGTTCTCCTGTATCGTCAAGTCTCGCGTTACCTCCCATTGGACCAGCCGGTTTATGGACTTCAGTCGCGCATAGACGACGGCCATGGCTTGGAGAACCAAACTGTGGAAGGGATGGCCTCTCACTACCTGCAGGAGATACGAGCCGTTCAGCCACGCGGCCCTTTTTTCCTAGGGGGGTATTGCATGGGAGGCGTGATCGCTCTGGAAATCGCGCAACAACTCAGAGCTCTCGGGGAGCATGTCGGGCTCGTGATAATGCTGGACACATACAACTACAAGACGGTCTCACTGACCAAAGTTCGCCTGCAATCTCCTTTGCATTTCATGCAGAACCTTTGGTTTCACATTGCCAATGCAGCTTCAATTCCCGCCAAGGAACGCAAGCAGTTCGTCCGGCAAAAACTCGATACTGAATGGGCCAGATGGGGCGTCAGGATGCACCACACCGCATCGCGTTTCCATGCCTACAGTGATGCTGAGCAAAATGAATATCCACACTTGCTCATAAAAAGAATGAATGACGAGGCTTCCCTGCGCTATGAGCCATTCGTTTATGAGGGGCGCGTGGCCGTTATTCGCCCCAAAGGCTCTTTCCTGGGACTGAGCAGTCCGACACTCGGATGGGAAGGAATCATTCGCAACGGCTTGGAAGTTTATGAATTGCCTGTGTACCCCAAGGGGATGCTGGTCGAACCTTTCTGCCGAACACTAGCAGAGACTTTGCAGAACTGCTTGCAGAACGCCTCGGGCGATTACAGCGTGGAGCGCGGCGAGCTGCGGCAGGCCAGCTAACACATGAAAATATACTGAGTTACTCATAGTAGGGACTGGCGGTGCCTTTGTCCGATGGACGCATTAGTCGCATGTCACCGACAATGCCACCACAAAAAAGGGCGCTTGTTAAGAGTCACAAGCGCCCTTCAAATCAATTCGTCGAATACCTCAGGGATCACCTCCTTCTCGACAAGTGCGTCGATTGAAGCCTGAAACATTTTTATCATGGTTCTGATATGTCTACAAACATCGGCGACGCTGGGGTAGGAGTGCCCGGTAAGTTACCGGGAAAGTGCCAGTCGCGGCTTCGTTCCAGGGAATAGCTCGGTCCGCAGAACCGGCATCGCAGCACCGCTGGATCCGTCCGATTTGTTGCAACTCTTGGTGCCGGTCATTTTCTTCTTTCATCTGCGCTGATGTAGATGGATTTCCGTCGACTGCGAGCAAGTGACGAACCGGGGCATCCACCGTCTCGATCACGTGCTCGCGATACACGTGGTTGTTAGTGCGCCGCTCCGCGATATAGGACCACGATGTTCTCTTTTCGCGTTGTTGTAGTTCGTTGTGGCACGCATCTCCGATCAACTCGTTCGCGGTTTGGGAAGGCACCGCTGGCGCTGGCGGAAATGCCATGCCAGCTGCAAACGTAAGGGTAACGAAGCGGGAAACATTGGCCAACAAAGATATCGTTTTCAGTGGTTCCATGACGGCTGCTCTCCAGATAACTTGGTCGATGGTTGTGTTTCCATCGCTAGCCCGAACCCGGTGCAGACGCTGGTTAGTGTTCGACCGACCTTGGGAGACAAAGCGCGGGCCTGCGCTCCCAACGCACTCCACACATGGATTTTCGCCGAAGGCACAATCGGCCGCAGCTAGGAAGGGCTATCTAATTGTTAGAATTTGTTTGCTGGACGCGCTTGTTTCGGTACGAGTCGAACTCAGACCTTGTACTTTAGAGGAGGGCTAATTGGACTTACTGTTCCCCGGCCACGCATACAGATAGCCGGTACCACGGATGCTACGAATCCTGTCGCCGCCGCCGGGCTGTGGCCCAAGCTTGCGTCGAAGATTGGTAATGTGAAAATCGATGCTTCGATCAAAGGGCGAAAACTTACGATCCAGGACACGTTCCACCAGCTTATCTCGCGTGAGCACCTGGCCTGGAAACTCGAAAAACATATGCAACAGCTCAAATTCCGCCGATGTTAAATTCAAAGGTCCACCCGCTTTCGAGACGACGCGGGCACCCAAATCGAGTTCCAGGTCTCCACACTTGATTTTTGGAGGTCTCAGCCCGTTCTTGT
>JAOAPV010000100.1 GCA_025463055.1 Candidatus Acidiferrum typicum
TCGCTCATTACCCCTTCCTTAGAGAGCGCAACAGTGCGAGCATAGTCCGATTTGGTTTGTCCGGCAGCAGCTTTCGCCTTTTCCAGATTGGCTTTGGCCGAGGCTAGATTGGCCTTGCTGTTCTCCAAATCCGCCGTTGCTTGCAGCAGCGCGCCTTGGAATAAAGCCGGATCGATAAGCGCAACAATGTCGCCTTTGTGAACACGCGAGTTGAAATCGACATTAAGTTTCGCGATTGTTCCGGATACCTGCGAGCCAACTTGCACGGTAATGACCGCATTAATTGTTCCGGTAGCCTCAACGACGTCGTCTATCTCGCCTTGCTCCACTTTCGCCGTGAAGTGCTGCACTTGGCTGCCGCGGTTTAGACCAAACGCGGCAACAATTCCGATCACAACGATCAGACCTACTAGAACCAGCCATTTGCTTTTTGTCTTCATTCCATTTTCGTCAGGCGCATGGGCGCTTGCTTACTCGTGAGCTCATTCGTATCGCAGCGCCTCGATGGGATCGAGTCGCGACGCCTTCCGTGCCGGATAGTAGCCGAAGAACACGCCCACAGTGATCGCGAAAAACGCAGCGACCGCTACGGATTCGAGAGACATTTCCGTCTGCCAGTGCAGCGTCTGCCCCACCAGATACGATCCCAGAATTCCAAAGAGCACTCCCGCTGCGCCACCCACCAGGCTTAGCATGATGGCTTCCCCAAGAAATTGAAGCTGGATGGCCTCTTCGGTAGCGCCGACCGCGACGCGAACTCCGATTTCACGCGTGCGCTCCGTAACAGAAACCAACATCACGTTCATGATCCCGATTCCCCCCACGATCAGAGAGACAGAGGCAATTGCAATCAGGAGAACAGTCAAAGTTTTGCTGGCCTCGAGCTGCGCCTGAATAATGTCTTCAGGATTGCGAATATTGAAATCGTCGTCCTCTTCCGGACGCAAATGATGTCTGTCGCGAAGAACCGCAGTTGCCTCCTGCCCCGCCATTTTTACGGCATCCTGCGAAACCGCGGAGCACAAGATATCGTCCAGCCAGGTAATGCCCTTTAGCTTCTTCTGCGCCATGGTGTACGGGAGCATTATGTTGTCGTCTTGATCTCGACCGTCCAGGGACAACCCTTTGGGATGAAGCGTAGCAATTACTTTGCAAGGAAGATTGTTGACGCGAATCACTTTTCCGAGGGGATCTTCCACGCCAAAAAGCTGCTCGCGAACCGTGCGCCCGATAACGCAAACTTCGGCAGCTCGGTCCACATCGTCCTGCGAGAAGATGGCGCCCTGATCCAATACCCAGCGCTTTATTTCAAAATATTCGGGAGTAACTCCACGGTACGAGGTGTGCCAATTCTGGTTGCCAAACACAACCTGCACGGGATCATCCACCTGCGGCGAAACGCTTTTGATCAGCGATACCTGGTTCTTGATTGCCATAGCATCGGCCATGACCAGCGTTTTCGTATCGTGAGTGCCGGTGCGCACGCCGTTGACGGCGCGGCCACCAGCCTCGACCCACACAAAGTTATCGCCCAAATTATTGAGCTGCTGTTCGACGCGTGCCTGCCCCGCTTTGCCAATCGCCACCACGCAGATCACTGCGGCAATACCAATGGTGATGCCGAGCACCGTCAAGACGCTTCGCATCTTGTTCCGCATGAGCGCCACCACAGCGGATCGCAACAAAGCCGCGCGATTCACGAATCCACCCCCTACGCTATTCTTGTCGTCCAGAGATAAACACTAGATAAACGGCTACGGATAGACTTCAGGACACTTCAATGGGACGTGCGTGGGGACGCTTGCGTTTCCATTCGTAATCTTTACGCAGGCGGGACTGGTGTTTCTTCACTTGGACCTCAAGCTCGGTGAAAGCTTGCTTGCAGCTTGCGCGTAGAGTGTCGCCAACGCCGGTCGCGTGCATCGTGCCCGTCGGCAAAGAAAGATTTAGCGAAAACGAATGCTCCTGGTTGTGCGGATTTCTTGAAAAGACTCCATGGAGCTGCACCAAATCCGGCTCATAACTTTTCAGCAGACGCGATAGCTTTGCGATGTGACGTTCGCTTTGTTTGTCTACAGTTTCGCGCGCGTCCACATGTTTGTAGCTGATGGAAAGTTTCATGTATGCACCTGTAGGAATGTTTGCAGGAAGGAACAAGGGCGACGCAGATGGTGTTTCCGCACCGCATTCTAGGCAAAGCATAGCAACTTGCGCTGCCGGCGGCAATCCGGTTTGGCGCCGATGGGGCTGTAGTTTGATACATTACGGTTCGGCTCCTACTCTGCAATCAGGTGGTTGATCGGATTCGCACAGGGGATGGTCGAGCCAATTCGTAGAGGCGAAACGCCGCAGGGCTCCGCGGACTCCGCTTTGCGCTACAGTTTGCGCTACTGTTATGAGTGATATTCGCATTGGGCCTGCTGGTTGGTCGTATTCGGACTGGGCGGGATACGTGTATCCGACGCCGCGACCGAAGGGATTTCACGAAGCTACGTACCTGGCTCAATTTTTTGACACGATCGAGATCAACACTTCTTTCTATCAGCCGCTAAATCCTGAGCACGCAAAACAGTGGATCGATCGCGTTTCGGCGAATCCGCGCTTTGTGTTTACGGCCAAGCTGTGGCAGAAATTCACGCACGACCCCAGCGCCACTGCCGAGGACGAACGCGCGGTTCGCGCTGGCTTCGACGTTCTGCACAAGGCCGGGAAGCTTGGTGCGGTGTTGCTGCAATTCCCTTTCGCTTTTCACCGCGATGCGGAAACGACTGCGTACCTCGAGACACTTCTGAAGCGCTTTCGCGATTACCCGCTCGCGGTGGAGGTGCGCCACGTTACCTGGAACGATCCCGAAATCTTCGCCATTTTGCGCGAGCACAACGCTGCGTTTTGCAATATCGATCAGCCGGTAATTGGCCGCTCACTCGAGCCGTCAGAAGAGATCACTTCGCAGACCGGTTACGTCCGCATGCATGGGCGCCGCTACGACACTTGGTTCAGCGATGACCCAGAGGTCCCCCAGCACGAACGCTACAATTATCTTTACTCCGCTGAGGAGCTTTCGCCCTGGGCGGAACGCATTCGCGCAGTCGGCGAGAAGACAAACCAGACATTCGTAATCACTAACAACCACTATCTCGGCAAGGCCGTGGTCAATGCACTGGAACTCATCAGCATGCTGAGAGCTACCAAGGTGCAAGTACCCGATCCCCTGCGCCTCCGCTATCCCGAACTGGAAAGCATCGCCGCCAATCCGCCGCAAACTCCTACGCTGTTTCCTTTGGGAACCGGCGAATAAAAAGAGAGCCAAGAGAGAACAAGTGTGCTTGAAGAGGAGAAGGCTCACAGGTCTGGCTGAATGGAGACGTACATCGGCCCCGCGCCAAGGGTTCCGACCAGGAACCAAGTGAATCGACCGGCGCGATTGATGGTCAGGAACTTCGGGTGATCGCCTGGGGCGACGTCCAGATCGAGCGTTTTCCAGTTCCACGTATTGTCCACGCGCAGGCGATGCCGGCCAGGAGTGACGGGAATCGTGACGGTGTCGCCGTACATGAGTTCATCGACGACGCGCTTCCCATCGAGCTTCACGACGATTTGCCGGAGCTGGACATCGTCAGGCGACGTGCGACGGATGGTGATTTGCGCGGCGGGACTAATCTGCGCTTCAGAACCGTGCGGAGTAACGGAGGCCATGACAGTACCAAAAGACACAGCCCACGATCGGCTGTGCCAAATTATTTCTTGAAGAGATCCTCAAAGGCCTGACGCGCGTCATTGTGGCGCGGCGGAGGCGGTGCGGCGACGGCCGTAGTTCCCTTTTGCGCATAGGATGTGGGCGCGGTGTCCTTTTCGACGGTAGTGCGAAATTCGTAGAACGTGCAGTTGTTCTTCGCGTCCTTGGGCGTGATGCGGTCGGGAACCGGCTGCGTGCACTCAAACTGAGCGCCGCTGTCAAAGAACCGGCACTGCTTGCAACTGTGCAGTTCAAAGGCGCACTTGGGACACTGACCGTTCGGATCAAAGCCCCCCGTGAGGACAGCGCCGCAATTGGAACAGCGCGCGCGCGTGACGGTGCCAACCATGCGCGGCGTGCGCGGGCCGAACTGATCGGCACGCGGACCGCCTTGCGGCGGCTTGCGGTCATGCGAGCGGTCTTTCTTATCTTGTTTTTCCGCGTCACGATAACCGCGGTGATTATACTTTCTATCCACAAACGCCTCCGTACACCAGAGCTTGCGCGACAAACATAAAAAAAGTCGCGTGACTCGGGTGCTCGGGTGGGCCTGCCTGCGGCAAGCAGGCTAAAAGCCCGCCCCTACAACACTACTGACTTGTATCCAATCGGATTGCTACACTCGACCCTTGACGCAATCTTCCCAGGTTTACTAATCAGGATTGCCGACGCCGAGCAGGAGATGGGACATCTATGTTTTTAGTCCTATGGGAGTTCGAAGTCAAGCCGGGCCGCGAACAACGTTTTCAAGAAGTCTACGGGCCTGGCGGTGACTGGGATTCCCTGTTCCGCAGCGATCCGAACCATGCAGGAACCCGACTGTTCCAAGACACGGTGCGGAGCGATGTGTATCTCACTGCCGACTACTGGCACTCCCGAAAATCGTACGAGGAATTTCTTGCTCTTCGGGGAAGCGAATACCAACTATTAGACGCTGCAACCGAAGATCTGACTCTGAGCGAACGCCACATCGGTTCGCTGGAAATGTTGTAGGCGCCCTGAAGTCATGAGCATTGCGAACCAGCCGCGGCGATCCTACAAAGTTCACACTAAACACGATACCAACTCTGTGTCGACTCACTAGACGATCGACGATTCAACTTCGTGCCCACAAAGCGACGAGCCCATCGGGCCCCAGATCGGGCCTGACAAATTGATGTGGGCGGCCTTCTTTTCGTAACACAGCTTCAGCCGCGAGATAGCCGCTGCGCACCGCGCCTTCCATAGTGGCGGGCCAACCGGTGTCGGTCCAGTCGCCGGCTAAGAATAAATTTTGCACACTTGTTTCCTGCTTGGGGCGCCAGCGGTCAACTCCGGGTTCCGGGGAAAAGGTCGCTGCTGCTTCTTTGATGACGGTGGCCTTGGTTAGGTTGGCGTCACGCGCGGCAGGCAATGCCTGACGAACTTCCTTCAGGCACAAGTCAATGATCTCCTGCCTGGGCTTCTTTAGCAAATTGTATGATGCGCTGACTACCAGTTGCAGGTACTGCCCTTTGGCAGAATTTTTGCCGGCGCCATTTGGGGGCGCATACAGGGCGGTCTTATTGAATATCCATTGCGTGGTGGTATCCAACAAGGTGACGAACGGTTCGGTCATGACTTCGCGGTCGAACCAGAGATGGATGCCGGTAATCGGGGCGTTCTTGAGCATGGCAAGGTTGCGGAAGGCGGAGTCCTTGCGCTTCCATTCGTCTGGAAGCAAGTCGGATACGGCGGTGTGAGGTACAGCGAGGATGACGGCATCTGAGCGTTCTTCTCGGGCGGCGTCGAAGTGGACAGTGGTTACGGCGCCATTTTCGATTTGGAGCCGCCGGGCAGTGGCGCGCAGATTCACTTCGCCACCCTTTTGCTCGATGGCGGTCTTACAACCATCATATAGCTCGGCAAGAGGCACGGAGGGGACGCCCATTCGGTAGCCAGTACGATTGGAAAGAAAGGCTTTCCAGAAAACGTCGATACCATAGCGCGCGTCCGTATTCTCGAGTTCCTCATCCAGCGCACTTACGAGCACCACGCGCCAAAAACGCTCGATGGCGCCTTTGGTCTGGTGGCGGCGGCGCAGCCATTCGAGCATGGAGATGCCGCCGAATTGATCGACGTCCCAGGTGCGGCCGTTGGTTTGCAGAATGTTGAGCATGGCCCACGCGATGGAGAGCTTGTCTTTCAACGTGAGTGGCGCGAATTTTGCGA
This sequence comes from Candidatus Acidiferrum typicum, assembly GCA_025463055.1. Classification (GTDB taxonomy): domain Bacteria; phylum Acidobacteriota; class Terriglobia; order Acidiferrales; family UBA7541; genus Acidiferrum; species Acidiferrum typicum_A. Next base: position 5,927 of record JAOAPV010000100.1, read on the forward strand.
AAGCGCCGGTCATGTGAAATGGCGCGGGGAGCAGGCCGGCTTGCATTTCGCCGCGGCGGCCTTGCGGGTCGAGAAAAAGCAGGCGATCGAAAAATCTGATTTTGTCGGCAGCGCCCACGCGACGGTAAAAGTCGTCGAGATTGGTGCAGCAGCCGAGCGTGACGTGCTGGCAATTATCAACGTGCTCGCCGTCCGGCAACACGTAGGAGGTTGCGCGGCCGCCGAGGAAGGGGCGCTGCTCGAACAGGCGTACACGCCAGCCGGACTCAGCCAGCGCGACGCCGGCCGCCAGCCCCGCCAGCCCGCCGCCGATCACGATCACGTTTTTCAAGAATGTTCTCTTCCGTCAGGCGCGTGAAACGCGCTTTTGCGATGAATACGAGTTTTTCCGTTTTCGAGAGGCGTACGCGCTCGCCGAACACGGCGTAGTCTAGTTCTTCAATACGCGCAACCAATGCGCTGTAGGTATGCACGAGAAGCCACAGGGCCGGACGGCTTTCCGGCTCGATGAGATTCAGCAGCGCGGCGCCCTCTTCGTAGCATTGCCACGCGCGATCAGCTTCGAAGCGCAGGAGTTCGCGCACGCCAAGAGTAGCCTCGGTGCGTGCGAAGTCTTCGGGGCTGACGTTGTATTGCGCGAGGTCTTCGCCCGGCAGATAGATGCGGCCCATGGCGTAATCGTCGTGCACGTCACGAATGATGTTGGTGAGCTGGAAGGCGAGGCCGAGTTTTTCGGCGAGGTCTAGGGCTCGCGAGTCCCGGAAGCCGAAAACGTGCGTGCAGGTGAGCCCGACGGTGCCGGCAACACGGTAGCAATATTCGCGGAGGCGGTCGAACGTGGCATAAGAGTTTACGGTGAGATCCATTTCGGCGCCGGAGATCAGGTCGTGAAGGTAGCGCGCGGGCATGTTGTAGCGGCGCATCGTGTCGACCAGTGCAGGCAGAACGTCGGCGGCGCCCGCCGGCGCAGAGGCGCTGACGAAGGCATTCGCGTTGACGGCCTCGTCGAGCGCAGCCCGCCATTTTGCTAGGCCGCGCTGTTTGACGGCGAGATCGTTGCCCTCGTCTGCGACATCGTCTACCAAGCGCATGAAGGCGTAGAGCGCGGCCAGGCCATCGCGGCGTTTCTTTGGCAAAAGGAAAAACGCGTAGTAGAAATTGCTGTGGGACGCGCGAGCTACGCGATGGCATTCTTCGTACGATTGCGCGACGGCATCGGTCGACTCTGGCTGTGCCATCGCGGGCTTCGGATCTTTTGCTACGAGATGCGTAACGAGCGCGCGGCCGAGCAGGCGCGCTTGCTTGCCTTTGCCGATTGAAGGGCGATGGTGAAGTGTGTCGTATCCGGCGGATTCGATGGCATCAAGAACGGCGAGTCCGCCGCGGCTGAACATTTCGAGATCGACGCTTAGGCGGGCATCCACCATTTTCGCCAGTGGCATGCCTTCGGCGAATAGCCCGCGCGTGCGGCTGATCAAATCTTTCATCAGGTTCACGTAGCGGTCATCGAAGCGTCGTTCCACGAGGTCCGCTTCGGTGAGGCCATGGGCTGCGGCGATGTCGAGCGGGATGTAGATGCGGCCCTTTTCGAGGTCGCGCGCGACGTCTTGCCAAAAATTGGCGAGCTGCAGAGCCGTGCAGGTGGCGTCGGAGAGTCGCTGGCGCTCGTCGTCGCGATAGCCACAGAGATAGAGGACGAGGCGGCCGACGGGATTGGCGGAATAGACGCAATAATTCAGAACGGAATCCCAAGTTGGGTAGCGCTTCACGGTTTGGTCTTGGCGGAAGGCTTTGAGCAGATCGGCGAACGGCTGCTTGGGAATTTCTTTCGCGACGATGGTTTCACGGAGCGCGATGAAAACGGGATGCGAGGGATTTCCTTGGAAGCAAGCGTTTAGCTCGTCTTCCCACCAAGTGAGCAACTCGAGAGCGCGACGCGTTTCGGGTATTTCGTCGCCAAGATCGTCGGCCCAGCGGCAATACGCGTAGACGTTATAGAAGTGCTGATGCAATTCTTTCGGGAGCAGCCACGAGACTACGTTGAAATTTTCGTAATGATGCGTGGCGAGCCAGCGCGTGTAGTTTTGCGCGGATTCCGCCATGCAGCCCGGAGAAGGCGCGTTCGTGGCGATTTCGAGTTCGTTAGGACGCAGCATTTGCTTTCGAACGTGGAAAGAGTAAAGCCTTTCCTAGGAGCTGAGCCGGTTTTTAGATTGCGACCTTAACGCCTGATCCGCGCGAAGCTGAGCCTAGCTAAAGTATCTCATGGGCGCACGGCGAGCTTGATTTCGCCGCTGCGCGATTTCATTTTTTGAAAGGCGTGGGGAAGATCCTCGAGGCGAATCTCTTCCGTGACAAAATCATGGGCGAGTATGTCGCCCCGGCGAATGGCTTCGAGCGCCTCGCGAATGAAGCGCGGCGTGTGATGGAACGGCGAGATGAGCTTGATCTCCGAATAGTGAATCGCGGCAGGCTCGATTTCCACGCGCGTGCCGGAAGGCAGGCCGCTGAAGAAATTCACTACGCCGCCGCGCCGCACCATGGCCAACGCTTGTTTCCAGGTGGCGGGATTGCCAGCGGCTTCGACGACGGAATCCGCGCCGCGCTCGTCCTCGGTTAAATTCCGTACGGCAGCTACCACGTCGCGGACTTGGGTAACGTTAATCGCCGCAATTGCACCCATGCGGCGGGCGACTTCAAGCGGCGCAACTCTACGCGCCAGAGCAATGACGCGCACACCGCGGCGCGAGAGCATGCGCACATACTTCAATCCGATAGGACCGCAGCCGATCACTACCGCGGTGTCACCGGTACGCACTTCCATCTCGTGAATGCCGCGCAAAACGCACGCCAGAGGCTCGACCAAAGCAGCGCTGCCGTCATCCACGGAGTGCGGCACTTCCAACATGTTCTCCATGACGATGCGCCCAGGAATGCGCATGTACTCAGCATAAGCGCCGTTGTTGAACAAAAGATCTTCGCAGAGATTTTCTTGCCCGCGGCGGCAATGAAAGCAGCGCAGGCATGGTGCGGAATTCGCCGCGACGACGCGCAGACCGATGCGCCACCTGGGATCGACGCGCTTCCCTACCGCGGCAATTTCGCCTACTACTTCATGCCCGAAAATCGCGGGCGGCTGGATCATTTTGGCGTGATAGCCGCGTTGCCAAACTTTGAGGTCGGTGCCATCGGTAAGGGCAAGGCGCACGCGGAGCAGAACTTCATCCGCGGCGAGCGGCGGGACGTCAATTTTTTCGAGACGCAAGTCCTCGCTCCCGTACAGCACGGCGGCCATCATTTTTGAAGGCACCGCGGCTATGCGCAGTGCCGCCGGGGCTTCTTCACCAATGACTTCCGCTCTCTTGGGTGTCGTGGTTCTCATGTGTGCGTGATCAGAATTTTGAGCGATTGGGCCGTTGGACGTGCCGCGAGCTCCAGCGCTTCTTGAATTCTATCGAGCGGGAAGCTATGGGTGACAATGTCCATGACCGGAAGTTTCTTGTGCAACACCAAGGTTGCCGCACTTTCTTGAAGGTCTACCGCGGCGCTGTAGCTGCCCAGAATCTCTTTTTCGTCGATCCCAACCGCGGCCGCGGGAAACTCAATCTTGGTTACCGGGTCGTTTGCGGCGAAGAGCAAAACACGTCCCCCGGGGCGCGCTGCCGCGAGCGCGTCAATTACGAGAGCCGGATGCGCCACGGCCACTAGCACGGCATCGGCTCCCCGCCCTTCGGTCTTGGCCTGTATTGCACTTACAAGCTTACCATTTGTTGGGTCAAAGGACTCAATCGCGCCGAGGGTGAGGCTCTTGGCGCGGCGTTCTGCGATGGGATCGCTGGTGTAGAGGTTATTTGTTTGCAGCTTGCTGACCATCAGGAGCTGCAAGCCGATCGGACCGCAGCCGATTACGAGGACGGTTTCGCCCGGGGCTACGCGAGCTTTTTCCACGGCTTTTACGATGGTGTTGATGGGCTCGATGAAGGTGGCTTCTTCGAACGTGATGTCCTCTGGGAGCGCGACAATGCCGCGTTCGGCGACCCAGGGCATGGCTTTTACGTATTCGCCGAAGCCGCCGCCGTTGGGAGTGAAACCGCCGGTGAGGCCGGTCGTTTTGTACTGCTTGCATTGGGAGAAGAGCCGCTTCTCGCAGTAGAAGCATTCGCCGCAGGGCGTGTGATGGAAGCTCATCACGCGATCGCCTGGTTTCCATTTTGTGACGCCAGGGCCGACCGCAACGACCGTGCCGGCGAGTTCATGGCCGAGGATTTGCGGCGGCTCGACATAGCGCTGGAAAATTTTCTTGATGTCGGTGCCGCAGATGCCGCAGGCGGCGACTTTGATGAGGACTTCGTGATCGCGGACTTCGGGCACGGGGACTTCTTCGATGCGCACGATTCCCTTTTCGCGATAGACGCCGGCGCGCATGGTCTTGGGGATGGGACCGAGCGTGCGAACGGCTTCGGCGGTGGGGCTGGACGCGCTCATCGGGCGGCAACTCTTTCTTGCTTGGCCTGCGCTTCAGAGCTGTCGCCGTCGAGAACTTCGAGGAATCGATCCAAAAATTCTGCAAGACCAACTGCAGCGCCTTTGCTTTTTGAGCCGAAATCCACCAAAGACGGAATCTGAGAGGGCCGCCGCAAAAGAAGTTTTAACAATGGCAGCGTTTGGACGTGCCCCTCCCGATCGACAAGCTTCTCGATTCCTGACGGCAAGTTGTCGTCGTGAGTATCACTAATTGCGCGAACAGAAATAGCCGGAACTTGCGTGCCACTCGCGATTTGAAGGATATAGTAGCCTTCCATATCGACGAAATCTGCGAATGCGGCGAGAGACGCTTTGGCGGACGCTTCGGAAATAACGTGCGGCTCAGTGACTTGCATTCTCTTAACGCGGGCACCAGCATCTTCGGCCAGACGCACTAGGTTGGAATTGCAGTGAATCACGTCTCCGCCGGTGCGAAGGGATAGCGCGCGGGCTGCAACAACATCGCCTGCCTGCAGGTCCGACGCTAATCCTCCCGCAAGGCCGGAAGAGATACACACGTCGGGCTCGAGCTTAAGTAACTCGCGAAGTATGTAACTAGGACGATTCGTCTTGCTCGCCTCCCAACCGATGCCGGTCAGAAGCACATCCACATTATTTCCGAACACGATTCCCCTATATAAGTTGCGACTCTTCAGGCGAATGGGAATCGGCGTCTGTACTGGATCGAAGGAATGGCTGCGGCGCCATGGGGCGAACTCCGCTTCAACCGCGAACGTGACTAGAATCTTCATGGCATTTGTTCAAATGCTATTTGTTCAGATGCTGAACCGGGGCCGGAGGCTACGTTCACTGAATAGCTCGCGCTACAAAGAGGCTGCCGCTTCGGCCATGCGTTTGGCGCGGCGCGCGGTGACGTAGCCGTTGGCTTCGTACCAGCGGACGGCGCGCTCCAGGGCAGCTTCTACCGAGCCGGGGCGGAAACCCAATTCGCGCTGGGCTCGCGAGCAATCGACGAACATTTTGTGGCGCGCGATTTTCACGCCCTCAATGGGGATTTGCGGCTCGCGAAATGTGAGCCGCGAAAAAATTGTATTGGCATACGCCGCGGTGAGGGCCAGGCCGTGGGAAATCTTCATGGTGGGTGCGCGTAGGCCGGTGATTTTGGCCAGCATATCGAGTAGCTGCTTCAGCGTCAGATTTTCGGCGCCCAGCAAGTAGCGCTCGCCAACTTTACCTCGTTCGGAGACGAGTAGATGGCCGGCGGCGCATTCTTCGACGCCGACGAAATTCAAGCCTGTTTCGACATAGCCGGGCATTTTGCCGTTCAAGAAGTCGACGATAATTTTCCCCGTCGGCGTCGGCTTCCAGTCCCACGGGCCAACAGGCGTGGTTGGCATCGCGACAATCACTGGCGCACCGTTTTTTGCGGCGTTCAGCACTTCCTGCTCGGCGAGCCATTTGGAGCGCTTGTAGTGGCCGACCATTTCGTCGAGCCGGGCTTCGATCGATTCGTTCGGCGGCTGCGGGCGATCCACCGCGATGGTAGCGACGGTGCTGGTGTAAACGAATTGCTCAACGCCGGCTTTCTCCGCAGCAGCGAGTAGATTTTTTGTGCCGCCGACATTTGACTCATAGATCTCTTTCGAACGTTTGGCCCACAGGCGGTAATCCGCGGCGACGTGAAAAACCTTCTTCACACCATTCATGGCCCGTTCTAGCGAGGCAGGGTCACGCAGATCGCCAGTGACATATTCAAGCGAAAGATCGGAAATCGCGCGATTGTGACTAGAGGCGCGCAAAAGCACGCGGACGTTATCGCCGCGAGCAACAAGCTGCCGGGCGACGTGACTCCCCAGGAAGCCGGAGGCACCAGTGACCAGAGTAGTCATGCGCTTGGCTAAAACCCGCTACGCAGGCGGAATTGGCCGGGCTGAAATGTGAGCGCGCAGTATTGCCGCGCTTCCTGTGCCTGGTTGCGAAAGCGGGCCAGCGCGTAAAGCGGGAATGAATTGCGGTAGAGGTGATATTTCAAATAGAAGACACAGGGGAACCCGGTGCCGGTAAATTCGTCTTCGCTCCAGGAGCCATCCCCATTTTGCTGTTCGACAAGGTAGGCTGCGGCTTTCTGGATGGCAGGATCGTTCGTATCAGCGCCGGCAAGCAGCCCGATCAGGCCCCAGGCGGTTTGCGAGGCGGTGCTATTGCCTTGGCCCTTGGTCGCAGGCTCGTCATAGCTGCGCAGAGATTCGCCGAAGCTGCCGTCCGCTTTTTGCACCGTGCGCAGCCAACGCACAGCGCGCTGGCAATATTCCTTGGCGGTCAGCGAAACCGTTTCGAGCGCGCGCAGCACGCCACTCGTGCCGTAAACATAGTTGACGCCCCAGCGGCCGAACCAGGAACCGTCTTCGCACTGATCCTTTAAAAGGAATTTCAGGCCGCGTTGCACTGCCGGATGATCCGCAGCCCAGCCGTAGCGACCGATGCATTCGAGCACGCGCGCTGTTACGTCAGCGGTTGAAGGATCGATCATCGCGTTGTGATCGGCAAACGGAATGTTGCAGAGGAACGCCTTGTTGTTGTCGCGGTCGAACGCGCCCCAGCCGCCGTCGCGATTCTGCATGCTGAGCAGCCACTGAACGCCGCGGCGCACAGCAGCTTCCATGCGCTTGGGATCGGGAAACTTCACGCGCTGCAACGCCATCAGCACAAACGCGGTGTCGTCCACATCCGGATAGAAATCGTTACGAAACTCGAACACCCAGCCGCCGGGCTCGGCATCCTTGTTTTTGACTTGCCAATCTCCGGCGCCGAGAACTTGTTTCGACAAAATCCAGTCCGCGGATTTCACAAGCGCAGGATGATCCGGCGGAACGCCGGCCTCTTCGAGCGCCACCATCGCAATGCAGGTGTCCCAAACGGGCGAGACGCAAGGTTGCATGCGGATCGTCTCGCCATCTTCAATCTCGAAGCGCGAAAACTCGCGAATTTCGCGAGCGGTCAACGGATCGTCTGGCCTGTGGCCGAGCGCCATGAGCGCGAAAATCGAATTCATCATCGCGGGATAAATCGCCGCGAGGCCTTCGGTGCGCTCAACGTGATCGAGCAGCCACGATTTTGCTTCGCGCAGTGCGCGCTGACGAAGTGGCTTCCAAGGCAATTTTTCGTAAAGCTTCAGCGCACGATCGAGCGCGAGAAAGAAGTTGCGCCACGAGAGAAGCTGATCGCTCCAGTCAAAGGCCGCTTTCTTGCGCGAGATATCGCAGAAGAGTTCGTCGACGTGTGCACGTTCCGGCAAGCGCCAATCCGGCCGGAGGGCGGACAAAATCGCCATGGGGATGACGATGCCGCGCGTCCACGACGACATTTCGTAAATGTTCAGGTAAAACCAATTCGGCAGCAGCATCAGTTCCGGCAAAATTGCCGGAACAAGTTCCCAACCGACAGCGCCTACCAGAGCGAGATAAAAGCGTACGTATGAGTTGGTGCGCTCGAGACCGCCAAGGCGGTGCACCATCTCTTTCGCGCGTACCATGTGCGGAGAATCTTGCGGGTCGCCGGCAAGCTTCAATGCAAAATATGCCTTGCACGTGGCGCTGAGCTCGGAAGGCCCGTCGGGATAGATGCTCCAGCCGCCATCAGGCAATTGCCGCGTGCGCACGTAATTAGCCAGTTTGGCAACGCGCTCCGGGTCCGCCTTGCCCAATACGTGCAGATAATAAATGTAGTCGGATTCGAGAGTGGTGTCAGCTTCGAGCTCGCCTACCCAGTAGCCGGCCTCCACCTGTAGAGACAGAAGGTGATTCGCGCCACGCTCGATACCTTCGTCGAGGCGCTCAAGCCGCTCGTGAAGGCGCGATGTAAATGTAGCCCCAGATGAGACTGGAGATTCCAGCCCAACCCGTGTGCTCGTTGCCAAAGCGAATCCCCCAGTGCGATTTCGGGCCCAAATAGACGCTCCGGCGCGCGGTCTGGCGAGCGCCAACTATTTTGCGGATAGCGTCTGTACTACTAAATTATCGCCGCGAGCCGAGCGGGGGTCAACCGCTAAGATGCCGCCCTGTTTACAATGAGACGCCTTCCGCGTCACGGATCATGCCTTGCACCTTTTGCACGAGTTCTGGCGGCAAGTCTTCGCTCTCGCGCTGCAGGAATTGCGGCTTGCCGCGCATGAGCTGTAGCGGTAAGCCCGCCCATGCCCCGGCGCTCTCCTCCGTATCCAAGGGCTGGCGCAGAACGAAGGCAGAAGCGCGATCCATTTGCAATTTCGCAGAATCTTTGAAATCCGATTTTGTGGGGTCGAGAACCATCAGGTACAGCGAGGGCCTTAGAAATTGCAGCAATGTGTTGCTTTCGAGAATCACGCGGGCCGGCACGCTCTGATTATCGGGTTCCGAATCCAGCAGAGCTTTGCGAAGCAACGGCATGCCTTCGGCGAGGAATCCTTGCTTGGTGCGCAGCCAGAAGGAACGCCGCGCGCCGGCGGCCAAAAAACGGCCGCTGTCGGTTTCGCTCGCGTGCTTCTCCCAACTAATTGCGCAGACGTGGTCATCCGGAGCGCAATCGCAGTTTTCGCCATTTTGCGCGCAGACTCCGTGGCCGTACTGCGTAATCTTCCCGGCGATCCAATTCTCATTCGGAAACGCCTCGATCAGATCGCAGACCAGTTGCGTCTTCCCGATACTGCGGGTGTGTCCGCCAACAACGATGACCTGCCACCGCACGGGTTTCTATTTTCGCTTTCTTCCCCGCGCACTCTTCTGTGCACGTGGGGAACTCTTTACGTTCTTCTTGCTGGCGATCCTGCTTTCTATTTCTTTGATGCGCGCGCCGAGATCCGGAAGCCGTGCATACCAAGCATACGCCTCCTTGAACTTGCCGATCTCGCGCGCAGGCGTGCCCCAAACGGTTTGCCCCGCTCGGATTGTTTTGCCGGTGGGGATACCCGCTTGCGCGCCGGCGATAGCGCCGTCTTCCAGGGTGCAATGGTCGGCGATACCCACTTGCCCACCGATAAAGACATGATGTCCCACCGAGCTCGAGCCGGAAATGCCGGTCTGCGCCGCGATTACCGTGTGTTCACCGATCTGCACGTTATGCCCGACGTGCACGAGGTTATCAAGCTTCACTCCGTCGGCGATGCGCGTGTCGTCCAGCGAGCCGCGATCGATGGTGGCGTTCGCGCCAATTTCCACGTCATCGGCAATCTGCACGATGCCCACCTGGGGGAATTTCCAATAGCGGCCGTCGCCGTAGACATAGCCAAAGCCATCTGCACCGATGACCGTGCCCGCGTGAATCTCGACGCGATTGCCTATTCGCGCGCGGGCATAGAGGGTGACGTGAGGATGTATCCGGCAGCTTTCGCCGATCCAGCAGCCTGCTCCGATCACGCAGTGAGCGCCGATCTGCGTGCCGTCTCCGATGTGTGCGTCTTCGCCAATCACAGCGTACGGCCCGATGCCGACATCTTTTCCGATACCCGCCAAGGGCGCTACGATTGCCGTTGCGTGGATGCCCGCGGAGATCGGCCCGCGCTCGAGCATAATTGCCGCCGCTTTTGCAAACGCTATCTTGGGTTGCGCGTGCCGCAAAACTGTTTTGCCGCCTATGACCAAACTCTCGCCTGCAATCACGCAGGCTGCGGCAGATGCCGCGGCGCGCGCAGCATGCTTTGCAGCCTCGACATAAATTAGATCGTGTGCACCCGCGCGCTCCGGCGCAGCTACGCCGCGCACCTCAAAGCTGTGGTCACCTTGAAGCTTGGCACCAATGGCCGCTGCCAATTCCCCAGCCGTCTTCGTCATGATCGACTCTCCACAATTTCGTGCCTGGCAATCTGGCGTGTCCCTGAAATCGAATTTTACTTGTAGAGTTCAGCCTCACCTTTCGGCCGCGTCTTCCAGCGCGCATGCGCCCATACCCACTGTTCGGGATGCTTACGAATAATCGCTTCAATCACCTTTGCGAATTTCTGCGTGTTCACAAACACGTCGCGTTCGGTGTCTCCAGTGCGAATCAACTCCACGGCCGGTTCGAACCGCAGTCTGTACTTGGCGATGCTGCTGTCCCAGTACGCGTATCCTGGCACCACGGCGGCATCTGTGTGCAGCGCAACGCGCGCGATCCCCGTGGTAGTACACGCGGATTTGCCAAAGAAATCCACGAAGACGCCCTCTTCCGGCATAGTGTTCTGGTCCGCCAAGATGCCCACGGTGCCGGCATCTTTCAGTATCTTGAGCAGCGCGCGCGCGGACTCATTCTTGAAAATCGGCTTATTCCCGGACAAGCAGCGATAGTGATTCACTAGTGCGTCGACGCGCGCGTTATCCAGCGGCCGGGCCATATAGTGGAGCGGAAACCCATACAGCGCGTGCGCAAACGACGACAGCTCCCAGGCACCGATATGGCCGGTAAGGTACAGCACACCTTTGCCGCGCCGCTGCCCATTCAAGAAATTGTCGTGGCCATCGAGGATAAGGGCTTCTTCGATATTTTCGCGCGTGTAGCGTGGAAAGTGGGCAAACTCCGCAGCCATCCAGCCTAAATTGCGTACCATGCCGCGAATGACTTCCCGGCGCCGCGTGTCGTCCCATTCCGGAAATGCGAGGCCTAGATTGAACTCGGCCGTGCGCCGCAATCTCGGCAGCATGCCGTACAGCGCCGACGCAACTGCCGCCGCCAGCCCGCGTGCCATCCCGCGTGGCAAAGCTCCTAGCATTTTCAATATCGCCCATACCGCGGCGTACTCGCCCCACTCCTTCATCCGCCTCCGTCATAACGCAACGCTCTGAACCAAGTATCCTACGCGCTGAAGTTCGCTCGCACCAATGCTAGACTCACACTTTCGTGGCCACTACCTTCACTGAGATTGCTCCGACAAAAAAGCGGAACGGAATCGCGGCCCGTGTCGGCTGGGCCGTGCTGATCTGCGCGACGCTGTACGTCTGCTACTTCAGCCATCTGGGCGCGATTGGATTTGTCGGCCCGGACGAGCCGCGTTATGCGTGGATTGCGCGCGATATGGCGGAGACCGGCGACTGGGTCACGCCACGTCTGTACGGCAAGCCGTGGTTCGAGAAACCGCCACTCTATTATTGGGGCGCGGCGATTTGTTTCAAACTTTTTGGAGTGAGCGAAGCGGCGGCGCGCCTGCCGAGCGCGATTTCCGCGTTGCTTGCGACCTTGGCGTTGGCCTGGCTCGCGTGGCGCATCTACGGCGCAGAGACTGCGCGCTGGCTGCTCCTTCTGCTGCCCACCACCGTCGGCATGATTGGCTTTTCGCACGCGGCGGCGACGGACATGCCGTTCAGCGCCATGCTCACGATCGCTATGGTCTGCGTCGCGGTGATCGTGGGGCTAGTGCCGGAGCGACCTAGCCGCGATGGGGCCCAGCATGCTGCGCCCCTACGGGATGACGCGACGCGGAAACAATGGGTCGCGCTGATATTGTTTGGGATTTTTCTTGGACTTGCCGTCTTGGCGAAAGGACCCGCCGCGATAATCCTGTGTGGAGGCGCGGTCTTCGTCTGGGCGCTCTTCACCAAACGCTGGCGGGACGCGCTGCGACTGCTTCATCCCACCGCAATCGCTGCGTTCTGCCTAACAGCTCTGCCCTGGTACATCGTCTGCGCCCGCCGCAACCCCGGCTTCTTCCGAATCTTCATCATCGAACATAATTTCAAACGCTTCCTCACGCCAGAATTCCAGCACATTCAACCGTTTTGGTTTTATGGCCCGATTCTCCTCCTTGCTCTTTTCCCATGGACCGGCATTGCAATTAGCGCTGTGATTTACGTTTTTCGTCGCAAACTGGGGATGCAATTAGACGTACTGACAACCTACATCCTTTGCTGGGCGTGTTTTCCGATCATTTTCTTCACGGTCTCGAAGTCAAAGCTTCCAGGCTACATCCTGCCGGCGATTCCTGCGTTTGTGCTGCTCACTGCACTCGCCCTAGCGAAGGCTCTCAGAATGGAAAAAGTCCCCATTCCAGCTGGGTTTGCTGTGATTGCCCTGACCCCGGTCGCCGCGATTGCAGCCGTTGGATTTTTCGAGTACTCCCAACCTATGAGGAAAGCAGCGGCTTTTGGTAGATACGGCTTCGAATGTTTGCTCTTGAGCTGCGCGGTAATCTTTGCGGTCTGTGTACTTTCGATCCGGAAGAAATATGCGGTAGCCATTCTCTCCGGGGTCGTCGCTTGGGTTTGCTTTCTGGTTCTTACGTATTCACGTCCGTTGCCGTCGATGGATCCATGGTTCTCACCGCGAGCCCTGGCCTCTAAGCTGTTACGTGATCCCCAAACGGCAGCGGATATCAGATGTTTGCGTCTGCAAAGAGCTTGGCAATATGGCTTGAACTTTTACCTGCACAGGCCGCTGAAGGAATGGGAGCCTTCAAAACCACGGGGATTCGTTATTGCATCAGCCTCCGGAATGCAGGAACTGAACAGAAATCGAATTCGGTACGAGACCCTGGACGATACTTCCTTTTCCGCCATTCTGATCTTTGTCGGTGGTTCGCAAAAAGACTCGCAGAAGGCGAGAGCGTTGGAATCACCCAATTGAACTCTAGAGAAAACTTAAGCGCGCTCTTACCGGCTCATCCGTCCGGTAGCCGGCAGCCGCAATAAGAAATAGCTGACGATGCGATTCTCGTAGTTCCTTTTATCGGCGTCTTCCATTTCCACAAAATTCCCGTGCGGGATGGTGGCCTGCTCTTTCGGCTCTGGCGCGCTCTTGAACATTTTCTGTGTGGTTCCCGCCAGCTCCGGGTCATCGGCAGCCTCAATAAACAATTTTGGCACGCCTGCGAGCGTATTGAGCTTCCAGGTCAAGGGCTTCTCGGCATGATACTTATGATTGATCCACCCGAAACTCAATTCCGCCGATCGCGCCATCAACGGAATCCCCGCCAAGCCTTCTTTTTCCACGCCGATCTTGACCATCACCTCTGGCGAGTCGTAGACCGAGTCCAAGATCAGCGCGCGCACACGTTTGTCAGTTTCCGCTTCGCGCAACGCCGCATAAGCGCCCAAGTTGTAGCCCCACAATCCGAAATGGTCAGGATCGACATCGCTGCGCTTGGCGAGTTCGTCGATCGCGGCGCGCACTTCCTCCGCTTCGTGAAAGCCAAACGAGGTGATCCCATCATTCGCCCCGTGCGCCACGAAATCAAACACAAACACGTTGTATTGATGATCCTGCAGCGCGGAGACCAAAGTTAGCAATTCGCCGCGGCTCGAGCCGTACCCATGGCAGAGCACAATCGTCGGCGCTCCCAACAAACCCGGGAAAAACCAACCCTCGCGCTGGCCCGGGCCGGGCACAGAAAACTTGACGGCGTCGGGCCGTCCCGGAAAGCTGTCCATATTGATTTCACTGCTGGAGCGCTGCGGTTTTACGATGCGGTAGACCAAAAATCCGGCAATCGCTGACGTGGCCACGACGCCGAAGAACGCCAGCGCCAAAAGGGCCATGAATGTTTTCGTGTACCAACGGGTCGGAAACCTGAGTTCGTCAAGAATGGACATTCGTGACCTGCGCCACTGGGCTGGCGCAAAGCGCCGTATTATTTCCTCACTCTAAGTATTTGTTATCGTAACACGCCGGTTATTTCCGCCATTCCGTAACTGCTCGGCCTGTGTCGCATGCAGTAGCAGACCACGCGAGTCCATGGCGGGTGGCCGCGTTTCGCGCGCCGCTTGCCGAATCGGCTATCATAAAGCGGAGCGCCCCTCTTCCATGAATATCCTCGACCTTCGCCAAACGAGCGTCCGCCAACTCGAACCGCTGCTCGAGGAAGAAGCGCGCCACTGGCATGACGAACTGCACTGGGATTATCGCGGCGCGCTCGACCTGATCAAGCGCTTTCTGGAAGCGCACGCGCTATGTGGCTGCGTCGCGTTTGAAAACGGCTCGGCGGCGGGCTATTCGTTCTACGTTCTCGAAGAGCAAAAGGGACTTATCGGCGGCCTCTACGTCTCGCCTCGTTTCCCGCAGGCCGATATTGGCCGCCGCCTTCTCGAAGAAATGCTTTTTTCGATGCGTGCGCTCCCGCAGCTTTTGCGCATCGAAGCGCAACTCATGCCATTCGGTGGCCCGGTCGACAATCCGCTGCTCGATCAAGGCTTCAGGCTCTACACGCGGCAATTCATGTTGCTCAATTTGCAAAACAACTCAGAAGCGCGCCCCGGCACCTCCGCGGGCATGCGGCTCGACCGCTGGAACGACCGCTTCTTTGAACCTTGCGCGAAACTAATTTATTTGTCGTATGCGAATCACGTTGACGGCGAGATTAACGATCAGTACCGCAGCCGTGCGGGAGCCTTGCGCTTCCTCAAGAACATAATTCTTCTGCCGGGCTGCGGCCAGTTCGTGCCCAGCGCCTCGTTCGTCCTGCGCCAGCCCGGCAGCGACGAACTCATTGCTGCGGTGCTCACCAGCGAAGTCTCTCCTGGCGTAGGGCACACCACGCAAATCTGTGTTCTTCCCGGCTACCAAGGGCACGGGCTCGGCCGCATGCTCATGCAAACTTCCGCCGAAGCCCTGCGCTCCATGAAATTTCGCGAGTTAACACTGACCGTGACCGCGCAGAACCGCTCCGCCGTCCAGCTCTACGAAAATCTCCACTTCACCACCATCCGCAGCTTCACCGCGGGCGTCTGGCCAAGGTAGCTGCAACAAACACGCGGCAACTCTACGGCAATTACCTGATGTTCGGCATTCGTTACGTGCGACTACGGTAGAGACGTGATGCAGTCGAGATCCGCAAACCGCTCCTCCAGGTCCTCTCATGCTCCAGAACACAAACAAAGGCAATCTGCTGAACCGCCGCTTCCTTCTGAAATCGGCGGGAGCCTTCCTTGGTATGTCCGGCATCTTTAAGAGCGTCTCTATGAAATCTCCTGAGCAAACTCCATCGAGCAAAACGCCCGCAGGCTTCGGATCCAAGCACATGCTTGGTTTCATGCTCCCGCACGAGCAATTCACGCCGCCGCAACTGGTCGAGTTTGGCGTCGCGGCTGAACAAGCGCGTTTCGACTTCGTAGCTACAAGCGACCACCTGCAGCCTTGGCAAACGAACGAAGGGCACGCCGGCATGGCCTGGCTCACGATGAGCGCACTCGGCCAGAAGACCACGCGCCTGCAGATGGGCACCACTGTGACCTGCCCGACATTTCGCTACAATCCCGCGGTCGTGGCGCAAGCCTTTGCTTCATTGAGCTTGCTGTATCCCGGACGAATTTTCTTGGGCCTGGGTTCCGGCGAAGCAATAAACGAAGAAACAGCCGTGGGCTCGTGGCCGAAGTGGGACGAGCGCTCCGAGCGATTAGTCGAGGCGACAGAAATTATTCGGCGGCTTTGGAAGGGCGAGCAGGTAAAACACTCCGGCAAATACTACAAAATGGACCTCCACCTATGGGATCTGCCGAAAGTGCAGCCGCAAATATTGATGGCGGCGAACGGCCCCAAAGCGATGCGCCGCGCAGGCCGCTACGGCGACGGCCTAGTCAGCGATCCCAAGACCTGGAAGGAACACAAAGCCGAATTTCAAGCTGGCGCGAAAGATGCCGGCAAGGATCCAACGCAGATCCCGGTGCTGATCGAGCAGTATGTGGTGGTCGGCGACAAAAAAGATGCCGAGCAAGCTGCTGAGTTGTGGCGCTTCGGTCCCAAGGCTTTCAAGACGTATTACAACGTTCCACCTCAAAAAGATGACTGAGCTATTCGAGAGCGGCGCGACCATGATCAATATTCACACTGGGCAGCACGATCAGCGCCGCGTGATTGAGTTTTACGGCCAGCAAGTTCTGCCGAAATTGCAGCGCGCCGCCGCAGCTTAGAATCCACCAAACCAGACCTTTCCTAGCGAGCACGATTCCGTAATGGATTCCCTGCTCGATTTGTCCTAGCATAGCCGCGCCTCTTCTCAGAAAGGGCGGTATGGCCAGGGAAATCGCGTCAAAGCAAAGCACACTCGCGAGCGTCTTTACCGATATTCACTTCTGGGTTCCGGTTGCGGTCCTAATCGCCGGTCTCGTACTCCTGCGCTCCATTCGTTAGCCCATCGATATGCAATCCACCCTGACGCCCAGCCTCGATTCCCCAGCCCAACAAACCTCCCGCGCGCGCAAGCTCCAACTCCTCGGAATCCTCTCCGGCTTCACCGCCGGCGCCTGGCTTGGCGCGGCCGAAGCGCCCACGAAACTTGTTTCCACCGGCCTCTCTCCCCTGGTGATTTCCCTCATCATGGTCATCGGCGTTTTTCTCGCGCGCTGGAGCGTTCCCGCACTCATCCTCGGCACTTCCTCCGTGCGCGCCGACGTGCGCCGAGCGCCACACTTAATCATTTGGGCTTTGCTGGCCGGCTGCCTCTGGGCCGTTGCTAATACAATGACCATCTTCGCCATACGCGACATCGGCCTGAGCATCGCGTTCCCGCTGTGGAACTCCAACAGCTTGCTCGGCATCCTCTGGGGCTTTCTTTTCTTCAACGAGTTGCGTCAAGCGGGTTGGCGCCGCTGGCTCGGCGTTCTTGGCGGCGCGCTGGTGATGTGTGTAGGCGCCGCGCTGCTGGCCATCGCTTCCTCAAGCGAAGCTCCCGTCGCGCATTCCTACCGAGGAGTTTGGGCTGCGCTCGGCGCCGGCGTCCTCTGGGGCACCATGTACATCCCATATCGCAAAGCCTATCTCACCGGGATGAATCCGCTTTCCTTCGTCACGTTTTTCACGTTCGGTGAGCTTGGCATGATGTCCGCGCTCGCCGTCAGCTATCTCGGCGTCACGCCGCTCTTGCGCGAACTACAAAGCGCGCGCGACGTCTTCTTCTGGCTGATGCTTGGCGGCTTCGTCTGGGTCATCGGCGATCTCTTCCAGCAGTACGCCGCGAAATACGTCGGCATCAGCCGCGGCATTCCTCTCTCCAACACCAATCAACTCTGGGGCTTGCTCTGGGGCATTCTGGTCTTCGGTGAGTTGCACGGCCGAGCCCATTCCACCTACGCGCAAGTAATCGGCGGCTCCCTCCTAATGATGGCAGGCGTAGCCGCTATTACACTCTCTTCCGCCACAAGCTCCGAGCAAGCTTGCTGGAAGCAAGCCGCCCATCGCGAAGGCCAGCGCTACAACATCGAAGCCGAATACGTCGAAGCCCGCATGGACGGCCGCCAATCCGCCAGCGAAGCAAAACCCTCGCGCACAGCCATCGACTGGCTGCTCGTAGCAGCCGCGACTGCAATCTTCGCCTACTTCGGCGCCACAGCCCGCCTACCGCAAATCCCGCTAAATTGGCCTCCCGCTCTAATCTTGAGCGCTGCCACGTTGACGCTCCTTCTTGTGTGCGGCGTGACGCTCCATCGTACGACGCGCTTCCACTAACCGTTCCGAGCGTTCACTGTGCACGCATTTCTCGCAGCTCAAGCTGTTGATGCGTTTGAATTGTCAAAGTGGATTACTTCCCACGCCCAAGCAGGCGTTTGAATTCGGGCTCTTCACGCAGGCACGCCAAATCCGAATCGCGAGCGGCCAAGTCCCACTCGCTGAAGCCGGCTTCCGCAGCTCTTTTCAGCGCGATCAAAGCCTCTTCCTTCATCTTGAGAAGACTGTACGTACAGCCAACATTGTAAATCGTGTGCGGATCCGTCGAACCCAGCAGTTGGACTTTCTCCACTTCTCGGATAGCTTCGTTACGCCTGCCCAATTCTGCGTAGCGGCACGCAAGAAGAATTCGTGCACGCGTATCTTCTGGAACCTGTTCGATCTGTTGTTCCAGCACTCTAACCGAGCGCTCGATTAGCGTTCGAGCGGCGTCAGTCTGTCCCAGCGCCATGAGGGCGTTCCCGTAAGGGACATACACGTTGTAATCGTCTCCATTCGCCTCCAGAGCTCGCTCGACCAGGTCTGCCGCTTCCTGCCAACGATCAGAAGCAAACAGTGCGCGTCCCAACATGTCCCAAGAGCTTTCGCAATCAGTCTTGCGCGCAATCGCCATCCGGGCATAGTCCGCCGCTTCGTCATATTTTTCCTGAGCATAAGAGATTCGTGCGCGGGCCACGAATGCTTCGGGAAGCTGATGGTCCAGGTCAAAGGCTCGGTTAACAGCCGCGATTCCCCTTTCAATCCAGCGTGGATCGCGGTCCTGCAAATAAAACTGCATCCCACAGATATTCGCAGTTCCTGCGTGCGCCAGAGCGAAGTTAGGATCCAGTTGGAGAGCGTGCTCAAACATCTGAAGAGCAAATTCCCGGTTCTGTCGACGCGTATAGTTTCGTCCTCGCAGAAAGAAATCGTAAGCCTGAAGGTTCTCTGTGGGCTTAAGGTTGATCGTGTGTTCTTCCTGGGCCGATAGCGAAATGCGAAGAGCTTGCGCTATGCTGCGAGCGATGTCCTCCTGCACTTCGAAAATATCCTTCATTTCCCTATCGTATCGTTCCGCCCATACGGAATGGCCGGTCCGCGTCTCAACCATTTGCACGTTGATTCGCAAGTGGCTGCCGGCTCGGCGGAGGCTACCTCCCAGCACATGCGTGGCGCTTATCTGCTGACCGACTTCTGATACCGTTGCGAGTTTGTCGCGGAAAGCCGCAACCGCCGCCCTGGGGAAGATTTGGAGACTTCTGATTTTGGTCAGCTCAGTGATGATGTCTTCAGTCATGCCGTCGCGGAAATACTCGTCTTCTTTGGCACCACTCAGATTCTCGAAGTAGAGCACCGCAACCGATTTCTCCATTGGCCTAGCAGCGGTCGCCTGTCCCGATTCCAATTGACGCTTGAGGCGCTGCAAGTCCTCACGTAGGGCGGCAGCCGTCTGGTAGCGCGCGTTCCGGTTCTTCTCGAGGGCTGTCTCGATAATTCGCTCCAGTTCCGGCAGGACGCGAGGGTTTATATGTGCAGCAGATATCAGCACGCGGTTCAGAATCGCGTCGAAGATTACAGCAGACGTCCCACCGGCAAACGGCCGCTGGCCCGTCGCCATCTCATAAAGCACAGCGCCAGCGCTGAATAGGTCCGTTCGCACGTCGAGCGGCTCGCCGCGAGCCTGCTCGGGAGACATATAAGCGACTGTTCCCATAGCGAAGCCCGGCCTCGTTAAGGTTTCCAGGGTTACGTCCCCAGTAGGCAGACGAGACGTCCCAGCAGCTTCAGCAACTCGATAGTGCCCGTAGGTCAGCTTTGCAAGACCAAAATCGAGGATTTTGGCGTGACCGCGGCGAGTGACGAAGATGTTGGCTGGCTTGACGTCACGATGAATGATCCCTTCTGCATGCGCGGCATCCAACGCGTCCGCGATTTCTGTTCCTAGATTCACTATGTGTTCCAGTAAGAGCGGCTTCCCTTCGATGGAGCCCTTGAGGGTCTGTCCGTCCAGGTATTCCATGGCGATGAAGGACTGACCGTTCTCCTCGCCAATGTCATAGATCGTGCAAATATTAGGATGGTTGAGTGCGGAAGCAGCCTGCGCCTCGAATCGGAACCGTTCGAGAGCCCTCTGGTCGTGCGCCATCTCCGGGGGCAAAAATTTCAGCGCGACCATTCGGCGCAGGCGAGTGTCTTCGGCCTTGTAGACCACACCCATTCCCCCGCCACCGAGCTTCTCGATGACGCGGTAGTGCGCTATGGTCTGGCCAATCATGCGTGGGGCAAAGGCCTCGACTTGCCGAACCTTATTTTATGCTCGGATCACGTCAAAGTCTCCGCGTCATATCGTAGGTCGTGGAACCCTGCGTAACCGACTGACTTTCAAGTATCTAAATTGTTGGTGTCTTGGGAAATGAGCCGCCACGCATTTCGCTTTGTATCACGCTCCACTTCCTTTACATTGGCCTCCGCTAAATGTCCGCCACCCCTAAAGTTGATGTCGTCGGAGTCGGCCTCAACGCCACCGATACCCTCATTCCCGTTCACCAGTTCCCTGCCGCCGGCTCCAAAGTCGAATTCCGCTCCGCCAACGTTCTCCCCGGGGGCCAAGTTGCCACCGCCATGGTCGCGTGCCAATCCTGGGGACTGCGCACTCGCTACGTCGGCAAAGTTGGCGACGATCACGCCGCCGCGCTGCATCGTGCCGAATTCGCGCGACTCGGCGTCGAAACGCATCTCCTAACCGCGCAGGGGTGCCCCAGCCAGCACGCCTTCATCCTCGTGGACGACGCCGGCGAGCGCACCGTTCTCTGGAAGCGCGACGACCGCCTCGCGCTCCAGCCAAGCGACCTCTGCCGCGACTGGATCCTCAACGCTCGCGCACTCCACCTCGACGGTCACGACACCGCCGCGGCAACCGTCGCCGCCACCTGGGCGCGCTCCGCAGGCATTCCCGTCGTAGCCGACCTCGACGAACTTTACCCCGGAGTCGGCGCGCTCCTCCCGCTGATCGATTACCTAATCACCAGCCGCGACATTCCCGGCCGCATCTCGGGCGAATCCGACTTGCGCAAATCGCTCCCCGCCGTGCGCAGCCGCTACGGCGCGCGACTCACCGCCGCCACACTCGGCCCCGAAGGAGTCCTCGCCTACGACGGCGCGCAATTCCACTACGCCCCTGCGTTTCGAGTTGAGACGGTCGACACGACCGGTGCCGGCGACATCTTTCACGCTGGTTTTATTTATGGATTGCTGCAAGGCTCGCCACTGCAGCGCCAACTCGAATTCGCCTGCGCCGCCGCAGCCCTCAACTGCACCGGAATAGGCGCCCGCGGTCACATCGCCCCACTCCCCGAAATCGAGCACCTAATCGCAACCGGCCAGCGCCACCCCTCCGCCTTTTAGCCAAGAAAACCGCTCGCAAGCTCTTCTTGGAGTGCGGCGGTCTTATTTACCCTGAGCCTCGAAGGGCCGCCGCCTTTACGGCGTCAAACTATGCTGCGGCCAAGCTAGCACCCTGGTTCTGAAAATTACATTGACAGGTACATACCGCTTTGTTACATTGGCTTTGTAAATAACTACGCCTCGCCTCCGCGAGGCTTCCCCGAAAAATCCCAAATCTAAATCTTCTTTCTGGAGACTCCATGTCCACCAATCGCTCCAAGGACCGTGCGTCCCTGTGTTCCTTCACGTTTGTCGACGGCCGCCGCTGCCGCACTCCCCGCCGCGACGGCCATCCTCATCTCTGTCCCTTTCATGCCCGCAAAGAAGCCCAAGCTCTAGCGGGCCAGCAAGCCGGCCAGGAGATCGCCTATCACCTTTCC
>JAOAPV010000009.1 GCA_025463055.1 Candidatus Acidiferrum typicum
TCCAGCGCTACCTCGCGCATTTCTTCGTGTATGGTTGCGTTTGTGGCCAGGAGCGTCGGACCGCCGAGCTTGTACGGCTGCCCGTTAAAATCGCTGATCTTTCCGCCTGCTTCCTCCACGAGCAAGACACCGGCAGCGGTGTCCCATTTTTGCAAGCCGAATTCCCAGAACCCGTCGAAGCGTCCGGCAGCCACACACGCCAGATCGAGAGCGGCAGAACCATCGCGCCGGACGCCATGAGAACGCAGCGTGAAATCCCAGTAATAATGAATATTGGGATTAGCCAGGCGCTTGTGCACAGGAAATCCGGTGCATAGCAGGCTGGTCGAGAGCGTCGGCACTTTTGAGACGTGGATTTTCTTGCCGTTCAGGGTTGCGCCTTCGCCGCGCGCGGCCGCGAAGAGTTCATTGTAAAACGGATTGAAAACCACTCCGGCAATCACCGTGTCGCGCTGCGCCAATCCGATGGAGACGCAGAAGCATGGATAACCGTGAGCAAAGTTCGTAGTGCCATCCAGCGGATCGATGTGCCAGCGGTATTCAGACTGAGAGGCGCTTTCGTGCCCTGAGCCCTCTTCGGCAGCAATCGCGTGCTCGGGAAAATATTGGGTCAGGCGCTTCACGATAGCTGCTTCCGAGCGCTTGTCTGCTTGAGTCACCAGGTCAACGTCACCCTTGTAGGAGATCTGCGGCGGGCGGTCAAACTCCTCCCGCAAGATCGCGCCAGCTTCGCGCGCTATCTCTATCGCCGCCTTTAAGTAGTCTTCGCTCATCGAGAATCGTGCCGTCCTTATCTTCCGAGTCGACTCTACCCACTTTACCATCGCCAGCAATCCTGGATTCTGTTCAGCACGGTCTGTTGCGTTTGAACCGGCGTCGAACAACGGATTCAAGGCTAAATCGGCCTACCGGGAACTTACAACGAGAACTACATGGCGCTACAGCGTTCACAGGATAGCGAACCCCTTATGTCCACCTAGACTTAAAAGACTGCTCCGTGGAACCCGCTAACGGCATCTCGAGCACGGAATGACGCTGAGGTTAGGACAATTGGGAAGCGAAATTAGCTCGCGCATCCACACAGACTGGTTACCTACGAACGCAAACGGCTGGCCGGCATGCACTAATTACATTTCGATCTCCGGACTTGCTGGAATGAGGTCGGTGAGGGCCTCCTCATGCTGACGTGCGGCGCCCTGCTTGATACCAGCTCGAGAAAACGGAAATGGGTAAGCGCAAGAAGGTACGTCATATGGGCGCTGCTGATTGCTCTCTACGCGACCATCGCGGGAGCGCAGCAAAATCAGCCCACCACATATGAGGGCTTCGAAGGCCGCACGGTTTTTAAGGTGGACATAGCGGCAAGTCCGGTGATGAACGTAAACGCGTTCCGCCCGCTAATCAAGCAAAAGGAGAGGGAACCCTTTTCGATGGCCGCGATTCGCGAGAGCGTAGCCGCGCTTCAGAAGACCGCACTATTTTCCCAGGTGCAAGTGAAGGTTGAGCCAGAACAGTCCGGTTTGCATGTGACATTCCTGCTGCAACCAGCTTTTTACGTCGGCATGGTTTTTTTTCCAGGCGCGAATGCGTTTTCTTATACCCGCATGCTGCAAGCCGTAAACATCCCGGATCAGACGCCGTTTGTGGACGACCTGGTAACGAACGGCAAGGGAGCGCTTCTTGAGCTCTTCAAAAACGACGGTTTTTTCCAAGCCAAGATCGACGCGGAAACGCAACGCGATGAAAAGCACCTTATCGTAAATTTGATCTATCACTGCACCCTGGGCCCGCGAGCGAAAATCGGTGAAGTCACCTTTCAGGGCGCCTCCGAAAAGGAAAAAGTCGAGCTGCGCGCCGCATTGACTTCGTTTTGGGCGAAGTTGAAAGGCGGCTCGTTGCGGGGCGGTCAGCCCTACACCCAGACGCGACTCACGAAATCGCTGGATTATCTGCGGCAGCGGTTGGAGAAATCCGGTCATTTGACGCCCATCGTTCGCTTGGCGCCACCTTCCTACGATGCGGGGACCCGGCATGCCCACGTTACTTTTGAGGTGCAGCCCGGGCCGCTCGTATCCATTCAACTCAATGGTGCTCACGTCTGGAAGCGCACGCTAAAGAGATTGATTCCCATCTACGAGGAAAACACGGTTGACAGGGATTTGGTCGAAGAGGGTGGGCGCAACCTCGCTTCGTACTTTCAGTCTAAAAGCTACTTCGACGTGAAAGTGGATTCTCATTTTGATCAGAAGCCGGACGAAATTCGGGTCGTCTATGACGTTCATAAGGGAGACAAACATAAGGTCCAGGAAGTGCATTTTGAGGGCAACCACTATTTCTCCGACCAGCAACTGCAAGCACATATTCTGATAAAGAAGGCGCGCCTCTTATTTGTGCGCGGAAAAATCAGCAACGAGCTGGTGCGGAAGAGCGTTGCATCAATCACAAATCTTTATAAGAACGAGGGCTTCGAGAAAGCGAAGGTCGAGCCGCAGGTACGCGATCACGAGCCGCAAATCGACGTGACGTTCCGAATTCTGGAGGGCGACCAAGAACGAGTAAACACGCTGCAAATTGTGGATGCGCGAAACGAACCGATGAAGCCGCCTATCAAACATCCGCTAAATCTCGCTCCCGGAAAACCGTACTCGCGCAAACTGTTGGAAGACGATCGCAGTCAGGTGCTCGCGGATTATATGGACGAAGGTTACTTGAACGCGCATTTCGACCCTACGGCCACACCCGCTTCAGAAAACCCGCTTCTGGTGAACGTGTTTTACAAGATCGATCCCGGACCGTTGGCGCGCGTCGGAGAAGTGGCCCTGCTGGGAGCTGAGCACACGCAACCCAAATTTCTGCGCAACATCACCGATCCCAAGGTGAAAGAGGGACAGCCGCTGAGTGAAGGTAAGCTGCTCAGTTCGGAAAGCGATCTTTATGACCTTGGGATCTTCGATTGGGCGACCATCAGCCCACTTCGGCCAATCGAGGGACAGGAATACGAAGAAGTGTTAATTAAGGTGCACGAATCGAAGCGCAACGTGATGGATGTCGGTGCGGGATTCGAAGTTGTTCCACGGAGCGGAAATGTTCCCGTAGGCGCGGTAGCTCTACCAGGGCTGCCGCCCGTCAGCTTGGGGAGTAATTTCACCACTAGTCAGAAGAGCTTCTTCGGTCCGCGCTTCTCATTTGATTATTCCCGACGTGATTTGCGGGGCCGGGCGGAAACGGCTTCGATTGGAGTGTTATATTCGCGCCTGGATCAGCGTGCAACGGCGACCTATTCTGATCCCCGATTTCGCGGCTCGACATGGGCCTCGCTGCTGAGTCTTTCAGCCGAACGAACAACCGAAAATTCCATTTATACAGCCCGATTGGGGCAGGTCTCCTGGCAAATCGAAAAGGCTCTGGACTCCAAACGCACGAAGACGCTGCGCCTGCGCTACAGCTTCCAGCGCACGAACCTCAGCAACATCACCATTCCTGACTTGGTGCTGCCTCAAGATCAGCGCGTGCGGCTTTCCACGTTCTCGGTCGAGTATGTCCGCGACACGCGCGACCAACCGCTCGACGCGCATCATGGCATATATCAGACAGCGAGCTTCGGCGTCACGCCGACCGCGCTGGGTTCCAGCAGTAATTTCACACGATTCCTGGGACAGACTGCGTTCTACAGGTCCATTCGGCCATGGCTTACGTGGGCGAACAATTTTCGTGTCGGTCTTGCGTCGCCATTTTCCGGCAGCTTTGTGCCCATAAGCGAGCGGTTTTTCTCGGGCGGCGCGGACTCGCTTCGCGGATTCCCGATCAACGGCGCCGGACCGCAGCGGCCCGTCACGGTGTGCGGCAATCCGAGTGATCCTGCGACTTGCACTTTAATCAGTGTGCCGGTCGGAGGACGCATGCTGGCTATTGTGAATTCCGAGGGGCGCTTTCCGATCCCATTGAAGAGCGGCTTGGGTGGCGTGGTCTTCTATGACGGCGGCAACGTTTACAGCGCTGTAAATTTTCGCCAATTGCACAACAGTTATACGAACTCCATTGGTTTCGGAATTCGCTATCGCACGCCGGTGGGCCCCGTCCGCATCGACATCGGACACAACCTGAATTCACCGCCGGGCGTGAAGGCTACGCAATATTTTGTGACGCTTGGGCAAGCGTTCTAGCTGGGAAGCAGGGGTTGCATGAATAGGAAAAAAATCATTCGCGTTGTACTCATCGGAGTTCCGGCATTCTTACTGATGGTTGTAGTCATAGCCGTTCTGATTGTGCATACGCATACATTTACGCGCTTCTTGCTGGCAAGGATTGTGCAAAAAGCGGAACAAAGCACTGGCGCTCACATCGCGATTCAAAAACTCGACGTGCACTGGTTTCCTTTCACTGCGGACGTCTACGGCGTGGTTGTGCATGGGCAGGAGAAGCGCGACGAGCCTCCACTTTTACAGGCGGAGCATCTGGGCGTGAGCCTCGGAATTCGCGCGCTGCTAAAGAAAGAAGTGGACCTGTACGCTGTTAAGGTGGATCGGCCTATTGTGAACCTGCGGGTCGACACGCGAGGCAACACGAATCTGCCCAAGGCACCCCCTTCACAATCATCCGGCAATTTCAGCGTCACTGTCCGGCATGCATCGCTACGCGATGGAACGTTGATTTACAACGATGAGCAGATTCCGCTTGCCGCTGAGCTCGACGATTTTCGTGCCATGGTGGAGTTCGACAGCGCTGCGGACAAATATCGCGGCTCGCTGGCCTATGGGCACGGCCGCATCGTAACCAAGACCATAAATCCGGTCGAGCACAACGCTCGCGTGGAGTTCGCGGCAAATCGCGATGGGGCAGTTCTCGATCCTATTGTCGTTTCCAGCGGGAAAACTCGCCTGGCTGCGCATCTCAAGGTCACGAATTTTGCTAATCCTGCGATCGACGGCCGATATGACGGTTTCATTGTGACCCGAGAGATTGCGGAAATTCTGAAAAACCCGTCGCTGCCCAGAGGCGATATCACTCTGAGCGGAACCGTCCACTATCAGAGTGTGCCGAAGGAATCCTTTCTGAAAGCGGTGCACGTTGCAGGTCGCTTCGACAGTCGAGTATTGACCGTGCGCGAAAGCCAGGTTTCCACCTCGCTGGAATCGATACATGGAATATACCGGCTGCAGGATGGAAATTTGCGAGTAGAAAAGCTCGATGCGGATGTCCTGACGGGGCATCTCTCGGCCCGGATGAACATGCTTCATCTTGATCAAAATCCCATTTCGAGCGTGAACGCCACGCTTCGCGGAGTCTCTCTCGAAAGACTTAGCGATGCTTTACCGGCAAGCAGCCGGCAAAACATTCGACTTGTCGGGCGCATGAATGTGAGTGCGCAAGCAAATTGGCCCAACAATATTTGGGCCGTGAAGGCGCGAACGCACGTTGAGTTCAGCGGCCCTACAACTCTGCCCTCACAACCCAATCAGATTCCGGTGAATGGCGTTGTGGACGTGGAATACGACGGCGCAAAGCAGAGCGCGTCGTTCGGCCGGTCAGAGTTGCGCGTTGCAAACACGGACGTGGTGCTCAGCGGAGTGCTGAGCCGGCAGTCGAATCTAAATATTGACGTGAATGCCAAAGATCTCCATCAACTGACCATGCTTGCGTCCGCATTTAGTAACGCGAATTCGACGAGCGCCCAATCGGCAAATTCGCCGTACGATCTCTGCGGCGCTGCGCATTTTACAGGGCAGATCACCGGACCGACTGCCGATCCGCGAATTAGGGGGCAACTATCCGGCTCTAATTTGGAAGTGCAAGGCAGTAAGTGGCGAACCGTGCGAGTAAATCTGGACGCCGGGTCTTCCGGTGTTCGGTTTCAAAACGGGTATCTACAGAGCGCGGAGCAGGGTGACATCAGTTTCAACGGCTCAACGGGATTGCAGCGGTGGTCGTTTACTCCGCAAAGCCCGCTGTCTTTGCAAGCAAAAGTGACGAAGCTGTCCGTTGCCGATCTCGAACGTCTCGCCAAGGCTGAATATCCGATCACGGGAGACTTGTCCGGCGACATTGCGCTAACGGGTTCGGAACTGCAGCCGGTTGGTCACGGCTCGCTGCAGCTAACGAAAGGTTCCGCCTGGAACGAGCCTGTCCGGGCTTTGAAGTTGGATTTTCAAGGCGACAGGGAAACTGTGCATTCAACGGCGCAGCTACAAATCGCCGCAGGAAACGCGGACGCGAAGCTTACGTACGTTCCAAAGACTCAGCATTACGACATGACATTAACAGCCGAAGGACTAAAGCTGGACCAACTGCAAAGCGTGCAGCAACGCGCGGGCTCGCTCAGCGGCGTGCTGAGCCTGAACGTCAGCGGTCAGGGCACGGTGAAAGACCCGCAATTGTCAGGAAATATGCAGATACCGCAGCTCCAGATTAGCGGCCAGATATTTTCCGGAGTAAAGGCGCAGATGGACTTAGCGCACCAGCACGCAAACGTCTCGCTGGAATCGATCGTCGAGCAGGGGTACGTTCACGCCAAGGGCGATGTCGATCTCGTCGGCCAATATCAAACGGATGCGACGGTGGACGTTCGCGCGCTTCCCATCGGACCTTTGCTCGCGAAGCATTCCACGACAACAGGCGCGGCTCAGGATTTGCAGGGTTTCGCCGAAATTCACGCTTCGCTTAAGGGACCGCTGAAAGATACGGCCCGCCTCAACGGCCGTCTCGAAATTCCCCGGCTAAATCTTGCTTATAAAAATATTCAGCTTGCGAACGACGGCCCGCTACGAATCCGCTACCAAAGTGGAGTGGCCACCATCGAACAAGCGCGAATCAAAGGAACGGGAACCGACCTGAGTCTTCAGGGTGTGGTGCCGGTGCAAAGCGCCATACCTCTGAACGTTTCCGCAAAGGGCGGAATCGATGTGCAGCTTCTGCAACTTTTGTCGCCCGATGTGATTGCCTCAGGCAAACTGGAAATTGACCTGCGCGAAGGCGGAGCTATCACTCAGCCTAAGACGGAAGGTAGCATTCGCATTGTGAATGCTGGGCTCTCGGTAGAAGATGCGCCCGTTTCCCTATCGGCCATGAATGGGCAACTCTCCATTGCCGGCAATCAATTGCACATTGACAAATTGAATGCCACCGCGGGAGGCGGCACGATTTCCGCCAACGGGTCGGCGACGTACGGAAAAGAGACGAATTTCGCGATTGATCTGCACGCTAAAGGTGTTCGTGTACATCCGACCGGCATCCGCTCGATCGTGGACGGAGACCTGCAACTCAACGGCACGCCTCAGAAGTCGCAATTGAGCGGGCGGATGGTGGTCGACCGACTTTCTTTTCAGGAGGGATTTGACCTTTCCACGTTGATGAGCCAGCTCTCCGACGACTCGACGGTAAGCGCGCCGCCGCCATTCGCCAGCAATATGAATTTAAGTATCACGGTAAACTCCGCCCAAAACCTTACCTTGGCGAGCAGTCAGGTGAGTATCGCGGGCAGCGCGAATCTGAATGTCACCGGCACTGCAGCGCACCCGGTAATACTCGGGAGAATCACGCTCACCAACGGCGAGCTGTTCTTCCAAGGAAAGCGCTTCGAGATTCAAAGCGGCACAATAGCGTTCGTGAATCCGGCTAGAACTGAGCCGGTGTTGAACCTCTACGTCAAAACGACCATCGAGCAGTACAACATTACGATTAATTTTTCTGGCCCGCTCGACCGTCTGAAAACGAACTATACTTCGGACCCTTCGTTGCCGCCGATTGACATAATCAATTTGCTCGCATTCGGCCAAACAACTGCAGAGAGGGCGTCGAATGCCTCCACGCCTGCCTCGTTGGGGGCACAGTCAGTCCTGGCGCAAGGCGTCG
Source organism: Candidatus Acidiferrum typicum (assembly GCA_025463055.1). Taxonomy (GTDB): domain Bacteria; phylum Acidobacteriota; class Terriglobia; order Acidiferrales; family UBA7541; genus Acidiferrum; species Acidiferrum typicum_A. The sequence goes on from JAOAPV010000009.1 coordinate 7,849, forward strand.
CCAGTCAGGTCGCGAAAGGCGTCCAGAACCTCGCCGGAATCTCGCAACTGACGATCGATCCAACCGCCGGGACTAGCCAAAATCCAGGTGCGCAAGTGGCGATCCAACAGCGCGTGACTGGAACGATTCTGCTGACCTTTGCTACCGACGTTACCTCAACCCAAACGCAAACCATTCAAGTGCAATACCAGCCGAAGCAGCATTGGAGGATCTCGGTTATCCGCGATCAGTACGACGGCTACGGCGTAGACGTGCGTTATCACAAAGTGTTTTGAGTCCGCAGTCCCGAATAGCTCTATCGGGCGTCTCTTACTTCTTGGAATCCAGGCAGGAGAGCGCCGAGATCTTCGCGACCGGTGAATCGTACTCCTTACCGCTGCTGGAATCCTGCATGGACATAAACACCCAATCGCTGGATTCTTCCGCCGTCTTGCTGAACTTGAATAAAATCGTTCCGCTAGTCTCTGCCTTGAAGCGCAGATCTCGCGCGATAATCGGATATACGTTTCTCGTCTCATCCGAAACCGGTGGCCCGCACCGAGCGATCAGCCGTTCCGGCGTTAAGTTGTTGACCGCGATGAATTGGCGATTTTCGCGCCGCTGCTTGAACCACTCTGGCGCTGCGATCAGGACGCGCACGCCGAGTATTCCCACCACGCATCCCGCGACTATGAGCAGCTTACTTTTCATGGACACCTCCGCAGGCCGGTACTAACATCATCGCGCTCGGACTCCCTTCTGGAACCGATTTTCCGAAGGTGCGCGTCAGACAGTCACTTGACCTTTGGAACAGGCCCCTCCCTCGATGCGGTATAATTCGTGAGCCAACCTTTTGACGATTGCAATTTTCCAGGGATAGCCAGAGGGATGAATTGATGCGGTCTGTTTTGCTCATTACATTTGTTGCGTGCTGCGCAGCCACCGCTTCTCCCGCGCAATTGCCCGCAGCGAAAACTGATCCCTTATCCAAACCCGCGGCTGGCCAGCGCGCTGCGGCATGCTCCGCCACCGAGGCTTCTTGTGCGGAGGCCGCGTCGAAAATTCTTTCACAAGTGATGGGCCCTTCGCCGCTCGATGAAAATCTGCGGCGTCTGACCGACGAAGTGGGCGGCCGCGTCACCGGTTCGCCGGAAATGGCCAAGGCCGTGGAGTGGGCGGTAGCCGCTTTCCGCGCTGAAGGCATTGACGTACACACTGAGAAATATACGCTGCCGCTGACCTGGGCCGAGGGCGAAACGCGGTTAGAACTCTTGGAACCAGTGAAATTTCCGATTCGCTTAGTTGCCGAAGGCTGGTCGCCCACAACGCCGGCGGGTGGGATTGAAGCGAACCTAATCGACATCGGCTATGGCAACGAGCAGGATTTTGCACGCGCGGGTGGTGCCGTAAAGGGCGCAATTCTTCTCGCGTGGACCGATCTGGGATCCACCTGGGCTGATCTTTTCAACGAGTACACCCAACCGCCGGCAGTAATCGAACGCGCAGTAAAGAGTGGTGCCGCTGCGATTCTCTGGATGGGTGCTCGCGAGCGCTTGCTGCTGTACCGTCACACGAATATCGGCGACGCAAAACTTGATCGCATTCCTCAGGCGATTGTCGCCCGCGAAGACGCCATGCGTCTGGCGCGAACGATCGGCGCCTACCCCGGCAAGGTGCGCGCGCGCTTCAGCATGCCAAACAAAATCGGCCCTGCCATCGAGCAGGAAAATGTAGTCGGTGAGATTCGCGGGCGCGAGAAACCGGACGAAGCAGTGATTCTCGGGGCGCATCTTGATTCGTGGGACCTGGGCACGGGCGCACTCGACAACGGCTGCAATGCAGCGCTGGTAATCGAGGCAGCACGCGCGATCAAAGCCACAGGATTGGTGCCCCGCCGCACCATTCGCTTCGTACTCTTCAGCGGCGAAGAGCAAGGCATGTATGGCTCCTGGCAATATGCGCAGGCGCATCGTGCGGAGCTAGACAAAATTCGTGCGGTAGTGGTCTTCGATTCCGGAGTCGGTCGCGTGACGGGCTACTCGCTTACCGGGCGCGGAGATATTGAGGATGGCGTTCGCGAAATTCTGAAGCCGCTCGCTTCCTGGGACGTCACTCACCATACTTTGGATGGCGACATCGGCACAGACAATTGGGATTTCTTTCTCGAAGGAGTTCCCACGCTCGTAGCCGAGCAAGACGAAGCCAACTACATGCCGAACTACCACGCGGCATCCGACACGTTTGACAAAGTGGACATGCGAGAGCTGAAGATTAACACCGCACTCGCCGCTGTCACTGCTTGGGGCATTGCCGACCGTGCAGAGCCTCTCGGCAAGCGTTTATCCCGCGGCGAAATAGAACGGCTGCTGAAGGAAACGCATCTCGACGAAAAAATGAAGCAACTCGGCTATTGGGAGCCGTGGCAAAGCGGTACGAGGGGCCGAAAGCCGTAGTGGAAGAAATGCCTACAGACGCACAGATGCCAATTAAGGGAAACACGGCTGGGTCAGTCCTGGCGGTGGACTACGGGCGCGCCCGCATCGGTCTGGCAATCGCAGAAGCGGAAACCGGAATGGCTCGGCCGCTCCTCACTCTCGAGCGCGTCAATCGCAATGAAGACATGCGGCGCTTGCGCGAACTTGCGCGCGAACACGGCGTTCGGCAAATCGTCGTCGGGCTACCTCTTCGCCTCGATGGCACACGTGGTGAGATGGCGGAGGAAGCCACGCGATTTGCCGCGCGTTTGCGCAAACAATTGAGTTTGCCGGTGGACATGCTCGACGAACGCCTTACCAGTTGGGAAGCGGAACGCCTACTCGAAGAGCAGTCGGGAAGGGTGTTGCACGAAGCGAAAACGCATGTGCAGGGTGCGCGGAGCGCCAGAGCTTCAGTCGACGCTGTGGCCGCGGCGGTAATTTTGAAGGAGTACCTGGAGCAGCGGCGCGTGACAAAAAGCAACCCGTAAAACATCTAATCTACATGGAGGGTTAGGCCTCATAGGGTTGCGTTGCTCGGGAGCGTAACTACTTTAGCTCTCGCCCAGGTTGCAGAATTCGATAAAGCTGCGCAAACAAGGCAAAATTGGTAGTGAACGTCATCCACCGCAACGCACAGGAGCTGGGCTGATTTGAGAAGGATTGTCGCTTTCGTCGTCGTGGTTCTGTTGCTCGCCGTCGCAGGAGCTGCGGCCTGGGCGTGGTATTCCCTCGAGCGCCCATACCAAGGTTTTGCCGCCCAAGGTGTATTTGTCGACCTGCCACACGGCGCATCCAGCAGGGCTGTAGCGCGTTTGCTGAAGCAAAACGGCGTGATTCGCAGTGCGTTTGCTTTCGAGGCCTACGCGCGCCGCCACCCGCGGCGGCGACTGCAGGCTGGAGAATATTTCTTCGGCCACGCCATCAGCGGTCACGATGTATTCTGGCAAATCGCCGACGGCCACATTTTCGAGCAGCCTTTTACGGTCCGCGAGGGCGAGACTGTTTTTGACATTGCGCACGACTTGGAAGCAGAAAAGCTGATGACCTCCGACGAATTCCTGGCTGCCGCGCAAAACCCGGAGCTGATTCGCGACATCGCGCCGCGTGCAAAAAGCCTTGAAGGTTTTCTCTTCCCTGCGACCTATTTTCTGCCCCGGCATCCAACTCCCACGGACGTGACCGCTGAGATGGTGCGTAAGTTCAAAGAAGAATGGCAGCGTATCGCGCCACCGGAGAGCAAGCACGATACTACTGGCCTGGAACACGGTCGTCCTATTATCTCCGTCGTGACGCTCGCATCTCTCGTGGAACGCGAAACTCCCCGTCCAGAGGAGCGCCCGCTCGTGGCCGGCGCCTTTGAGAATCGGCTCCGGAAGAATATTCCGCTGCAGTGCGATCCAACCGTGATTTATGCGCTGCAAGACGCTGGGCAATATAAGGGCACCCTCACGGGTGCCGACTTGCACTTCCAGTCCCCGTACAACACGTACGCGCATCCCGGCCTGCCGCCCGGCCCCATCGGCAATCCCGGCGAAGCTTCTTTGCGTGCGGCACTGCAACCGGCGCAAACCGATTATTTGTATTTTGTGGCCAATACGCAGGGCGGCCACTTTTTCGCCGCCACGCTGACCGAACACAATCGCAATGTGACGAAGTACCGCCGGCTGCTAGCGGGATTGCCTGCCGACCCGCCGACTCCTCCGCCAGATCCACCCGCGGCTCACAAGCAAACCGCAAAGCCACCGAGGAAACACGTCGCGACCACTAAGAAGTCGCAAGCCAAACACAAATCTCGCGCCCAGCAGCAAAAGGT
>JAOAPV010000048.1 GCA_025463055.1 Candidatus Acidiferrum typicum
CTCTACTTAATCGACTCAGTTGCCTCCGACCCGCAATTTACGCACACAGCCCCAGTACCCGCAGGCTTTCTCGACGCAACGCTAAGCATTCCGCATCCCGCCGAGACGGGTCTCTACATCAAGCTGCGAGATGACCCCTCGGTGGTAAGCACGGCCACTCTACGGGTTACAACTGATGAGTGAGTCGCAGCGTTTTGCTCGTGCATCCGCCTGTTCCGCTCTGTTTTCATATAGAATTCGTTTATGGCCGCAACAGCCATCTCCGTCGATACACTCCCCTCGATAAATCCTGCTACCGGCGAAACTCTCGGCTATTTCGAAAAAACTCCGCCTTCGCTCTTGCCTCAGATCGTGCAACGGGCGCGCACAGCTCAGGTCGCTTGGGCTCGCATTCCGATGCGCGAGCGCTGCGCACGGCTTGGCGACTTGCGCGACCAAATCATGTCTCGCCGCGACGCTCTGGCCGATGCTGTTGTAGCCGAATCGGGCAAGCCGCGCGTGGAAGCATTGTTCGCCGACATTTTCGTCGCGGTGAACACGGTGGCATACTTCGCAAAAAGCGCCGAGCGCTTGCTACAACCTGAACGCGTTCCGCATCATAGCCTCGCCGCCAAAGCCAAGTCCGGAAAACTCAACTACGAGCCGCTCGGTGTAATTGGCATCATCAGTTCTTGGAATTACCCGCTCGCGATACCCCTCAGCCAGATTATTCCCGCCATCGCCGCAGGCAATGCCGTCATTTGCAAAACGAGCGATTTCACCCCGCATTGCGGCGCGCTCATCGAAAAACTCTTCGTCGACGCCGGCTTCCCGGATGATTTAGTCACTATCGTGCAGGGCGGTGGGGAAGTGGGCCAAGCGTTGATCGATGCCGATCCCGACAAAATCCTCTTCACCGGAAGCGTAGCGACCGGCCGCCGCGTCGCCGAAGCGTGCGCCAAGCGCCTCATCCCAACAGTGCTCGAACTCGGCGGCAAAGACGCCATGCTCGTCCTTGCTGATGCCAACCTCGACATCGCTACAAGCGCAGCCGTTTGGGGTAGCTACACAAACTGTGGCCAAGTCTGTCTCTCCGTCGAGCGTCTCTTCGTCGAGCAGTCTGTGAGCGATGAATTCGCCGCCCGCTGCGTGGCGAAAACGAAAAAGCTGCGGCTCGGCCCCGGCAATGATTCCAGCACCGACGTCGGTCCCATGATTCGCCCCCAGCATGTCCAGCGCATGGTCGACCTCGTCGAAGACGCCGTCAGCCGCGGCGCTCGCCTTCTCTGCGGCGGCCATCCGCGCGTGGATCTCGGCGCAAACTTCTTCGAGCCCACCGTAATTACAAACGTCGACTCCACCATGAAGCTCTTTCAAGAGGAAACCTTCGGACCAATCCTCGCAATCCAAACAGTACGCGACGCCGAAGAAGCCATCGCGCGCGCCAACGATTCGCCATTCGCACTCTCTGCAAGTGTCTGGACGCGCGACACCGCTCGCGGCGAAGCAATCGCAAAGCGTCTACGCGCCGGCGCTGTAATGATCAACGATGCAATCAGTTACTTCGCGATCGCCGAAGCTCCGCACGGCGGATGCGCCGCGAGCGGCTGGGGCCGCACGCACGGCAGAGCCGGTCTTCTCGAAATGGTCCAGACCAAATATGTAGACGTGGATCGCTTACCGCATCGCGAAAAACCCTGGTGGTATCGTTATGGCGCCGATCTCGAGCGAGCCGCAGACGCATTCCTCCAATTCGAGTACAGCCGCGGCATAACCGCCCGCCTACGTAACGCTCGCGCAGCTCTAAAAACAATGTTCCGCAACCACGGACTCGGCCCTCGCTGAATCGGATCACTCAAATGATCTCACCAAACAACAACGAATGGATCCACGACTGGAACCAAGCCTCCACGCCGCTAATCCCGCCAGGCACCCGCGTTCTCCTAAACGACGAGACTCTCCGCGACGGCCTGCAAAATCCTTCTGTCCACGATCCAACCATCGAAGAAAAAATCGAGATCCTCCACCTGATGGAATCTCTCGGCATCGATTCGCTGAACATCGGCCTCCCCGGCGCCGGCCCGCGCGCGGTGGCACACACTGAAGCGCTCGCCCGCGAAATCGCCACCAATCGCATGAAGATTCGCCCCAACGCCGCCGCTCGCACCGTAGAAGCCGACATTCGCCCCATCGCCGACATCTCCCAACGCGTAGGAATTCCCATCGAAGCCGCCACCTTCCTCGGCTCCAGCCCCATCCGCCGCTTAGTCGAAGACTGGACCGTTGACCACCTCGAGCGCACAACAGAAAAAGCCGTCAAGTTCGCCGTCGAGCACAACCTCCCCTCCATGTACGTAACCGAAGACACCATCCGCACCGACCCCGAAACCGTGAAGCGCCTTTACTCCACGGCCATCCGCAGCGGAGCCCGCGCCATCGTCCTCTGCGATACCGTCGGCCACGCCACGCCACAAGGCGCCTACAACCTAATTAAATTCGCCATAGACGAAGTAGTGAAACCCAGCGGCGAAAAAATCCGCGTCGATTGGCACGGTCACAACGACCGCGGCTTAGCTGTCGCCAATTCCCTCTGGGCTGTAGCCGCCGGTGCAAACTCCGTCCACGCCGCCGCCAACTCTCTCGGCGAACGCGTAGGCAACACGCCCATGGAGCTAATGCTCGTCAATCTCCGCCTAATGGGCCTGCTCGACCAAGATCTCTCCCGCCTGAAGGAATATTGCGAAAAAGTCGCCGCCGCCACGCACACCACCATTCCGCCAAACTATCCCGTTATCGGCCGCGACGCCTTCCGCACCGCCACGGGCGTCCACGCCGCCGCAATCATCAAGGCCTATCACAAGCAAAACGCTGCCCTGGCCGACGCTGTCTACAGCGGCGTCCCCTCGCACCTCTTCGGTCTCGACCAAGTAATCGAAATCGGCCCCATGAGCGGCAAATCCAACGTCCTCTTCTGGCTCGAGCGCCACGGCATACCCGCCGATGACGCCCTCGTCAACCGCATCTTCGACGCCGCGAAGAAGTCCTCCCGCGTGCTTACCGAATCCGAAGTGCAAGCCCTCTGCGCCGAGGCCGCGCGCAATTGATCCCGTCACACGCGTCGAACTCCGCCCTGAACTCCCCGATGAAACACGCAGCCCTTTGGGTTATTCTCTTGACCATGCCCGTCAGGTCCGCCAATCTTCCGGCCAGCACCCGCCCTGCGCCCAGCGCGCAACTGGCCGACAATCCGGAAGTCCGTTCCGCTCTAGGCTGGTTCGCGCGCAACCTAGCCGCCATCAACGAGCAGCAAATCCGCCTAACCGAAATTCCTGCGCCGCCATTTCAAGAATCGCAACGCGCCGCCGGAATCAAAACTCTGCTCGCCTCCTCCGGCCTGGAAGTGCGAATCGACAACACCGGCAACGTAATTGGCGAACTTCGCGGCGCGACCGAAAAAGAGATCATCGTACTTTCCGCTCATCTCGACACCGTGTTTCCGCCGTCCACCGAAGTAAGGGTCCGCCATGAAGGCGGTCGCCTCCTCGCCCCTGGCATCTCTGACAACGGTACCGGCCTAGCCGCGCTAGTCTCTATCGCCCGCGCGTTCCACGAAGCCCACATCAAGCCGCGCCGCACCATTCTCTTCGTCGCCGACGTTGGCGAAGAAGGCGAAGGCAATCTCCGTGGCATGCGCGCGCTCATCGACACGTACAAACCAAGACTGAAAGCCGTAATCGTCCTCGACGGTTCCGGCACCGATCACGTCACCACCAAAGCCCTCGCCTCCCGCCGTATCGAAGCCACCATCACCGGCCCCGGCGGCCACAGTTGGTCAGACTTCGGCATGCCCAATCCCATCAACGCTCTCGTGCGCGCCTCCGTCCGCTTCATCAACACGAGAGTTCCCTCCGCTCCGCGCACCACTTTCAATCTCGGCCAGATTGAGGGCGGCACCTCCATCAATTCCATTCCCTATGAAGCAAAACTAAAAGTCGACATTCGCTCCGAAAGTGAAGACGAGCTCGCCAAGCTAGAGTTGGCTCTCCGCGAGTGCATCGCCGCAGGCGTTCGCGACGAAATGGAATCCGCGCGGAACCGCTCCAAAGGCAAGCTCGAATGGAAAGTGGATCTACTCGGCAGCCGCCCCGGCGGGGAATTGCACGCAAACTCGCCGCTGCTCGCCGCCTTGCGAGCCGCCGATGAATATGTCGGCAACCAATCCCGTATCGAGCGCTCGTCAACCGACGCCAACGTGCCGCTCTCCAACGGCATCGATGCCATCTCCATCGGCGCTGGCGGCACGGGCGGTGGCGCGCACTCGCTCAACGAATGGTACGAGCCCGCCGGCCGCGAAATGGGCCTGAAGCGCGCCCTGCTCACCCTACTTGGCGTTTCCGGACTTGCGGAGGAAAAAGCTAGATGAATCATCGACTGCGCACACCAGCCGCGCGGCAAATTTTTTCGTCTATCGCCATTATCGTGATCACTGGACTGGCAGGCGCCAGCGCGCTACGCCTGAAAGCGAGCCTGCCGCAAGACGAATCGCACACGGTCAACTACCTCCACGGCCGCATCTACACCAACGACCCGCAGCATCCCTGGGCACAAGCCTTCGCCGTCCGCGACGGCAAGATCACCTGCATCGGCACAATCTCCCATGTAGTTCTGGAGTGCGCCGCTGGCGAAGCCCGCGTCCAAACCGTCGAGCTACACGGAAAATTCGTCATGCCCGGCTTCAACGATGCCCACGTCCATCTCGGTTACGCGGGCGCGGGCATGCTAGCCGTACGTCTCTACGGTGCCGCATCGATCGACGAGTTGAAGAAGCGCGTCGCTGCCAGTGTCGCTTCCCACAAGCCCGGCGAATGGATCACCGGTGCCGGCTGGGACCACACGCTCTGGCCCGACAGACAATTTCCCAATAAATGGGAGCTCGACGACGTCGCCCCCAACAACCCCGTAATGCTGACCCACGTCTCGGGACACGTCGCCGTCGCCAACTCTCTAGCCCTCAAGCTAGCCGAGCTCAACAACAGTTCGCCGAATCCGACTGGCGGCGAGATCGAGCACAACGCTTCGGGCGAACTCACCGGAATGCTCAAGGAAGATCCGGCCATGAGTTTGGTCAACTCCCGCATTCCGGATCCCACTCCCGAGGAGCGTCGCAAAGGGATCACGCTCGTTCTCGCCGACCTCGCACAAAACGGTGCCACGTCCGTCCAAGACAATTCAGAGTGGGACGACTTCCGCACCTACAAGCAGCTGAAAGAAGATGGCAAGCTCACCGTGCGCATCACCGAGTGGCTCCACTTCACCGAGCCGCTCAATGATCTGCAAAACAAGCGCGCCCAAGGCGGCACCACTGACCCGTGGCTCAAAACCGGTGCTCTCAAGATGGTCACCGACGGCGCTCTTGGCTCACGCACGGCTGCGATGGTCGAGCCTTATTCCGACGACGCCAAGACCACGGGCATCTTGATAATGGAACCTGACAAACTGAAATCCCTCGCTATCGAGCGCGACAAAGCCGGATTCCAACTCAACTTCCACGCCATCGGTGACCGCGCCAACCGCGTCTCGCTCGATGTATTCGAAGCCGTGGAAAAAGCCAATGGCCGCCGCGATCGCCGCGACCGCATCGAGCATGCCCAAGTCGTCGCGTTGGACGATCTTCCGCGCTTCGCCAAGCTCAAAGTCATCGCCTCCATGCAGCCCTCTCATCAGACCACGGACATGCGCTGGGCCGAATCGCGCGTCGGGCCGGACCGCATCAAGGGCGCCTACGCTTGGGCCACCCTTGAGAAAAGCGGCGCGCGCCTCGCCTTTGGCACCGATTATCCGATTGAAGTTGTCAGCCCGTTCCGCGGTTTGTACGCCTGCGTCACACGCCAACTTCCCGACGGCAGTCCGACCGGAGGCTGGCAACCGCAAGAAAAAATCTCACTGGCAGATTGCATCAGCGCCTACACCAGCGGCGCGGCGTACGCTGAATTCGAGGAAGGGAAGAAGGGCGAGCTGAAAGTAGGCGAGTACGCGGACTTCATCGTCCTCTCAAACGATCTAACCAAAATCCCGCCATCCGACTACCTAAAAACCCAAGTCCTGCGCACAGTAGCAGGTGGCCGCACCGTCTACGAAAAACCCTAACGATGTATTTGTAGGGGCGCAGCAAGCTGCGCCCCATCTCGGCATGATTTCAACAACAAAAACTGTAGCTCAGGTCCGCCTTTTGGACCTGAGGCTTTTCTCTTCGAACCCTGACTTGGATTAGGAGAAGTTGCAAACGGGTTAGCGACGGTCACTCCATTCCACGGAAACCCTTCCTGCGATCACGTGTCCAGCGCAATTCTCATTCGTCTCCGTACAGTTCGTCCCGCGTCCAGCGTTTGCGCACTTTATCGTTCTTCGCGGCGGGCTGCGATTTCAGCGGTGCCAGCAGGGCTGCCCGGGCCGCCGCTGCATTGCGTTCATCCCTCTCGACCGGTATGAGCTTAGCGACCGGCCGGCCATGTGAGGTTACTACGTAGGTGCGGCCTTTCCGCACGCCTCGCAACAGGTCGGAAAATCTTCGGTTAGCATCAGCGGCTGACACAATCTTTTCCATAACTCCCTCAAGCTGTGGCGCCTCTATACAGCGCCCTCGACCAACGCACCTACTCAAAAGCCAGGTTCGTTATCTCCCCCAAATATTGCTTCCCCTTCACCACCCGAAACCAAATTCGAACCCGCCGGCCTTTCCACTTCTCGCACGACTCCACGCTCATCACGCTCTCAGCCGCGCCCGTCACACCAATCGTGCGAAAGTCTGCCGCGTGAAAAGCGACCTCGCTTCCCCCCACAATCATAGTCACCGTAATCGCGGGTTTCTGCGAACACTCGACCCCGTGCAGTAACCCGTCCACCGCCATTAGCGTCTTCGGGTCCACTTCCGGCGTCGACGACACCGTTATCGATTGCGCCCCCGCCGGCGCGCTCGCAACCGCCGTCTTCGTGCCCACAGCAGCGTCCGCGTCCGCAGGCATACTAGACGGCGCATTCCTTTGCAGCACCCATTCCTCGTGCTCTTTGATTCGTTGCAGCAAATCCCGCGCCGCCTGTATTTCCTCCGGCGATTTCGCTTTCTCCAGGAGCTTCTGCGCCAATTGCTTTGCATCCGCATCGCGGTTGTTGTTCAGCAGCAGGTAGGCCACGTTTATGGCGTACGCCCGCGTTGTAGGGTCCAGTTTCGCGGCGTGAATGCCCGCGTCCACTGCCTGTTTTTGTGTCTCCGGAGCATACGAGTAAACCTGCGCCAGTCCTTCAAAGGCCGGCGCGAACTGCGGGTTGATTCGCGTAGCCTTCTGGAAGCTCTGCATTGCCTCCTGCACGATTTCCGGACCCGCCAAGCCTCCCCGGACAAGCAGCATGCCGTGATAATAAGGGGCCACAAAGCTCGTCGAGCCCAGTTCCATAGCCCTCTTCATCTCCTTGTCCGCGCCGCTTTGGTCGCCCTTTCGATACAAGTAATAACCGAGCGCTTCGTGGCTCAACGGCAGATTGGGCTCGGCTTCAACCGCTTGCTCCACCAATGGCTTTGCCAATTCGAATTTATTGCGATGTGTCGCGCAATCTCCGCGCAGAGCGAGCACTTCCCCCGCAGGCAAGCTCCGAACCGTGTAACTCTTGTCCGCCGCCTGTTGTCCGTTCTTCAGCAATCCCACGCGAAAAGTCGTCTGTCGCGAATATCCTTCGATCATCTGCCCAAAATGTCTCAGATCACCAAAAGTTTGCTGTGCCGCTTCAATTTGGTTTCCGCTCTTGTCCCACGCCGCCAGAAAATTCTTCAGCAACTGCCGCTGCTGCGCCTCCGGGTCCATCATCAGGTAATGGACCAGCGCCCACGACTCGGCATAAAACACCGACGCCTGGTTCGCCTCGTTGTAATAAGGCGAAGACTGCTCCACGTTCAGCAGCGTCTCGATCGGTAACAGCTTGTTCTGCTGCAGAATATAGAGGTGCGTTTCGTCGATCGTCCCAGTGTGCGATTCCTTTTCGCCCAGCCGCGAATTGCCATAAAATTCCGCCAGCCCCTCGTCCAGCCACAGCGGCAAGCCCGTAAAATTCAAATGCATCAATGCATGCGTATATTCGTGATACAGCGAATGAAATGGGTTTGCGCCCTCGGAGTCCAGCCGCACGATCACATAATGCTTGTCCTCGCCTTGTTGATATAGACCCGCGGGACGGACGTGCCCTTTCACTTCCCAGGCCTCGGGAAGCAGCATCTTCATCGTGTTTTCGTTCTTTGCCGCCAGGATCAGCACCGGCTGCGCCGGGTCGACCCTCAGACTGGCAAACGCTGTGTGGAAGAGGCTCCGAATCTGTTCGAACTGATCCGCAATCCGCCGCGCCTCCTTCTCTCCCGCATTGCTAGCCACCACAAAATGCGGACTGCGCACCTCAATCCATCCCTGATTCGGATCGCTAGCCCCAAAAGCCTCCGCATTCACAAGGATCGCCAGAAACATCGCGACTGCCGCAACTGCCGCGACCTTCAAGACACACCGTAATCTCCCAGTCATAGAATCAGCATGTAAAGGCCCCGCGCCGACCATGTCAAGTCCCCGTTTTTCACTCGGCACACAACTTCTTACCCATTTTTACCCGATTGTCAGCGTTGTTCCTTCGGCTCTACCTCCGTCGGGCAGGAAGGGTGTGCCGGGCGAGAGAAGGTACTGTTACTACTCTTATTTAGCTAAAGTTTAGATACATGATATCTATCCTTGACAACTGCATCGCTCCGCTTTATATAGCGCTCACGTTTCCAGTGGTTGCCCAGGGGTTCCGAAAAATCTCGTGGTGGGAGAGTGGTCAATGCTAGGTCATCCTCGCTGTACTTCTCTATTGGTGTCTTTCCGCTCAGAAAAGCTTTTTGCCATGATTGCAGTTTTGCTTTGTGTGTTTGCGCTGCACCCGACCTCTCTTCACGGGCAGGCAGCCAGCTCCACCAGCATCTCCGGTGTCGTCACCGATTCCTCCGGCGCCCTCGTCGCGGATGCCACCGTCAAACTGACCGACAAAGCAACGAACACTTCGCGTACGACCAACACAAACGACGTCGGTCGCTACTTCTTCGCCAACGTCGTTTCCGGCGACTATGAAATCACCGCCAGCAAGACGGGTTTTCGTATCACCAAGACGATCGTTACCGCGACAGTTGGTATTCCTCTAACCGTCGACCTTAAACTCGAACTCGGTTCCGTCTCGGAAACCATCGAGGTCACCGCCACAGGCACGGAACTGCAAACCCTCAACGCCACCGTAGGCAACACCGTCACATCTGACACTTTGAACTCATTGCCTACGATCGGCCGGGATAGCGGCACCTTCGTGACCCTGCAGCCCGGTGTCTCGCCGGACGGCAGCGTCGCCGGCGCCGTTGTGGATCAAAGCACGTTCTTGCTCGATGGCGGTCAGAACACGAACGACATGGACGGCAGCATGCAGGTTTACACGCCGAGCTTCGGAGGAGATCCGACAGGCGGTGTCGTTAGCGGCCAAATCGGTGGAGCTCCCACGGGCGTGATGCCCACACCAATCGACAGCATCGAGGAATTTAAGGTTAGCACCACCAACCAGACAGCCGATTTCAATAGCTCCGCGGGTGCCCAGGTCCAGATAGTCACACGCCGCGGCACAAATGCTTGGCACGGCACCGGCTACGAATATTATCTGGACAATAATTTCAATGCGAACACTTGGGATAACAATAGCGTCGTCGACGCCAACGGCAAGTCGGCTCCCGTACCTTTGCCGAGCTATCATTACAGCCGCTTTGGCGGCGCTGGCGGCGGCCCCATTATTCCGAAGAAGATTCTCGGTGGCGAAACCTATTTTTTTGGCAACTATGAAGGGTTCCGCTGGGCGAACTCTGCAACCATCGAACGAGCGGTACCCTCAGCCAACATGCGCGCCGGCATTCTCACTTTCGGCGGAGTGCAATATAACCTGAACACCGGCACCAACTGCGGATCCGGAGGCGCCTCTCCCTGCGATCCGAGGGGGATAGGAATCAATCCGCTGGTCCAGCAGATGTGGGCCAAATACATGCCGCTGCCGAACGACCTAGGCTGCGGCAACCTCTTCGGTTCTCGCTGCGACGGGATTAACGTCCAAGGGTTTAAGGCCAACATGGCCCTGCCGTACCGATCTGATTTCGCCGTCGCCCGCATTGACCATGACTTTGGCTCTAAGTGGCATTTCACTAGTAGCTATCGTTACTATAAGCTTACCCGCGCCACAAACAGTCAGATCGATATTGGCGGGTTCTTTCCAGGAGACACACTCGGTACTCCGGCCTCCCTGTCTACCCGTCCCCAGCAACCCTGGTACTTCGTCGCTGGGTTAACTACCAACATCACCTCCAATACAACCAACGACTTCCACTTCAGTTATCTGCGCAACTTTTGGTCGTGGGGTGATAAGGACGGACCCGCGCAGTTCGCGGGCCTCGGTGGGGCGCTGGAGCCTCTCGGAGAACAGCAATTCAACGTCCTGGCTCCATACAATGTGAACACGCAGTCGATTCGCACCCGCTTCTGGGACGGCCAAGACAGATTCTTCCGCGATGACATCACTATGCTGAAAGGGAACCATCTGTTCACCTTCGGCGGCGCCTATCAGCACAATTACGATTGGCACCAACGCTCCGACAATGGCGGCGGCATCAATTACACGCCCACTTACCAGCTCGGTGATTCGGTGGGCGGCGGCTTAGTGGATTTCTCTTCTACTAATCCCGGCGTGACAAAATCGACATGGGGGCGATACTCTGCGGCCGTTCTCGGCATCGTCACTGATTCCCAAATCGCCTACACGCGGGCGGGTTCAAATCTCGCCCTCAACCCCCCGCTGACCCACGCTTTCGACCAGAGCACTATTCCGTATTACAACGTCTACTTCAGCGATTCTTGGCACATGAAGCCGTCCTTCACGTTTACCTACGGCTTAGGCTGGACCCTCGAAATGCCTCCCGTGGAGAAAAATGGCAAGCAGATCGAATTGGTAGACCAGTCCGGTCAGCAACTTGACACCACGGCCTACCTGAATGCTCGCAAGGCCGCCGCGCTCCAAGGCCAGGTTTACAATCCGCAAGTCGGCTTCGCCCTGGTGGGCAACACCGGTGGCGGCCAGAAGTATCCCTATCAGCCCTATTATGGCTCCTTTAGCCCGCGCATTGCCGCCGCGTGGAACCCAAACATTACCGACGGCTTCTTGGGGAAAATCTTCGGCGGCAACAAGACCGTCGTCCGCGGCGGTTATAGCCGCGTCTATGGCCGCCTGAACGGCGTGGATCTCGTCTTGGTGCCGCTGTTGGGTACCGGACTTATCCAGCCAGTTCAATGCCGCCAGGCGCTTTCAACCGGAGCATGCGGCCCCAACAACCCCTCAGTCCTCAATGCGTTTCGCGTTGGCACCGACGGTCTGGTAGCGCCGCTGCCGGCCGCCAGTCCGACGCTTCCGCAGCCAACCTTCCCCGGCATCAACGATGTATCAGCGGCCGCTGGCGAAGCCCTGGATCCGCATTTTCGGCCTAACGTGGTTGACTCCTTCGACCTTACAATTCAACGGCAGTTAACCAACAAAGTCCTTCTGGAAGTGGGATACATCGGCCGCAGAATTACCCACGAATATCAGCCCATTAACCTCAACGCGGTCCCGCACATGATGACCTTGGGCGGGCAGAGCTTTGCTAAGGCATATGCAGCCCTCGAGCAAGGCCTAGGTTGTGCTACATCCTTCAACGCGTGTGGTGCCGCAATCCCCACGAACAAGGACAAAGCCATTCAGAAAGCTCAGCAAACGGCGTATGCCAATTCATTTGCGCCACAGCCGTTTTTCGAGACGGCGCTGGCAAACACCGGCTACTGCGCCGGGTTTTCAAGCTGCACCGCCGCCGTAGTGTTTAACGAAAGCGCTAACCTGACTACTCAAAGCGTATGGAGCATGTGGAGCGACCTAGACGCGGGCGGTATCGGCGGCGGTCCAATTTGCAACAAACCTGCGGGTTGTGTGAACCCCAACGGGACAACCGTGACGCAAAACCAGCAGACAACGCTGCCCGGCTTCAACTTCGCCCGCAGCATGTTGAATAGCCCACTCAATACTTCTCCCTTTGGTGGAAACGGCCAGCTCACCAGCGGTGTGGGGCTCAATGCCAGCATCGGCCACGGAAACTATAACGCCGGCTTCGCCTCGCTGAAGGTAACGAACTGGCATGGTCTCACCTTGCAGGGGAACTTCACCTACAGCAAAGCCCTGGGCACCGGCGCATTTGTGCAAGCAACCAGCCAATATACGGCCAACGACGCTTTCAATCTCGACCAGATGTATGGAGTGCAAAACTTCGATCGCAAGTTCGTCTTTAACTCTTACCTGCTTTATGAACCACCGTTCTATAGGAGCCAGCAAGGTTTCCTCGGACGTGTTCTTGGTGGCTGGTCCATCGCGCCAATTTTCGCGGCGGGCAGCGGGGCTCCGTTGTATTGCAACACCAATACCGACGCCCAGTCTTACGGGTCGGCGGATGGTAACGGTTTCTTCACCAACGAACAGTGCCACTTCACGGGCGGGGTTGGAAGCATCGGTGTTCATAACACCAACGGTAGCTTGAATGTCTTTGGTGATCCCGCGGCGGCGTTCGATGCCGCCCGTCCTCCAATCCTTGGTCTCGACACCAGAGATCAGGGAGTTGGAGCGACCCGCGGCCTGCCGTATTGGAATATGGACCTTAAGGTCGGCAAGGACCTCAAAATCTTCGAGCGGGTTAGCGCAAGCTTCGAGGTGGTGTTCGTGAACGTGTTCAACCACGTTCAGTTCTACGATCCCGGCTGCCCAAGTGCATGCGGTCTTGATCCCACCAATCCAGGCGGCTGGGGGGCGATTACCGCGCAGGGAAATAATCCACGCCAGATGCAGTTTGGCATCCGGCTCAAATTCTAACTTCTTGCGGCGAGTTTGACTCGCTTGAAAACGGGGAAGGCCAGCGCGGCTTTCCCCGTTTTTCTTTTCTGGCAGAAAAAAGCCCAAAGCTTTTGTGGCAGAAAAAAAATCTAAAGCTGCGAAAGCAAACCGACAATTTCCGCGGATCGCGGTCACTGAGAGTTGCCGGTACTTCAGCGCCGCCCGCGGTGTGCGCCGTATTCGCCGCGGACGGTTAGTTTAGCGGCCGTTGGCGTAGTTTTTTATGTCTACTGGGTCGAACATTGTTGCTGTGGCGGCGTTGGCTTTTTCGTAGGCGGAGATTTCCTTTTCGTGTTGGAGGCTGGTGCCTATGTCGTCCAGGCCTTTTAGTAGGACTTCTTTGCGGGAGGGGACGATATCGAAATTATATTTCAGGCCGTGGTTGTCGGTTACCGTTTGGCTCGGCAAATCGACCGTTAGCGAATAGCCTTCTTCTTTTTCCGTGCGCTGAAATAATTCCTCGATTTGTTCTTCGCTTAACTCGGCAGGCAAGATCCCATTCTTGAAGCAGTTGTTATAGAAAATGTCGGCGTAGCTTGGCGCTAGGATTACGCGGAAGCCATAGTCCTTTACTCCCCAGGGGGCGTGTTCGCGGCTGGAGCCGCAGCCGAAGTTGGCGCGCGTTAGCAGAACGGATGCGCCTTGGTAGCGCGGGAAATTCAGCACGAATTGCGGATTCGGCTTTTCGCCGGGCAGGTAGCGCCAATCGTAGAAGAGGATGCGTCCGAAGCCTTCGCGCGTCAGCGCTTTCAGGAATTGTTTGGGCACCATTTGGTCGGTGTCGACATTGACGCGATCGAGCGGTATCACTTTGCCGGTGTGCGTTGAGAACGGTTGCATCTGTTTCAGTCTCCCAGTACGCGAAAGGTTTCGATTTCGCCGAATGCTGTCCAGTATGTGCCGCCTTGCGTCCTGTTGCTCGCCGATTGATTTGCGGAGAGCACGGTGTACATGATGCCGCAACAGGGTTGCGGCGGATCGCACGCGGTTACGTCCAACAATTTAATTTCGTCCACCTTTCCGCTGGTTAGTTCGACGCGGAGGCGCTTGCCCACGTGCTCCTGACGCAGTCCCTTGGTATCCACCAACATTGACTTACTCCCAAAAGTGCCGCGGACTGGCCGATCTAAAGCTCGGCCACTACAAAGGGCCGACGTCTACATTTCCTACAGCGTGCTGAGATGGGGCGCAGCAGTGCTGCGCCCCTACAAATTCCACTGCCGCCGGGCTGAAGCCCGCCGCTGCGTTTGGCTCGCTGCGCTTGGTGTGACAATTCATCACGCTACTCTACTGGGGCGACGTCGAAGTCGCGGACGTCCACGAAGTGGCCTGCTATGGCGGCGGCTGCGGCCATTAGCGGGCTTACCAGGTGGGTGCGGCTGTCTTTGCCCTGGCGACCCTCGAAATTGCGATTGGATGTGCTGGCGCTGCGCTCGTGCGGCGGCAGGACATCGGCATTCATACCGATGCACATACTGCAGCCGGCATCGCGCCACTCGAAACCGGCGGCGATGAAAATTTTGTCGAGGCCCTCTTTTTCGGCTTGCGCCTTGATGCCGCGCGAACCGGGTACAACCAGGGCTTGCTTGATGCTGCGCGCCACGTGCTTGCCGACGACAAACTGCGCGGCGGCGCGGAGATCATCGATGCGGGAATTGGTGCAGGAGCCGATGAATACGCGATCGATGGGAATATCCACGATCGGTGTGCCGGCTTTGAGGCCCATGTAGATGAGGGCGCGCTCGGTGGCTTTCTGATCGTTGAGATCGCGGAACGAGCCGGGGTCGGGAACGCGGGCGGTCACGCCGGTGACCATGCCGGGATTGGTGCCCCAGGTGACTTGCGGCGCGATGTCCTTGGCGTCCAGCTCCACAGTCATATCGAACTTGGCGCCGTTGTCGGTGTGGAGCTGTTTCCAGCGGTCGACTGCTTCTTGAAACGCTTTGCCGCGCGGGACGAATGGGCGGCCTTCGAGATAGGCGAACGTGGTTTCGTCCGGCGCGACCATGCCGGCGCGGGCGCCGCCCTCGATGGTCATGTTGCAGACGGTCATGCGGCCGTCCATGGAGAGGCTGCGAATGGCTTCGCCGCCATACTCGGCTACGTGACCGGTGCCTCCACTGATGCCGATTTTTCCGATGATGGCGAGGATGATGTCCTTGGCGGTGACGCCGGCGGGGCGCTTGCCTTTCACTTCAATATGCAGCGTCTTGGACGCCGACTGCACTAAGCATTGCGTGGCGAGCACGTGCTCGACTTCACTGGTGCCGATGCCGAAGGCGAGCGTGCCGAACGCGCCGTGCGTGGAAGTGTGGCTGTCTCCGCAGACGATAGTTTGCCCGGGCTGCGTGATGCCGAGCTCGGGCCCAATGATGTGCACGATGCCTTGATGCTTGCTGTGCATGTCAAAGAGGCGCACGCCGGATTCGCGACAATTTTTCTCGAGCGCCTCGAATTGCAGGCGTGCGTCGGTGTCGATGATAGGCAGCGTGCGATCTTTGGTTGGGACGGAGTGGTCCATCACGGCGAAGGTGAGATCGGGGCGGCGGACTTTGCGTCCTTCGGCGCGCAGGCCGGAGAAGGCTTGCGGGGAAGTGCCTTCGTGAATGAGGTGGCGGTCGATGTAGATGAGCGCGGGTTGGCCCGCTCCCGCGGGTAAACCGGGCTCTTCGTGGACGACGTGACTGTCCCAAATTTTTTGGTAGAGAGTTTTAGGAGTGCTCATAGTGGCGTCGGGTGGATTTTAGCACTGTGGTGGAATGTTGGCACGTTTGCGATGTCCGACCGTCGGGGCGTTCGGATGCTCTGAGCACCGCGTCTTTCGGTGATACGCAGCTCCCGACGAGTTGTCGCGGAGGTTAAAGTAGACGTTGAAGTATTGCCCATGGCGGGGGGTACCACCGCCGTGGCGATAGAAAGAGTGCGGAAGCTGTTGAGAATAGGATAGATAGTGGCGCGCCGTTGCGCAAAAGAGTGTGTAAACGCATGAAACGGCGAGGGTTGCACGGATGTAATAGGAAACAAGGGATTTGCAGGATTGGACGTATGAGCCGTCAAAGCGTGGGACCCACACCCCCCAAGGATTCAGATCGATGTGAAAAGAAAGGAGCTGCGGGAAAATGGATTCGTAACGATATGAAAACAACGGAGCTACAGAAAGCGAGTTAGAGGATCTGTTAGATCTGGAGGAGAGTAGTCGGTATGGAGGACAAGACTCTTGGGCGAGTTTCACAAATCTTTATAGCATGCAACTGGTTAACTGTCAAGTAAATTCAGTCATAAGAGAAGTCTGCGGGAAAAAGTCAAAAACCGCACCCTTCACAAAGGGCGCGAAGGGACGCGGCACCCGAACCCTCTCGGCCACCCGGCGGATGAGGAAATCGTGGAACGCGTCAAGGCGGGACTGCGAAATGGCAGGGCAAAGGGCAAACGTCTTGGACGGCCGCGCAAGATTCTGGACACGAAAAGGGTTGCCGCTCGACGTGCGCAAGGAGTAGGGTGGAAGCGTATCGCCGCCGGAATGGGAGTCGGAGTCGAAACTATTTATCCGGTCACCCTGGAGGGTTCCAAAACTCGGGAAAAGGATTCTGGAACCGTGGCAGGTTTGTGAACTGGCCGATTTGTTCCGTAGCGACTAGAAGTGAACTGCTACCCAGGGCATGGGTGCATGTCTAGGCAAGGTCAAAAAGAATCCGGCAAAGCGATACTCGCCGACGTCAGACAAGAAATGGCGAAACCACGCATGGCCAAATCCGCCCGGAAAGAGGAAGTGAACCAAGCCGCTGCGCGCATGAAGTGGAAATACTGTATCGAAGAAATAATGTTCGGTCAGCCGATCAAAAATCTCGAAGGCCAGTTGAATGATCTAGGTGGTGGTGGATGGGAAGTAGTAGCGGCTTTCCCATCGCCTACTCCAGATGCTCATGGGCGCGTCTTTGTGATATTAAAACAGCCGACAAAATCAAAGTAGCCCGCTACCGAAAATGCCAGACCAAGAGTGGATCAAAACACTTGAAGACGGCAGGAAGGTGAAATTCATCTACCAAGAACTGCCGGAAGACGGGGCGTTTATCACCGCGCAGCTTGCAGGGAATGAGGTCGTCTATTCGGTCGTATTGACCAAAGCAGGAAATCCGCTTGGTCGTGAAGATGTTGAAAGCCATTTCAAGGGCGAGCTGTCAGGGAAGTAGTGCCACTCAAGCGTTCTCACCACCTAACACTGAGAGTCCGAAAACCCCTTCAAAACACCACCTGCAAGCTATTGATTCGGTGAGCCGTGTTAACGAGTCGCCCGGGGTTTAGGAAACAGATAAGGAGCACTGGCGCGAACTCCCGCAGTTAGGTCGGCGTTCTGTCGATCGTTGTGACGTATTTCCAGTTGCCCTTGGAGTCGAGGTGATATACCTCAATCGGCGGGGTAGCGTGATGTCGATGCTCTGCGCCGCAATCGGGACAGCGCACTGGACAGATGGCCGATTCTATCGACTGCAAATTATTAGGGACAAAAAAGCGCGGAATCCGAAGACCCCGCGCTTGGGACTGAGTACAAAATGCGCGGTTCCACGTTTTGGCTGGCAATAGGCGTCCTCTTGGTCTTAACGTGGGGAGTGAGCTACTTCGTGTTTCACGTCGCTGGCGTTCTAATTCATCTGCTTTTGGTCCTTGCGCTCATGTCATTCATGTTTTCCGCGTTCATTGGAAAAGGGGGAGTGGAATAATGGTTGGCTTTGCCCGACCGAGCGCGGCCAAAACCGCACCATACCAACGTATACCTATCCGCGCCTGCTACTTTGACAATCAAACAGAATGAAGGACGGCGTTGAAGAGGGAGCAGGTCATGAACATTCAGCAAGCGCGCCAGCCAGCACCTAAGGTTGAAGTGATAGGTCCGCCCATGTGGCAGGTCAGTTTAAAGGCATCGGTCCAGCGTGGACGGAAGAGACTTAAGACGATGTTGTGTGCGAGTGTTGCAAAGTTGTGTGCGATTGTTTTAAGGCACTGCGCGTCGTGCGGGCCACAAGTGCTGGGACGCGCGGCATAGCCTTAGCCGCTAAAGGGACTCGGGTGTCGCCGCCCCCGAACGGTACAGGTATGACACACCTCTTTAGCGTTGCCGTGAAACTCAGGTGCGCTTCCAACTCATCAGCGCAAGCAAGTAGACCAGCATCACCGTGCGCTCTCTCGCACGATTTCTTCAGGCATTGACAACTCTGAGAAACGGTGCAATATGAGCAGCAGGGACCCAAACCCCGCTGACTGTTGTTCCACAGAAGACCGTAAATGGGCGTCCCGCAGGAGATCAAACATGACCGCTAAGATTCTGACCTTTTCATCCCACGGCGATACGACACTTCTTGAATACGATCCGGCAACAGCCGACATGGATGAAGTAAACAGGGTGATTGCCGAGTATGAAGCCAAGACCGGTGCGCAGCCATTTGACATGGCGACTGGTGAACGCATCGAGAAAATTACGAACGAAGAGCGCGAAGTCTTGATGGTTCATCCCATCG
>JAOAPV010000057.1 GCA_025463055.1 Candidatus Acidiferrum typicum
TGGCAATAGCGGTTAGCGTATGCGCTCCATTGCTCGCCGCGGTCGTGTCCCAAGAAAAAGAATAGGGCGCCGTCGTATCCAATCCGCCCAAGTTCGCCCCATCCAATTGGAACTGCACGCTCGCCACTCCAACATTGTCTGAGGCATTCGCAGCTATCGAAACGGCTCCCGATACAGTCGCCGAATTCGCTGGCGCCGTTACTGACACCGCCGGCGGCGTCGTGTCTAACGGGTTCACCGTCAGCGTGGCCGCATTGCTCGTAGCGGTTCCCGCCGCGTTGCTTACGACTACGCGGAACGTTGATCCACTGTCCGCAATCACCGTCGCCGCGGTCGTGTAACTTGCGGTCGTCGCTCCCGCGATATTCGCCCCGTTCTTCTGCCATTGATAACCGAGCGGCGCTGTTCCTACCGCCGTCACTGCAAATGTCGCCGTCTGCCCCGCTGTCACCGTCGTACTTACCGGTTGGGCCGTGATACTTGGAGCTGTGGCAACGTTATTCACCATCAGCGTAGCCGCATTGCTCGTAACGGTTCCCGCCGCGTTGCTTACGACTACGCGGAACGTTGATCCACTGTCCGCAATTACCGTCGCCGCTGTCGTGTAACTTGCGGTTGTCGCTCCCGAGATATTCGCCCCGGTCTTCTGCCATTGATAGCTGAGCGGCGCTGTTCCGCCCGCCGTCACCGCAAATGTCGCCGTCTGCCCCGCTGTCACCGTCGTACTTACCGGTTGGGCCGTGATACTTGGAGCTGTACTGTTGCTCACGTTTACGACTGTGCCGCCGCTTGTCGTGCTATTTCCGACGCTATCCTTAGCAATGGCTGAGAGCGTGTGTGCGCCATTGGTTGTGCCCGTTGTATTCCAGGAGGTCGAATACGGCGCCGCGGTGATCACGGTACCAAGATTGCCGCCGTCCAGCTGGAACTGCACACTCGCTACGCCCACGTTATCGCTCGCATTCGCGATAACCGTGATGCTGCCCAAAACTCTTGTTCCACTAACGGGCGAGGTAATCGAAACGATCGGAGGCGTCGTGTCTCCTCCGGAGGAAGCCGTCGTAAAGGTCAGGTCACTGCTGACCGCAGGATTGTTGCTGGCATCCGACGAGTGCACGCGATAGTGATAAAGCGTCCCGGCACTCAAGCCTGACAGGCTTTGCTGGTGCGAGGGCACCATTGCTGAATCGAGAGGGGTGTTCGACCCATAGGAGGTGCTCGATCCGTACTCCACCTGGGAAGTGGCGGGGAGGCTGGTCTGCCAAGTCAAGGTTGCCGTTGTTGCTGTTACGGTAGCAGCTGAAATATTGGAAATCGTAAGTATTGGCGCCGGTACGCCGCCGGTGGATTTACCGCTTACGATGCCGGAGCACCCGCTCTGGAGCATACCAAAACCCAGCAGCACGCCAAGAAACAGAGCGCGCTTGAAACCAAGATGGTGGAAACTTCTGTGGAGCCCCCTATGGTAGGTCATTCTCGGCAGCCCCTCGACGTGGTTCCAATTACAGTTGTGGCACAGCCAATGTAGGGTAGCTAACCACAAAGCGAGTGGATAGTGGCCGAAGGTAGGGAAAAAGTACAGGTATTCGATTAAATGTAAACTGCACGGCCGGACAGCGTATCGGGGCTGGATTCACCTCATCCCAAGGGCTTAGAGCGGACGTCACAATGGCGAAACGCTAGTTCGCGTGCGATACGACGTCCTGGCCAACCTTCGGGCTGCCCGGATCACCGTCGTGACCGTAGTAGTCTCCATACGTCTGATTTTCTTCGACAAAATTAACGACGACGCCGACTACTTTGCGCTTCTGCAGCTCTTTGCGAGCCTTTTCCGCCGCCGCGGAAGGAGTTGACTGCGCTCGCAAAACAAGCAGAACTCCATCGCAAAGGCCTCCGATAAGATTGGCGTCTGCCACCGGTAGACATGGCGGGGAGTCGATAATCACCCAGTCAAACAGGGGAGCAACTCTATCAAGGAGTTTATCCAACATGCCATTAGATAATAATTCGCTCGGGTCGCGTCCGGGATTGCCAGCTGGAATGAAGCAAAGATTTCCTTCTTGCCCGTGCTGGATAATCTCAGGATCGCTTGCCTCACCGCGAAGGTAGTCAGACAGGCCGGGGGACAAGGGAGCTCCCAGTGGTTTGTGCAGAGACGGATTGCGAAGGTCTGCATCAATAAGTAAAACCTTGCGTTCGCGCTCCCTCGCGATGGCCTGACCAAGATTCGTCACAACGAAGGTCTTTCCCTCCCCTGCGAGAGCACTCGTTATAAGCACCTTCTTGAGCGGCGCCGTTTCGCGCAGCTGGTATAGACGGGTCCTCAAAGTTCTAAATGGCTCTGTGCAGGAGGCTTGCTGCATGGGAGCGCAAAAAGCCACTATGCGTGGATCAAGTACCCAGGTCGGTTTAGAGCAGTTCCTTAGAAGATCCTCGAACCGGAGGAATTGGCCGGTTCTCGGATCTCTTCCTTGCGCAGGGGCGTGGGGCCGCCGCTCCGCAGGCAATGGTGTCTTCGTGATCGCAATGGAAGGGGTTACGATCTCATTGGTCGTTCGACCGTTTGTGGACACATCGGCGAGTACGCCTACATTTCCCGCCACTCGGGCCGCGTCGGGGAAGCCGCCTGCCTGTGCAGCAAATTCTTGTTCTCCAGCCCGTCCCGCGGTCTCTTCCGCAATGCCGGTATCGTTCCCATTTGCAGCAACCGGCCGGATTGCCGAAGACCGCTCTTCTTGCGCCCTCTTCAGAGCCTCGTGCACCTTACTCATGGTTTCCTTTCACGAGAAGTTCCAGTCAGCGGCTCGGGCTGGTCCCCTGGCCTCAAATACGAAAACATATCTCGAAGCAAGCCTTCCACTCGTTCACCCGGCTCTCTGTCGGCACTCAGGCGAACGACCGGTCGCGGCATTGGCGCAAACTCGCCTAGCGTAAATTCGCGCGCGATTTCCTCGACCACCTTGGCAGGAATGGGCTTGAGTCGCTCTGCAAAAGAGTTGATTAGCGAATGCTCGCACAGAAGATTGATAACCCGAGGGATGCCCTTCGAATACTTTTGAACGGCGTCCAACGCTTCCTTGGAGAAAATGGGCGCGCCGCTAGCGCCGGCGATTCGCAGGCGCTCAGTCACGTAGCCATGCGTCTCCTCCTGAGTTAGCGGAACGGTGCGGCACCTGAAAACAATTCGTTGCAGCAATTGTCTCAACTGTGGCCGGTTCAGCTTCTCATCAAGCTCCGGTTGGCCGGACAGCACGATCTGTAGCAGCTTCTCAGTCGAAGTCTCGAGATTAGTAAGCAGCCGAATCTCTTCGAGCAATTGCTCTGAGAGATTTTGCGCTTCGTCCACGATTAGAACCGTCGTTTTTCCCGCCCGATATCGATCGAGTAGCCATTGGTTGAGTTTCAATAAGACATGGCTCTTCAGACGTGACTCACAGCTGATTGCGAAATCCGCCATCATGAAATCAAAAAGCTGCTTAGCGCTGGAAAGCTGAGAATTGAAGACAAATGCGGTTGCAATGTCATTCTCGCGCAACCAGTTCAGCAAGCCGTTTAGCAGTGTAGTCTTGCCTGTACCTACCTCGCCGGTCAGCAGAATGAAGCCTTTGCGGCTCTCAATCCCGTACGTCAGAGCCGACAAGGCTTCTTGCGCCGCGGGCGTCCAGTACAAGTACCGTGGGTCCGGGCTGAAATTGAAGGGAAGTTCTTTGAGTCCAAAGAAGTTCTTATACATATCCGATTTAGCTCGCTGTCTCTGAAATCACGGTCGGCGGAGAGTCCGGCACAGTAGAGCGCGCACGATTTCTGCTTCCCTTGGGAACGTTCAGAAGCGGAACCATAGCTAGCGTTGGCAGTTTGAGCAAGCGCTCCACATCTCGCTCTGTGCGAAAAGTTGTGTCCTGAGCCTCAATCACAAATACAATCCCTAAGCCAAACGCCAATCCACCTATAAATCCACCAACTCCAAAAAAGGGACGATTAGGGTAAGTGGGTTTTTGTGGCAGACTGGGTGGATCCAAGACTCGAAACTGTTCACCCTGCTGTCTCCGCTCCAAATCTGTCGCCATTTCTGAATCGCTCTGTTTTTTCAGTAGATCGTTGTAGACATTCACAGCTGTTTGGTAATCACGCGTCAAAGCTTTATATTCCTGTGAGATAGCGGGCGTCAGTTGCAATTTGCCCTGCAATTTGCTGATCTCTTGCTGAATTCGGGATTGTTCCGCTGTTTTATCTTGGATGGTCCGGTTTATTTGGTACAACTGGGCTCGAAGCTGCTGGACACGCGGCCCATCCGCCACAACCTCCTTCTCGGGGTCCGCCGCTTGCGGAGAACTATGATTCACAGCTTGTTCTTCTATTTTCCGTTGTAGTTGCGCGATGTCTTTTTTGAGCCGGCGGACATCCGGATGTGCTTCTGTATATTGCGCCTGCAGTGCTGCTAATTGGCCTTGCAGGTTTGCAAGCTGCTTCTGAAGTATATCCGGATCAACCAGGACCGCTGCTGAAGTCTTCGCCACCGGCTGATCCAGCGCGCTTTGGACGAATATTTTGTCCTGCTGCGCTCTATTGAGAGCCTGCGACGTCGCCTCCAACTGGGACGACAAACCGGTCAGCAAGCTGAAATTAGTCTGCATCTGGTCAGGAAGTTCGCCCATGTAACGCCGCTGAAAAGCAGCAAGCTTGGAATCTTGTTCGTCTAGCTTGCGCTTGGATTCCGTGAGTTGTTTTGTAATGAACTGAGTCGTGTCTTCGGCTCGCCGCTCTCGTATAAGTACATTCTGCTGCATGAAGAAAGACGTGATTTCCGTGCAGATCTGCTGGGCCGTGTACGCTTCACTTGCCACCACGCTTACGGTAAACCCCGGAAGTCCACTGGCCCGCGTTTCCGCCATCGCGCGCACCGGGCTGACAGTGATGGACTTGCGCAGCTGCGCCACCACGTCTTCCATTGACTTGCGCCTGGTTTCGTCCGTATACAAACCAAATTTCTCGATGATCTGCTGGAGCCTGGTGCGGCTGAGGATCTGTTCCTGCATCGTGGCCAGCCGCTGATTTGCATCGCCACCAATCACGGGCTTTACAAGACTTTCAGGTACGGCGGGTTCCTCGACAAGGACCACGGTCTGTGATGTATATCGGCTGGCCAGAAATAGGGACATCGTATACGCGGCAATACCAAACACCACCGCGGGTACCACAATGATCCACAGCCGTCGGCGTAGTATAGCGATGTAGTCATCAAGCGTTAGTTCACGTTGTATGATCATGCTGGAAGATCCTTTCGTTATAATTGCAGGGCGCGTTCATTCCAGTACGATCGGGCGGAAGCCCCAGTTGTAACCGACAGAAATCGTTTGCATTAATTGATTTGAGGCACACGCGGGAACGGAACAAACCGCGGCTAAGCTCGATTGGCGCGAAGCATTATAGGAAAGAAAGAAGCTTCCCAATGTTCCAAATCCACGGCTGATTTGCGCTCCCCCGAACCAACTCTGCGGAGCAATGACGTGGATGGAGGTCTGTTGCAGCGCACGATTTCTGGCGTACCCAACGCTGGTGAACCCGCGCCATTTCCCGAAGCCTCGACTGAGGTGTCCCGAAACCGTGTCCGCTTCTGCTCCGGCCAAAACGCCGCTTCCGCCACCGAGAGAATGGCTATAGTAGAGGCTGGCTCCCCACTCTCGCAGTCTGTAGTTGACGCCAGCGTTCGCGGTCCAGCTCAAAACTGTCCCGGAGCCCGCCAGCGGTGAACGGTAGACCTGAATTTCCGGGCCCGCCCCTGCCTGGAAGCTCATTCGTCCAGTGATCCTGCGCGCGAATGACAGTTGTACCGTATGGCTGTCAGCGCCGACCGGAAGATGTGGAAAGATGAACCTGTTAAATCCATACGAAACTGCCATCGAATTTAGTGGGCTCAACAAATAGCCATAGCTCGCTCCTCCAGAAACGGAGCTGCTGTTTTGGAAACCGTTGTCGAGGAAATGTAGTGTCCCGTACGTGCCGAAGAAGTTTAAAGAGGAACGATAACCTAGCGCATAGGTTGTTTGTACAAAAGCTGCATTGCTGATAGCCGCTGCATTCGTCAGGACGGATTGATTTGGGACCAGATCCTGGCGGAATCCGGGAGTCAGTCCTACACTGGATAGGCCGAGTCCAAAATTGCCAAGTCCTCCCAATCCCCCGAAGTTAAACGAGGATCCCGGCAAATATGTGAATTGGTCCCCGAACACATGCGACCACCGGCCGCCTTTGATTGTTTCTGCGAAGTCCACACTTTGTACAATCGAGTTTCCCTGGTTGGAGTTGGTCGCGAAAGCGCCCGCCGCAAGATAGTCCAACAGCGTTTCGGAACGAGCGGAAATCTTATTCAGGGCCAGTCGCCCACTAACATAAGTGGAGGTTGCAGGCGACGAGTTGCCCGCTGGCTTGGATTCGTAGGGATTGAACTGAACCTGACTGATTACACCGAAGCTCGGAAGCAAGAAGCTATGCCTGCTCGCTTGACTGCCCAAAGAGAGGTCTTGTACACCTCCTAATGGCCGAGTATCAGGCATGTCCGTCGGCGCGTTTGATTCCAGCGCCGCCATGCCGTCCACATTCATCGGAGACTTTGGCGCCTGACCTGAGTCCTGCGCGTACGTCGCGCGAGGACGAAGAGCAATCAGGACAATCGCTGTAAGCAGCACCCAAATTGTTAGTTGTTTGCGTGACATGTCACTCCTAAGGCACAACAATCCGGTCGCCGGCTCTGAGCGCAACATCCTGTTCGGATCGTCGATTTTTCACTACTTCCTTGTAGTTGAACGGAATGCTGATCATTTTCCCGTTTTCCTTGCGAAGGATATAGATCTTGGTCCTCTTGGCAAAGGGCGTGAATCCGCCGGCGCTTGAAATTGCATCAACAGCGGTCATGTTTGGAAGAAGCGTATAGGACCCCGTCCGCGGTACTTCTCCGACCACAAATATGCGCTGGCTATTTATCCTCGCGACAATCACTGTGACCTGAGGCTCGGAAATAAAGCTCTTCAGCTTCTCCGTGATGTCGGAGCCCAATTGCATTGGTGTCCGGCCGGTCGCCTGTACATCATTCAATAGTGCCAATGAAATCTTCCCGTCCGGCCGGACCGGCACGGTGCGAGAAATGTCTGGCTCCTTCCATACGCTGATGATCAATTCGTCTTCCGGCCCAATCAGATAGTTCGGGTCATCGGTTGCCGACTTAGCGCTCAAATCAATGGGGGAATTGTATGCAGCACCATTCTTCGCGGCCGTGAGTTTGTTCTCTGGCTGCGCTTTGATCGCTGCGCTTTGCCCATAAGCGCCGCTGCCCGTTACCGCCGCTATGATGGCCAGTGCGAATATTTTTTTCATAATGTTTCTCCTACGAACTTAAACTCCCTCTGATTCCGGCACTTGAATTTGTTTCAGCTTGAAAAGCAGTGACTTGTAGCTGATCTGCAACGCTTCGGCAGCCCTCTTACGATTCCAATGCGTCCTCTCCAATGTCTGCAGGATGAGTTCACGTTCTGCTTGTCGGGACGCGGCCCGCGAAGCCGCTTTAAGTGAGCGCGTCGGTTCTGCGACACTCGTATGCGACAGAGTCGGAAACATCGGCGATATCTTCAAATCAACGATTCCTAAATCCTCGTTTTCCAAAGCCACGATCCTCTTAATCACGTTTTCCAACTGCCGAATGTTCCCTGGCCATGGATGTTCTACTATGAGCTGCATCGCACGATCGCTGAGCGTCATTTCTGAACGGCTAAATACCCTGGCGTACTTTTTCAAAAAGTAGCCCACTAAAACGGGAATGTCGTCCCGCCGCCGCCTAAGAGGGGGAAGTTGCACACAAACTCCGCTGAGTCGATAAAAAAGGTCGCTGCGAAATTTCCCATGATGAACATCCGTTTCCAGATCGCGCGAGCTACAGGAAACGATCCGCCCGCCCATAACTTGACCAGCCGAGATATTGGCGCCATCGGGAATCGCGTGCAGCAGGTGCCGCTGGCGATCTTGATCAAGTTCTCCCACCTCGTCCAAGAAGAGCGTTCCGGTGAGATGGCAGTTCTTCTCGCTACCTCCATTACCAGAAGACGTAAAATGGCTGTCCAATGCCTCGGCAGCTACCGTCGAACACGCCATTTTCAAAAACCGAAGCTCTCGGTAATGAGACAAGACGTGAATTTGCATTGCCGCCATTTCTTTCCCGGTTCCGCTCTCTCCCACTAAGAGAACAGGTATATCGGTTGGCGCAATCTCGGAGATGAGCCGTTGCACCGGCGCCATTTCCTCGCTCACGCCAGAGATGTAGACTTTGGCGGACGCGCTCAGCGCGCCATTACTGCTTGGTACGTTTAAGTCGCTTAGAATCACGAGTGTCCTAAAAAGCGTTGGCCAAGTGCGGAACAGCACGGGTAAGAAAGCACGGTGCTTGCCAAGCGATTACTCCCAGGCCAGCCAATTCGATCTGGGTAAGGCCTTTCGGTTGTGTCTTTTACGTAATTCGACCGGATAGTGAGAAACCTAAGAGTTTCAAAAACTCCTAAGAAGTTCCACAAAGTTGCCATTCGATGGCCGTTCCATTCCAATGTGGAGCATGTTCCCTTGCCTGTCCGTCAGCGGGCCCCCACATTGCTGCGCCTACTTCACCGGGATTGAGCGTCTTGGCACATTATCCAGCAAGTCCTCTATTTTGTGTTGTTTACGCAAGATGAGCGAGTAGGCATGCCTATGCTCCCCACCCACCATTACAACTGCCCCCCATGTTTAGGCCGCTAAACGTTGTTCCGTATCTCCAGAATACTCGTCGCTTGAGTAAACGAGCCTTGGTCCCCGCTTGGCCCCCCAATTGCCATACCACCTTCGGAGATGCGCAAATGAAAAGTACCGCCAAGCTTCTTGCCTGCTCGCTTACCTTCCTGGTGCTCCTCACGTCCGGTGGGTGCTTCCGTAGTCCGAAGGTGCGAATGCAGAAGTATTACGAAAGCGGCGTGCACTACGCGCAGAAAGGAAAATACCAAGAAGCCGCGATTCAATTCCAAAACGCCATCCAGATTGATGGGAATTTCGCCGATGCTCATTACGAATTAGCTAAATGCCTTATGCAACAAGGACTTTGGCCGAATGCTTTCCGCGAACTCCAGTTCACGCTCGACTTAGCGCCGCAGAACTTGCCGGCCCACTTAGACCTGGCGAGCATGCTTTTCGCAGCTCGACGCTTTGACGATGCCAAGCAACATGCCGAAGACATTCTGAAACAAAGCCCAAATGAAGTCGGAGCTCAACTGCTATTGGCGACTAGCGATGCCGAGCTTGGAGACTTGGAAGCAGCGCTAAGAGAAGCGTCCAAAGCTGTCGAAATGGCGCCCAATAAGCCGGGCTCTTACATAGCGCTTGCGCTTATGCAGGAACGTACAAAACGGCTGCAAGTAGCCGAGGAGAGTTTTCGTAAGGCTACCCTTGTCGACCCGGCATCGGTCCCTGCACATTTGGCCCTCGGCGCGTTTTATCAGCGGCAGGGGCAGTGGGCCCAGGCGGAGGCCGAATATCGTCGTGCGATCGAGATTGCTCCAGAGAGTGCCGTAGCACGCACGTCGCTCGCGGCTCTCTTCCTGGGCTCGGGTAAGAAAGACCAGGCGGAGCAGACGTTACAAGAAACCAAGAAAGCCTTACCCAACGACCCTAACGCCTACCGTCTCCTCGGTGACCTGTACCTAGGTCAAAGGGAAACGCAGAAGGCGTTAGTGGAGTTTGCCTCCCTTCTCAAGCAGCATCCGCACGATCTCGTCGTCAAGAAACGTTATGTGCAGCTCCTGACTGAGAGCAAACAGTTTGATCAGGCTCTCAAAATAGACGACGAAATCCTGAAAGAGAATTCCAGAGATGTTGAGGCGCTTGTTTTGAAAGGGCGGCTGTTGAACCTCAATCAAAAGGCGGCTGAAGCAATACCGGTCCTCGAATTGGCCGTCAAAAACAGCCCAGAAAACGCAAATGCTCACTTTGAACTTGGTTCGGCCTACATAAAAACGGGCAATATGGATGCTGCCGAGAAATATTTCCGTACCGCGGTCAAGCTTCGCCCTTCGCTGCTGGATGCTCATGAGGCGTTGGCAAATCTGGCTCTGAAAAAGCGGGATATGGAGCTACTCGATCAGAGTGCCTCGGCATGGTTGCAATTCGCGCCCTCGGCTCCACAGGGCTACCTAATGCGAGGTACGGTTCGCATCGCCAAGTCGGACATTGCCGGTGCGGAACAGGATTTGCAGCACACAATCGAGCTAGAACCAAAGAGTGCCGTCGCGCATACCCGCCTTGGCGACGTGCGCGCATTGCAAAGGCGGTTTCCCGACGCGGAGAAACTTTACGAGCAAGCCCTTCAGTTAGATCCTGGTCAGACAGAGGCTCTACAAAATATCGCCAATCTGCTGCTGCTCCAAAAACAACCAGAAAAGGTGCTGAGCCGCGTACAGGCGCAAGTCGCACAGGTCCCACAGAACGGCGGCTTTCACCTCCTGCTTGCACAGATTTTACTTTCTGCCCACAAGGTCGAGGAAGCCCAAGCTGAACTGAAAAAGAGCATCGAGCTCGATCCAACAAATTTGAATGCACTCTTTATACTCGGCCAGACGCAACAGCAGAACGGTCAAATCGATGATGCCGCGTCCATTTACCAGCGGCTGATTCGCGAAAACCCAAAAGAGGTGAAGCCGTACGTTGCTCTGGGAGTCTTGGAAGAGGGGCGCGGCAACCGGCCGCGCGCCGAAGATCTTTACAAACAGGCTCTCGATCTGGAGCCAGGAAACGCCACTGCCGCAAACAATTTGAGCTACCTCCTCATGGAACGTGGCGGAGACACGAATTACGCGCTGTCTCTCGCTCAAATAGCCAGACGCGGCATGCCAGAATCTCCCAATGCGGCAGACACTCTAGCGTGGGCGTACTACCAAAAAGGGATCTATGACTCGGCCATTCAACTTCTTGAGGAAGCCATCAAGAAGGTCCCAGAGAATGCCACCTATCGTTACCATCTGGGCCTAGTCTATCAACGCGTTAGCAAAGTTTCATTGGCCAGACAAAATTTCAAGCAAGCGCTGCTAATCGATCCAAGCTCAAAACGTGCCGACGAAATCCGCCATGCGCTGTCAGATCTGAGCTCCAACTGAACAGGCGTCAATCGACACTAATTACACCAGTGGGTTGCAAAACAAAGGCGGCCGCTGGTGCCTGGCCGCCTTGCTAAATCAAATGGGACTCTGACCTTTAGGGGATGGCTGCGCTGATTTCATTGGAAAAGACGCTCTCGTTACCGATTCCGTCGACTGCGGTGGTCACAAAGAAGTAGGTCTGTCCGCTCACTACAGTGCTATCCGTGTACGTCAATAATGTAATTTGAGCGGAGTTGAGTTTTGTGTAGGGTCCCCCGCTGACCGTTCCGCGGTAAACATTGTAACCCGACACCACCGATGTGCTAGCCGTCCAATTGGCTACCGCTGTGTGGATCGTTGCAGGAGTGGCGGTAAAATTTAATCCCGTCACGTTCGCTCCATTGATGGTTGCCGTCTGGCTCACTGGGCTGAAAGAATAGCCCAATTTGCTCGGGGTCACGGTGTACGTGCCGTTTGTGAATCCGCTGAAACTGTAAGCCCCGGCGCTGTCGGCTGATATCGTCTTGCTCGCAGCACCGCTAAGATTCACTGTTGCACCGCTTCCGCCTGTTGTAGGACTAATTGTTCCGGCAATGCTGAATGTCTGGCTCCCTTGCGCGCTAGCTGAGAAATTGACCCCCGTGACATTCGCGCCGGTGATTGTTGCGCTTTGACTGCTCGGACTAAATGTATAACCCGTCCGACTCGGCGTTACTGCATAGGTTCCATTCGCTAGCCCTGTAAAGGTATAAGCGCCTGAACTGTTCGCGGTTGCTGTCGCTGTCGCCGCTCCGCTCAGCGTAACTTTCGCGCCGCTACCACCGGCTGCTGGAGTGATGGTTCCGGAGATGCTATAGGTCTGGCTCCCCTGTGCGCTCGCCGTAAAATTGATCCCGCTGATATTCGCGCTGCTGACCGTGGCACTTTGGCTAGCGGGGCTAAATGTATAGCCCGTTCGGCTTGGCGAAACGGTGTACGTCCCATTCGCCAGTCCGGTAAAGGTAAAACTGCCCGAGCTGTCGGCGATCGCTGAAGCGCTCGACGCACCGCTAAGGGTGACGGTCGTGCCGACGCCACCTGCACTGGGGCTTATCGTCCCGGAGACGCTATATGTTTGCGTTAGCGGCGGTGGAGTCTTCGATGAACTTTGACTAACCACACCCGAGCACCCGACCACTAGCGCCAATGGCGCAAAAAGCACCACGGCCAATAATGTTAGGATTGCCTTCTCGGCCTGTTTGCATACTTCCAGTGGGGCCCCGGTCTCAACGTGAACACGCATCATGACGAGCTATCTCCAGACCTACGCCTGCGTAACAGGATAAGGTCCGACCAGGAAAGCGAATACTGGTTGAACGTCTAGTTTAGGTACAGGTGGTTATACTGTACGGCTCCAATAAAATTGGAAACCGGATCAAGCGAACCCATAGATACTCGCCATACCTCGGTCGAGATCACACTCCGGGCATGCGCGACGGAGCGAAAGTGAGCGACCTACGGTATCACTGCAGTCCCTTCATTGGAAAATACGCTCTCATTGCCAGTGCCATCCAGGGCGGTGGTGACGTAAAAATAGGTTGCGCCACTTTGAACGGTCGTGTCGACATAGGTCAACGGTCCGATCAAAGAGCCATTTAGCTTTGTGTATGGACCGCCACTCACAGTTCCCCGGTATACGTTGTAACCCGAGACGACGGAAGTGCTTGCGCTCCAACCTGCCGTCACGGTGTGCGCTTGCACGGCTACTACAGTGAAGTTGAGTCCGGTTACGTTGCTTCCGCTAATTGTGGCGTTCTGGTTGGGTGGCGTGAACGAATATCCGGTATTGGTCGGCGTCACCATATACGCGCCGTTCGCCAAACCGGTGAATGAGTAAGCGCCGGAACTATTGGCTGTGGCGATAGCATTCCCGGCACCCGTCAGCGTTACCGTCGCTCCGCTTCCCCCCAGCGTTGGGCTGAGTGTTCCAGAAATGCTGAACGTCTGCGCAGTATTCCCAAAGTCGATTCCCGTAACATTTGAACCGTTGATTGTGGCCGTTTGACTCGCTGGGGTGAATGTGAATCCAGTATGGCTTGGAGTAATTGCATAGGTTCCGTTTGCGAGCCCGGTAAAAGTGAAAGCGCCAGTAGTGTTTGCGGTAGTCGTTGCGCTGGTCGCCCCACTCAAGGTGAGCGTTGCGCCGTTCCCGCCCGCAACCGGACTGATCGTTCCAGAAATGCTGAATGTTTGCGCCGTATCCGTGAAGTTCACGCCCGTGACGTTAGCGCCGTTCACTATCGCAGCTTGGCTCGCCGGGCTGAACGTGTACCCCGCGTGGCTCGGAGTGAGCATGTAGCTTCCGTTGACTAAACCGCTGAACGTGTAGTTCCCTGTGCTGCTTGCCGTCGTAGTCGCATTAGCTGCTCCGCTCAACGTGACCGTTGCTCCGCCTCCCCCCGCAATTGGGCTGATCGTTCCAGAAATGCTAAATGTCTGTGCGACACCGCTAAAGATCACGCCAGTCACGTTAGCCCCGCTCACCGTGGCAGCTTGGCTCACTGGGCTGAATGTGTACCCCGCGTGGCTCGCTGTAAGCGTATAGGTCCCATTCGACAGCCCCGTAAAGACAAAGGCGCCCGAGCTGTCGGCAATCGTTGAAGCGCTCGCCGCCCCGCTCAATGTCACCGTAGCTCCGGCTCCGCCCGCGACTGGGCTGACTGTTCCAGAAATGCTGAACGTCGGACCGGTCTGCACTGTAGCCGTGAAATTTATCCCGCTGACATCGGCTCCGTTTACCGAAGCGTTTTGACTGCCCGGCGAGAATGCATAACCGACGCGACTGGGAGTGACCGTATAAGTTCCATTCACTAGACCCGTAAAAATATAAGCTCCGGAGCTGCTCGCGATAGCAGTTGCTCTTCCAGCCCCACTCAACGTCACTGTGGCACCGCTTCCACCCGCTGCGGGGCTGATCGTTCCGGAAATGCTGAAAGTTTGCGCGGTGCCGCTAAAATTTATACCCGTTACGTTAGCGCCGTTGATCGTCGCCGCTTGACTTCCAGGGCTGAACGTATATCCCGCCTGATTCGGTGTGACCGTATACGCGCCATTCTGCAAACCCGCGAACATGTAAGCGCCGGTGCTGCTCGCGGTGGTCGTCGTCGCACTGGCGGCTCCGCTCAGAGTCACTGTCGCCCCGCTCCCTCCCGCGCTTGGACTAATCGTCCCGGAAATCGTGAAGGTCGGCATGATCTCCGTAAAGTTCACTCCGCCGACGTCCACCCCATTGACTGTCGTACTCCGACTGCTTGGACTGAATGTCATGCCCGCGCGACTCGGCGCCACAGCATACGTCCCATTTGGTAATCCAGAAAATTTGTAGTTCCCGGAGCTGTCTGCCGTGGTAGTGGCGCTCATACCTCCGCTGAGTGCCACGCTCGCTCCGCTCCCACCCGCGGCGGGACTGATTGTGCCCGAAATGGTGAAACCGTTCGTCTTGAAACCGTACCCACCGCTGTGCCCGTGATTGCTTTTCGAGTCGGCCGAAGTGACCTGGTAATAGTAGGTCGTTCCGGGGACCAGACCAGAAAGTGTTACCTGATGGTTCGTGACCATTGCTGAATCGATCGGCGTACTGGACCCATAGGAACTCGTGGTTCCATAATCAACCGATGAATCCGCCGCGATGTTCGTTGTCCAAACGATCAGTGAGGTGGTCGTCGTGGTGGATTTAGCTTGTACATTCGTAATGTCCACGCTCGACGGCAATGGTGGAGGCGTAGTGTTGTTGGCGCTACTAACCACACCTGCGCAGCCGCTCAGCACGAGAGACGAGGACGCCACAAGAAAAAGCACGCCGGGCTGCAACAGATTTTTGGCACTGCGAAGAAATACCTTTACCCCGTTTCTTAGATCTCTTTGATTTCCCCTCATCGACACCCCCTCGAAGTTCGCCGAAGAGAACGAACGCGCACACAAATACCGTCTGCTTTCGATTGCTCCGTTTGGGTTTAGGTCAGCTTCGCGGCCTGGACTGGGTTGTCCACTGAAGCCAAAAGTAGCTTTTCTGGTTTTACGTTACCCGAAGGATAGACGCGAAACACTGAAGGAACTACTGGTGTGAAGAACAGTTTTGGGGCAGCGGTCCGAAGCTACGCTCTACGCGCGTGTCTTGTCCGGCGGCCAGGAATCACCTGCCCCACAGAACGGGGTTGATTAGCTACTCCGGCGCACGGATATTCGAGCGACTGTGATTCCGTAAGCTCCGTCTTGCGCCACATCGTCCAGTCAAAATGCATGCAGCGCTAAATGTAAACCGGGATCTAAAGGGAGAGAAAGCACGACGACGAGTAATCAATCATATGATGAGGAATCCCCAACCGCCGCACTGTAATCGGTCGTTTATACCGCAGCTCCACGCCTGGATATCAATCCTGCATCGCGGATCTTGTAAATGAGTGCGCGGTAGCTGATCTTAAGAGCTTGCGCGGTTTTGCGACGATTCCACTGATTCGTTCGCAAAGCTTCCAAAATTACATTACGTTCCAATTCCCGAATTGCTTCTTTAGCAATGCTTCTCAAGGGCACCCCGCGAGTCACGGCAGAACCACCTGAGGTGGAGATAGGTGTTTGCTTCGGAAAAGGCTTAATGGCGAATGCATCTTGACCAATCAATACGTATCGGGCGATACAGTTCGAGAGCTCACGCACATTTCCCGGCCACGGCAAGTTCTTAAGGAAATGCAGCGTTTCCGCCTCTATGGGATCGCACTCTTTCCCGAATTGTCTCTGGTAGACCCCCTGAAAATATTGCGCCAGAGCGCACACGTCTTCCCTTCGTTCGCTCAATCTCGGCAACTTTATCTGGAATACGCTAATCCGATAGTACAAGTCGGCACGGAATCTACCCGCCTCAATCTCCTGTTCCAAATCACGGTTAGTGGAACAGATAATTCGCGTCTCGACGAATTTCTCCGATTCCCCACCGATCCGCGAGAACGTTCCATCCTGCACGAAATGCAGCAACTTGCTCTGCAGAGCCATGTCCAAATCAGCGATTTCATCCAGAAACAGTGTGCCGTGATCCGCCAGCTCCACCCGTCCAGGCTTTGATACGTGTGCACCCGTAAACGCTCCCTTTTCGTATCCAAACAGTTCGCTTTCCAGCAATGATCCGGGAATCGCTGCGCAATTTACTTTCACGAATTGACCGGTCTTATAAGGCGAACGGCAGTGCATCCATCGAGCGACCGTCTCTTTGCCCGTGCCGGCATCTCCGCACATCAGGACTGGAACATTCGTGTTGCAGATTCTTTCCAATCGCTTGTGAACCGCCGACATTGCCGGCGAACAGCCGAAGACAATTTCATCCGGCGGTATATGGCTGGTACCGCCCAGTAATTCGGTCTTATTTTTGGCAGCAGATGGCATCGAGGCGCGGTGATCGTCTTCACGAACGATGCATCTGCAGGCCCAATTTGCCGTCGGGCCGCCTTCACGTATTCGAGGCAGCTCGAGCGGTTAACTTACTGATGGGCGGTTGGTTACGGGATTGTCGGTCGAAGAGTACTAGAACGGAGGTCCTCGCTTGGAGGAGCTAGAAGAAGAAAAAAGTGTCCGAAGTTCCGACAACAATTTCTCTCGATTAGCTTCCGTTGTTGTTCACCGAATCTAAATCTGGTGGGGAGAAACCGCTGGCTACGCTCTTCCGTTTTCGCCGCGAATGATGTCGTACCGCTCAATCACCGCCGCTACGCCCATCCGTGCGCTACCATCTTCCATGCGCTTTTCAACCCGCACAACCTTACCTAACGCACGCACGAAAACATCGGAGCCGTGTGTAATCTCCGCAGGAAGCGTCAAGGTAATGTCCAGCTCCGAACCCGCCTCCAAATCCTGATCAAGCACGAAGTAAACGCCTCGCGTCGAAACGTCGCGCGTTTTCCCTTTTTGGGTCTCGGCAACACGCTCCGTCGGCACACGAATAATGACGGGCAATGATAAATCGTACCGCCGTGCAACCCTCCGCTCCGTCATTACCCCCATCCTCCTCGATCCCCGCACGGGCCACGTATCCCCCGCGCCCCTTTTATTTAATCAATTCGTTCGGCTGCAACTGAACCTGCTGAGCTCTCCCAGCCTAAGTTCTTTATTATTGGGTGACAATACCGGAATCGCAGGTTTTCCGCTATGGAAAAATCGGCCCGGTACCTACAGGCCTCACGGTCCGTAAGTCAACGGGCAAGCAGGTATCAACTTCCCCGGTGTGGACTACGAATTCCGAATCGCGCCAACCGGAGCTATTTCCTCGGCTGCCGCGGCCGCCACCGGCGCGGACTTTCGCGTTCTCGGCGTATCTAGATTGAATTGCCGCATCTTATAAAGCAGCGCCTTGTAACTGATGCCGAGCATCTTCGCCGCGTCCTTGCGGCACCACCGTGTCTTTTCCAAAGCGTCGGCAATCGCTTCCATTTCGGCTTCGTCTTTCAGTCCTCGCACCAAAGCTTTCAAGCCCTGCTCGCGCGGGGGAGGCGCCTCCTGCCGCGGAGATGTTCGCTGCCGCGCCGACGACATTTCCACCAATTCGCGCAGGCTGCCTTCATCGTCCTCAAGGATCACGTAGCGTTTCACGAAATTTTCCAGCTCACGCAGGTTCCCGGGCCATGGGTAATTCAGAGCTGCGTCCAGCAAATGTTTGGAAGGTCCGTGCGACGGCTTCCCAAACTTTTCGCTGTATTTCTCAAGGAAATGACGGAACAGCAAGGGTATTTCGGCCGTCCTTTCGCGCAGCGGCGGAACCAAAATCGAGAGCACGTTCAACCTATAGTACAAATCCTCGCGGAAGCGTCCCGTCTTCATCGCCTCCTGCACATCGACGTTCGTGGCCGCGAGTACTCGCACATCTGTTTCGATCAAGTGCCGCCCGCCCAGCCGCGAATATTGATGGTCCTGCAGGACGTGCAAGAGCTTCGCCTGCAAATGCGTACTCATTTCTGCGATCTCATCCAAAAAAATCGTTCCCTTATTGGCTAATTCGAACTTTCCGGGTTTGGAGCGCACTGCTCCGGTAAACGCTCCCTGCTCAAATCCAAACAGCTCCGACTCGAGCAGCTCTCCAGGCAGTGCAGCGCAGTTCACCTTTACAAAAGGTTGATTTCGCCTCTTCGAACGCAAGTGAATCATGCGCGAGACAACTTCTTTGCCCACGCCGCTTTCTCCGCAGATGAATACCGGCACGTCCACAGGCGCAATTTGCAAGATTTGCTGCCGGATGCGCACCATCTGCGGACTCGCCGCCAGAAAACTCAAGTCCTCCGTCACCTGATCGCAATAGTCGCGCAACGCCTGATTTTCCTGCGTTAACTGATTTTTCTGACGCGACTTCAGCATCGCCGCGTCCAGCTCGCTTTTCTCGAAGGGTTTAGTCAGGTAATCGTGTGCACCGATACGAATCGCTTCTACTACAGTGCCAACCTCGTTCGAGCAGCTCAACATGATCACGTTCAGGCTGCGGTCCAGTTGCATCAATTCTTTCAGCGTGTCGAGGCCGTTCATCTCCGGCATCAAAACGTCCAAAATGATGAAATCCGGCCGCTCTCCCGTGTTTATCTTTGCAAGCGCCTCTTTGCCGGAGCTCACGGTCTCCACGTCGAAGCCATCTACCTCAAGCAGCGTTTGCAGGTACTTTCTAATGCTCGGCTCATCATCGACCACCAGAATCTTTTCTTTGACAGCAGCCATCGAGGTCTCCTTCGCACTCAATCATCCAGATTTCGTTCACTTCAGCAGATCAACTCTGATCCATGGGCAGTAGAAACGTAAATTTGCTGCCGCCCGCCTGCCCGTCTTCCACCCAAATTTTTCCGCGATGCGCTTGAATCAACCGCTTCGCAATTGCCAGCCCCAAACCCATTCCGGTTGTGTTGCGATCGACCCGCACAAAATCTTCAAAAATTTCCTGGTGATGTTCCGCGGGAATTCCAGGTCCAGTATCCGCCACGGAAACCTCCACGCTGTTCGGGCGCGGCAGCCGGAAGCGTCTTCGCTCCTGGATGGGCGAAACTTCCGACACGCGGCGTTCCCAAAAATGCGGCCCGGCATGCAGCGTCACCGTGCCGCCACTAGGAGTGTGCTTCAGGGCGTTATCCAGTAAATTTGCCGCTGCCTGCTGTACCTTCTGGTAATCGAACCGGAAATTGGGTATCGAGGGATCGAAAGACGCTTCCAGCTTCACTCCCTTGCGCTGAAATGCCTCTGACCATCTCTTTGCCACTTCGTCCAGGCAATCGCGCAGATCATTTTCACGAAGCTGCAGCACCAATTTTCCGCTCTCGAGGGCTGAGTAATTCAAGAACATTGACACCAGCCGGACAAGCCTCTCGCAGCTTTCCTTCGATTCCTCCAGGATGTCTCTTTGTTTATCCGACAATTTTCCTAATGAACCGGCCAGCATCAAATCGTAATAACCCTTAATCACTGCTAGCGGCGTCTTCAGTTCGTGCGCAGCGGAAGCGAGGAATACCGTTTTCTGCCGGTTAACTTCCTGCAGCTTCAAGTAGGCAGCAAGCAAATTGCGGTACGTGATTTCGCGCTCTTGCAGAAGTTCCTGCACGGTGATCTGCGTCGCCGGGTCCGGCCTCTGCTGTTCGTCCTGGCGCACAAATTGCGCCACGACCCAGTCCGGCTCTGGTATCCACTGTACGCTGGCGAAGAATTTCTCATCGCCGCGCGCCACCTCCAGCCGCAGCTCATGCTTTCCGCTTTCGATCTCTCGGAAAACCTGCGCCGCGTCCGTCTGTAGCAATTCAGTAAAGAGGTTGGTTTCCGAATACTCGCTGAGTTCAATGCCCAGGGACTTACGCGCTCGCGCGTTCACTAATAAAACCCGTCCATCCCGCCGCGCAACAACCAGCGCAGTTTCAATGGCGTCAAGAAGGCTGACAACCGCGCCTCTCGAGAACCCTGTTAGGACACGCGAACCGGCTACCACCGGATTTGCAATTGTTCCAGTCACTGGTTTCGAGGTCACTCAGAGTTGCAGGAAAAACTTTTCCTCTTTAGCGTGCCCGCCATACTCCCAAACACCTACCCACCTGTCAATGGGAAAAGCGTTCCGTTTGCACATTTGAGGAAGCATCTAGCCGCAGAATAACCCGAATGGACTAACTCTCTTGCGGATCGGCGCGAGGAATGTTTTGTTTAAGTTGCTGTTTCCATGTCACTTACAGCCCTGCTCCGAAACGAGTTTTCCTGGCATTGAATATGCACGTACTAGTTCGCTGGTACCACTCGGGGGGAGTTTGGAAACCCAAATCGATAAGAAAGGCGAGCGCTTGGAGCCTGCTCAACGCCGGCGCTCGCCACGCATCCGCCTCCAGGTACCTGTTTTTCTTCGTGGCGTCGACACCGCCGGCGTAGAGTTCATTGAGCTCACCAAGACGCTCAACATCAGCGCGACTGGCGCGTGCATCGCCTCAACGCACTTCCTCCGCCCAGACCAGATCGTCAGCATCACCGTACCAGCTCCCTCTCCCACCTCCTCCTCCAGCGTCGTTCCCAATGAGACCCCGCCCATCTCGGCTAAGATCCTTAGGCAGTGGGTTACAGGCGACATTCGCCTCTTTGGCCTGCAATTCTTAAGGCCACTTGAGTAATTACCTGCTCTTTGTTCCAACTTTTATTCCTGGGTATTTTCGTTACATCTGGTAAAGGCGGCTGAGGCCAACTTTTCCTCAAGACGCCCGTTGCGGCTATCTTTATTGTTTGCTTTGGGATAGCATTAACAATGAAACTCGCGCCTTCGTTGGCTGAGGAAGATTTCGCGCATTCTCCGTGATGCTACGGATGGACCGCCACTTGCTCCCCGTCCAACAGAGAAGTTTCGTTCTCTCCCCACACCCCGCGGGGATTAGGCAGAGGTTAGGTAACCACCCAGCATGCCCAGCCCCGGCGCCCCTGTGCCCCCTCGTCTGCCAGTAGAGGATTCTTATCTCGAGCTTCTTGCCGATACGCTCGAAAGCCTCGATCTGTCCGCGCGCGGCCAATTCCTGCAACGATATATTCGCGCTATCACTCATTTGGACCTGCGCGAAAGCCAATGCATCCAGTTGTGGGACGAAATGCTTCTGCGTCGCCGCGAACTGAGTGAAAATCTCGGTCGCCCCGTCGCTCTCAAAACCGCGCTGATGGACGTTCTCGCTTCGGCCGGCCTCTTCCGCGTTCCGATTGTTATTGAATACGACGAGCTGAAGATCCTGCAATTAAACGCCGTGA
Organism: Candidatus Acidiferrum typicum; assembly: GCA_025463055.1. Taxonomy (GTDB): domain Bacteria; phylum Acidobacteriota; class Terriglobia; order Acidiferrales; family UBA7541; genus Acidiferrum; species Acidiferrum typicum_A. The sequence goes on from JAOAPV010000057.1 coordinate 21,399, forward strand.
CGGATCCACTGACCGGCCTCTACAATCGCCGCCTCTTCAGTGAAACCTTTGACAAAGAACTCAATCGCGGCCGCCGTTACGGCTCGCCATTGGGACTTGTAGTTCTCGATCTCCACCGTTTCAAGGAAGTGAACGACAAGCATGGCCACCCGCGCGGCGATGAGGTTCTCCGCGCCGCCGCAGCTACGCTCAAAAAAGCTCTTCGTACTTCCGATTTTGCATTCCGAATTGGCGGCGACGAGTTCGCTCTTCTCTTGCCGCAAACAGATGCCGAACAGGCGCTGGCGCTTAGCCGCCGTGTGGAGACGGTTTTTGCCGAAATGCTGCAGCCCTTGCAGCTGATTATCGGCGTGAGTATGGATCACGGCGTCGCCACCTTCCCGCAAGATGGCGAGCAGACTGATCAGTTGATCCGCGTTGCCGATGAGCGGCTCTATCGCCTAAAGCAGGCAAATCACGGCAGGTCCGGAAACGGTGGAACTCGCATTCCAACCGAATCCGCTCCACCGGAGCCCCGTTCAGCTCCAGAACGCTCCACGGCTCCTCCAGCGCCAATTTCCATTGAATCCGGACGAGTCGCAGAGCGCTCCGAGCCTCAACCGGAGCCTCACCCAAAGTCCGAGGCCACTCCCGCGGAACCGGAACAGACCACCCCTCCGCAAGCTCCCTCTCCACGCAGCTATGCTGTTCAGCGCAAAGCGGAGCGCGTCTCGATGGCCGGCACCAACGCGTATGCCACCCTCGGCGAGCAAGGCGCACGCCGCGCCCGCGTTCTCGACCTCGGTTTTGGAGGCGTCGCTATTGAACTTGACGCCCAGGAAGATCTTCCGGACAACATCTTGGCCGTCCTGCATGTCCCCATTCTTCCGCCTGTACGTGTCAGCCTCAAACCAGTGTGGTCTCAACGCACAACGCAAGGCGGTTTCCGCGTCGGCTGCGCCTTTGTGTCGTAAATCGTTTCATAGATCCAGGCGAGCATTCCGCGATCTCAACCAAACCCATCAATCAGCAAAGGGCAAAAGGAATTCATAGTTCTGCGCCGGACTGCTAGAATGCTGGTTCCCTGCCCGCTACGAGACACTCCATGCTGGAACCCACATCGAGCCACCCGTACTGGCCAGACGCGCTCGACAAGCCCACCGACTCTTCCGCCCTCAAACCCTGGTCCTGGGCGCTTGATCGCCTCGAACAATCTCACAACTACTGGATCACGACTTCTCGCTCCGATGGGCAGCCACATCTCATGGTGGTCTGGGGCATTTGGTGGCAGGACTCCTTCTGGTTCAGCACTGGATCTCGCACGCGCAAAGCAAAAAATCTCGCTGGCAACCCTCGCTGCGCCATCGGCACGGAAAAAGCGGACGAAGCCGTAATCCTCGAAGGTACCGCGCATCAAGTGTCGGATCGTGCTGTCTGGAAGCAGCTAATCGAAATCTACAATCACAAGTATGGTGGCGATCTTGGACCTCTCCTCGAATCTTCGGGCAGCTTCGTATTTCGCGTTATCCCACAAATTGTCTTCGGGCAAGACGAGCACGCAGAAAACTTCACGGAGGCCGTTACTCGTTGGACGTTCACGAAATCTTGACCGTACTCTCTCCGGGGACAGGCAACCGTGCTGACTGACACTCGAGAAAAGCCCCGCGCGAAAACTCTGTTTAAGAACCCACTGCTTTATTCTTCGCTCCTCGTGGGTATCGCACTTGTGGTTGTGTCTTGGATCTTGTATTACCGCTGGCAAGAGAACCGCTCGATTGAGCGCCGAAACCGCGAAGAAGCCTCGCGCAAACAATTGGAAAACGATCGCGTCGTTCTGGAACAGCTCGGCGGTAAGGAACTTGCCATCCAGAGTTTCTATGCAAGTCCGGGCGCCATTCACAAGGGAGAACGCGTGCAGCTCTGCTATGGTGTCGCCAATGCCAAGGTTGTGAAGCTCGATCCTCAGCCAAATGCGGTCTGGCCGTCCTACGCGCGTTGCGTCAACGTGTCCCCAGCAAAAACCACCACGTACACGCTAACCGCCAGCGACGCCTCGGGAAACACAATCTCACAATCACTTCAAGTAAGTGTCAGGTAACTACCTTCAGTCCTATCGGCGCGTATGCGAACTATGCGGGCAATTTTTCTTTTGGTGGGTAATGATGCTGTTCCCGTCCGACGTTCCCATCGTACTTTGTTGTCGTCTTGAAAAGTTCGTACCGCCCATCTGCAGCCAGCGGACGGACCCGCTCTCGTAGCGCCGCCATCTCCTGCTCCCCAAACGGCTTAAACCCTCTCGCCACGTTCAAATTTTGCTCCAGCACCACCATCGAATCCATTCCGCTGATCGTTGTCGCCACGGGCAGACTCATGGCATAGCGCAACCCTTCTTCGGGCGTAACCGCTCCGTTCACCGCAATCTCGCCGCTTCCCCCCAAGCTCTTCATGCCCAGCACAGCAAGTCCACGCTTTTTCGCTTCCGGCAATACTTGCTGCTGAAAACTGCGAAAGGTCGCGTCCAGCGCGTTCAGCGGCATCTGCACCGTGTCAAAAGGAAAGTCATGCGCCAACATCTTCAAATGAATCGCCGGATTCTTGTGCCCCGTAAATCCCACAAAGCGCACCTTCCCTTGCTGCTTTGCAGCCAGCAGCGCCTCGGCCGCTCCATTCGGCGCAAAAATCATTTCCGGATCGTTCCAATACACAACTTCATGAATCTGCCACAACTCCACATGATCGGTCTGCAATCGGCGCAAAGACTCTTCCAGCTGTTTCATTGCCACCTCCTTGCCGCGCCCGTGCGTGCACACCTTCGTCATCACAAACGCCTTGTCGCGTTTGCCCTTCAGCGCAACGCCAAGCCGCTCTTCGCTCACACCGTCGTGGTACTCCCAACAGTTGTCAAAAAAATTGACGCCCGCATCCAGCGCTAGCGCCACCAACTCCGTCGACTCCTTCTCTTCCTTAATAGACCCGAGGTGATAGCCTCCGACTCCCAGGCACGAAACAAGCGCCCCTGTTTTCCCCAAAGGCCGATGCGGCACTCCCTCCGTAGCTCCGCCTTGGCGGCTCCCTACTGCTGCTGACCCGGGTCGCGCCACAAAGGAACCTGTGACTACCGCAGCGCTCGCCTTAACAAATCCGCGCCGCGTGAATCCTTTCTTGCTCTCCATGTTTCGCTCCCGGTCTATGGTTGTGGCGGCTTTACATCCGGAAACGGATGTCCCGTATTCTCCGTGGCCTTCAGCATTTCCTTCACTTCCGTGCTCTGCTCATCGAGCGGGAAATTATGAGCAATGCGTGCCTCCGGATTGTCAAACTTTAGCGATACTTTGTAGAGTTCATACCGACCGTCGCCGGCAGCCTGCCGTGTCCGCTCACGAAGCCCACGCATTTCTGCTGCGGTCATCGGGGTAAATCCCTGCGCAATTTTCAAATTCTGCTGCAAGATTTCTGGCTTATCGATTCCCGTGATCGTGGTTGTCACCGGCAAGCTCATCGCATACCGCAGCGCCTCTTCCGCGCTCAATTCGCCCTGCTCAATGGGATCGCCATGGCCGCTCATCGGCTTCATTCCCAGGGCCGCCATGCCTCGCCGATTTACTTCCGGCAACACCTGCTCGGAGAAGCTGTGAAAGTGCGCGTCAAACGCGTTCAGTGGCATCTGCACCGCGTCGAACGGAAAACCTGTCTCAAGCATCTTCAAGTGAATCACCGGATCCTTGTGCCCCGTGAATCCCAGAAAGCGCACCTTGCCCTGTTCCTTTGCTTTGCGCAGCGCTTCGGCTGCTCCGTTCGGCCGAATAAACAGTTCGGGGTCATTCTCAAAACTCACGCCGTGAATCTGCCAAAGGTCCAGATGATCCGTTTGCAGGCGCCGCAAAGACTGCTCCAACATTTGCAATCCGAGCATCGCTTCCCGCCCATGCGTGCATACCTTCGTCATCAGGAATACTTTGTCCCGCCGCCCCTTCAGTCCTCTCCCCATCCAATCCTCTGATTTCCCGACGTGGTATTCCCAGCAGTTATCGAAAAATGTGATCCCGTTGTCCACCGCCTCCTGCACGAGGCGCATCGCCATCTGTACATTCTCAGCGTCGCCCAAATGATGCCCGCCAAAACCGAGCGCCGACACCTTAACCTCATGCCGTCCAAATTTGCGCAGAGGTATCCCCCTGCTTGGCTCTTGCCTGGATGCTCCAAGCCCCCTGCTTGGCTCTTGCCTGGATGCTCCAAGCCCCCCGATTGCCGCTCGTTGAGATATGTTTTCTGCCGAAAATGGCTCCCACAGCAAGCCCATGGCGCCTCGCGGTAACGCGAATGTTTAAACACTGTTTGGATGAGTCCGGCTGGGAAAAGTTGCCGTCACTTGGTGCTTTTCGTTGTTCTTTTGCTGCGAACAACGTATCTTGTAGCCGTCCTTAGCCTGCCTCTATAATTAGTCTTTTCGCGGGTATAATTAAGAGTTTGCGGGGCGCGTCATTAAATTGCTTCCGCCCTGCTTGGATAGGCCTTGATTCGCTATGTCTGACCCATTGCAGAAGATTAAACAGAAGATCCAGGAGGAACTTACCGCGCTTGAGCACGAACTCAGCGTCGACCTCCCCAAGGAAATTGCCGTCGCCCGCGCCCATGGCGATCTCTCCGAGAATGCCGAGTACAAATATGCCAAAGAGCGTCAGGGCTTCGTGAATGCTCGCATCGCTCAGCTCAAAAAACGCATGGGCGACTTAGGCATGCTCAATCTCACAAACATTCCAAAGGATCGCGCAGGCTACGGCTCCCGCATCGTTGTGCTCGACACCAGCCGTGACGTGAAAATCGAATACAAACTCGTCAGCTCAGAAGAAGCTGATGCCGAAAAGGGATATATCTCGACCACATCCCCTATCGGTCGCGCTCTGCTTAATCATAAAGTGGGCGATGAAGTGCAAGTTACCACCCCCGCTGGGCCAAAGGAGTTTGAAGTCGTGCGTCTCGTCACTATTCACGATGGCGAGTAACATGGCAGCGTCATTTTCGCGTCTAAATCACAACACTCCGGGCGTGTGAGGAAACATGTATTGGGGCGAAGGTTCAGCTATGGGATTTCTAACATTTCTAGGCTATTTACTTTTTATGGTTGGCGCAACGCTCGTCTGGCGCGGCCGCGAAGAAGTTTCCGTATGGATTCAGGACGAAGCCTGCGCTTTCCGCCGCAGTTTTTCGCGTTATACGGCAGTCGGACCGTTCTACGGCCCGCGTCCGGAGTCGCGTCTCAAAGCTGTGCCTGTCAGTTTTGTGCGCTCCTTTTGCCGCATCCCGCGGAGCCCCATTACCGGTGGCTTGATTCTAGCTTTTCTCGGACCTTTACTAGTCTTGCTCGACTTCTTCATCTAATCGCCAGCTCACGAAGCTAAACGTCGCTTCGTTTCCTGGACAACCGTACTCTCGCTTTGCGATTCTCATTTCCCATGAAACCTTCGCTCATCGTTCACGGCGGCGCCTGGGACATTCCCGATGAAGCTGTCGACGCATGCAAAGCCGGCTGCGAGCGCGCTCTCGCCGCAGGCTGGTCTATTCTCACTCAGAGCGGCTCAGCACTCGACGCCGTTCAAGCCGCTGTCATAGTTCTCGAAGATGACCCCGCCTTCGACGCCGGCTTCGGCTCGCATCTCACACTCGACGGCCACGTTGAATGCGACGCGATCGTCATGGACGGCACCACGCTGCGCGCAGGTTCCGTCGCGGCGCTGCGCCGCATTCGCAATCCCATCCGTCTTGCGCGTCACGTCCTCGAAAATTGTCCGCACATGATGCTCGTCGCAGACGGCGCCGAACGCTTTGCCGCTGACCAAGGTTTGGAGCTATGCCCCCCAGATAACCTCATCGCCGATGCCGAGCGCGACGCCTGGCTGAAATGCCGCAACAGCAAGCACGCCGCCGCACATCATCGCGGCCACGAACAGGGAACGGTCGGCGCCGTCGCTCTCGATAGCCATGGTCGTTTGTTTGCCGCCACCAGCACGGGCGGCACTTGCTGCAAACTTCCCGGCCGCGTGGGAGATTCTCCGTTGATTGGCTGTGGCTGCTACGCCGATGCGGAGGTTGGCGGCGTTTCCTGCACCGGCTACGGAGAAGCCATCATGAAAGTGGTGTTAGCAAAAACAACCGCGGACTTCCTGCGCCGCCCGGTTGGCACCGATCCAAATCTTTCTCCGTCAATTCTGCCGAAGCCGGCGACTCCCGACGTAGCGTCCCTCGCCGCCCGCGAAGCCGTGAGCGTCTTAGCCAAACGCACCCACGCCACAGGCGGCCTAATCCTTCTCGATCGCAAAGGAAACCCCGGCTTCGCCTTCAACACCCCGCGAATGGCCTACGCCTACGTAGCAGACGGAAAATTCATAGTGGGCATTTAGAAGAAGTGTTTTTGTGGCATAGCCAACTCTGCGCTATTCCACGCGCAGTAGGCATGCGATGAATCTCGGCTGCCTGCCTCCAGACCGGCGGCTTGGAGACTTATAGCAATTGAGACCAGGGACCTTAGCTCACGAGGAGCAGCCTGTGTCTCCTACTGATTCGACGTCACGGCCGCATTCGCATTCCCGCCACCGATGGCATCGCCATTCACCACCAGCTCCACGCGACGATTCCTCTGCCGCCCTTCCGCAGTATCATTTCCTGCCACTGGCTGCGTCTTTCCGAATCCGCGCGCGCTGATTGCCGATCCTGGCACTCCCTGCTCCGCCAGAAAATCCCGCACCGAATCCGCGCGCCGCTCTGAAAGTTGTTGGTTCATTTCGTCGCTGCCCACGCTGTCCGTGTGCCCTTCGACCTGCAAATTCAGCCCCGGATGTGCCAGCACGATGCCGGAAATCTTAGCAAGCTTCTCCCGCGCCCCAGGTTTCAGCGTGTAGCTCCCGGTATCGAACAGCACATCCGACATGTTCACGATCAGCCCGCGCGCCGAATCCCGCGTCTGCAAAATTGAATTCAACTGCGAAAGCAGCTGCGCGCGAAGCTGCCCCTTCTCCGCTTCCGCCTGCGCTGCTGCCTGGCGCGCCTTTTCCGCCTCGGCTTCCGCAGCGTGTCTCTGCGATACCGCCGCTGCTGTGTCCCGTGCTGCCTGCTCTGCAGCCGCCTGCGCCACCTGCTGCTGCTGCAAAGCTGCCGCGCGAGCTTGCTCGGCTTCCTGCCGCTGCCGAACCGCATCTTGCGACGCCTGCTCCGCTTCGTGCTTCATGCGCTCCGCTTCGGCCTTCGCCGCTTCCGCCGCCGCGCGTGCTTGATCCGCTTCCTGCCGGCGCTTCACTTCCGCGGCCGCGTCAGCTCGCGCCTTCGCTTCGCGTTCCAGCGCAGCTTTCTTTTCCGCCGTTACCGAAGCCTGCGCATCTTCCTCGGCCTTCTGCTTCACGGCCATCACACGCGCTTCTTCCGCCGTCTCCACCACTTCGCGCGCCGCCGCATCCACCGACTTCTTATCGCGCCCAGAGCGGTAAACATCCTCCGCGCCCTTTAGTTGCTGCTCCGCCTTGCTCATGATCGATCCGGCGTACTTGTCCGCCATCGCGATCCGCGCGATTCTCACCGCATTGCGCGCCTCGAACAGCTCCAGCGGCGTCTTGCGATCGATCCCGAAAATCGCATTCTCAATCTTCGTGTTCGACGAGGAATAAATCCCGCGTCCCAGCAACTCATACCGCGCATCGATATTCTCGACCTTCGACAATGTGTCCGCCGGAATCACGTTCTCCAGCACAACCACATTTCCCGGCTGCTGCACGGCAAAATAAGGTTCCGCAGTCACGATCATCCCAAACGTCTGCATGTCGCTGATAGCCTTAACGTGCCCGTTGCCATGATTCAGCACCACTTCACCCAAATTCACCGCACGGCCCTGCGGCGACACGGCCCACAGCACATACGTCAGGTATTCCAGCCCAAACTTCGTCGCTTCTTCCAAACTCTCGAATTTCGCGTCGATCTCAATTCGATTGCTCTTGCTCTCCACCTTCGCTTCGCCGCCCGCCGTCGGCAACAACTCCGTCCCGTGAAAATCGAGCTTCGTCGACCCGCCAGCCCGCCGGAAATTCACTGCCTTGGTGGTTCGCGACACACTAGACGCCGTCGATGTCGACCCAGCAGTCTGCGCAAAAGCCGGCGCCACCGATGATCCGAAAATCCCCGTAATTGCCAGGCAAATCGTTGCCTTTTTCACGTCAGTTCTCCTCTTCGCCCATAAGTAACCGCAAACTCCCGCGGCCAGACCTGTCCGGCTCAAGGCGTTCTGCAGTTTTTGGGGACCCTACCGCGACCAAATTCATCCGGCTGCGCGCCTTCTCCCACAGAAGTGTAGTGCCGCTCAGTCAATAAGTGCTTACGTAACTTCAGCCTAGCAGAGATACCGAAGGACAGAACGCCAAGACAAAACATATTTGCACAACTAATTACCGCCCAAACGTCCAGCCAGCGCCAAAAAAATGCGCGAGGGCCAAAGCCCTCGCGCACCGTGAACACGGTTTTGCTTAGACTCGCTTAGAAGATGATCTTCGCCGCGAGCTGCAGGTTGAACGCTTCCCCGGGACCGATCCCCGGCGCCCCGTTGAAGTCGCCAATGGTGTCGCGAACCGTGCCGTCACCGTTGACGGCTCCCGGACCGCTCGCGAAATTGACGCGGTTAAAGAGATTGAACATCTCAGCTCGCAATTGGATCTTGAGACGTTCCGTGATGGGGATGTTTTTGAAGACAGATAGGTCCACGTCACCGAAACCAGGGCCGTAGTACTTATTGCGAGATGCGGTACCGAAGGGGCCAGTTGCCGTTCCAAAAGCATCCGGATTGAACCACTGCACGCCCGGTCCCGTTCCCTGCCCCTTTTGGATGATATCCCTCGTGAACGAATGGTTCACCGTGTAGTTGCTGTCGCTCTTGAAGGGATCCCCGATCAGGTCCTGAAGCGGAAGCGTGACGTTCCACGGCTGCCCTGTATGGAAATTCCACAGGGTGCTGACCTGCCATCCATTCACCAGATAGCTCGACCACCCGGTGGCCCACGGCGCTTTGGGCACATCGTAACTAATGCTTGTGGTGAAGAGGTGCCGAGTATCGTTGTCGCTATTCCCGTAATCCACTTTGGCGTTAGTGCTGTCTGCGACGACGGCACGGTACTGGCTGATCTCATCGAGAGAGTGCGACCAGGTATAACCGAGTTGCGCGCTTAGTCCATGCCAAGTGCGAAGTCTATAGATGGCTTGGAGCGCGTTGTAGTTCGAGGTGCCAATACTATTTTCTTGCAGGATGTTGCCGGCATTAGGGAACTGGGTCGCGAACTCACCGTTCGCGTTTATATTGGTCATGATGTTCAGCTTGCGACCTTCACTGCCTACGTAGCCGAGCTGGATGACTGACGCGTGGCCCAGGCTTTTTTCCAGCTGGAGACTATAGTTGTAAAAATACGGAGTGCGGAAATTCTGGTTGACGGCATACGCCGCAAATGTGCTGGCGCCGCAGTTTGGATCCGTCGCTGCGTTGAGAGTGGTGCACGTCATCACGTCACGGAAGATCGAGGCGCCTCCGGCCTGCACGGCCTGCCAGTTATACCCTGACAAAGAGTAGTTAGAGACCGGATGTGGCCCGATCGGATTATCCTGCAATCCATCGGCGGCGTTGGCCGGCGGGCGGAAATCCAGGAACGGGTTAATGTTGATCTGATCGTAGAAAACACCAAAGCTTCCCCGGACGACCATGTCGTCCTTGGCCTGATAAGCAAAACCTAACCTCGGAGCAAAGTTGTTGCGGTCCGGCGGGAAAATGGAGTCGATACCCGCCCCTTGGATGACCAAACCCTTACTTGGAATGAATACGGCCAGATCTTTGTCCCCACTGTGCAGCGGGCCAAAGTATTCGTAGCGCATTCCGTAATTGATGCTGAGCTTCTTGGTCCACTGCCAGGAATCTTGGAAGTAGAAGTTGAAGGCGTTTACGTACACATTCCGCTCCGGATTTCCAACCGCGATTGAGGAAGTCGATACGTCACCAGCCAAATAGTCAGCGAGCGCCAATGCGTTGGGTAGCAGAGCGCCCAGATTCGTGCACGCAGCTGGCGCAGAGGTGACGGGGGCTCCACAAGCTGTTGCACCGCCCCAAGGCCCCTGACTGCCGTCGAACACAAATTTGCCCGTGCCGCGGCGATGATAAAACTCATTCACACGGCCGCGCCGGAACTCACCGCCAAACCGGAGTTGGTGCGCTCCCATGCTGTACGACACGATGTCAGTGATATGCCAGGTGAGGTCACTCCGGCCTTCCGGAGGCGTTAGTCCAATCTGCTCAAAGTTGCCAATCTGAACGTTCGGTGCGCCAAGGATAGGCTGCCCATTATTGGTTGCGCCTGGGCTCAGAAACAAGCCCATGGCCTTGGTATCGAAGCTGTTGTTGAAGTCGTGAAAAACCTGATTGAAGTAGTTGGCTCCCACCAGAATCTGGTTGGTGAGCCGGCTCGAGAAGGTCGAGTTGAGCACCGCAGACTCGTTGAATACATGCAGCGGCGCCACTTCGAAATAGTCCTTCAAGTTTGAGCTGGCTGTTCCCAACGCTGCGCTGCCGCCCAGGGGCTGAGTCTGACTGCCCTGGCCTCCGAAGAAGCGCAAGTAGAGATGGTGTTTATCGTTGATCTGATAATCGACTTTCCCAACGCCGTTGTAGCTGTATCCTGTGGAAGCGACGGGGCTGAAGAAATTGTTATTGGCAGCAGCCAGATTGCCAACCAGACTCCGGGGCCAAAAGCCACTCGGGCCCATGAGACCGCCGCTGCATCCAGACGCCGAAGGGGATGTGCAAGACAGTGAGCTTGGCGCGACCGGAGCGTACGAGCCATACTTGCCGCCGGGATTGTTGAGAAGGTCTGCGGCCAACCCAATCCACTTATCGGAAGGCTCGGTGGCCACACCTGATAGTCCGATGATGTACTGTTGCTTTTCATAGCTCGCGAAATAGAACAGCTTGTTCTTGACGACCGGTCCACCCACAGAGAATCCATAATTCTGGTTGCGGACGGGGGGTGCCTTAGGAGTCGTGGCACTGGGGCTAAAGAAAGCCGAATGCGCCCCGTAGAACTCATTGCGGTTGTAGTAGTAAGCGGAACCATGAATGGTGTTGCCGCCGGACTTAATGACCAGGTTGACTGTGCCACCCGCATTGCGGCCGGATTCCGCGCCAGACTGCGTTTGCGACGAAAATTCGTCAATCGCATCGATCGGCAGCACGACGCCGGCGATACCCGAAACACCTCCCTGATTGACCGCTGGGATGTTATGCCAGAAGTCGTTGTTGTCCACGCCGTCGATTTGCCAGTTATTCTGATTGGCGCGGGCCCCGTTCATGGAGCCAAAGCCACCAACCGAGTAGCCTCCGTACCCGGGCGCAACCGCGATCAACTGTGTGAAGTCCCGGCCGTTCAAAGGAACGTCTTGCACGACATCGGACGTGATCGTCATATTCTGAGTCGCCGTCGTCGTGTCGAGCGTAATCGCCGCAGCTGAGACTTCGACCGTCGTGGTTGTCGACTGCAGGGTCAGTTTGACGTTCAGTGTGTAGATAGTGCCGGCCGATACTTCGACCTTGTCTACCGCGTATGGCGGAAAACCGGTCGCCGTGACAGTTACCTTGTAAAAGCCCAGCGGAATGTCCTGGAACGCAAACGCGCCGTCACTCGTGGTAACGGTATTGTGGTCGATTCCCGTGGCCGTCTCCGTCGCCTTCACCTGCGCGTTCGGCACGGAACTGCCCGACGGATCCGTCACCGTCCCATTAATGGCGCCGCGAAACGTCTGCGCATTCGCCGCAACACCCAAACTCAAAATCATAAACACTGCGAGGAACAATCGCCTCATACGTCCACCCCCCCAATCGATTTTCAGAGCAGCTCGCCGACGCTCAATCACCCCTAATTGCCTGCGCCGTAGAGCCGACTTCTGCAGACCACCCGCCCCTGAAACAAAGTGACTACTTGCCCCAAAAAGCAGAGCCACTCGGCACCTGGGTGCACCATTCCCTTTTCTCGACTATTGAAGAAAGAAAATCTTGCTAGAGCCAATATGGCTTGGTAACGGGGATGCTACTCCCAAACTGTTTAGTCTGTCAAAGCTGATTCTGTGATGCCAGCGATTCGTAAATCCAATAGCGCCATCTTTTCATGTCGGGCGGCAGCGTGACCAGTCAGGAGCGTGGCGTTCCAATTCCGTGACTGTAACAACGCCCAACGCAGATGGCTTTAGCTATGGTCCGCCCTTTATCGTTTTCGTTGCGCACGGCGGAGAGCCGCTTGGCGAGCGCGAATTTTGGCGGCCATCGCTTCAAATTTGGTGACAAATTTCTTGACACAGTAGATATCGTTCTGGTAAACTCTTCCATGTTAGCTCGGCCAAGCAACCCAAGTCCTTTCCTTCCTATTACATCCCTGCAAGCCCAGCATTATCATGGAATTACACACTTTTTTGCGCAACGGCAGCCGTCTATCCCTTCTATTTTCAACAGTTTCCGCACTCTTTCTATCGCCACGGGGGTGGTACCCCCGTCTCCCGTCCAAAAACCCGAGCGTATCGTCTCTGTGGGCTCTGTGGTCTCTGTGGTCTCTGTGCTCCGATCTCAGTGCCCTCCGTGTTGCGCTTTTTCCTTCTTTATTTTCATGTCCTTGCAAATCCATTGTTGGCAACTCCTTTGCTTTCACATCCATACAAAACCCGGCCCCAACCCAGCCATTTTCTCCATGCGCCAGCTTTCGGATACAATCCTCTTGTTGCTCTGCCTCCGTCGCCAGTGGACGATGGCGCAACCCGACCGCCCCGTGGGTTCCCAGAGTAATCATGAGAGGTGTAACCGCGATGCGTAGTCGCCCCCGGCGAAGGTATGAGTTTGCTTTGGCAATCCTATCTATTTTGATCTGTCTCGGCGCCTGCGGTGTCGCGCCCTTCGCCCACGCTCAGGAACGCCGCGACCGCGAGCCCAATAGCGTCTACGCCGAGCGTCGAGCCAAGCTCGCCGCTCAAATCGATTGCCCCATGGTTCTCTGGGGGCTGACCGGGCGCGAAGAATCCTCGCAAACCTACATCTTCGAGCAAGAAGAAAATTTTTATTACCTAACCGGCCACAATGAAGAGGGCGCCGCTCTCGTAATCCTCCCCGCAAAATCCGCCAATGATTCCTCGTCTGGCCCGCGCGAAATCTTCTACCTCCCCGCCAAAAACCTCATGAAAGAAAGGTGGAACGGCGTGCGCATGTCTCCCGCCGATCCCGGCATTGAAGCCCGCACCGGCTTCGCCAGCGTGAAGCCTTTCGCAGAAATGCGCGCCGCAGTCGAGGAACTGGCAAAAACGTGCGCGTCTTTCTACACCATTCTTCCCTACCAAAAAGAGTTAGGCGGCTACCCGCACGAAAAAGAACTCGTGGAGTGGCTCCAGCAAGTCGCGCCGCAAATCAAACCGAAGGACATTCGCCAGCAGGTCGGCGCCCTGCGCCAGATCAAATCTCCCAGCGAAATTGCATTCCTTCAGCGCGCCATCGACCTCTCGCTCGACGCCCACCTCGAAGCCATGCGCATGATGCGTCCCGGCCTCTACGAATACCAAGTCGCAGCGAAAATGACCGAACTCCACGCCATGGGCGGTTCTGAAGCCGAAGGCTACGCCCCCATCGTCGGCGCTGGGCCAAACTCCACCGCACTGCACTACGACAAACTCTCGCGCAAAATCGAAAACGGCGACATCGTCGTACTCGATGTGGGGGCGCAATACTCCGGCTACTCCGCGGACATCACGCGCACGCTTCCCGCCAACGGAAAGTTCACGCCGCGCCAGCTCGAAATCTACAACATCGTCCTGGGCGCCCAGAACGCCGCCCTGGCCGCCATCAAGCCCGGCATGGATCTGTGCCAAAAAGGCGGCAAGAGCCTGCACAAAATTTCGTACGACTACATCAATTCCCACGGAAAAGATCTGCACGGCAACCCGCTCGGCCAATATTACATTCACGGCCTCGGCCACAACATTGGCCTCAACGTCCATGATCCCGGCGACTACTGCAAGCCCCTCCAGCCCGGCATGGTCGTCACCATGGAGCCGGGCATTTATATTCCCGAAGAAAATCTAGGCGTCCGCATTGAAGACGACGTCCTAATCACAGAAACCGGCTACAAATTCTTGAGCGAACGCCTCCCTCGCGACCCCGCCGAAATCGAAAAAATAATGGCCCAAGCCGCCACTCAGCGTGCCAATGCCGCAAAGCGCGGCAACGATTGAGTCCAAGGTTTGAAAGTAAAAATTCGAAGTGAAGACCGTTCACAAAGAAAGATTGATGAACATTGACCATGCAGAATCGGCCCGTCTATACTGTGTGTTCGCGTGGGAGGCGACTTTCCGCTCCGGCGCGCCTCGAGTCATTCCGCGCGCAGCCATTTTTGCCGTTCAGCGGCCGCCAGCCGGAATTTCCGAAATCCGCAATTTTTAGGAGCCGCCCGGCCGCACGGCCGTGAAACATTATGAGCAGCGTCAAAGCCACTCAACTTCGCCCCGGCATGGTTATCCAGCACGAGGGCCAGCTTTTCACGATCTTCAGCGTCGACCACCGCACACCCGGCAACAAGCGCGGCTCCATGCAAACGCGCATGAAAAACCTCAAGAGCGGCACGATGATTGACTATCGCTTCCGCGCTGAAGAATTCGTGGATCGCGCCATTCTTGACGAAGTCGAATTCGAGTACCTCTACAACGAAGGCGACGATTTCCATTTCATGAATACGGAAACCTACGAGCAAATGCACCTCACCCGCGAACTCCTCGGCGATACGGTCTACTACCTGATTCCGAACACGGTCGTGAAAGTGGAATTTTTCGAGGAAAAACCAATCGGCGTCGACCTGCCAGACACCATGGATCTAAAAGTAGTCGCCACCGAGCCAACATTGCAAAAAGCTACGGCCAGCGCAGTAGGCAAGCCAGCCACGCTGGAGACCGGCTTGGTCGTGCAAGTCCCGCCCTTCGTAAACGAAGGCGACAAAATCAAAGTTGACACCACCGAAGCCCGCTACGTCCAGCGCGTAGAATAGTTTCAGGTGTTGTCGGGCCGCGCTTTAGCGCGCCCCAGCGGCCTCCGCCGCCGACATTTTCCCGCCTCCGCAGCTTGCTGCGCGAAAGCAAAGCAAGAAGAGGCAACACGGCGCCCCGGCGAAATCCGGGGCGCTTATTTTTGCACTATCACTTAATTCTTTATTTTGAACTGGAGGGACGCTTTAGTTTTTGCCCAGGTTTAATTCTTGCCGACGGATCCCGCTGCAGATTTTTCCGAAGCCTTCTCAGCGAAGACACGCGCGAAAATCGCATCGACATACCGAAGCTGCCGCTGCAAATCAAACGCATGCGCCAAAGCCTTGGCATCAAGGTATTTTGTGATACGCGCATCGTTCGCAACGCGCTCGCGAAAATTCGAGTCCGTCTCCCAAGCCGCCATCGCGTTTTCCTGCACCGCCTTGTAAGCGTCGTCGCGCGGCATACCCTTCTCCACGAGATCCTGCAAGAGTTGCCCCGAGTACACCAGGCCGTGCGTCAAATCCAGATTGCGCTGCATGCGCTCCGGAAAGACGCGCATGTCTGCAACAATCGTGGTCATTTTCGCCAGCATGTAGTCCACCAGAATTGTGGAGTCCGGCAGAATCACGCGCTCCACCGAGCTGTGAGAAATGTCGCGCTCATGCCACAGCGCCACGTTTTCGAACGCAGCCATCAGGTTCGAACGCACCAGGCGCGCCAAGCCACAAATTTGCTCGGACGTGACCGGATTGCGTTTGTGCGGCATAGCGGAGCTTCCGCGCTGCTCGCCGCCAAATGGCTCTTCCGCCTCGCGCACTTCCGTGCGCTGCAAATGACGAATCTCCAGCGCGATTTTCTCAAGAGTTGCCGCAATCAGCGCCAGCGAACTCAAATAGTGCGCATGCCGGTCGCGCTGAATCACCTGCGAAGCTACCGGCGCGACATTAAGGCCTAAGCGCCGGCAAATTTGCTCTTCCATTTCCGGCCCCAGATGCGAAGCATTCCCTACCGCCCCGGAAATTTTCCCCACCGCCATTTGCGCGGCCGCATCGCGGAAGCGCTGTTGATTCCGTTCGTTTTCGGCAAACCAGTTAGCGATTTTCAGTCCGAAAGTGATCGGCTCTGCGTGAATCCCATGCGTTCGGCCGATTTGCGGTGTGTGGCGAAACTCCTGCGCCCGCTTCGCCAGCACGTCGCCAAACTTTATCAGTGCCGCCTCAATCAGCCACGACGCATCGCGCACCAGTAAAGCCTGCGCTGTGTCGACCACATCGTTCGAAGTCAGCCCGTAATGCAGCCAGCGCGCCGCAGATGGGTCCCCGATCGACTCGCCGACCGCCATGGTAAAGGCGATCACGTCGTGCTTGACCCGCGATTCCAGCTCCAGAATGCGCGCGACGTCCACTTTTGCCCGCGCTCGGATTATCGCCGCGGACTCCTTCGGCACCTGTCCGGCTTCCGCAAGCGTCTCCGTGGCGGCTAACTCCACCTCCAGCCAGCGAGCAAACTTGTTCGCATCGCTCCAAACCCGGCCCATTCCCTCACGGGTATACCGTGCAATCAATTCGTCTCCTTCAGCGGGCAGCCTCTAAAAGGCCTGCTAACCCGCAAATCCCTTGTAATGATACGGTATTTCCATTCAGGGCGCGAAAAAAGGCAAATCTCTCCTTTGCTGCAATAGCCGTAAAAGTGACCTAACCGCGACCCCGAAATCCTGTCTAATGAACCGGATGAGGCCGAGCGTCGACACCATCATGGAAACCGACGCAGTCGCCGTCGAGCGAACGCTTGCCGGCGATCGCGAGGCGTTTCGCATTCTGGTGGAGCGGCACAGCCGCAACGTGTACCGGCTCGCGTATCGCATGACCGGGAATCAGCACGATGCAGAGGAAGTAGTTCAGGAGGCTTTTTTGCGCGCCTACCAAAAACTCAGCCAGTTTGCCGCGCTCGCGAATTTCGGGACGTGGGTCTACCGCATCGCTGCGAATTATGCGATCGACCGCCTGCGCCAGAGAAAAAGCGAAGATTCAAATCGCGCATTCCCAGCCAGAGAAACGGAGGACGGCGCAGAGATGGACCTGATGAGCACAGTACTAGACGCCGCGCCTTCGCCCGAGCGCCTGGCGCAAAGCGGGCAGCTCGCCGTGCAAATGCGCATCGCGTTGCGCGACCTTACTCCAGCCGAGCGCACCGCATTCGTGATGCGCCACTGGGGCGGCTCCGGGATCGAAGAAATCGCGGCCGCGCTGAATTCCAGCGCAAGCGCCGCAAAGAACACAGTCTTTCGCTCGGTTCAAAAACTTCGCAAAGCATTGGAACCATTCGTGGAGCAGCGAGGGCGAGCAAGAGCAATGGGAACGGAACTATGAAACATCCAAAAGAGGAAGAATTGATTGCGTATCACGATGGCGAAGCCGCTGGCCGTGAAGCGATTGCGACACATCTCGCGGATTGCCCGGAATGCGAAGCGGAACTCGCCCGCATCGATGCCTTGCTCGCCGCGCTAAACACCATTCCCGTGCCTGAGCCCGGACAAGATTACGGTCAGCGCGTCTGGCAGCAAATTTCGCCGCGTCTGCCGGAGCGCCCCGGTCACTGGTGGGATTTTCTGTTCAGCGAGCCGAACGCTGCTCCGTGGTTCGCGCCACGCCGATGGGTTGCTGCCGGCGCGATTGCCGTCCTCGTGCTCACCGCGTTTATTGCGGGCCGCCTTGCAGAAAGGCATGTGACATCGCCCGTCGCAATCGATGCAAGTAAAGTTCGCGAGCGCATTCTCGTTATGGCTGTTGGCGAGCATCTCGGACGCTCAGAGATGGTTCTAGTGGAGCTGGCCAATAGCGGGCCGCAGAATGCCGGGCAAAAACAGGTCAACATTTCCGGCGAGCAGCATCGAGCGGAAGACTTGCTCGAAGAAAATCGTCTATACCGCCAGACGGCGCTGGAACAGGGCGACACGGCGCTCGCGGGCGTACTCGATGAACTCGAGCGCGTGCTTCTCGACGTCGCGCACAGCCCGCAGCAGGTAACGCCAGTTCAGTTAGAAGGCATGCGCCAGCGCATCGAGGCGCGCGGAATTCTGTTCAAGGTTCGTGTGGTCGGCAAGGAACTGCAGCAGCGCGGGGAGTCGGGAAACACGCCCGCGCAGCCGAGCGGTTCCGGGAAAAGCGAAAGGAACAAGGTATGAGCAGGGGAGATTCATCCGTGATGCGAAACAGAATGTGGATTGAAAACAGAACGTGGATTGTATTGGCTGTCTTGTTGGCGATACCGAGCTTTGCATCGCGCGCCGCGGCGGCGCCCAGCGCCTTTTTCGCAGCGCCGCAATCCGCTTCCGGCACACAAAGTCCGGCAAGCGTCGATACGGACCGCGACGAAGAAGCCACAGAGATGGAGCAGGATCGTCAAGATCAGGAGCAGGAAAAGCGGGACCGCGAACAGGAGAGACGTGATCGCGAGCAGGAGAAACGCGACCGGGAACAGGAAAAGCTGGATCGCGAGCAGGAGCGGCTTGAGCGCTTCAACGAGCTTTACGAAAATGGCCGCGAAGCACTAGACGAGGACCGCTACGACCGCGCCGAATCTAAATTCGATGAGCTCGCGCAATTGAACGGCCCGCAGACGGACGCGGCACTCTACTGGAAAGCGTATGCGGAGAATCGTCTTGGCAAACGCGATACCGCGCTAGCCAGCATTGCCGAACTCAAGCGGCGCTTTCCACAAAGCCGATGGCAAAAAGATGCGTCTGCTCTGGAGATTGAGGTCCGGCAATCCTCGGGGAACCCCGTTCAACCCGGAGGGCAGAAGGATAATGACCTCAGGATGCTGGCCCTCCACGGAATCATGAATAGCGATCCGGAGCGCGCGATCCCGCTACTCGGAAAAGTCCTCGAGAATGGCTCCGCGTCTCCTAAAGAACGCTCACAAGCGTTATTCGTGTTGGCGCAAAGCGGCTCGCCCCAGGCCCGTGAGGTTCTGGGCAAGATCGCGCGCGGCCAAAGCAATCCTGATCTGCAAAGCAAGGCCATTCAGTATTTGGCGATGTTCGGCGGAGCGGATTCGCGCAAGACGCTGGCCGAAGTCTATGCCTCGAGTTCTGACCCATCAATCAAGCGGGCAATATTACGCGCATACATGATTGGAGGCGATCGCGAGCGTCTGTTTGAAGCCGCCAAGAACGAAAAGAACGATGACTTAAAGCGCGAAGCGATCCGCCAGCTTGGCCTGGTCCACGCGCAAAGCGAATTGCAGCAGCTCTATCGCAGCGATAATTCCCCGGCAGTACGCCGCGAATTGCTGCAGGCGTTTTTCCTTGCCGGCGATGCGCCAAAGCTTCTGGAAGCCGCGCAGAACGAGAAAGACCCGGAGCTGCGCCGCACCGCCATTCGTAACCTTGGATTGATCCATTCCGACGATTCGGCCAAAGCGCTGCAGTCCATTTACGCAAAGGAAAGCGACCGTGGAGTGAAAGAAGAAGTGCTGAACTCCTTTTTCCTGCAGGGAAACGCAGCGGCGATTGTAGCTATCGCGCGTAACGAAAAAGATCCCGAGCTCAAGAGAACGGCGGTTTCCAAGCTTTCAATCATGCAATCCAAGGAAGCCACGGACTACTTGATGGAGATCTTGCAAAAGAATTGAAAACCCGCGAAGCGGAGGAGCGAACATGCGCGCACTTTTTCTGAGCCTGGGCATGATCATCGCGGCGGCAACATCAATTCCGTTAGCCACCGCGCAAGGCACCGATGCACCGCAAGTAGAAAATGCGCGCTTAGAAAGGAAAGCGCTTGCCGGTCCGCTCGCGGCGGAAGTAAAGACCTGGGCCGCCAAAGCCGAGCAGCCGCAATGGCTGGGCTACGCAGTGCCGCAGATGGGGCGGGATCGCGCGATGTGCTGCGGAGACTATGACGGCTCGTGGCGAAATGGTTGCGGGCATTGCCGGCTTGAGGAGCACGGCAACGGAACGAACATGGCGTCGAGGGAAGAAGCGGGCACGACGAAGCTCGAGGCGCCGCGCTCTATTGCCGTGCTGTTCCGCGCCAGCAATAAGCAGGTAATGAAGATTCGCGTGGTGTCGATGGATTGCTCCGTTGACGCGGGGGGATTGCCATTCATTTGGCTGAGCGGAGTAAAGCCAGCGGAAAGCGTTGCCTTGCTGGAAACTTTTGTGCAAGGTTCGGATTTCCACACTCGCGATGATGAACATGTTTCGCACGGTGCGCTGACTGCGATCGCGCTTCATGCCGACGCTGCAGCCGACCGAGCTCTCGAATCTTTCACGCGCAGTAGCGAGCCCGAATCCCTGCGAAAGCAGAGCGCATTCTGGCTCGGTGCGGCCAGAGAAAACGCGGGACTCGTCGTGCTGGAGAAAATGGCTAAGAGCGATCCTAGTGCGGAGGTCCGCGCGCAGGTCACATTCGCTCTTTCCGTGAGCCACGAGCAGGGCGCGGTGGAAGAAATGATCCGCATGGCACACGATGACCAGAGCTCGCACGTGCGCGGACAGGCGTTGTTCTGGCTCGCACAGAAAGCGGGACAGAAAGCTGTCGGCGCTATTACCGGGGCAATCGAAAATGATCCTGACACGGATGTGAAGAAAAAAGCGGTGTTCGCATTGAGCCAACTTCCGAAGGACGAAGGCGTGCCCAAACTGATCGAAGTTGCGCAAACCAATCGCAATCGCGAGGTCCGCAAGCAAGCGATGTTCTGGCTGGGCCAATCGCACGACCCGCGTGCACTCGCGTTCTTCGAGAAAATCCTAACGCAGTAGATGGCTCAGACGGTGATGTAGGAATAGTGGCCTTCGCTTTGTAGCAACGCGATGGCTGAAACCATCGAAGCCACAACGAGCACGTCGGGTACGGTGTGTGCCAACAGGTCCTTCACGATTTCTTCGGGCTTCTGGGAGAGATCAAATTGCTTGATCAGCGCGCGAGACTGCTCTTCCGTCGCGGTATGGCAGCAAAGAAACTGTACTCCCCTGAGCTGTAACGCTTGAATGCTGGTGTCCTGGAACAGAGAATTCTCGTTGTCAGGATCTTGCGTCGCATAATGCGTCTCCGGCGCTGCCTTGCCTGCAAAAAACGGATTCCGCACGGCGGGTTGCCCTGTCCTAGGGTCCTGCACCTTCAGCCATTCCCCGACGCGATATTTTTGCCAAACGTAGTCGTCGAAATTGAGCGTGTTCGCGGAACCGTGCATGGCGGCTACGATTTTGATCTGGTCGGATGGGATGCCGAAACCAAAATGAAGGCCGTTCAGGGAGTTCTTAATATTATTCAAGAACTTGCCGCCGCCAATCTCGTTCTCGTCAAAAACTTGCTTCACGCGAGAAGGATACTTGACCAGCTGATTGAATCCGGCAACGTTCCAATCCGATCGTTTGTAGACCAGTTGCGGATTTGCGCTGGATCGCATGGCACTTAATGCGGCAAGGCTGGCCGTTGCCTGCCCTAGGAATAACCTGCGCGTGAGGTTTGTCACTGGAATCTCCGGCCTGCTCCTTAGAGGAGCGGAGCACTTGCCGTTCCAACCTGGATGGTCGTCAAGGCCTTCAAAACTCCGAAAAAACAAGGATCGTCGGCATTAGATATTGATATTACTCAGGTTCAGTTCAGGCGCCTTGGACAGTTGTCCGCATTTTGACAAGCAGCCAACCCGCCAGTGCTATAATTTTTGTGTGATGGTGAAATCGGCGCCAGAAACGGCAGGTCTTTCTCCCGAAGTACTGGCCAAGTACGAGCCGGTGATCGGGTTGGAAGTACACGTCCAGCTTCTGACCGATTCCAAGATTTTTTGCGGCTGCTCGACACGATTCGGTGATGCGCCGAACAGCAATACGTGCCCGGTGTGCCTTGGGCTTCCGGGAACGCTGCCGGTGCTGAACAAGCGCGTGGTAGAGATGGCGACGCGCGCGTCTTTGGCCTTGAATTGCGAGGTGCACGAGCATTCGCGGTTCGCGCGGAAGAATTACTTTTATCCGGACCTGCCCAAGGGATATCAGATCTCGCAGTATGAGTTGCCGCTGGCGACGGGCGGCTGGATTGAAGTGGAGCACGACGGCGCGAAGAAGCGCATTGGCATCACGCGGCTGCACCTGGAAGAGGACGCGGCTAAGAATTTGCACGAAGGATTTTCGGAATCGTCCACGAAGGCGTACATCGATTACAACCGCTGCGGAACGCCGCTTTGCGAAATCGTGTCCGAACCGGACATGCACGCACCGGAAGAGGCGTACGCGTATCTGACGACGCTGCGGCAAATCCTGCTGTACACCGGCGTTAGCGACTGCAACATGGAAGAAGGGTCGCTGCGCTGCGATGCAAACGTGAGCGTGCGCCTGCGCGGCTCGCGCGAATTCGGCACCAAAGTGGAAGTGAAAAATCTCAACTCTTTCCGGTTTTTGCAAAAAGCCCTGGAATACGAAATTGAGCGTCACATCGGCGTGATCGAAAGCGGCGGGCGTATTTCACAAGAGACGCGGCTTTGGAATCAATCCGCGAACCGCACGGATTCGATGCGCTCGAAAGAGAAGGCGCATGATTACCGGTATTTTCCCGAGCCGGATTTGTTGCCCGTGCACGTGAGCGCGGCTTGGCGCGAGGAAATCCGCGGCGCGTTGCCAGAGTTGCCGGAGGCGAAGCAGCAACGGTTTGTGCGCGAGTACGGAATTACCGAGTACGATGCGGAAGTGCTGACCGGCTCGCAGGCGCTGGCGGATTATTTTGAGTCGGTGGCAAAGGCGGGCGGCTCGGCGAAGAGCGCTGCAAACTGGATGCAGACGGAACTTCTACGCCGCCTGAACGACTCCGGGAAGGAAATCGAGGCAAGTCCCGTGAGGCCTGCTGCTCTCGCGGAACTGTTGAAGCTGGTGGAGTCCGGCCAAATCACGGGAGCGGTCGGCAAAAAAGTCTTCGCCTCGATGTTTGAGACGAGCCGGAGCGCCGCAGATATAGTCGCCGCTGAAGGACTTGGCGCGCAAGTGGGCGCTGACGCGATTGAGCAGGCAGCGCGGGACGTGATTGCGAAGAATCCGGAGAATGTGGCGAAATTTAAATCGGGGAATGAAGGGGTATTCAAGTTTTTTGTGGGCCAGGTGATGAAAACTACGCGGGGGCAGGCTAATCCGCACGCTGTGAATGATATTTTGCGTCGGTTACTTTCGTAGGACAGATTGTAGTCTTCGTGGAACAGATTGTAGTGATGCCCAGGTCGTAAAAGCGGCGGCAAAACCGCCGGACCTGCCTGTAGCAGGCAGGCTCCAAGAAAATCTGAGGTGATTGATGCTCAAGACAGGCGATAAGGCTCCCGAGTTTCGGGTGAAGGCCGATGATGGCAAAGACGTTGCGCTCGCGGATTTTCGTGGGAAGCGCGTGATCCTGTTTTTCTTTCCGAAGGCGAACACATCGGGTTGAACGGTCGAAGCGTCCGAGTTTCGTGACGCAAAGAAGCAATTTGACAAGCTGAATGTGGCGATACTTGGAGCGAGCGCCGATCCCGTCAAGACGCAAGCCGGCTTCAAGGAAAAGTACAAATTGAATTTTCCGCTGCTGAGCGATCCCGATTTCAAGATTATCGAGGCCTTCGGGTCGCGGCGCATGAAGACATTTCTGGGCAAGTCGTTTCTGGGAATTGTGCGCAGCTCGTTTCTGATCGGGGCGGACGGAAAAATCGAGCACGTCTGGGACAATGTGAAAGCGAAAGGCCACGCCACCGAAGTGCTCGCCGTGGCCTCTGAAACGAATGGTAAGGCGCAAGCCGCCGCTAAACGAACCTAGCTATCGTCGTTCGTAATCACTTGATCGCAACTAGTTGATCGCAATCCGTTGATTGTAATCAGTTGATCGTCGTCGCCGCGCGGGTGGTGAAACTTAGCCGCGTCTCGGCTGGGAACTCGACTTCTTTCTTTCCTGTGGCGGCCGCGCCCACGGTACCGGCTCCTGCCCCGGCGCCCGCGCCAATTAGTGCGCCTTTGCCGCCGCCGGCGAGTCCGCCGATCAAAGCACCCGCGCCTGCTCCACCACCGATGAATCCGGCGTCGCGCTTGCCCTTACCTCCCATGGTCTTTCCCGTAGAGCTGGTGGCAATCGCGTACGTCTTTCCGTGGACTTCAACGCTCTTGAGGCGCAGCCAAAGCTTGGCGGGAGTGGAAAGCCGACCGGAAGCTTGCGCGCTGGTGACTACGAGCTTGGCGTGCGCGCCTTTGGGGATGACGACTTTTCCGTTGGAGGTGACGTCATGCGCCACGGTGGCGACAACGCCTTCGCCAACCTTAGCGTTTTTCGAGCTGATGGATTGGTCGATCGTCACCGTAATGGCCGTGCCCGCGGGAACCGAGGTTGCCGCGTGTGTCAAAGTGGTAATGCCGAGACAAAGAGCTATTACTGACACAGAAAAACGCGTACGAGAATTCATCTCCGTCACCTCCAGGTGATTTGCTCCAATTAGCCGAACGCGATAGAGCGCGACGTCCTTTCGGAATGTCGCAATACTAAAGATGGTAGGCGAGTTCTTCGGAATCGCCAACTGGCTCAACGTACAGGTTGTCTATGAGGCGGGTCTTGCCGAGGAAAACAGCGAGAACGGCGTAACAGGGGCGGGCTATGCGGGTGATGGGCTCGAAGGCGTCGGCGTCCACGATTTCCGCGTAATCCACCCTGGCTAGCGGCTCTGCGGCGATTACTTTGCGCATTGTGGATTGGAGTTGCAGGGCGTCGCGGACGCCTGCCGAGAGTTTGGCACGGGCGGCTTCGAGAGCGCGATGCAGGACGGTGGCGGCTCGGCGCTCGTCGGCGCTGAGATAGGCGTTGCGGGAGGAGAGCGCGAGGCCGTCTGGCTCGCGAATGATCGGGCAGACTACGATTTCCGTCTCGAGATTCAGGTCGCGAACCATTTGCGAAATGATGCGGACCTGCTGGGCGTCTTTACGGCCGAAATAGGCGTAATGCGGCTCGACGATTTCGAGCAATTTCATTACGACGGTGGCTACGCCGCGGAAATGGCCGGGGCGCGAGCGGCCTTCGAGGCGGTCGCTGAGCCCTTCGACCGTGACATAGGTGCGGAAGCCGGTGGGATAGATTTCGGCAGCGTCGGGCAGAAATAGTGTGTCGACTCCAGCAGCGGAGAATTTCTCGGAATCGGATTCAAGCTTGCGGGGATATTTTGCGAAGTCTTCGTTGGGGCCAAATTGTTTGGGATTCACGAAGATTGATGCGATGACAGGCGAACATTCCAGCTTTGAGCGCTGCACTAATGCGGTGTGCCCTTCGTGCAACGCGCCCATTGTGGGTACAAAACCGATTATGCGGCTTTCCGCGCGGGCTTGACGGGCGGCCTCTTTCATCCAGGCGATGGTTCGGATTGTTTCCACGATGGCGGAGCCGGCAGGATGCCGGCGCTACGCTTTGGCGGCGACTGCGCGCTCGCGGTAGAAATGCATCAGGTCGGTGAGGATTGGCTGCGCGCCGAGTTGACGCAGCATGGTGGTGATTTGTCCGCGATGGTAGGTGCCGTGATTCACCACGTGCTGCATGGATTGCCAGAGCGGGTTGCTGTAGACGCCGAATTTCAGGGTTTTGTATTCCATCACGCGCTCGAGATCGGATTGCGTCAGTCCGCGGACAAAATTCAGGAGGCGCGGCTCGAATTCACCCCAGCGCTCGCCGAGAGAGGCGGCGTCGGAATACTGCGTGTTGTCCGGCAGGGAAGCTGGGGAGCGGCCTTGGAAGCGCTCGAGCCAGATCCATTCGGCGCCGAAGATGTGGGCTAGCGTGTCGCGCACGGAAGAGAAGCTCGAGCTCATCGGCTTGGTGAATTGCTCTGGGGTTAACGCGGCGGCGGCTGTTAGGGAGCGGCGGTTAGCCCAGGCGTTGTAGTCGTAGAGCAGGCGGATTTCTTCAGGAGACATTGGAATTCCTCACAGATAGATTTCGGTGCTTTGCCAAAAGGCGCCCGCGGGAAAAGCGCCGCGGCCGCTACATTAGCAGATCGAAATTTTGAGGTTGTCTTTTTTTGCTGCCGCACCCGAATGATACGACTCATTGTCCGATGGGAAGTTGCCGCTTTGCACGTCGGCGCTGTACTCGCGCACGGCGTTCGAGATGATCTCGCCGACATTGGCGTACTTGCGCGCGAATTTTGGCGTTTGGTCGAAGGTTAGGCCGAGCAGATCGTGGACGACCAGGATCTGGCCGTCGCAGTCTGGGCCGGCTCCTATGCCGATGGTGGGAATGCGCAGCTCGCGGGTGATTTGCGCGGCGAGTTCGCGGGGGACGGCTTCGAGGACTACCGCGAAAGCGCCTGCGGCCTCTACGCCGCGGGCGTCTCGCAGCAACTGCTCGGCGGAATCGACGGTCTTGCCTTGCACGCGGTAGCCGCCGAGGGCGTTGACGGATTGCGGGGTGAGGCCGACGTGGCCCATCACGGGAATTTCTGCTTCGGTGAGGCGGGCTATTAGTTCGAGGCGGCGCTCGCCGCCTTCGACTTTTACAGCTTCGGCACCGGCTTCTTTTACGAAGCGCACGGCATTGCGCAGGGCTTCCGCGGTGTCCGAGTGGTAGCTGCCAAAAGGCATGTCCGCTACCACTAGTGCGCGCTTGGTGCCGCGCCGCACTGCGCGCGTGTGATGCAGCATTTCGTCGATCGTGACGGGCAGCGTGCTGTCGTGGCCCAGCACTACCATCGCTAGCGAATCGCCGACTAGTATTACGTCGACGCCGGCTTCGTCGAGTAGGCGCGCGGTTGGATAGTCGTATGCTGTTAAGCAGACGATTTTTTTGGAATTTTCGGGGAAGGCTGCGGGTGATGCTTTTCGCTGCAGCAGTTCGGGCACGGTGATTTTCCCGTTGCCCGTGTTCGGAACGACGCTCATGGTGGCCTCCGGTACCGTTCCCTGGGTTCGGGATACAGCCCTGCACCTTGCGGTTCAAGAATAGCAAAAATCGATTCGGTCTAGCAAAGTTTCGCGGCGGGAGGCAGGCCCGGGGGGGCCTGAGGAAAGCGGGTGAGGGAAAAGAGCGGTGAGGAAAGCCTAAGGGGCAAAAAGCGCCCCCCTGCGCTTGTATCTTGTGCGCTGAGGCAAACTCACCGGGGAGTATTGGTGAGTTGCTGCGGCGGGGAGGCCGCCCTGCGCTGAGGCCCGGATGCGAATCCGTGGGCCTGTCTGTAGATCGGCCCCCCGCCCTAGTTTCCGAAAACTGAAGAGAATCACAGGCCCCAAGAGCCTGCATTGACAAGCTCAGTTGGAAACAACGCAGGGTCGGGGAGCCGCAGCCACAGCCTACTCCAAAGGAGCGGCCATGGACACTATTGAAGCCTGTGGAGTGGAAGTGAGTGCACGAGAGTAGGTGGTGGCACGCAAAGAAAAAGGGAGTGTAAGGCTGAAGCGTTTTGCCAACACACCCGCTGGGCATCGGCAATTGCTGCGCACTCTCACCCGCGGAGGGCAGCGGGTGAGAGTGGTCTTGGAAGCGACCGGTCTGTACGCGCTGGACC
>JAOAPV010000073.1 GCA_025463055.1 Candidatus Acidiferrum typicum
GTCCTGTCAAACGCTTGCTGAAATCCAAACCTACGATGGAGGGTGCAGGCGTCCACCTGCGTCGCGCGTTCGGGTTCGGCAATACTTCGGAGTTCGATCCCTTCCTCCTGCTCGACGACTTCCGCAACGACGTCCCTGAAGACTACCTCG
Source organism: Candidatus Acidiferrum typicum (assembly GCA_025463055.1). GTDB lineage: Bacteria > Acidobacteriota > Terriglobia > Acidiferrales > UBA7541 > Acidiferrum > Acidiferrum typicum_A. The sequence continues at coordinate 151 of JAOAPV010000073.1, forward strand.
CCGGATTCCCCTGGCACCCGCACCGCGGCATCGAGACCATCACCTACGTCCTCGCCGGCACCGTCGACCACGCCGACAGCATCGGCAACCGCGGCGCCATCGCACCCGGTGACGTTCAATGGATGACCGCCGGCAGCGGCATCATTCATCAGGAAATGCCCAAGGGCGACCACGCCGGCCACATGCACGGCTTCCAGCTCTGGGCCAATCTCCCCGCCAACCTAAAAATGACCCCGCCGCGCTACCAGGAAGTAAAAGCCACGGACATTCCCGAAATCACCGACGACGACGGCACGCACGTCCGCCTAGTCTGCGGCAGTTTCTGGGGCAAGCGCGGCCCCGTCGACGGCATCGCCGCGGATCCTGTCTACATCGACGTCTCCGTAGCCCCCGGCCGCCGCAAATCTCTCCCCGTCGAGACTACGCGCCACGCCTTCGCCTACGTCTTCGCAGGCTCCGGCAAATTCTGCAACGCCAGCGAACCCCTCTCCGTCCCCACCGAATCGGTAGGCTGGCTCGACACCACCCCGCCCGCCGCCGCGGACAATCGCTCCCTAGTCCTCTTCGATCGCGGCGACGAAGTAGTAGTGCAAGCCGGCGACGAAGGCATCCGCTTCCTACTAGTCTCCGGCAAACCGCTAGAAGAGCCAGTAGCCTGGTACGGGCCAATCGTGATGAATACCCAAGATCAACTCCGCCAAGCCTTCACCGAACTAGAAAAAGGTACCTTCCTAAAAGAAGGCCGCACAAAAAAGGCCGCCTCCGAGTAGTACGTAGCGGCCATCTTCAGACGGGCGCAGCGAGTCCGCGAGCGGCCGTTGTAAGGGCGTGCTTTAGCGCGTCCCAGCCCGAGCGCAGCGAGGGTTGTCATTCCGAAGGCGGTTTTCGCCGAGGAATCTGCTTTTTCCGGCCTTAGGGGTCGGCCCTTTAGCTCCGACACAACCCGCCCACGCCACTCGTTATTTCCGAAGTGCAGCGCGCCGTTTGCGTCCCGGATGGTGCTGCGGGACGACCCGGCTTTTTCCTGCGCACGCCCTTTTGCTCTCCGCATTCAAAATATTTCCGAGGACGTGCGCCGGCTTGCCCCGACGCAAGAGGGGTTCGCGGAGTGAGGACCGCCGCCCCATCGCCTCGCGTCCTTTGCGAGCGATGAATCTCTCTTCGTCATTTTCCTCCCCTGTCGCAACGCCGCTAACTTTCCCGCCGCTTTCAATCCCCTTCGCCTTAAAATATCCATCGCACGAAGAGACCGGAGCCCAGCACCGTGTTCGTTCTGCCCTACAACAAAGATAATCCCGTCCGGAAAACCCCGTGGGTGGTGTTCGCGCTGATCTTCATAAACGGAATAGTCCTAATTGGCGAATATGTAGGAGGACCTCCACAAACCTGGTTTACCTCCCACGGCTTCATTCCAGAGCATGCGTCGCTTGCCACTGCGTTTACTTCGATGTTCCTGCACGCGGGCTTCTGGCATTACGCCGGCAACATGTTCTTCCTCTGGATGTTCGGCAATCGCGTCGAAAATATGTTTGGCCGCTGGTTATTTGTCGCCGCGTACCTCGTCAGCGGTTTCGGCGCTACCTATTTCTATTACGTTCTGAATCTCCATTCCACGGTGCCGAGCGTGGGCGCTTCTGGAGCGATTTCCGGAATCGTGGGCTGTTTCCTAGTGCTTTTTCCTAAAACACGATTCGATCTCGATTTTTACCTCGGGTGGTGGCGGCTCAAAAGCATTGAGACCCACGCGTTTGCTGCGGTGCTGACATGGTTTGGCGAGCAGACTGTATTGGGGCTCTTAAGCAGCACATTTCACGTTGCGGGCGGTGTTGCGTATTGGGCGCATTTTGGTGGATTCGTCGTTGGAGCCATTATCGCGTTAGCTTTTTCTCAGATTGTCGACCCGAAAGAGCGCGAAATCCGAGACGTCGAAGAATCGGAAAGTCGATTGCAGCCCAAGGCTGAAGAGTACACCGAACTAAAGCTGTAGCCTTTCTGCAAATACCCAGGCCTGGCCACATATGCCGTCGATGCTCATTATTTCCGAATCCCTAGCCCTCCTCGCCTCCGGCCTATTCGCCGGCGCCGCCCTCTACATCTCCTTCGTCGAGCATCCCGCCCGCATGTCCTGCGGAACCAGGCTCGCCATCACCGAATTCGCCCCAAGCTACCAGCGCGGCACGGTGATGCAAGCCTCGCTCGCCGCCCTCGGCACTCTGTCCGCAATCGCCGCATGGCTACTCGGCGCGTCGTCACTCTGGCTAACCGGCGGCCTACTCCTCGGCGCGGTAATCCCCTTCACCCTGATCGTCATCCTCCCCACCAACAAGCGCCTCCTCGATCCCTCCCTCGACAAAAACTCCGCGCTAGCCCAACGGCTCCTGCAGCGCTGGGCAACATTGCACGCCGTCCGCACCGCCCTAAGCCTCGCTTCATTCCTGACATTTCTATACGCGGCAATTGGCGTTAGTGCTAGCGTTTTAAGTCTTAGGCATGCAAATGGTGTGCTACTATTGAACAGGCTCCTGAGCTGACCACGCATATCCGTATTACAATTAACTTACGCAAATGAGATTCAACGAGAAAAAGACTACACAGGCAGCCGCGTATTTCCTTAAGCTATCGGGCGGTCGCATGAACTATATGAAACTTATAAAGCTCCTTTATTTAGGGGACAGAGGGGCGTTCTTGAAATGGGGCCGTCCCATTTCCGGCGATGAATACTTTTCGATGAAATTAGGCCCTGTACTGAGCGAAGTTCACGATCTAATCACTGAGGAACCGCGCCCCAACGAACAGACTCCTTGGCCCGCTCACATTTCTGCGCCCTCAAACTACGAGGTTGAACTGAAAAAAGATCCTGGCACGGACGAGCTGTCGAAAGCCGAGGAGAGACTCTTAAGTGAAATTTGGGGAGCGTACGGGCACTACAAACCCTTTGACCTTGTTGAACTTCTTCACCAAACTTTGCCAGAATGGAAGGAAGTAAAAACTGGCCGCATACCAATCGATTATCGCGAAATCCTCCAAGTCGGAGGAAAATCGGAGCAAGATATCAAGGAAATTGAATCCGAACTACACAATGTTCGTTTCGTAGAATCAATCCTAAAACTGGCATAACCCTCCCATGAAATCCGGCGATACGTTTTTGATGCCAGCGCCGGGAATTTCGACGAGAACACCTCACCTCTGGATAGTCGTAAGCGACCCATCTGCTCAAGACACGACGGTCATCGTAGTAAGCGTTACAACTTTAAGAGGCGGAGTCGATCAAACCGTTATATTGAAAAAGGGCGACCATCCCTTTATCCAATGGGAGTCGGTTATCTTCTATGCTGACGCGCGCTTGGTGGACGCTAACGACCTGGATGCGAAGCTTAAGGCTGGTCACGTCGTTGCCCGTGATGCGTGCGCTAAAAAAACGCTAGACCTCGTGAGACAGGGCATTTTGGCTTCAGACATGACCCCACAAAAGGTCCAGCGCTTTTATGAAACTATCGTGAAGAGGACTTAGCTTCGGCCGCGAGCCCATACGATGACGTCAGCTCAATAGCCTTGTGCAACGTGCGATAGAGCGGGCAGTTCATTGCATAAAGGCTATGCACGCGGTCGATTTTGTCCTTTAGCGCTGGATCCGCCACCAGCCGCATCGCCACGTGGATCCGCCGGATAACCAGCACATTATCCTCAGTCTCCACTTCGCCGGTAACTTCCGCCGTCAGCTTCCCGTTGCTGGCATCGATTTGGCGCGCCTCCAGCGCACCTCCAAACGTTCCCAGCATTCAACCCGCGGTCGCCGAAATCACGTAATCAATGGTCGCCGCGTGCGACTCCCCAATCTTTGCCGGATCAACCTTGTAGTGCTCCGCAATCGCCCCATGCACGCTATACATGACCGGCTGCGCCTCCCCCGGCAAATGCGCCACCCGCAAAGGCCCCTGCTTCCGCTCCAACGTCGATTTCGACACATACACAACTTTGGACATAGTAGCCTCCGCCCTCGGCAGTTCGATGCGGTAGCACCATTTTCGTGACGCCATCCAGCGTCCTTTACTTGGTTTGCGGCAGCGTGTAGGTGAAGTCGTAGGAGTGTTTGCCGTCAGGGGCAATGATGATGTTCATCGTACCGGTTAAGCCCGTGAGCTGCTCGGTTCCCGAATCTGGCACAACGGTAATTGTCAGGTGGAACGCGTTGCTGTTCATCGTGCCGGTGTGCTGCAGCACGAAGCTGCCGGTACGGCCGTGCAAGGTGCCGCTGACCCGCTCGATCGCCACGTAAGCCGCGGAGCCCTTGACGGCGGTGCCGGCCGTAAGCATCTGCCCCTTGCCAGTGCCCTCCAGATCGCCGTGGTATTGCTTGTCAATCGAGAAGCGGCCAAGCGTGGCGTCTGGTGTCTTATCCTCCGGCGGAAGCGGCGCAACCTTTACATCAAACGGTCCCCCGGCGTGCCCACTAGCAACATTGCTCACAACGCTCTCCTTTTGGGGTGCCGCCGAAGGCGTTTGCGCCGCAGCAGCCACGCCCACTCCCAGCGCCAAGGTAATGAGGAATGAGGCGTTACCGCGAAAACGCTTGTTCATGGTCGCTCCAATGCGCGCTAATTTAGCAGATGTGAGGACCGATTCGGTCCCGCCGAATCCGAGTTTACTATTGACATATTCAGAATTTGTTATACAATTCGTTATGTCAGTCCAAGCAAGCGCCCTAAGCTCTTTCCTTCCTATTACATCCGTACAACCCCTGCATTATCATGCGATTGCGCACTCTTTTGCGCAACGGCAGCGCACTAAACAACGCATTATCAGGGGCTTGCGCACTCTTTCTATCGCCACGGGGGTGGTACCCCTCGACCCTCCGTGGAATCTAAAGAGGTACTTTAACTCTCAGAACAAGCGTGCGACGTACTCGCGCATCATGTGCTTCCAGTACGGCCAGTCATGGCCGCCTTCGGGGCCCCAGTTGTCCAGCGAATGGCGAATGCCTTTCCCGGCGAGGACTTCGGAGAGGCGATACGACGGGCCGGAGTTTTCCCATTGCCCGGTGCCGGTAGCGATATGAATGTCGCAGGAGGCGAGCTGCTCGTACACCCAGGGATCGCTTAGATTCGCGAGGTAATCGACGGGATTGTTAAAGTAAAAATTGTCGTCGAACATCCCGTCCATGAAATTTTTTAGGTCGTAGACGCCGGACATCGCGAAGCAGCGCTTGATAACGTCGGGATGCTTGAAGAGCGAATTAGCCGCGTGATACGCGCCGAACGACATGCCCATGGTCGAGATGCCAATTTGCGATTGGCAACTGCTCCAGATGAACGGCACAACTTCTTCGCGGAGGTAAGAATCGAAAACGGACTGCACGTAGCTGCGATGGACGGGATGCGCGGACTTGTTGTAGAAAGAAAGTCCGTTGATGGAGTTGATGCTGAAGAATTTCACTCTGCCGGCGTCGATGAGATCGGCGAGCGCGCCGATCATGCCCTGGCCTTCGAGCTCGAACTCGTCTCCCGAAGACGTGGGGAAGCCGAGCAGCGGCGGTCCCCAGTGCCCGTAGACGACAACGCCGAGTTCGATCCC